>JAHLLB010000070.1 GCA_020444425.1 bacterium | reverse complement strand
TGTCTGGGGCATGTACGGCTGGGGTGGTAGTCACTGGAACGTGTGGGTGATCCACGACATGAATGTCGTGGGCATGTACTGATGTGCCCGTGTCCGCTTGCGGACGCGGACGCGAGGATCGTGAAAGCTGCGAGATTGAGCGGTACACAGGCTGTCCGGGTCGTGATACAGGTTTGTCCGAGTATACGAATTTCAACGTCCCGAGTTTCCACCCGGCGTCACCTCGAACGTGTTTCCTGCTGATCTTGTGTCCCTTGCCCGTTCTTGAAGAACCGGAACGAACCGACACCGAGATGCTGGTCCTCGTCCTGATTTCCGATGTAGACGATGACCGTGTACACCCCACCCGGCGCGGGACCGGGGACAAACAGTGGCGTGGAAGGACGCGAATACGTGCTGCCGGGCTGTAGCGTCACCGACAAGTCATGCATCGACATGGGCACCGACAATCCGCCCGGTGTCGTCACACGAACCCACACATCCGCCGATGTCAGTTCGGTCAGGATGTTGCTCAGGTCGGCGGAGAACAACAGCACCTGCCCCTGCGGCGGGACGGTGTTCCATAGCGGCGCGACATTGACCGACACTTCCGGCGTCGTTTTGAACAGGCGGAAATCGACAGACTCGTGCGGGGTGGAGCCGTGCGTGCCGGCGAAAACGTAGCTGCCGTCCCACGCCTGCGCGACGCTGTTCGCCCGGCCGCCTGGGAGGGTAAACTGCCAGAGACGGTTGCCGTCGAGATCGTACTTGATCAGCCAACGGTCGACCGAACCGTCCGGCTGCTGTGACCAGCCGCCCACGATCAGCTTATCATCGGCGGTAAACCACAGATCTTCCGCCGTCTGCGCGGCGGGATCGTCGATTATATCGGTCCACTCCGGGACGCCATCCGCGGACAGGCGCATCACCAGCCACGCACGGTTCATTCCGCCGACCGGTTCACGATAGCCGCAGGCGAAGATGGAGCCGTCATCCCGCGCACGGACACATTCCGCCGCGCCGATTTCATCGTCGAGATAACGCCAGCGGAAGTCGCCGTTCGATTCGATCCGGAGCACGGCGAAGCGGGACGAATCGACCATCGCCGCGAGGAAGCCGTCCGTGACCGGTTCGACAAAGGTGAAATCGTTCTGTTCGCCCTCACGCTGGTTGCGCACCCAGTACACCGACCCCTGCGGGCCGATTCGCCACAAGCTGGGCTGGTTGGCGAGGTAACCGCAGGCGATGTAGCCGCCGTCCGGCACGACACGCGCGCAGTTGAACCAATCATTCCGCGTGGCCGATCCGAAAAGACGTTGCCACTCGGGCGAACCGTCCGCGTTGAGCAGGCCAATGTAGGCGTCCCAGGAATCATTGCCCGAATAGGACCACGTTGATCCGCACTGGATGAAGCCGTTTTCGGTGGGTTCGGCGTAGTAGACGGCGTTTGCGAGCTCGCCGCCGTTGACCGACGACCACAGCTCCTCGCCGTCTTCGTCCGCACGCAGCAACCACGCGGCGGTGTAGCCGGACCCCTCGTCCGTGACCCCCGCAAGGATGAACCCGCCGCCGGGCACCGGCCGCACCGAATGGACTTCCTCGGACGTCCCGTCTCCATACGAGTGATTCCAGAGCACAGCTGGCGGCTGCGCGAACGCAGTCACCGTCAGCAGGACAAACAAGGGATAGACAAACCAGCGCATTGCAAGCCTCAAGAACAGACCGGATCGGGTGCGACAAACTTGCCGCGTGACCGGCGAAGGTACAAGGCTGATCTTGGCCACTCGAGAGATGGGGGTCACATTGTAGCGGAATCGCGGAGTAGACAAAAAACAGCCACGCCGGAATTGACTCCCGGCGCGGCTGTATCGACATACCTTGATGAACAAACTACCGCTGCATCTCGAAGATGTAGCCGTCCGCCTGTTTCACACGCTGTTCACGTTCCGCGAGCAGCGCGTTGATCTTCTGCAGGTCGGGTTCCTCGATGTACCAGCCGGACGCGCCCGCGTTCTGCTCGATCTGCGCGGGACGCCTGGCCCCCGCAATCGCGCTGGTCAGCTCGGGACGGCGGAGTGTCCACGCCAATGCCAACTGCGCGACGGTCTTGTTGTACTTCTCCGCGATCGGACGCAATTGATCAACAAACCACAGGTTGATCGAGACATTTGGCTCAATGTGTTCCTTCGACTTGTTCCGCCAGTCCTCGTCATCCAGCTTTTTCTCGCCGAAGTTGTCGGTCAGCAAACCGGCCTGCATCGGGCTGTAGCAGACGATGCCGCAGTTGTTGTCACGGCACCAGCCGAGCTCGGCGTCCTCAATCCAACGGCGCAGCATACTGTACGGCGGCTGCAGGCTGGTCACCGGGTGGATCGCATTCGCGCGTTCGAGGTGCTGCGTGAGGAAGTTCGACACGCCACCGTACCGCACCTTCCCCTCCTCGATCAAACGGCCAATCTCCGCCCAGCCTTCCTCGATGCGCTCGTCATCGTTCGGCCAGTGGATCTGGTACAAGTCGATGTGGTCGACGCCGAGCCGTTTCAGGCTGGCCTCGCACTCAGCACGGACACTCTCCGCCTTCAAACTGTTGTCAATGTTGCCGTTGTCGTCCCAGACCATGGAGCATTTGGTCGCGACAAAGACCTCGTTACGGCGGCCCTTGATCGCTTCACCGACCACCTTTTCCGAATGGCCGAGGCCGTAGATCGCGGCGGTATCGACCCAGTTGATGCCGACGTCCAGCGCGTGACGGATGGTCAGGACCGAGTCCTTGTCGTCCTGGTTGCCCCAGCCGAACGCGTACCCGCCGCCGCCGATTGCCCATGCGCCGAGGCCGATCTCGCTGAACTCCATCTCGCTGTTGCCTAGCTGGCGGTTGTTCATTGTATGATTCTCCGGTATGGTTGTCGATGTGGCCAAACATACGGGACAAGTTTGCAGGCGTCAGCCGTTTTTTGCAACAGAACACGTCCCGGGAGGGATATTCATCATGCAGATTCGGCCTGTGACTAGCTCCGACCGTGATCGATGGCTGGCGATGCGGGTAGCGCTGTGGCCGGAAGGTTCGCGAGACGAACACGCCGCCGAAATCGATGAGATTTACGATGGTTCGGCCACAGAACCGCAGGCGGTGCTGGTTGCGGAACATGACGACGGATCGCTCGCCGGTTTCGCCGAACTGTCCATTCGGCCGTGCGCGGAAGGTTGCCGCACCACACGAGTTGCGTACCTGGAAGGCTGGTACGTTGCGCCGGAAGCGCGACGCATGGGTGTCGGCCGGGCGCTGATCCGTGCCGCCGAAGACTGGGGCCGGCAACAAGGCTGCAGCGAATTCGCGTCCGACACCGAGACCGATAACGACAGCAGCATCGCCGCCCATCTCGCGCTGGGATTCGAGGACGCCGGGCTGGTACAGTGTTTCCGGAAAGATTTGTGATACACGAGTGTAAACTTTTTCGCTCTTGCGAAATGGCACAAGGATTCAGAGGCACAGTTCGTTTTTTGCAGTATCTTGTAAACTCAGTAAATATCTGCAATTACGCCTGTGTCTAAAGGAGAGGCGCTTCGTGACGGCTGGAATCGGCGCTTGCAACATGTGAAAAAGCGTGCGTATCTTGGCTCGTTCACGCCTGTGCGGTGTTTTAGGCTATTCAACCGGCACCGTCTTCGGAGCGAAGTCCAGAGTGAGGGGGTTTCACGGAAACCGAAACAGGTTATATTCCCGGTTTCCCAGCGCCCGGCTCTGTGTCCGCCGGGCAGGTTTGAACGGGTAACACAAGTGGAAACGACTCTTCCCCGGATCTTCCGGGCGAACGATAGAGAACGGAGAACTCCAACCCAATGGATTTGACTGTACCCGGGGAACGCATTCGCGAGATCGCTCTCGTCGATGAAATGCGTCATTCCTACCTCGATTACTCCATGTCTGTGATTGTCTCGCGTGCCCTGCCGGACGTGCGGGACGGCCTCAAACCCGTGCACCGCCGCGTCCTCTACGGCATGCAGGAACTCGGCGTCGGTGCGGGACGGGCATACAAGAAAAGCGCGCGTATCGTCGGTGACGTGATGGGTAAATATCACCCGCACGGCGACTCGTC
Organism: bacterium; assembly: GCA_020444425.1. GTDB lineage: Bacteria > Electryoneota > Electryoneia > Electryoneales > Electryoneaceae > BMS3BBIN04. Next base: position 3,592 of record JAHLLB010000070.1, on the reverse strand, counting down.
GATTTACGATACCCTCGTCCGCATGGCGCAGGATTTCAGCTTGCGCTACCCGTTGGTTGACGGCCAGGGCAACTTCGGCTCAGTCGATGGCGACTCCGCTGCTGCGATGCGTTACACCGAAGCCCGCCTCGAGCGAATTGCCGAGGAAATGCTGTCCGATTTCGACAAGGAAACGGTCGATTTTGTCCCGAATTACGACGACACGATGACCGAACCGGCCGTTCTCCCGGCGAAGCTGCCGAACCTGATCGTGAACGGCGTCGGCGGTATCGCTGTCGGCATGGCGACCAACATCCCGCCGCACAACTTGACCGAAATTGTCAACGCGCTGGTGTTCCTGATTGAGAATCCGGACGGCGGCGTGGACGACCTGATGCGCTTTGTCACCGCGCCGGACTTTCCGAGCGGCGGCATCATCTACGGCATCGAAGGGGTACGCGAAGGCTACCGCACCGGCCGTGGACGCATGGTTATCCGGGCACGGGCGCATGTGGAAGAAGGACGGGGCGATCAGCAGGCGATTATCGTCACCGAACTGCCGTACCAGGTCAACAAGTCGACGTTGATCGAAAAGATCGCGCAGCTGGTCAACATCAAGAAGATTGAAGGCATCCGCGACCTGCGCGACGAGTCCGATCGTGACGGCACCCGCATGGTGATTGAGCTCAAGCGGGACGCCATCGCGGATATCGTGCTCAACCAGTTGTACAAGCACACGCAGCTGCAGACCACCTTCGGCATTAACATGATCGCCCTGGACAAGGGCGTGCCGAAGCTGATGAACCTGCACGACATTCTGGTCAAGTACCTCGCGCACCGGCATGATGTGGTGTTGCGCCGGACACGGTTCGAGCTGCGCAAGGCGCAGGAACGCGAACATATCCTCGACGGTCTCAAGATCGCGGTCGATAACATCGACAAGATCATTGAGATCATTCGCAGCAGTGCCGGGGTGGAACAGGCAAAAGAACGCCTGATGTACGAGTTCACCCCCGAACAGATCGCCAACCTGCCGATTTACGAAGAGGATCTCGAGAACGCGGAGGCGGAAGGCCGGATCAAGCCGCGCACCGGGTACCTCAGCGAACGCCAGGCGCAGGCGATTCTCGACATGCGCCTCGCCCGTCTGACAGGTCTCGAACGCCAGAAGCTGGTCGACGAATTGACCGAAATCCGGGCGAAGATCGCCGAGCTCGAACATCTGCTCGAGCACAAGTCGGCGCGTGACGACCTGATCAAGTCCGAGCTACAGGAACTCGTTGACAAGTTCGGTGACGAACGCCGAACGGAAATCGTTACCAATTACGAAGAATTTTCCATCGAGGATATGATCGCCGAAGAGGACATGGTGGTCACGATCAGCTTCGGTGGCTACATCAAGCGGATGCCGGTGTCAACCTACCGGCGGCAGAACCGTGGCGGACGAGGCCGGACCGGCGCCAAGCCGAAGGAAGAGGATTTCATCGAACATCTGTTCGTGGCGTCCACACATGAATACCTGCTCATCTTCACCGATCAGGGGCACATGCACTGGCTGAAGGTGTACGACATTCCGCAACTCGGCCCGGCGTCACGCGGCAAGGCGTTGATCAACATTCTCGAACTCGGCGGGCAGAAAATCCGCGCCGTGGTCAACGTCAAGGAATTCGCCGAGGACAAATTCCTCATCATCGCCACCCAGAACGGCCTGGTGAAGAAAACCTCGCTGGACGCCTACAAGCACGTGCGCCGTGGCGGGATCAACGCGATCAACATCAAGGAAGGCGACGAACTGATCGCGGCGGACATCACCGACGGCGAGTGCGAAGTTATCCTCGGTACTTCCGGCGGCAAGGCGGTACGCTTCCGTGAAACCGATGTGCGCGCGATGGGACGTGCGGCGGCGGGCGTGCGCGGGGTCAACCTGCCGGGCGGCCAGTTTACCGTTGGCATGGTGGTCGTGCGACGCGCCGGCAACCTGCTGGTCGCGACGAAGAAGGGCTACGGCAAGCGCAGCGAAATCGCCGACTACCGTCTCACCAAGCGTGGCGCGGGCGGCGTGATCACCCTGAAGACCTCGCCGAAGGTCGGCGTAATGATCGCGATCATGGAAGTGCTCGATGACGACGATCTGATGATCATGACGCAGCGTGGCGTGCTGATCCGGATGAACGTCAGCGATGTACGCGTGATCGGCCGGGCGACGCAGGGTGTGCGCCTGCTCCGTCTCGATGATGGCGACGAAATCTCGTCAATCGCGCGCGTCGTCAAGGATGACGCCGATCCGGAAGAGATCGTGGGCGAAGATCCTGACGATGCAGAGATTGATAACGACGACATACCTGGCGATGCTGGCGCTGACGAAGGCAGCGACTCGCCGGAGCTGGGGGAACGTGGGGACGACGAGAACTAACGTCCCCGGGGCCTGAGCCGCCCGAGCGAAAGGACTGACGATGACGATTGGCACAAACGGCAACAAAATCTCGGACGCGACCGTCCGGCGGCTGAGCAAGTACTATCGCTCGCTGAAGTATGCCTATGACCGGGGAATGCGCACCATCTCCAGCCAGGAGCTGGCGGACATGAACGGCCTCACCGCCGCGCAGGTGCGTAAGGATTTGTCCTTCTTCGGGGCGTTCGGACGCCGTGGTCTCGGCTACTATGTCGCGGATCTGCAGCGCAACATCGCACGCATTCTCGGCATCAACAAAACGTGGAATGTCGCGCTGGTCGGCGCCGGTAACATCGGGCGCGCGTTGATCGACTACGACCAGTTCCGCCAGCAGGGCTTCCTGATCAAGCTGGTGCTGGACAACGATCCGAACAAGGTCGGCAACATCTACCACGGCATCGAGGTGAAGGATTTTGCGAACGCGGACGAAGAAATCCGCAAGAACAAGATCCGCGTCGCGATTATCGCCGTGCCGTCCCAGTTCGCCCAGGGCGTCGTCGACAAAATGGTCGAATCGAAAGTTCGTGCTTTCCTGAACTTTGCGCCAATTACGGTTCAGGTGCCGGACGGCGTGTTCGTGCGTAACGAAAACATGGCGATCGAACTCGAAGCGCTGTCGTTTGCGCTGACCAATCGCCGTGAACCGCGCCGCACGATCGGACAGTAAGAAACAGTCCTGAGTCCTGAGTCTTGAGTCCTGAGGAAAACAACCGGACTCTGACAAGTGGACTGACAGGTGGAGTGTCTGATTCCGGGGACCGTTCTGTACGACAGAACTGTCCCCTTCTTTATGTCCGCCTGAGTTCCAGCTGCCGCTGTGACTGGCCGTTGTTTAATGCCCCTGTGACCCGCCGTCTGTATGGCGGTTCCCAAGGGTTTGTAGTCACTGAACCTAAGGGACCAATGTGCCCGTGTCCGCTTGCGGACGCGGACCCGGAACTGGTTGAGAATCCCTGCTGGCGGAGCCATCAGGGGCACATTCCTGCACCAGACGATAAGCCACGACATGAATGTCGTGGGCAGGTGCAGTAAAATTACTTCAACGTATGCCCCTGTGACCCGCCAACGGCGGTTCGCAGGGGTTTGTAGTCACTGAACCTAAGGGCCCAATGTGCCCGTGTCCGCTTGCGGACGCGGACCCGGAACTGGTTGAGAATCCCT
>JAHLLB010000017.1 GCA_020444425.1 bacterium | reverse complement strand
AAGCGGCGGAAAACGTCAACAAGCAGATCCGGCTAATCTACCGGACAGCAGTGTCGCATGATCTAACTTTTAGGAAAAGTGTGAGCAGAAACTTTCCAGTGACAAATCTGATTCTCGTGCTTACCATACTGATTTCTGTTGGTGGGAATCGGAGTGTCGTGCTCTGCATGGATTCAAATAGCGACCATGTTGAATACGAACGGGTGTCAGATCTGCGCTGTTCGGTCAAATCTTCTGCTAGCAATAGTGACGACAAATCTGATCACTTCAACAAATTACAAAATCGCTTGGCAGAAGTAGATCCTTGTACTGATATTCTGATCGAACTATCCGAATTTCATATTGATTCGAAGCCGCTTTTCCCCTCTCTACTGATATCTTCTGCTACAGTGGTCCATAGCGATTTCGTTGAATCACCTTGCCAGCATTGTCAGAAAACGGCGTGCATGTTATTGCCTACGTGCAAAACCCCGGACTCCCTAACAAACACCACAGTTCTTTTGATTTAGACCTTCGCTGTTCTCATCCCTTTGATAACCTGCTCTTCGCAAGAGAGACAGACACTTTACGTTTTATTGATATCTGGAGAATCATCATGCGCACGATACTTGTGCTGCTGGTGGTGGTCGTACTCGCGTTAGCTGCTAATGCACAGAGCCAGCAATGGACAGTTGCAGATGCCGTAATAGCTGCGCGCGATCATCATCCAACATACATAGAAGCGGCGGCCATCCTCGATCAAGCCAAGGGTGCACGTCGTTCCAGCCTATCCTTGGATTCACCCTCATTCTCAGTCGAGTTCGAGGGTATTCCTGAAGGGGCTGGTGTAAATACATACGAAGAAAGACGATTGGCGTTATTTCAAGAGATTGATTTCCCGCTTCGCTATTTCTGGCAAATCAAGAAACAAAATGCACTTGTGGGTGCAGCAGAATTTCAACAGCAACTTCTGCTGATGGATCTTGAGCGGGAAGTGCGTTCAGCATATTTGGAGGCTTGGTTTGCCGATGAGCGACTGGCTGTGTTGGAACGCTACGCCGCAAGCCTTGATACTCAGGCACTAACGTTTCGGCAAATGCGAGATGTGGGTAGAATCGCAGACCTGGATGTTAGCCGGGCAGAGGCAGAAGCTGCTGAAGTGAGATCCGACCTTCGCATTTCACAATCTGATCAATCTGCGGCTCGAGCCCGATTAGAAAACCTGACCGGATACACGACACTACCAACCAAACTAGCAAACCCATTGCAGTCGAATTGGGTACCTCCGATTGATGGAGCTGTGTGGGCGAACAACTTTGATTTGCTAAGTGCCAGAAAGCTTGCAGATGCTGCCGACAATGATCAAACGCTTGCAGCTACATCCTGGCTGCCGAGTTTAGAAATAGGTGGATTCCGGCAGCACGTCCCAAGCGCTGTTGAAGGTTCCGATTATTGGGGATTTGAGGTCGGACTATCTGTTCCCCTTTGGTACTTATGGGGTGGAATTGGCGAAATCGAGGTTGCTACTGCACAGAAACGTAGCGCTTGGGCTTCGGTCGGGAAACGTCAGTTGGAACTCAATACGGAATGGCAGGAATCGTTTGCGCAACTTCAAGCTGTACGGGAACGGTTAAACACATTTGAACAGGTTTTGATCCCTACCAGCGAAAACGTAAAACGACTCGCACTCCGTAGTTATCAAGCGGGCAAAGCAAGCTATTTGGATGTGCTTGAGGCACAACGAAGTATGCTCCAACGTCAACTGGGTTACCTGGAAACTACCCGCGACCTGGAAAGCATACACATCGCACTGGACCAACTCGCCGGAAAATCGATTGTAGCATCGAACACTGAACCGATGGAGCGATAGATGAACACGAAAAAACTAATCCGCCGGTTCATGACTGGTGGACTTACTATTCTGATTACGCTGATTTTAGTTGCATGTCAGTCAGAAAGTGAACATACCGATCATGATCAACACGATCATGAGAACGAATCAAGTGTTAACGGGCACGAGGAACACGATGAAGATGTCGCCATCCACATGGAGGAATCTGTTCTCCGGGAGTTTGGTGTCAAACTTTCCACTGCTGGACCTGGATTATTGCATCGTGAAATCAGTTTACCAGGTGAAGTACGACTGGATCAAGACCGCATCGCACATGTAACCCCCACAGTACCTGGTAACGTACACAAGGTACTCGTAAATGAGGGTGATTATGTCCAGCAAGGGCAACTGCTTGCTGTTATTCACAGCGAACAATTGGCATCTAGCAAATCCGACTTGTTGGAAGCACGTGAACAACTCCGTTTGGCTGAAGCGACGTATAACCGCGTACAATCCCTGCGCGAAGACGGCATCGCTTCTATCGAAGAACTGCAGATGGCGGAACGTGAAAAACAGGGGGCGGTGATTTCTCTTCGATCTGCAGAACAAGTCTTGCATGCTTTAGGCATTGATGAAGATCGAATTCAAACGATTGATAGTGATCCGTCAGTTGAACTTTCCCACCACGAATTACTAGCTCCCTTTAACGGTAGGGTAATTCAACGAAGGATCGTTCAAGGTGAACGTGTTGCGGAAGAAACTGATGCGTTTATCATAGCGGATCTGTCTTCAGTCTGGGTTGATGCCAGGGTGTACCCACGTGATCTAGGTATGATTCGTGAACAGATGCCGGTAGTAGTTATTGCTGGATACGGAATTCCAAACGTTTCAGGTAACCTCAATTATGTAGGTCCGATTGTGGGTGAAGAAACGCGAACGGCAGTCGCTCGTACCGAGGTCACAAATCCTAATGGATTACTTAGGCCGGGCTTGTTTGTGACAGTCAAGGTCGCTACGGAGGAGTTCCCTGTAGAGATTGCTGTTCCACGAACCTCACTGGTGATGCTAGAAGGTAAACCTCACCTATTTGTTCGTGAGGGAGATGAGTTTAAGCCTGTTGAAGTTGTGATTGGGATGGAAAACGAAACTCATGTTGAAATTGTTGATGGTTTGGTAGTTGGACAAACTTATGTGTCCAAGAACGGTTTTACCCTGAAGGCTGAGATGGGCAAGGGTGAACTTGGCGAAGACCATGATCACTAAAGGAGAGCATCATGTTTAATCGAATTATTCGTTTTGCGCTCTCCAACCGACTATTGATTGTTGTCGTCGGACTCCTTGTGATGGCTGCTGGATGGATGGCGTATCAAGATCTGCCTGTGGATGCATTTCCAGATGTATCCCCGAATCTTGTTCAGGTATTTACTGTTACTGAAGGATTGGCACCTGAAGAAGTAGAAACCTACATAACCTATCCAGTTGAAACCGCAATGAATGGGTTACCTGGAATCACCAAAATCAGGTCTGTATCCAACTTCGGGCTGTCAGTTGTCAATGTCTACTTTGAAGATGATGTTGATATCTATTTCGCCCGCCAGTTGGTTAACGAGCGTCTGCAAGAAGCCCGTGAACAAATCCCGGAAGGATTCGGTGAACCGGAAATGGGTCCCATCTCCACCGGTATGGGCCTGGTGCTGTTCTACTACCTGGAAGACACTACTGGCTCCCGCTCTTTGACTGAACTGCGTAGCATTCAGGACTGGCTAGTGAAATACCACTTGCAAACGGTTCCTGGTGTAACTGAGGTGCTTGGTATTGGTGGCTGGGAAAAACAGTTCCATGTAGAGATCGATCCCGAAGCATTGATGCGATACGATATCAAGTTACACGATGTTTTGGATGCGCTAGAAGCTAACAACCTCAATGCTGGTGCACAGTTCATCGAGCAGAACTCAGAAGAATACGTTGTCCGCTCAATCGGGCTAGCAACAGGTATCAACGATCTGCGTGATGTTGTGATTAAAACTGCGGGTGGGATCCCAATCCATATTCATGACGTTGCGCTTGTCCGCGAAGGAGGAGCTGTTCGGCGGGGACTGCAAACTCACAATGGGGTGGGAGAAGTTGTATCTGGGCAAGTGATCAAATTGTACGGTACGAACAGCTCTACCGTGATCACGGCAGTAGAAAACAAGATGGTCGAGATTAACGAGATCCTCCCTGAAGGAATACGGATTGTTCCTTACTACGATCAGAAAAGCCTCGTACAAGCAGCTGTAAGCACAGTACTTAAAGCATTGGTTCAGGGAATCGTGCTCGTATCACTAGTAATTCTGCTGTTCATGGGAGGTTGGCGTCCGAGCGTGGTTGTCGCTTTATCAATCCCATTTTCGGTGCTCATAGCTTTTTTACTGATGCGACAATTCGGCCTGTCTGCCAACCTGATGTCTTTGGGTGGTCTTGCCATTGCAATCGGGATGATGGTTGATGGCGCGGTGGTAATGGTCGAAAACATTGACCGTTTGATTCAACACCCACCAAAAGGCTTAAGTCGAACTGACATCATTCTGCGTGCCAGCAGTGAAGTTGTCCGGCCCGTCGTCTTTGCGATTTTGATCATTCTTGTTGTGTTCGCCCCCATCATGACGCTTCAAGGCGTCGAAGGTAAAACATTCCGACCATTGGCATACACAATTGGTTTCGCAATGGCAGGCTCACTACTATTTGCAGTTATTCTTGCGCCTGTCTTGTCAAGCCTGCTGATGCGGCGGAAGAAGCTTGACACTTCTACACCACCCCTTTCCGACCGTGTTATCAAAGGAATAAACCGGATATACGAACCCATACTCCGAATCTTCATTCGGAACCGGGGTTTGGCGATCGGGCTAATCGTTGTTCTGCTGGTGTTAGGCGGTATTGGACTGACACAACTTGGTAGCGAGTTTACTCCCGAACTCCAGGAAGGAACCATTGTTCTTCGATTGACAATGCCACCGTCAATCGCTTTGGAAGAAAGTAAACGAGTAACGCTTATTGTCGAACGTCGCCTCATGGATATTCATGAAGTGTCGGAAGTGGTCAGTCGAATCGGTCGAGGTGAGGTGGGTGCACACACCGATCCGGTGAACAGTTCCGAGATGTACGTTCTCTTGAAGGATAAAGATGATTGGCGAGTTGACAACCAAGAAGAACTGGTTGATCTCATTCGCGATGATCTTGGTGAAATTCCTGGAGTCGCGATGAATTTCACTCAGCCAATTGCGATGACGATTGACGAACTTCTAGAAGGTGTCAGGGCCGAATTGGCTGTTAAGCTGTTTGGTGATGATCTAGATGTCCTCAAAGAAAATGCAGATGAAATCGCGGTTGTGCTGCGTGAAGTATCTGGTGCTAGGGACATCCAAGTTGATCAGATTACTGGCACCCCCCAACTGCTGATCCGCATTGATCGCGAAGCAATTGCACGCTATGGCGTCCCAATCGCTGAAGTCCAGGAGGTTATCGAGGCAGCGGTAGGTGGGAAAGATGCAGGTCAGATTCTCGAGGGTATCCGACGGTTCGAAATTCTAGTTAGATATCGTGAGGAAGCACGTGATACGCCGCAGGCAATCCGGTCCATTCTTGTTCCTACGCCTGAGGGAGCCCTGGTTCCACTTGAACAGTTGGCAAGCATTGAAACCATACTAGGTCCACGACAGATCACTCGAGAAGACAACCAGAGATTCATCTCAATTCAATGCAATGTTGATGACCGGGACATTGGATCGTTTGTGGCTGAAGCTGGCGAAGCGATCCGGAAAAATGTTGATTTGCCCCCCGGTTATTTGGTCACTTGGGGAGGTCAGTTTCGTTTGCAGCAAGAAGCAAACAAACGGTTGGCACTGGTTGTGCCAATCACATTGTTGCTGATCGCACTACTTCTATTCTCGAGTTTCAATTCTCTCAAGAACACAACGCTTATCCTGCTCAATATCCCTCTGGCGCTGGTAGGCGGAATCGTCGCGCTCTGGCTATCTGGTCAGAACCTGTCTGTTCCGTCCTCAGTGGGTTTCATTGCATTGTTCGGGATAGCACTTGAAAACGGGATGGTACTTGTCACCTACCTGAATCAAAAGGTCAGGGAAGGGATGGACTTGGATCTGGCCTCGCTTGAGGGATCGAAGATGCGTGTCAGGGCGGTTTTGATGACAGCCGTGACCACTGCCCTTGGTCTGCTTCCCCTGCTGTTTGCAACAGGAACCGGGAGTGAGGTTCAGCGACCATTGGCTACAGTCGTAATAGGCGGATTGGTCACCTCAACAATCCTAACTTTGCTCGTGCTACCGGCACTGTACAAGTGGTTTGCGATTCCAACTGAACGCGAAGTGTTAATCCAAATTCCGGAGGAGCAAGACTGACGAAACAGACAGTAGCCCACTATTTCAATTCATCGCAAGAAACCCGGTGCAAAACTTGCCGGGTTTCTTCATGACATACCGGCACGGTTATTTGCAGGTAAGAAATATTTGGCTCTTGCGATCAGCCTTACCCAAATGGCAATTGATCCAGGGGAACTACCTGAAAATGGCTACTTGATTAGCAAGTCTGCCTCCAGTCATAGAGGCCTCGAGAGCCTTGCCTCCGAGTTGTGAACAACCTTTCGTTTCGATATTCATCAAAATGACGAAATGGAAGCGACGGCAGTTGCTTGAAGAATTCGATTAAAAGATACCAACGGATGTGTGACTCATCCCGACTGGATGATCTTGTTGAAGTTCGGGGTTGAATCAAGGGTCCGCTCGAGTCATGTGCATCACATAAGTGAATGTACGCTAAAGATTAAAGAAGTTCGTGGGTCAAACTAAAGGATCAAAAACATGTTTAGTGCACATTTCAGCATCATAGTAGCATTGCTTGTTTTAGTGGGATTTGGAACGGGGTTCGCCGATGAAAGCCAGGTTCTTACTGGGACCATTGGTAAAGAAAAACTTGATGATCAGACTATCGTGATTTGTGAATTGGGAACTCAAGCCTGTCTTCCGGTGAGTATTGATGGAGATCTTAAAGTTCAACTGAACGGGGAAAACACATCAGTACTGGATATTCCAATTGGGACATTTGTTGAGGTCACCTACTCGATCACATTAGAGGGACAGCGTTCTGTCTCACAAATTGAAGCAGATCCCACAAAGACAATTGTCTGTTTCATGAGTCTTGGGGAGTCTGAAGTGGAGTCGGTGAGCAGACTTCTGGAAAATCAACACGCAATAAGCAGTTTTGAGTTCATTTCTAGTTCCAAGCAAGTTCTGATAGAATATGAACCAGATAGTATCAGTTATTTCGAGATCGAAAAATTGATCACAGACGCAGGGTTCGTCATTGAATGACACGCCATAGCTTGGAGAATCTCTTGTTGCCTTACAGAGATCAAGGTCCTTGATTCCTTCGATTCTGCCACCACTCTTCAAACATCTGATCCATTTGTCGCATGTCATGCATGAAGGAATCCTGATTAGATCCACCTGACGACTGTTGATCTCCAGCATGACCTGCGTTTGCAGAAGTAGTTCTGCGATTGCGATCTGATACTGAGTGTCGAATACCCAAGGCGCGCAGTAATTTCTTGTTCTGTTCCTGTGGTACGTCTTTCCGTTTACTCATAGTCCCGCCTTGTCGTGATCTGATTTCCCTAAATGGGAAGTCAGTTCCGTCAGGAATACCATCATTTTATCATCCAGGCCATCTTGGCTTGCTGCAATATTTGGATCTGTCAATCGTGAGGAATACCTGATCTTCAGGAAGTACCCACCCACTACCGTGAGTGCCATCAGGGAGTGAAGGGGATCGTCGTCTGGATCATCCTGCAACACAAACCAACTTGTGAGATACTGGTGATCTTGGACCTGAAGTAGTTGCTGACTGATGAGTCTGACATATGATCGGTAGTTCCCGTCTGATCGCAGAACTTCGTTCACGCAATTGAAATAGTGACTAATCAGTTCGGCAGCATTTGTGGGATGGTTGGCGTTTTCATCAGTGTACGCGTATACAAAAATATCTGCTTTAGCTATATCTGCGAGCTTGTACTTAAAACCAACATCCATTGCTTCACTAGACATTCCATGCATTTTAGCATAATCGACTTCTCCAGCATACGTAAGCCCTGCAATTTCATTCGGTAGCACGACATCGATGTCCGGCAGCTGGGGGCGTTTGATTATGAGATTCATTGATTCTCCTTTTGATAGTTTTGAAGTTCCTGGATTAGTCAGCAGATTCCGGTTTCAGAAACGGGGCGGTGTTCATCAGTGACAAACCATGACGGCCATGACGGGGAATCTTCAGCGGTTTGTCATCCGTATCTGTTTTCATAGTCTATGTTTAGATGATTGTGACAAAATGACAAAAGGAAGAAGCAAACTTATTATATCACTTTTACTTTGAAGTATCTTCGCGGAATACTACCTCCACACTTAAGTACTTAATCCAATTGTCATTTTGTCATTGTCCTTCTATCTCATTCAATAGCTACGCTTTAGCTATGACAAACTGCAAGAAATATTCTTGTCAGAACGCGTCACAGTTTGTCATTCCATCGCATTGCAGGCTAAGCTGATCGCCATAGTAGTCCTTGCTGCGAAGGATTTTGTAGCCAAATCGTCCAGTGCTGCTGCGATCTTCCCTTCGGGATAGCACACCCTGGTCTTGCAAGATCTGAAAATACTGCTGGTGTCGATCTTTCCGAAGACCCAGAACATCGGCCAGTTTCCATAACGCCGTTTTCTTGATGTGGCTACCACCACCGTGCAGATTGCCGTAATCATCATATTCACCCTTCACCAAGGCTTCCGCTAGAATTTCAGCGTCCGCTTCGATGTTGGTATGGGCCGTATCGTACAGGTCATTCGCCAGGTCGGTGATCGGACAAGGGATGCCGTATCGGGCTGTTGAATGGTCCTTCTGGGCTTCCCATTTCTTATACCGCGAAAGCAGTTCAGTTTGGATGTAGTGACCCAGCCGATCCAGGATTTCCTGCTTGATGCGTGGATTGACCTTGGTGATGCCCGGCACTTCCCAGATGAAAAAGTTGTTATGGTTCGGGTCATCCGGTTTTTCATCATGCTTCAGGAACATCGGCCTTGATTCGTTCGTCGTCATGATGATGTTAGTGTTATTCCGCACCCGGTATTGGGGTGTGTACTTTTCGTTGACCGTCAGGTAATCGCTACCGGTCACCTTTTTCAGTTCTGTGTACTGGCTTTTTTTGTTGATGTAGTTTTCTTCCACCATCAACAGCTTCTTGGTGAACGCAGGCGTGAATGTGGACTGGTCACCCGTCCAATCGATGGATAGATCCGGGAAGATTTCGGCTACGATTTCCGCAAAGGTGGTCTTTCCCGCAGCACGGGGACCGGTCAGAACGATGACCGGTAGTTTCTGGTAGTTGGTGTAGCAGTACAGCGCAAGCCAGTCCTTGATGAAGTCGCTATGCTGACCGAATAGACCTTCCAGCCAGGCATCGACATAGTCATTTTCCTTTTTCTTCGTCTTTACTGCCGATGGCACCTGAATGCGGAGCACGCCTTCTTCGATATCCAAATCAAAATCGACTTTGTCATGGGCCGCACTGGCTAAACGTTCGACTGTGAAAAACGATGCGGGAATATTGCGACATCTGGACAGGTAGACCCTGGTCGGCTTACGGTGCCGTTCGCGGATATAGTCTTCGTTCATCCTTGTGACATACGCGTTGTTCGATTTCACCTGCACGCGCATCATTTTGTCTTCCAGGACAAACATGCCGGGTTCCACGGGATCTTCGTAGAAATAGTGCTGGTCGCCCACTGACTTGCAGTGCGAACAGTGCATTTCGACAAAGCCTTGCTTGGTCAGCTGCGCGAATGCCGACGCATTTTCCGAATTAATGTCGTCGCAAAATGGGCAGTAACAGGGTTGCTTCTGATCCTTGCAGGTTTTCAGAAAAGGCCGCAATGCGTCTAGCCTATAGCTGGTTCGCTTGTCAGGCAAGACGAATCGCATGTCGTGGCCCAAGTACTTCGTGTCGGCTTTTTCACGGGAACCGCCATGTTTATCTGATGTACCAGTTCCACCTGAATTCATCTGTTTTACCTGATGGAACCAGTTCACGCTGTCCATAGGAACAGCATACCAGTCAGCGTCAGTATTGACCTTTAGTACAAACTTGTCCGGATCAGAATTCGTGTTCGGAAATAGTTTACGGCTTAGTTCAAAAACAGCTGGATCATATCCCTGGAACGTATCCTTCGCCCAGTCATAGACCCGTTCTGCATCGGCTGGATCGGTGAAGTAGTAGTCTTCGGATGGCGAAAACGGTAGAATGACCCTGAATCGTGGTTGTACACCGCCATGATCAGGCTTGTCTTCCATGTGGTTGGTAGACGTGTAGATGATATGATTGTAGTCCTTGAACTGTTCAAGCGCCTGTTCTATGGTGACTAGGCCATCGTCGGAATCCAGGGCTAAACCGAACATGCCAATGTAATTGTCCTTGCTGCAGCCGGTACCTGGTTTCCATACGTTCATAGAATGGACGTGCTTCTGGAATATTTCATTCAATTTGTCGGTGTCATTCAAATCTACGTCAACAACTTCAAACTGTGTGATCCACATTCCTTCTTTTTTTGATGATATTACTTTTTCATTTAGACTTATGTGCATTTAAATAGTTCCTTTCTTTTATTTGTTCATTATTATACCTTTATCTGGTCTTCTATTGTCGCTGTCTAGTTGTATGATTCGCTGTAGCTGTCTTCGTGTGATATCGTATCTACGTTGAATAAATCTTTGCGAATAATTACGATTTATTGCTTCCAATACCCGATCACAAAGTATGCTGTCTTCCAATTTTTCAATTGTACTTGCATGTAAGCCCATCCTTTGGTTTTCCTTTCGATTGGTTTTATGATACCTTTTGGTGCATTTGCTTCCAACAATAGCCGCCCGTGGGCGGCATTGTCATAAGCCTAAAGGGATGTCGTAGTACCTATGGGCAGGAATACGGCAATATCATACTTTAATTATAAGAATAATTGAATTATTTGTCAAGTATAAAAATATGAATGTGGGTTTTCGAAGAAAGAAAATAAATCAAAATTATTTTTAGTATTACTATACAGTATTTAGTTGATTTTTCATGATTTTAAACTTCCCAAACCCTTTTTCCGAACCCAATCCAACGGTAATCCAGCCGGATTCAGATCGCCCCCTTCTATGTTTTAAGGGTTTTCAGGGTGCATTTCAACCCCTACCCAGGTACCAACTGATATTTGCGTGAAATTCAACATATTCGTTCTGTTGCCCAACACCCTTATTAGAATTTCGCCGAAATCCACGTTTTAGCCAAAATGCCCGACAACGACACGTTGGCCTTACGGATTACCAGCCCAGGTTCCCTTCCACCCTGATGCGGCACCCCAGTTGGGTGATACCCCTTCTAGGTTTATGCGTGTTTTTATGTCGCATTTCAACCCCCACATCGTGATCAATGATTCGAACACACCTTTTTGCCCAAATCGCAAAATCGCGACGGAACCGCCCGCCGTCGAAAATGGGATTTGGCCGAAATCCACATTTTCTTCACCCAGCCCCGACACCCGGTGAATGCCCGACTGCCGGTCTGGTCGCACCTGTCCAGCTGGCGATTCGCACCAAGAGCAGACTAGCGTGTCAAGCATTTTAGCGTTCCTACGCCACTACGGAGACCAGCCGAACTCTCCAAGTTGCGACACTTTGCGACGGAATGCGACATTCTGCATATTTTGCGCTAAATTATTAATTTTCAATAATTTAACTAGTATTTCCTATTGATTTTTGAAATACAAAGCATTAACCTCTTGGCGTCACTGAAGTGGCAGAAACACAACTTGGTCGACACGCTAACGAGGTAAGACAGATGATCACCAAGGAATTGAACAACGTAATTCTGATGCAGCAAGGACGACAAAGAGATCGTGGACCACCGTAAGTATTCAAGCTGTGATGTGAAGTTTCACCGCTTCTACAAAACTGTAGTACTTTCATTATCCCTTGAAACAAGGAGATTTACGATGCCGAAGTCAAAAGGTAACCCGAACGATTTCATGACCTACAACAGTGGATTCTTTGCTACGAGCGATGTGGCAGGAATCTGTAAGGTTGACCCGAAAACCCTCGAAACAGCTGTTCGAGAGGGTAAGGTCAGTCCCAGCAAGATACAGGTTCGTGGGGATAGTTCCCCTAGACTGCTTTGGCACCCTGACAAGGTGGAAGAGATCAAACAACTGATCGCTGAGAAAAAGATTGAAGATCTCAGCTCCAAGTACCAGGAGTTCGATCTGCATTCGTACCTGAAGCTTGTGAATGGGAATAAGGACAACTCGGACGGCGAATCGGTTGCTGCGTAGCTACACTGCTGACAAAGCACCTATCGCAGGAGGCTGTTCCCTTGGGGCAGCCTCCTTTTGTATGCTTGCTGACGTGACAATACCAGCGTTATCATTTTGTAGAGTGCATGCGGCCACCATCTAAGGCAGAGCATCCCATATGTCGAAGAAACAGCACCGAGAACTTCAGAAGCGCATTGCATTGGTAGCGGATGGTCAGGTAAAGATTCCTGATTTCAAAGCAGGAAACCAATTAAAGCTGCCAGAATTCCTTGCTGGGCTTTTGCCAGGATTAAGCCTATCTTTTCCGGATGTCTTCGGAAGCATTCTAAACCCATTCCCTATCCCATCCGTTGGATTGTCAGCTGGAAACCGTGATATTTTAATAAAATTATTAATGCAAGTAGTTGAACAACCTGATAAAATACCTGAAACCATCAGATATATTGATAGTCTAGTTCACGAAGATGATACTGAAGTTTCATCTAAGGAATCACGAGATATAGGAGGTTCCAGCGACCTTATTAATATCAAAGACAAAGTAAGTCGTGATCTTGCCTCGCGATGGCCTACTAATCAAGATGG
Organism: bacterium; assembly: GCA_020444425.1. Lineage (GTDB taxonomy): Bacteria > Electryoneota > Electryoneia > Electryoneales > Electryoneaceae > BMS3BBIN04. Next base: position 74,321 of record JAHLLB010000017.1, on the reverse strand, counting down.
TAATCCTAAAACCTATATATCAGTACGCGAGCTAGCATCTCTTCTTGAAGTTTCTAAAGATACAATTTATCGAAAAATGGATGCGGGCACCCTTAAAGGCGAAAAATTTGGATCTAACAAGGGAAAGACACTATTTACAGTTAAACATGTACAGAGAATGACTGGTGTTCATCCTTAACTAAGTTTATTAATCATATTTTAAGATTATCAAGCTTATCTACCGCTTTTTTAAGACGATTTTTCGCTAGATACACGTATATCATTGTCATTTCAAGAGTTGAATGACCCAGGAGCTTTGAAACGGTTTCAATACCTACCCCTACATCCACCAGATGTGATGCAAACGTGTGACGCCACTGATGTACATCGCCTTCCAAACCAACAACATCAAGCGCCCGTTTTAGTTCGCGATAGAATTTATCACGGTGAAGTTGTTTTCCACCACGGGGACCATGAAACACGTAGTCGTTCGATTCCAGTTTCGTCTGTCGCTTGATGATTTCCTGGGCGCGATTATTCAGTGGAACATCCCGCACTTTATTGTTCTTCGGACGCCACCCCTCTTTCGCTTGAATTCTGATGAACGAATCATCACCATCCAGGGTTACGTCGTTCCAAGTAAGGAACATCAACTCAGCCTTCCTTAGTCCGGTGTGATACAGGAATTCATGAGCATCTCGCCAACCTGGTTTAATCTCAGCAAGAATCTTCTGAACTTCGTCCTTTGACCAGTATGGTGGGCGTCTGGCCTGATCCGGATTTTTGAACGGCTTGATCAGTCGGGCGGGGCTCTGTGTCAAGTACCCTTGTTCAACGGCAAAATTGAATATTGCTTTCACGACCTGCATGTCGGCTTCGACAGTTCTATGCGCTTTTCCTTCTTCCCGCCGTGACTTAAGGAATTCTTCCAGGTAAACTGGTTTTATTTGCCGAATGGTCTTGATTGATGGGAACTTGGTTTCAATGAATTCTTTCAGGTAGGTCGCTTTAGCCCGGTAGCTCTTAATGGTTATGGCTTCAGTTCTACCTTCCTTGCTTAGATAAAACTCATCGACTAGAGTTTCTAGGGATATATCTTCCCTACCTGCATCTGGCTCGCCGAGGAAGATGGCCATCATCTCGTTGTAAACCTGGCCAGCCCTTTTTAATGCAACCTCCTCCTTTGTCCCAACCGTCTCTCTTACACGTCTACCCTTATCTGGGTCGAAGTAGGAAATGCACCACTTTCCAGTGTCTTTACGCTTGAACGGCTTGGGATACTTGGGGCGCGTCATTGTAGGCTCCGATTTCGGACTTGGCACGGATTTGTCACGAGCGCCCTAAAGGTAACGCCCACACCCCTGATTTTGCAAGGGATGCGGGCGTATTGCGGAGGATGAGGGACTCGAACCCCCAAGGGCTTTCACCCGGCAGTTTTCAAGACTGCTGCCTTACCAATTAGGCTAATCCTCCGGGAATCTGCGACAGGGAAACTAACACTCATCCCGCCCCGATTCAATCCCCCACGGGTCACCCGGGTATGACCGGCTTCCAGTACGCTATGCACGCCTCATCAGCCAAACGTGATCAGCCGAATGCGTCCCGGGTCAACCTGGCAACAGGTTGGTTCCGCGCCAAGTTTTTCGTGGTCCGTCCCTGTCGCTATGAGCGAGTCAACTGATCGGCGGTTCCAACCTGCCACGCACCACGTCTGACAGTGCAGTTATACTGCGGATCGAACGGTCATGTTTCCTTGCGTAAACCGTTCAAGTCTAGATAGGCCCACAGTTTCCAGAAACCGAGACGCGGGATTTCATCCTGATTCTCATATCCTTGCTCAACTGATCGTCAGGATCAGTGGTCATTTGCAAACAGAGCTCTCGAGGGGCTCCGTTCGAGCTCGAAACCAGCGAGAATCTGATCGAAAACACAAATTTCCCTACCGTTCGCCACGAGAAGTGGTTATACTTGAAGTCTGTTCAGTGAGCTTTGAGGCGGAGGGGGATACCTCAAAATACTGATTTTCCTGCACGTAACTCCCCGGATTGTTGTGGGCATGGATGACCACGTCTGGTTTTTCTACAAATCCGGCGTGAGTCCAGTTTTCACTTCCGTAATTCTGAAGGAGACATCATGAAGCGCTTGGTATTGCTGGCGGGACTTCTCCTGCTTGTCGCATCCACAGGTTTCGCGTGGACAGAAGCACAGTTGAACCAGATTGAGGAAGCCGCTATCGCGGCGAATCCGACCCCGGAGCAGGTGCAACTCCTGCAACAGTATATGGATTGGCGTGATGCGCAGACGATGCCGGTAACGCCGTACGTGCCGGGAAACAGCGTGGATGATCTGGAAGAGTTCTGGGACTTTGAAGGCAGCGGCGACCCGTTCGTGCCGGAAGCGGCAGAATGGGAATGGGGCGAACCGCTCCCGTCGTCTGACACCGCTCACCCGGGTCCGGGTTCGGCATACTCCGGCACCAACGCCTGGGCGACCGGTCTCGCGCGTCCGCACGGTGCGACCGCCGGCGACGAATGGCTGTGGACCTCCGAACCGTTCAACATCCAGGACGATGAAGCGTACTTCACGTATTGGCATTGGTACGACTACTTCTACTGGGAAGGCTACAATGTGTGGGCCTCGATTGACGGCGGCGCCACATGGGAACTGCTGTACCCGGATGCCGGGTACCCGGACATGCAGGGCTTCGACGGCTTCCTGGATCAGGTTGGCTTCAACAACCGTAACGGCGTCCACGATTACTGGGGCCAGGAAACCTTCCAGATCGGTCAGTATGATGGCGAAGAAGTCATGATCGGCTTCCGCCACTGGGCGACCAGCGTCGTGGAATACTACGGCGTCTGCTTTGACGATTTCGAGCTGTTCGGCACCGCGCCGGCCGGCCCGGTCGACCTCGACCTCACCGGTACCGTAACCACGATTCCGCCGAGCGGCGGCATTGTGTATTACGACGCGCACCTGATCAACATCACCGGCCAGACCTTTGCCAACGTGCGATTCTGGACGGAAGTCACGCTGCCGAATAACCAGGTCTTCGGCCCGCTGACCCAGATTCCGTTCACCATTCAGCCGTTCATGGATGTGACCGTCCAGGCGCTGACACAGGAAATTCCGGACATCGCGCCGTCCGGCACTTACACCTTCACCGGGTATGTCGGCCGCACGCAGGGTCCGTACATCGACGATGACTTCACCTTCGAGAAGACCGGTGTTGCCGCGGGTGACTACCACACGTGGGAAGGCTCAACCTTCACGATTGAAGACCTCATGTACGGCACCGCCTCGGTTCCGAACACCTACGCGCTGCAGGATGCGTGGCCGAATCCGTTCAACGCCGCGACCAACGTCAGCGTCGTGCTGCCGGAATCTGCGGACCTGTCCGTCGCCGTCTTCAACACGCTCGGCCAGAAGGTTGCCGAACTGGCAAACAGCAAGTTCTCCGCCGGTACGCACACCTTCACGTTCGATGGCAGCAACCTCGCCAGCGGCATTTACTTCGTGAATGCCCAGGTTCCGGGCCAGCTGAACGCGATGCAGAAGATCACCATGATCAAGTAATTCCGGATCACACCGGAATCAGAAAGCCCGGATCCTTGTGGATCCGGGCTTGTTTTTTCTTTCAGCACTTCGCTCAGTCAAGCAAACGGTTCGCCAATTCAGCCAGTTTCTCCTCCGCTTCCGCGCTCGGGAACTGGCAGGTGCCGGCGCCTTCCAATCCGCCGCCGCCATATTCCGCCATCAGCTTGCCGATGTGTACCTTCGACGATCGGTTGAACACACTCTTCCCCACCGAAAAAACGACGGTATCCGGCTTTACATCGTGACGCACAACACGGATACTCGCGCTGCAACGGGGGAAGATCGCATACAGCAGGAACCGGTTGCCGACGATGGGCTCGTCAACATTTGACAGGTCGGTCACCAGCACGTTGCGGAACACCTTGCTGTGACTGGCGATCACGATCTTGCTTTCTTCTTCCTGATCGAAATAACGCTTCGTCGCATCACGTACTTCCGGCATGGCCAGGATGTCCTTGATCTTCATCCCGTTGCGAATGCAGTGAATCAGGCTCTTGTACAGGGTTTCGTCCAACTCCAGACCCGTACGCGGATCGAGCAGGAAGCCAAGCAGCATCCAACCCGTTGGGTTGAGCACATCTTCGTACGTCAGCACCCCCGAGTCGAGACGGTTGGTGAAATGGACCATATCATGCAACCGGCCGAAAACACCTTCCTTCTCGAACTCGTAATGCTCAAACACGAGATGCGTCGCACTCGGCGCCTCGCGCACAATCCCACGCGCACCGTTCGTGCTCGCGCTTTCGCTCAACGCATGGTGATCAAAATACAGGCCAGCGTTCGCGTGATACGGCAGGTTGGTGATACCATCGCCGGGCTGCACATCGATCTCACCATCCTGCATGGCACGGGGCGACGCAAACACCACATCATCCACCGACTCTTTCTTCATGATCAGCGCGGCGCTGACAACGCCGTCCAGGTTGTTACGCGTGAATAAACGCATACCTCTCTCCGCAGTTCGGTTGGGATACCAAAATTCGCCGTTGTGCCTGGATCGCGATGCAGTCTGGATGAGTCGAAACTGGGCGTTTTCAACGGTGTATATTGTGAGTGGAAGTTAGGAATACCAAACAATCCGTGCAATGAGTTTTTGGGATTACGCCTCCGCGGTTGGAGAGCCTTCAGGCGGTTGTCCGGGAGTTGGTTGCGGACCTGCTATTCGGGATGGCAACTGACACACATGATGCGGGGAGACGGGCCGGAAAGCTAGTTGCCGGAACGGTTCAGCGAACGATCCACCACCGCCGCCATGGCGGCTGCGTCAACACACGCCGGCAGGGCTTGCGCGATCCGATTCGCCTCACGCAGCGGATTCGCGAGCATGTCTTCGTACCGGAGCACGACCAGTTTCTGATGACGGTTGGCGTTCAGCAGGGCCTTCGCCTGCGCTTGTTCCGTTTGAAACGCGACGCGGAGCTGGTCTTGTTCTTCCTGAGACACCACCCCGCCGTCCGCTTCGATCATCCGTTTCTGGCTGGCGAGAACCGAGTCCAGGTCACGCATCACCAGCAGCACCGTCGCGTGCAGTTCCATGGCTGCGATCACACGCACCAGCGGAATCACCACCTTCACCGCTTTGCCGTACGCCTGCGGCAGCCAGGAGGTGTCGGATTCGATGCGTTTCACCGGTTCGTATTCGTAATAGCCGCGCGGGTTGTGATCGTCAGCGGGACGATGCTCGTCAGTCAGCAGCGGCATGCCGCCAGCGTTGAGCATCTGCATCACCATCGATGTCCCGCTGCGTGGCAGGCCGGTGACGATCACCGGTCCACGCTGGGACGGGCTGTTGCCATTCGTGACTCGAGCCTCAGGCAATTCGTGTTTTTCGCTGGCACCCACCGGCTACCCGTTTGCATTTTGTCTGTTCGGGAAGGCAAACTCTTCTGTTCCAACCAAGGGTAGTGATCATGGCTGTGGCAAGCAATCTCGGGTTTCCCCGTTTCGGCGCGAAGCGAGAGCTGAAAAAGGCGGTTGAAACGTTCTGGAAGGGCAAGATTTCAGAAGCGGAACTGCGCGATACAGCGGACATGCTGCTGGAACGACACTGGCGGATCCAGATGGACGCCGGCCTGTTCGCGATTCCGGTCAACGACTTCTCCTATTACGATCACATGCTCGACATGACCGGTCTGCTCGGCGCGATACCACCCCGGTACAACGCACCGCTGCTCGATGAGATCAAACTCGACACCTACTTCGCGATGGCGCGCGGTGCGCAGGATGCCGACCGGGACGTGCCCGCAATGGAAATGACCAAGTGGTTCGACACGAACTACCATTACATCGTCCCCGAATTCGACGAGGACACCGACTTCCACATCGCCTCGCTGCACCCCTTCCGCGCGGTGGAAAAAGCACGCGCTGCCGGTGTCGAACACCCGCGCCCGGTGCTGGTCGGCCCGGCAACGTACCTGCTACTCGGCAAGATCCTGGACAACACCCCGAAGCGCGTCATCCTCGAACGGATGCTGCCGGTCTACGGCGAGATCCTGCGCCGCTTCCACGAGATGGACGTGGACATGGTCCAGCTCGACGAACCGGCACTGGTGCTCGATCTGGACGACGAAGCGCGATCCATCTTCGAACAGGCGTGGACGTACCTCAACAGCCTGTCCGAGCGTCCGAAACTGCTCACCACGACCTATTTCGGCAGCATTGCGCACAACGCAGACCTCGCCGTTGACATGGGCGACGGGCTGCACCTCGACCTCGTGCGTGCGCCGGAACAGCTCGACACCATCGCACCGCAACTGCCCGAGGGAAAACTGCTTGGTTGCGGCGTGGTCAACGGACGCAATGTCTGGCGCGCCGACCTCGACAAAGCGCTGAACTTGCTCAAACGTGCGGCGACATTGCGCGGCGGGCATGAGGACATCATGGTCGCGCCGTCCTGCAGCCTGCTCCATTCCCCCATTGATCTCGACCTTGAGACCAGACTCGACGACGAAATAAAAAGCTGGATGGCGTTTGGCAAGCAGAAACTGGACGAAGTCGTCGCGTTGACACACGTGCTGAACGGCGAAGGTTCTTCCGACGTCCAGCAGGCGTTCGCGGCTTCGCGGGATGCGTGGGACGCCCGCCGCAGCAGTTCGCGCGTGGTCAACGAAACCGTGCGCGAAAGGCAGGACGCGATCAATGACACGATGGCACGCCGGGCGTCCGATTTCCCGAAGCGTGTCGCCGCGCAGCAGGCGAAGCTGAACCTGCCGCCATTCCCGACGACGACCATCGGTTCGTTTCCGCAGACACGGGAAGTGCGGCGTTTGCGGCTGCAACTGCGCAAGGGCGAGTTGACGCGGGAACAATACGAACATGCGATCGAAAATGAGATCCTCAACACGCTCAAGTACCAGGAAGAAGCCGGGGTCGATGTGCTCGTGCACGGTGAGTTCGAGCGCAATGACATGGTCGAATACTTCGGCGAGCAGCTTGATGGCTATGCGTTCACCCAGCACGGCTGGGTGCAATCCTACGGCAGCCGCGGAGTGAAGCCGCCGATCATTTTCGGCGATGTGCACCGTCCGCACCCGATGACCGTCCGTTGGTCCAAATTCGCAAAGGATCACACGGACCATCCGGTCAAGGGCATGCTCACCGGCCCGGTGGCGATGCTGCAATGGTCCTTCGTCCGTGACGATCAGCCCCGTTCAAAAACCTGCGAACAGATCGCGCTGGCCATCCGGGACGAAGTCGTCGATCTCGAAGCGGCAGGCATCGAAGTTGTCCAGATTGACGAACCCGCCTTCCGCGAAGGCCTGCCCCTGCGCCGCAAGGACTGGTCGGCCTATTTCGACTGGGCAGTGCGCTGCTTCCGGGTTGCCTCCAGCGGCGTCAAGGACGATACCCAGATCCACACTCACATGTGCTACAGCGAGTTTAACGAGATCTTCGACGCCATCGCAGCGATGGACGCGGACGTCATCTCCATCGAAGCCAGCCGCAGCCGGATGGAGCTGCTGGACGCGTTCGACGAATTCCACTACCCGAACGACATCGGGCCGGGAGTGTGGGACATTCACAGCCCACGGGTGCCATCCAGCGACGAAATGACCGACCTGCTGCAACGTGCACTGAAGCACATCCCGAAGCAACGCCTGTGGGTCAATCCCGATTGCGGCTTAAAGACACGCGGCTGGACCGAAGTGAAGGAATCGCTCGCAAACATGGTCGCCGCCGCGAAACGGATGCGGGAAGAAGCAGCGGGGTAAACAGATCATGCCCCCCGAGAAAAAGAAAAAGCTCGTCGTCGAAAACCCCTTCCGCCGGTGGATGGAAGCGGGACAGGCGGTGCTCGGGGATGGCGCCATGGGCACCCGTCTGTACGAGCGCGGCATCTACATCAACCGCAACTTCGACGCGCTCAACCTCAGCGACCCGCACCTGGTCAAGGCCGTGCATCGCGAGTACGTCCAGGCCGGCGCGCGCATCCTCGAGACCAACACCTTCGGCGCGAACCCGCACAAACTCGGCAAGTTCGGCCTCGCGGAAAAAACCGAGGAGATCAACCGTGCCGGGGTGGCGATTGCACGGCGCTGCGCGTCCGAAGGCGCGAATGTCGTCGTCGCCGGGTCCATCGGGCCAATCGGAAACGCGCTGACTCCTGTCGGCAACCTCTCACCGAAGGAAGCTGTACGCGCGTTCAAGCGGCAGGTCACTGGCCTGCGTGAGGGCGGCGTCGACCTGTTCATCCTTGAAACGTTCCTCGACCTCAACGCGCTGCTGCTCGCGATTGAAGCCGTGCGCTCGCTCTCCGACCTGCCCATCGTCGCGCTGATGACGCTGAACCCGGAGATCACCGCCGGTTTCGGTCACACACCGGCACATATCGCACGCACCCTCGACAAGCAGCCGGTCGATGTCATCGGCCTCAACTGTTCCACCGGCCCGCACGACCTGCTCGAAAACATCATCCCGATGCGCGAGCATACCAGCAAGCCGCTCGCCGCGTTCCCCAACGCCGGCGAACCGCGCGTCGTCGAAGGGCGCATCCTCTACATGTCAACGCCGGAATATTTCGCCGAGTACACGAAACGTCTGGTCCAGCACGGCGTCCGCGTCATCGGCGGCTGCTGCGGGACCGGACCACGCCACATCACCGCCATGGCCGCCGCAATCCGTGCCCTCGGCCCGGTTGCCGGACCGATTAAGACCGGCCCAGACTCCTCCACCGCAGCAGGCAAGCTGGAGGTCGCTTCCCCGGAAGAAGATGACGAAGGCCAGCCGGTGCCGCCGCGTGGAAAACGGTCCACCCTGGCCAAGTTGCTCGACATCAACGCGTTCCCCGTCTGCTGCGAGTTGCACCCGCCGCGCAGTTCATTGAAAGGGCTGATCCTGCGGCAGGTGAAATTCCTCAAGGCCGCCGCCATCGACGCCGTCAACATCCCGGACGGCCCCCGCGCCTCCGCCCGCATGGCACCGATGGCACTCGCGCACATCGTGCAACGCGAAACCGAGATGGATGTCATCCTCCACTACACCTGCCGCGACCGGAACATCCTCGGCATCCAGTCCGACCTGCTCGGCGCGCAGGCACTCGGCATCCAGAACCTGCTCGCTGTCACCGGCGACCCGCCGAAACTGGGCGACTATCCGATGGCAACCGCCGTCTATGACGTCGATTCCATCGGACTGTTGAATATTGCATCGAACCTGAACCGCTCCCTCGACCTCGCCGGGAAACCCTTGTCAAAGGGCACGTCCCTGTTCCTCGGCGCCGGCTTCAACCCCGCCGCCATCGATCTCAAGCTGGAACTGGACCGGCTCGCGCGTAAAATCGATAACGGTGCCGAGTACATCCTCACCCAGCCAGTCTTCGACCTCGACCGCGTGATGGACGCCCTTGACCGGGCGGAAGGCCTGAAACACATCCCCGTCTTCATCGGCATCCTGCCGCTGGCGTCCTACCGCAACGCCGAGTTCTTCCACAACGAAGTCCCCGGCATGGAAATCCCGAAGCCGATTCGTGAGCAGATGCGTGTCGCATCGGAGAAAAGCCGTGAACACGGTATGCAGGAAGGTGTTGCCATCGCCCGCTCGATGCTTGAACAACTGGCGCGACGGGTGCAAGGGGCCTACATCATGCCGCCGTTCGGGAAGGTCGAACTCGCCGTCGAAACCGCCGCCGTGCTGCCGGGACGCCCCGAACTGAGTGAGGTTCAGGCCTTGTATGACGACGAAGAGACGGCCTGATTCCGACCCTCTCACCCACCAGGAATACGCCCAGAGACAAAGAAGCCGCCTGTAGGGGGGCGGCTTCGAAGTTCCGAAAGGAATCGATGCGTAGGAACATGATGGTTTCGGAACAAGCTATCAGAACACTCACAATAGTAAGATAAATCCGGGCTATATCCAATACATCGGCACGAGAGCCCAAAAACTGTATCGATGTTTTTTGCATTATTTACATTTGATACACTCAGAACCCGTACTTGTCAGCGAGCAATCCCGGGGCCAGTGTTAGCTAGACGCATCTTGCGGCCTAATAGTTTCACTTTGTGACAACGGAAGCTCCAAAAACGTCAAATGCCCGCAGTCGTCGTCACGACTCGGGCACCTGACAGCAAGGGTTCCTCCGCAACCGGAGGGAAGTGAAGCGCTCGATGTCCTCCATCTGTTGGTGGGCAGGGGCAACAATTACTGCATTCGCTTCTCCCTACTCTTCGGCAGCTCTCACCGTTTACTTGAGCTTTTCTTAAAGCGAGCCTCCGGAGATACCTCAATATGGTGGTCGGACTTGTGACCGTTGGCAGAGTGGTGCGAACCGTTTCTCCCATTCACGTGACCGTTTCCCACCTGCATCGCCCCACCGCAGCAGTGTTCGTACCGTGGCGGCTCAGCGGACCCTTCCACCAGCCGGTCCGGCATCACAACATGGAAATGGCCCGCACGGTGGCAGCGCCAGACACGGAACCACGTGAGGATGAACGCCTTGCGTGCCGGATAGCGTTCGAAAGCATCGAGGGCGTACTGAGAGCAACTCGGATCGTAGTGGCAGACGCGAAACCGGATCCCCGCCCAGTCGAGACAACGGTGGATCCGGTGCCACACCGCGCGGTAGGCATGAATCGATGCCAGGGCTATGTTCGATGCCAATCTGGACACGGGTTATCGGTCTTTCCGGCGTTTGCTGTGGCTCCGAAGACTCAAGGGATGATGAGAGCCTGAACGGAGCGTAGTTCGCTTTTTTTGACTCTTTCACAAATCCAAATGCAATTTCCAAATCTACATTCTATATTGTTGATTGCAACATCGGAACTGACTGGTCTACCTGGTACAGAAAACATCCAGCCCAACACAGGGGGAAGTATGAAGCGTGTACTCGTATTTGTTCTCGTCGCTCTGGTTTCCATCCTCACGGTCTCCACAGCCTTCAGCCAAACTCTGGTCTCCGGGGAAATCACTGATTCCAACTGGACTTATGTCGACAGCCCCTACATCCTGATGGGCGACGCCTACGTCGATTTCAACCACATGCTGGAAATTGGTCCCGGCGTGGTCGTCTACGGCACACCAGAAGCCAAGCTGCAGGTTTACGGTACCCTGCTTGGCATGGGTACGAAAGGCGACGGCGAGATCCTCTTCTCCGCCGTGGATCCGGTGGAACCGTGGGGCGGCATCCTACTGATGTCCGGCGCGGGTGCGACCGTGGACCTGACCTACACAACAGTTGAATACGCTTATTCATTTGATCGCAGCCATGGCGGCGGCATTAACTGCCAAGATGGCGACCTGACCTTGTTGAACTGCACGATTCGCCACAACGAAACCAGTCTCGATGGCGGTGGAATTTACCTCTACAACACCACGTTCGACATCAGTTACACCCGCTTCAGCCATAACAAGTGCGGTCGGGCCGGCGGCGGCCTCGACTTCGCCGGTGGCGATGACGGTACGGTTCATCACGTTGTCTTCGACCACAACCATGCCTACGCCCAGGGCGGAGCGATTTATTTCTACACATCCGGCGACAACGTTGTTGACCACGCCACGTTGTACAACAACACGGCCGAGGAAAACGCCATTGACGCCCGGTTCTACGGGTCCGGCAACTCAGGCTTCACCAACTCCATCATCTGGCATGAGCCCTACCTGGGACGCGATCTGTTCTACGGCACACCGGGAACGCTGACCTATTCCTGCATCATCGACACCGACTATTCTGGCGAGGGTGTGTTCTACGACGATCCGCTGTTCGTGAACGCAGCCAACGGCGATTTCCACCTGACCGCGGACTCTCCGTGCATCGATGCCGGCGATCCGAATTCGACACCAGATCCAGACCAGAGCATCGCTGATGTCGGACGCTATTTCTTTGGCGAAACAGCGCCTTATCCGAATGAGTTGATTCTGGAACTGGACCCGCATCGTGTACTGGTGCCCGGGGACGGCGGGAATATTTCCTTCGGTGTCCATGCGTTCAACAACACGAGCGATGATTACTTCGACCTCGAGTTCATGGTCATGGTGATCACTCCGGACCAGATTGCCTACGGGCCATACCACGTGAACATGTTCGACCTGCTCGCGGGTGAAGACCGCACTGCTCAGCGCCTGTACCTGCCAGTTCCAGCTGGCGCGCAAAGCGGATTCTACACTCTGAGCGCAAACCTGCATACCGGTGGATCCGTCCACGCCATGACTGAATTTGACTTCTTCAAGCAAGCGGGATCAGTCGAAACCTGGGTTAACCCGGATGAATGGGGCTGGGACCAATTCAGCGATCCGTCCACGAGCGCACGCAGCAATGACGCTTTGCCGGCCAAATTCAACGTGATTCCAGCCACGCCGAACCCGTTCAACGCGTCGACCGTGCTGACACTCGAGCTGCCGCAGAACGACCGCGTCGAGGTGACGGTCTATGACATCCGCGGACGTCAGGTCGCCGAACTGATGAATGGCACGATGGCTTCGGGCCGTCATTCGCTGTCGTTCAACGCGCAGAACATGCCCAGCGGTGCGTACTTTGTTCGCACGAACACCGCACACCTGGGTTCCAGCATTCAGAAGGTGATGCTGATCAAGTAAACGGTGCCCGATCCGACTTGGAGCGCCGTTGCCAATGCGGTACATTCAGCCTCGTCCCCAATTTCGGGGACGAGGCTTTTTCCTGCACATTCACTATCTCGAACGGTCATGAACCAGCGCGTCGCACTCGGAAAACCCGCCGAAGCGGGCGAAAAGATTCTCGGCAGACGGTTTCGGCTCACGAAACGCTTCTCCAACATCGTGCAGAACGGTGGACGGCTGCTCGATCTGGGATGCGGTAACGGAGCATTGACCGAATTGTTCGCGCCCGCGTTTGACGAAGTCGTCGGGGTGGACATTCAGCCGTCACTGCTGAAGCAAACGCGCATCGACGCGCGATGGGTCACCGCCGCCGGTGAAGAACTCCCCTTTCCGGACAACTATTTCGACGCCGTCGTGTCCTACGAAGTTATCGAACACGTTGTCAGTCCGGTGAGAACCATACTCGAGATTCATCGTGTGCTGAAACCGGGCGGACAAGCCGTCATCTCCGTGCCACACAAGTGGTGGATCTTCGAAACCCACGGCGCGCACCTCCCACTGCTCCCATGGAACCGGGTCCCGTTTTTCTCCTGGTTGCCGGAGTCGATCCATTCCCGGTGGGCGAAAGCGCGGATCTACTCCCGGACCAAGCTCGAACGAACGTTGCGGAATGGTGGATTCGAGCGGATCAGCATACACCACATCACCGCACCGATGGATCGCGCGAAACCCCGGGCCGTGCGTGAATTCCTGCAGCGTACCGTCTTCGGTTTCGACACCACGCCGCTCCCGTTCGCAGCGGTGAGCCTGCTCGCAGTGGTGACGAAAGACTAGTGACCATAGACATACTCGGAAGCAACTGAACACCCCCGGCCAGAATTTCGACCGGGGGTGTTTTGTATCTCCTGGATCGCTGTCCGTGCAATCTGACACAATGCGCATCCGATGGCTGCATCCCTATTTCAGCAGCACCAGTTTTCGGGATACTGCCTCGTAGCCCACAGCACGGCCGCGCAGGAAATACACTCCGGCAGCCATGTCGACCGCATCAAACTGGAAGGTGTGACGTCCCGCGGGATGCCGGCCGTGCGCAAGTGTTTGTACCAATCGGCCCTGTACATCGTAAACGGCTACAGCTATCGATCCTGCTTCCGGAAGTTCAAGATAGACCGTCGTAGTTGGATTGAACGGATTCGGGTAGGCGGTCATGACGAACTCAGCTGATACGGGCATTTCGTTCAGAATTCCCTCATCACCCGTTTCAATCCCGGACAAGCTCCAGTCTTGTACGGCGATATCCACAGCTGAGCCGCTCACCTTGCTGAAGCTGAAATGGTCCTCATCAAGCATGTCGTGGAACTGTTCGCCGACAACGCCCTGAAACACGTAGTCTCCCGCCGGAGCCCAATACGGGCAATTTAACTGCAGGTACGGGTACGTGACTTCCGACCCGGCTGCCACCGAGATCGGAAACACCTCCTGGAAGTAGATGGGATTGCCGTTGGGCGTCAACGCGTTGGCCCAGCCAACACCGGCGAAATCGGCATCCGTACCATTTGAGATGGTAGCCGTAAAATACACCGTCCCCCCGACAGGCGGGAGTATCACCGGTGGGTTGAACGGTTCCAGGTTGATCGTGAGAGACTCCGTCAAGTCGTTCGCATGCGATTCCCAGACTGAAATCCTGTGACCAAGGCGGCAGCTGGCAACGAAATCAATATCCCCGTCACCATCGAAATTCCCGGCGCTGACATAACCAACCTCAGTCAACCCGCTCCCGACGATACTGCCACTGAACAGGCCGCCGTCATTGTCGAAGTAGAGTAGTACACCTGCGGCCCGTGCTGCGACGATAAAATCGTTGTCACCATCGTTATCATAGTCCGCGGCTGCCATTCCCTGCGCTCCGTAGATATTCAGCGCGATCGGATGCGGCGTAAACGCGGACCCGGTGTTTTCATACCACATCACAAGGTTATCGTCACGGGAGCTGACAAGGACATCAAGATCCTGATCACCATCCAAATCGGCAGCTTCCAGCCAATGTGGATCGTCCGGTGAACCCGGCAGGTTTTGGCGGCTAAAATTCTGGTCGCCATCGTTTTCCCACCAGGCAGTCTCTCCCTCGATATAGGCCGCGCCGAAGACATCCACGTCGCCATCGAGGTCGAAATCCTGCCCGACAGCCATCGCCGCACCGGGGAAGTCCGCATCCAGATCGTGACTCGGGAAGAAATAGCTATTCAGGTTTTCAAACCACGTTACGCGGTACTGCCCGCAGCTAAGTACGTCCAGATCACCATCACCGTCCATGTCGACGAGGTCGATACTGCGAGCATCGGGGAAATAGTCGGTAATCGTGTGGACGGCCCAACTGTTTGCTCCCTGGTTCTCCCACCACAGAATCCGGCTACTGTGATCGAACGCGACGACAATATCAACCAGACCATCGCCCGTAAGATCACCGCCCATCAAGCGGGCTGGATTGGACAGACTTTGAATCAAGTGATAGTCAAACTGAAGCTCGCCCAGGTTTTCCCACCAGCCGAGCTCGCCACTGCTACCGTCTCGGGATGAAATGACATCGAGGTCACCGTCGCCGTCCACGTCAATCACGTCGATCGTATTCGAGTTCCAGTATTCGTCGGAGAGGACATGTTCGGTGAAGTCAGGCTGTGCGTGGATGGCGGATGCAAGTAGCAGGAGAAGAGTTGCGAGAAAAACGATGTAGCGCTTCATTGTTCCCCCTGTGGCTGAAGCGAAAATTATGACTGCTCAGATTCTATTCTCTAACATACACCAGAATCCCTGATATCCAAAGTGATCACGGCAATTCCACAAATTTTCATGCTGTCTCGCAAACAGAAAGGGCGCCCCATGAACGGGACGCCCTGAAATCAACAACTGCACGCTTTGAACGTCGTTTACTTTGTCAGCAGAATCGTCTGGTTCGACGCACTCTCTTCCGCCAGCAACAGCTCACGCAGCTGCGGCCATTCTTCGACGCCGTACAGCGACTTGTTCACCTTGAGGTAACGGTTCAACGTGATCATGTCGCCGTCCTGTTCGACGGTCAACTCAAAGCTGCCAGCTTCGTTGTTGATCGCCATCGATTCCGGCACACGAACCACGTCAAACCCCGACACATCGAGCTGCAACTTGACCATCTGCTCGCCCGAACCCGGCAACGGGACCGGCGTGCCACGGTCAGCGATGTGCAACGGCACATAGCCCGGCAGCAGATCCATCAAGCCACCGCCCGGAGCACCGACAACCACCGGCATTCGGCCAAGGTTGTCGCAATCGGCCTTCGGCACGGTCAACGACAAGTCGGAGGCAACCGTGAAGCGGTCAAAGCTCATCGGGCTGAACTGCGTCACCTTCGCGCCGCTGAACACGCCCTTGCAGACGCTGGTCAGCTGATCGTTCGCGCTGTTGCCACCGCCTTCCATCTTGTCGAACGGCGAGAAACCGCCGCCAGCTTCGTAGTACCCTGTGCCGTGCCAGACTTCATTCTTCGGGCACCAACTCAGCTCGAAGCTCGCCAGCACACGGCTACCCTGGCCATCACCCGACCAACGCAGCATCGGCTGATCGTCATACCCCGGCAACCACACCGAACGGTTGTAGATCGGCGCGAGACCGTTGTGCAACGTACCACTCGCCGGATCCCAGTACGCCTCCACGCCCGGGCCGCTGACCCAGACACCCGGCACCTGGAACCGCGCAAATGTCGCGATGCCTTCGTCCACGTTGCCAAAGCCTTCGCTCAGCAGCACCGGCCACACCTCGAAGCCTGCTTCCCGCATCAACGTCGCGGTGAGCACGCTCTGGTCGATGGCGACACCGTACGCCGTTTCGTACGTCCGGCCCGCACGACGTACGCGAGGCAGGAACCACTTGCCATCGTAGCTGACGTAGCGCTGGTGGCTGTCAACGAAGTCCGCGATCCGATGTGCCTTCTCGACCATCGTCTCAGCGTCTTCCAACAACAGGTTCAGGCTGTCACGCAGCGCGTCAGTGATCATCGACTTGGTCAGGAACTGGCCCTTGAGCTGATTACCCAGCTCGACCCAGCTGTTGAACGTCGACCACTGCACGGTCGGCAGATACGCCGCCGGATCATTGGTCGCCGGCAACGGTGCCGGTTCCATCTTCTTCATCCGGTACGAGAACACCTGCTCCGAAGCGTCGGTTCCCGGCAGCTCGTTGCTCGGTTCGATCGCCCCGTTCAAGCTCATCACCTTTACCGGAACTTCGTTCGGCGCTTCGATGATCAGCCAGCTGTTCAGCGTCGGATCGTTGTGCTGGAACGTCCACTGGCCTTCGAACCCGCCGCGGTACGCTTCCTTGTCCTCGATGGTGTAGCTGCACTCGAGGATACATGGCAGCTCGACACCGTCATGCAGCAGCATCGTCTCACGGATGCCGTTGTAGTCTGGCGTGTCGCGGAACGCATACGGAGTCGTTTCCACGATCGCCGTCTTGCGGTATTCGATCCAACGGTCGTCACGCCAGGTCCGCAACGCCCGCACCTTCAGCTCCTGCCGGTCGCTGTCGAACGGCACACGCAGGTCGGCGTAATGGTCAATGCCATGCTCGGTGCTGATCCAGACAACACGGTGATGCTGTTCGGCGAGACGGCCGTCTTCCATCCACGTGTAGCGCACACCTTCGAGCAGCACGATCGAGTCGTGATCGTCAAAGTCCCAGACACGCTGGGCCTCATCCATCATCTGGCCAATATCGAGATTGCCCGAATAGGTCATCGGCTCGGCGTATCCCGGGATGGCCGCCGCAACAATCAAGAGCAGCGAGAATACCGTCAGCAGCAGAGATTTGCGATTCATCACGCACCTCCCTTCGTCACACGAACAACGCTGCCGGCATAATCATCCAACTGGTCGATCGCTTTGGTGAACCCGGCATACCCGGACGGCGGGAACTGGCGGCGCTTCACTTCGGTCCGTGAATGCAGCACCAGCTTGCGGCCGTCCATCTTCGCATCCTGTTCGAAGCTGGCAAACGTTTCGTCCACCGCTTCCACGTTCACATCATTTGCCAGCTCGTAACCGCCCGGCAACTTGATGGTCTCGGTCAGGTCGAGACGCTGCGTATAATACAGGAAGACGTCGTTCTGACGATCCTCCGGCCAGTTGACCGCCCCAGCGCGGAACAGGTAAGCATGATCCTTGACCGCGTTCGCGATCATCGGGGTGAATTCGAGGCCACCATCCACCATCATCGCGTAGCCCGGAATTTCGTATTCGATGTTGATCCACATGTCACCGCTGAAGTCCATCAGGCCACGGTGCTCGACGTCCTTGACCACCACCGCTTCGCTCGCGTGCGCGAACACACCGGCGAAGACATCGTCCAACGCGCGCTTCTGGCTGTTGTAGCAGATGCGGCGGAGACGGCTGTCCAACGCGCCGCTGCCCTTCAGGTACAGCGTGCCCGAAAGCGTACCATCCTCGCTCAACGTCGCTTCGTTGGTCGCGTACAGCGGCGATTCCGCCGGCGGGCTGTAACGAATCTCGCCAAGGTGATCGACACCGTCCGGATGACCGATCACGTACTGCTGCTCGGTTTCCAGCTTCGACCACACGTCGTTGTTGTACGGTACCCAGGTCGGGTCGAGCATGACAAACTGGCCCGGTTCCTTCTCCCACGCGACCACGCAGTGGTTGAACTGGTCGGCCGGAATGTCTTCAATCGTCGCACCGGCCATCGTCATCGCCGGATACGTATCCAGCCCGGCCGCGCGCAGGAAGGTAATCGACATTGACGCGATGTCCTTGCAGACACCGGAACGGTATTCGTACAGCACGTCGGACGGGTGCAACGTGAAGCCCTCACCCTCGCCCATCGTCTGGCCCGAATAACGGATGTTCTGCGCGACCCAGTGGTTCAACGCCTTCGCCTTGTCCATCGGATCGGACTTGTCGTTGAGACCCGCATCCTTCAGGATCTGGTTGACCTGCGCCTTGATATCCTCGGTAACCTCGAACTGGTTCTTGTTCACATCGAAGAACCACTGCGACTTCTGCTCCCAGCTCTCCGCCGTGGTCATCACCACCTTCGGCGACACATCCCACTCGCCCGGCTGACGGGGCTCATGCGGATTCGCGGGGATGTCATACGCCCACCAGGTATAGGTAATGTGTTCGGCGTCGTAGTGTGTCTTCATGTACGCCGGAGCGTTGTAGATCTGGCTCTGCAGGAACTTGTCCTTCGGCAGAATCAGCTCATACTTCTTCTCGACCATCGGGACATCGGCCTGCATCACAACGATGTCGAAGTAGTGCCCGGCCATCGGCGGGATGTACTTGTTATCGTCCACGCTGCGGATGTCTTCTGCGGCATTACCCATGCGGGACGCTTCCCCGGCCGCATCGTCGAGCAACGCGTAGTTGTAGCCCTTGCGCTGCGCGACAACCTCGATGCCGTCACCAACCTTCAACCGCGGCAGCTGCAGGTTCTTGATCCGGTCACTCCAGTAAATTGCACTCTGCGGAGCGGGCAGATCCTGCACCAGGTCCACGCTTACCGGGATGCGTTCGCCGTTACGAATAATGTTCACTTCGTTGACCTTGACGAAACTGCTGCGCGGATCGTAATGCCAATCCAACGCGCTCATCGCCTGCACGCCGTTCTCGGTCAACACCTTGTAGACGGTGTAGAGGTCGACGTAAGTCACGCCGGTGTCCATCACACGGCTGATCGAATGATCGACGACGATGATGTAGTCGTGGTCGTAATCGTCCGCCGTACCCGCATCAGCAACACGTGTATACACGGTCACCGGATCAGGTTCGCCGGGTGGGGTGGGACGGTCCGGCTCCATTTGCGCGCTCACCGGCAGGCTGATCAACAGCACTACCAGCAACCCGAGCAGAGCCAGACCGAACGGTGGCCTGTACATGGACTTCACCAGAAAGCCTCCTTCGCCTTTGTCCACTGCTATCGTAACCTTGAAATCGTAGAAAGGAATCGTCCATCCGCGATTGGACATCCGGCCCGCATGCCGCCTTGCATTGCGTGAGTTCGCACCCACGGCACGACCCCGTAAAACGGCTGTTTTTCCGCGCCGGAACAGAGCCTTTAAAGTAGGTGATGCACCGCGAACAGGCAACTCAACCACGAGCGAATTCGACATCTGATCAAACGCGAATTCTCCCTGTAGCACACCCGAGCATCTCACTCCCCTACTGCATGGAAAAATAGCAGAACATCCGTGCAAGCGAAAAAAGAATCAAGGACCACGAATCCCATACTGCAGGGAGTTTGTATTCGTTCGTAACGACCACCATGAATAAAACGGATATCCGCAATACTAACGACGTAACCCCGAAATTATTCGGTATTTTCCGGAATGAGAACTCCGATCTGACTCGGCAACCGTGAGGCACGTCACTCGCGTTTGCGGACTGGGAAAGCTACCTTATTCGTCTGGCCATACGACCAGCTATGCAGTCCGTTCGTTTTCGGAGGAATGGGGTTAATGTCAGAGCGTCGCAGTGCAGACATCGCAATTGTGGGCATGGCGTCCGTCTTTCCCGGTGCCACCACAACCCGCGAGTACTGGCTGAATGTTTTGCGCAAGGTTCCCGCGATCAGCGAAATCCCGCGTGATCGCTGGGACTGGCGTGTGTATTTCAATGATGATCGCACATCCAAGGACGAACTCTACGCCAAATGGGGCGGCTTCATCCCTGATGTCCCTTTTGATCCATTGACATACGGCATCCCGCCCTCGACGGTGAACTCCGTCGAACCGGCCCAGCTTATCACCCTTGACGTCGCCCGCCAGACGCTGGAAGATTCCGGCGCGTTCGAACGTGGTATCGACAAGGAAAACACGTCCGTCTTCATCGGCTACACCATGGGTATGGCCGAGATGGGACAACGGCTCGCGGCGCGCAGTGAACTGGCGCAGCTGCTGCACGATGTCCCGCCCGACGTGCTCGAACGTCTGCCCGATTGGACCGAAACCAGCTTTGTCGGCGCGTTGCAGAATGTCGTCGCCGGCCGGATAACCAACCGGTTCGATTTTGGCGGAACGAACCAGGTTATCGACGCCGCTTGCGCGTCATCGCTGGCCTCCGTTGCCCAGGGCTGCCAGGAGCTCCTTAACGGGGACGCCAATTTCGTCCTCGCCGGTGGCACGGACACTCACCAGGGACCGTACGCCTACTTCAGCCTCGCCCGCACCCAGGCCCTGTCGCCCACCGGACGGTCGATTCCGTTCGACAAGAAGGCGGACGGGATCGTCATCGGCGAAGGTGTCGGCATGGTCGCGTTGAAACGGTACGAAGACGCCGTCCGCGACGACGACCGCATCTACTCCGTGATAAAAGGTTGGGGAAGCTCCAGTGACGGCAAGGCGAAAAGCCTGTTCACGCCCTACCCGCCGGGACAGAAACGAGCGCTGCGACGCGCGTACAAGCGTGCCGGTTTCTCCATCTCAACCGTCGGGCTGATCGCGGCGCATGGGACCGGAACCGTCGCCGGAGATAACGCCGAAGTCGCTGCCATCGTTGAGACCTTGAAGGAAAACAACGCTGCGCCGAAGTCGGTCGCGGTGTGCTCGGTCAAGGCGCAAGTCGGCCACCTGAAGGGTTCGGCCGGGATCGCCAGTCTGATTGAATCCAGCATGGCCCTGCACCACAAGATGCTGCCGCCGCAGATGGGCGTCGACCAACCGCTCGACATCATCACGGACAAGGATTCGCCAGTCTACCTGATTGAGAATCCGCAGCCGTGGGTACGCCGTACCGATGTGCCACGCCGCGCTGGGGTGAGTGCCTTCGGATTTGGCGGGACCAATTTCCACGTTGTCCTCGAGGAAACTCCCGACGAGCAGCGCAAACGGGTAGCCGCCGATACCGAGTGGAGTGCGGAACTGTTCCTGATCAAGGGGGACAACCGTGACGAGCTGATCCGGCAGGCGGAGAAGCTGATTTCCGACATTGACGACGGTGCCGAACCGCGCCTCTGCGATCTCGCCTACAGCATGCTGAAACGGGCGTGGAACCACAAGGAAATGCCCGCCACGCTGACGATCGTGGCACGCGACCTGAAGCACCTGCGAAAGTCCCTCGACCACTCCCTGCCACATTTACGTGGCGAAGCGACCTGGCCGCTGGACAACAATATCCGCATCACGGACGAACTCGAAGCCAGGGGCAAAACCGTCGGCTTCCTCTTCCCCGGCCAGGGTTCGCAATACGTCGGCCAGCACGCGGAAATGGTATCGGTGATGCCGGAGCTGGAAAACCGCATTAACCAGGTCAACCAGGTCCTCGATGGCCGTCACGGCAACAAGTTCAGCGATCTCATCTACCCACCGTCCCTGTTTACAGGCAACGACGATGAAGTCCTGAACAAGCCATTCCTGAATCCACGGCTGTCCGGTTTGGCGCTGGCGTGTTTCCAGTCGGGCATGATCGACCTGATGCGTGGGATGAACCTGAATGTCAAGTTCGCGACTGGCCATTCTCTCGGCGAACCGGCATCGTATTACTACGCAGGCCACTATTCGCTGGAAGACTGGGTCGATTTCTTTGACCGCCGCATGGAGCGAATGCACGAGTTCACGCTCGAGCACGATACCCAGCTGCTGGCGATCGGGCTCGACCAGGTTCACGCGCTCGCGCTGGCATACCAGTACCCGTCCCTGAACCTCGCCAACTACAACGCGACCAACCAGACCGTTGTTGGCGGCGCGATGGAAGACGTGATCGCCTTCCGAAAAAATCCGGAACATCGCGATCTGCAGACCTACAAGATTCAGCTCACTGGTGCGTATCACTGCACGCAGTACCATGTGCTGCGACCCGAATTGCGCGAGATCTGCAAAGATCTCAAGATTCATCTTGATACTGACGTGCGCACCTACAACGCCCAGCGCGGAACCGTCATCGACACCTCGGATGACGAGGAGTTGATGGATCGCTTCGCGTGCCACCTGACCGTCCCCGTGGACTGGGTCAACACCGTGCGGAAGATGTACGATGACGGTGTGCGCGTGTTCGTCGAACTCGGACCGCGGTCGCTGCTGACCAACCTCTGCGACAACATCCTGATCGCCCGCAAGCCATACTGGGCAGTCTCTCTGGACGGTGAAGGCGGCGGGCTCGCCGGCTTCCTGCTCGGGCTCGGGCGCCTGTTCGGGTGGGGAATCGACTTCAATCTGCCGTTCATCTACGACCGTCGCGACGTCAAACTTGTCGACCTCGACAATCTCGTCGAAACGACCAAGCCCCCGCCGCTACGTCCGACAACCTGGTTCGTCAATGGCGGAAACGCCCGCCCGATGAACAAGGATATCGGCCACTTCGGCACGCAGCCGTTGCTGACCCAGGAGACGAAGCAGAAGGAAAAATCGGCGCAGCCGTTGTACACCAACGGGAACAAACCTGAACCGCAACCGATGGCGGAGCAAGCCGCACCGGTGCCAGGTCCGAACGTGCCGCCGACGGTGCCCGAGTTTCCGCCGGACGCCGATCCGCAACAGGTGATGGCGGAATTCCAGGCACGGATGCAAGACTATCTCGAGCGGCAGGAAGAGGCGATGCGGATGTACTGGAGTGAGGTACAACGACGGAGCGGTGAGTTCTACCCTGGTAGTTGATCACGACCGAGCGGAACCCGCGTGATCGGACGCGCCTTCCAGCGCCGTTTCGCCGCGAAGACGATGCCGACACCGGTCAGGATCAGCACCGCGCCAAAAAGTACTCGCGGGTTGATTTCTTCGCTGAGGAAGAACCAGCCGAGGAACACCGCAACAGCGGGATTGACGTATGTGTGAGTCAGCACGATCGAGGTCGGCAGCACCTTGACCATGATCACGTAGCTGGTGAACGCGATCAGCGAGCCGAACACGAGCAGATAAGCCCATGCCAGCCAGGCGTCCACGGTTGGCGTGGGCATCTTGTTTTCCAGCGTCACGAACAACACCGCAAACCCAACCGACGCCAGCAACTGCTGCCAGCCGGAACTCGCCATCGAACTTAAGCCGACCCGTTTGCGCGCCTGGTACACCACCCCGCCCGACCAGCTCAACGTGCCGATCACAACTACCGCCAGGCGTGGCGAAACACTCTGTTCACGGAACAACGTGATCGGGTCCAGCAACAGGATCAGGCCAACAAACCCCAGCGCCAGCCCGAGAATCATCCCCGCACTGGGCCGCCGTTTGTCGGCGAACGCTTCAAATATCGCGCCCCAGATCGGCACCGAGCCAACAATCAGCGCCGCCTGCCCCGACGGGACAACCTCTTCCGCCCAGACCACGATCCCATGCCCGATCACCCAGATGAACAAGCCGTACAACGTCAACCGCCACCACTCGTTACGCTCCGGCAGAATGCGTTGGCCGCGCAGTTTCGCGAACAGCAGCAGCAATACCCCAGCGATCAACAACCGCGAACCCGCCATCGAGTACGGGTCCCAGCCCGCACCCTCACGGACCGCAATGCGGATCGCGAGGAACGTGCTGCCCCAGACAACGTATACAATCAGCAGATGAACCAGCCCGCTGATCGGCAGGTTAAAGAGGGTACGCTGTGAACTGGATGTGGGCATGTAGGCGTTCGCCAAACCTGAGTCGTTCTTAGATCGGAATTTTTGCGAGACTGGTGAAGCTTGTTTCTTACGACTTTTATCGCTCCCATGCAACACACGACGATGACTATTTGAACCTTGCGAGAGCAAAAAAGCCGAACCCAAAGGTTCGGCTTGAATAGACAGCTTGCTGGATGAGGAAAAATCAGTCCTTCTTCTTTTCCTCTTCGCCTTCGTCGGCGTCGTCAGACTTGTCGTCTTCCCTGGCCTCTTCCGCGGTTTCTTCCGCAGCTTCGGCTTCGGCTGGCGCTTCTTCAGCGGCTTCGGCTTCCGGCTTCTTCTCTTCCTCTTCCACCGGAGCTTCTTCCTCAGCCTTGGCTTCCTGCGCCTCTTCGACGACTTCTTCCGTCGCTTCCGTTTCTTCGGCGGCAGCTTCTTCGACGACCTCTTCCGCTTCGTCAACCGTGGCTTCTGCTTCAGCAGCCTTTTCCTCAACCGCTTCCTCAGCGGTTGCGGCGGCAGCCTCTTCCTTCACCGGTGTGGCTGCAGCGGTGGTATCCTTCTTCGCGGCAGGCTTGCGCTGGGCAGCCGGACGACGGCGCTTACGGCCCGTCTTCACCGGCTCATCGACCGCAAAACCGACCAGCTCAAGAATCGCCATCGGGGCGTTGTCGCCGTTCCGGTTTTCCAGCTTGATGATGCGGGTGTAGCCACCGTTCCGGTCACGGAAACGCGGGCCGATATCATGGAACAACGTCTTCACGGCGTCACGGCTGTGCAGCTTCTTCAGCACCTGACGGCGCGCGGCGACATCGTCCTTCTTCGCGAACGTGATCAGACGTTCCGCATAGCTGCGGGTCGCTTTCGCCTTCGCCAGCGTGGTCGTGATCTTCTTGTGCTCGATCAACGCACGCGTCTGGTTCATCAGCAGCGCCTTGCGATGGGACGCTGTCCGGTTCAGCTTGATATTGGTCTTCTGGTGACGCACGGTCAACTCCCGATGGTGCCAACAGGCACTGTCCGCGGATCGCGCGACTCATGGCGCGGCTCCGCCTTGTCCAACCTGTTTACATGCCCCGATTCACTGTCCGGGCTCGTTCATGCCCCAGACATTCATATCTGGGCTCAACCGCGTCTGCAAATCCTCTGACACGGCCACTTCGCTTACCACGGACTTAAGTCCATGGTAATAGAAACTACTACTCAGCCTCTTCCGAAACCGGCACACCAGCCGAACTGGTCATGCCATCCCCTTCGGAGAGGAACTTCTCGACGTCCATGCCGAATTCGAGGCCCTTGCCCTCAAGACGCTCCTGCAACTCGATAAACGACTTGCGGCCGAAGTTCTTGAAGTTGAGCAGCTCATCTTCGGTGTGCTTGACCAGATCCGCCACCGTCTTGATCGACGCTTCCTTCAGACAGTTGGCGCTGCGCACGCTTAACTCGAGCGCGTCCACCGGCTGCTTCAGGATCTTGCGGATGCGAAGCACTTCCTCGTCGATTTCCTGCGGTTCCTCTTCCTCGGCCGACTGGTCAAGGTTGATGAACAGCTGGATGTGATCGCGCATGATCTTCGCCGCCTGC
This sequence comes from bacterium, assembly GCA_020444425.1. Taxonomy (GTDB): domain Bacteria; phylum Electryoneota; class Electryoneia; order Electryoneales; family Electryoneaceae; genus BMS3BBIN04. The sequence goes on along the minus strand of JAHLLB010000017.1, from coordinate 48,584 downwards.
GACAGAGCGTCGTCCGGAGTAATGGACCCGTCCGTCCAGATCTCGAGGATCAGCTTTTCGTAGTCCGTGCGTTGGCCGACGCGGGTGTTTTCCACCGCGAACGTCACATTGCGCACCGGGCTGAAAATGCTGTCGATCGGAATTGTGCCGATCGCCATGTTCGCTTCACGATTTTCTTCCGCGCTGAAGTATCCGCGACCGCGCTTGATCGTCAATTCGATGCTGAAGTTCGCGTTCTCGGTCAGCGTGGCGATATGGTGCTCAGGGTTGAGCACTTCAAAATCGGTATTGTTCTTCTGCAGGTCGCCGGCGGTAAACGTACCGTCGCCCTTGAAGCTGAGAAAGACCTTGTTCGGCCGCTTGTTCAGCAGCTTGATCCGGACTTCCTTCAAATTCAGCACCAGTTCCGCCACATCCTCGATCACACCGGGGATGGTCGTAAACTCATGCAGTACCGGCGGGTCGGCCTCTATGCGCACCGAGCTGATCGCCGCGCCCTGAAGCGACGCGAGCAGCACACGGCGCAAACTGTTGCCGATGGTCACACCGAAACCGCGTTCCAGCGGGTGGACGAAGAACTTGCCATACGTTGCGCAATACGTTCCTTCGTCCAGCTCGATGATTTCCGGCATCTGGAAATTGAGGGTGCTCATGGGGTTCCGCTCCCAGCAATTACTTCGAGTACAACTCGACGACTGCCTGCTCGTTGAACGTCTCCGGGACGTCCTCACGAGTCGGCATTGCGGTCAGCGTCACACGCAGCTTCGCCTTGTCAAGTTCCAAATGCGGCATCACATTCGTGGTCTTGACACGACGCAGGCTGGAGTGAATCGCTTCCATCTTGCGTGCGCGTTCACGCACCTCGATGATGTCGCCCGGCTTCGCGATGTAGGACGGAATATCCGTCACCTTACCGTTCACCAGGATGTGACGATGGCGGACGAGCTGCCGTGCGGACGGCAGGCTCGGCATGAACCCGGTCCGGTAAACAACCATGTCCAGACGACGTTCCAGCATCGCAAGCAGATTTTCACCGGTTACACCGGTCATCCGGTTCGCCTTTTCATACGAATTCCGGAACTGCTTCTCGAGCATGTCGTAGGTCCAACGGACCTTCTGCTTTTCCATCAACTGCAAACCGTACTCAGACTTCTTCCGGCGGCGGGATTGTCCATGCTGTCCCGGCGGATAAGGCTTGCGTTCCAACGGGCATTTCGGCCCCTGGCAACGTTCGCCCTTGAGGTGCAGTTTGTAGCCGACAGCCCGGCAGCGCTTGCACTTCGCGCCTGTATATCGAGCCATTCCCAAATCTCCAGGTGGAGTTGTACGTTCCTGCTTACACGCGGCGACGCTTTTTCGGACGGCACCCGTTGTGCGGAATCGGGGTGACGTCACGAATCGTCGTAATCTGCAATCCGGCGGCGGCCAAAGCGCGCACTGCGGACTCACGTCCAGCGCCCGGACCCTTCACGTGCACCTGCACGCGACGCAGGCCGAGATCCATCGCCGCCTTCGCCGCATTCGTCGCAGCCTGGGTGGACGCGTACGGAGTGTTCTTACGCGAACCCTTGAACCCGACACGACCGGCGGAGGACCACGAAATCACGTTGCCGTACGTGTCGGTCAACGTAATGATCGTGTTGTTGAAACTCGACTTGACGTGCGCGACGCCATTGGCATCGACACGTTCTTTCTTTTTCGCACGCCTTTTCGGTGCGGCCATACTCGTGTCCCTTCCTTACTTCTTCTTACCGCCCACCGCGCCCTTCTTCTTGCCTTTGCGCGTGCGAGCGTTGTTCTTCGTGTTCTGACCGTGAACCGGCAGACCGCGACGGTGACGAAGCCCACGATAGCAGCCGATGTCCATCAATCGCTTGATGTTCATCTGGACTTCCGTACGCAGCGGGCCTTCCACCTTGTGATGTTGGTTGATCTCCTCACGGATCTCGCGAACCTGCTGGTCCGTCAAGTCACGCACTTTGATTCCACCGTCGACACTCGTCGCCTTGCAAATTTCCTGTGCCTTCGAGCGACCAATACCGTAGATGTACGTAAGCGCGATGTCCGTGCGCTTGTCGCGGGGTAGATCAACGCCTGCAATTCGAGCCATTGCTTATCCCTGCCGCTGCTTGTGCTTTGGATCCCGGCTGCAAATCACCCGCACCACACCGCGGCGCTTGATGATCTTGCAGTGTTCGCAAATTTTTTTAACCGAGCTGCGAACTTTCATCTCTAACCTCAGTCTTGCGTCTCGAGTCTTCAGTCCTGAGTAAACCACTCCAGACCAATCCCAAGACCGTATGTCAAGCTTGTTTATGCCGTCTTATGTCGCTCGTCCTGCGTCTTTCGTCTTTTTCTCAAGACTCAGGACTCAAGACTCAGGACCAGCTCACTACTTGTAGCGATAGATGATGCGTCCGCGAGAAAGATCGTACGGCGACAACTCAACGGTCACCTTGTCACCCGGCAGAATTCGAATGTAGTGCATCCGCATCTTGCCGGAAATGTGCGCCAACACCCGATGCCCCTTCTCGCCCTCTTTCGCCGAATCCAATTCGACGAGAAAGCTGGCGTTCGGCAGCGTCTCGATGATGGTGCCGTCCATCTTGATCGCTTCTTCTTTCGCCAAAATCAACTCTCCGTATCGGTGTCTGGCGACAGGATGCGTGCTCCATCCTTCGTGACCGCAATCATGTGCTCAAAGTGAGCTGACGGTTTGCGATCTGCCGTAACCACCGTCCACCCATCCTGCAACACGTCCACCTTCCAAGTGCCCATGTTGATCATCGGTTCGATGCAGAGCGTCATACCTTCCCGCAATCGTAACCCACGACCACAGCGTCCAAAATTAGGCACCTCGGGCGGTTCGTGCATCTGCTTGCCAATACCGTGCCCGACCAGGTCGCGCACTACTGAAAATCCACGTCGTTCGACGTATGTCTGGACCGCGTGGCCGATGTCGCTCAAAAATGCGCCCGGCCGAACTGTGTCAATCGCCGCAAGCAGCGACTCCATCGTCGCGTCCAGCAACTTCTCCGCGTCTTCGCTGATCGTCCCGACACCCAGTGTCCGTGCGGCATCACCATACCAGCCGCTCGGCATCTTCACGCCGATATCGACGCTGAGGATCTGGCCGTCTTTCAGCGGGGTCTCGTTCGGGAACCCGTGTACCACCTGCTCGTCAACCGACATGCAGCAAGCGGCAGGAAACGGTTTCACCCCCGCCGGGCCCGGATAACCTTTGAACGCAGGCTCCGCGCCAGCCTTCAGGATGTGCTCTTCCACCGCTGCGTTGATCTCTGCCGTGCTTACGCCCGGCTTGATCATCTCCCGGGCGATCTGGTGGCATTCTGCAACCAACCCACCCGCGCGGCGAAGTTCTTCAATCTGCTCCGGGCTCTTGACCCGTATCATCCGAGACCTTTCAACGCATCCTTCACGCGCTGGCGGACGCCGTCAACCGTACCGTCGCCGTCCACCTTCACCAGCTTGCCCTGCTTCTCGTAGAAGCCGGCAACCGGTTCCGTGGCCTTGTGATACACCTCGAGACGGTGACGGATCACATCTTCCTTGTCATCGTCACGGTGCATCAACGGCTCGCCGGTGACATCGTCCACCCCCTCCTTCTTCGGAGGGTTGAACAACAGGTTGTAAACGCGGCCGCTGCCAGCGTGCACACGACGTGCACTCAGGCGGTCCACCACAACCTGATCATCGATTGTCAATTCGAGCGCCTTGTCCACGCTCTTACCCAGCTTTTCCAACTCGACATCCAGCCCCTGGGCCTGGGCTTCAGTGCGCGGGAAGCCGTCAAAGATAACCGCTTTGCCTTCCAGCTCCACCAGCTTGTTGTGGATCATCCCGAGGATCACCTCATCCGGGACCAGATCCCCCGCGTCCATGTACTGCTTCGCCTGCTTGCCAAGTTCCGTGCCATTCGCAATCGCCGCACGCAACACATCACCCGTGGAAAGTTGCACTGCGCCCAGGTCATCAATCAAAAACTGGGCCTGTGTGCCTTTCCCAACCCCTGGAGGTCCTAGCAGGATCAGGTACATTCGCTTGTTCCCTCTTCCCCCTCGCCACACTCCCTGTGTGGCGCTACTGCTCAACGTTTGTATCATCATCCGCGCGGAACCTGTCCGCACGGGCAGTTACGATGTTACATCCGGCGACGGCCCTTCAGCCGTCCAGACTTCATCAGACCATCGTAGTGACGCATCAGCAGGTGGCTGTCAATCTGCTGCAGCGTATCCAACGCCACACCCACCACAATCAGCAGACCAGTACCGCCGTAGAACTGCGTCAGGTTGAAGCCGGCATTCGTCCACTTGCTCATCAGCGTCGGGAAGATCGCGATGAACGCGAGGAAGATTGAGCCAGGCAACGTGATCCGAGTCAGGATGTTGTCGAGGAATTCCGCCGTCTTCTTGCCCGGCTTCACCCCCGGAACCATCCCGCCATTCTTTTTCAGATTGCTCGCCACGTCGACCGGGTTGAACGCAATCGCCGTGTAGAAGTACGTGAAGAAGATGATCAACAGGCCGTAGAAGCCCATGTAGATGTAGCTGTCAAACCGGAACGCGCTGTTCAGCCAATCCTGGAACCCACCCGCCGGCAGGAACGTTGCCACCGTCTGCGGCAGGAACATGATCGTCTGCGCGAAAATGATCGGCATGACGCCCGCCGTGTTCACACGCAGCGGAATATGGGTCGCCTGGCCACCGTACATCCGGCGCCCGACAACACGCTTCGTATACTGCACCGGAATCTTACGGCTGCCCTGCGTCAACGCGACAACCGCCGCCGTCGTCAACACCAGGATGGCAACCAGGAACAACTCCATGATCACCGTACGCACACCCTGCTGCATCAACTGGAACTCGTCCATGAACGCATATGGGAAGCGGTCGATGATACCAATGAAGATGATTAGCGAAATCCCGTTACCAATCCCCCGTTCATCGATCTTTTCACCCAGCCACATGATGAACACCGTACCGGCGGTCAACGTGATCATGGTGAGCAGGTAGAACGGGATCCCCGGATTCGGCACCACCGAAGCGTTGCCAATCTGAATACCGGTGAGGAATGCCGCGACACCCAACGACTGCAGGGCCGAAATGCCGACCGTGCCGTATCGTGTCCACTGAGTGATCTTCTTCCGCCCTTCATCGCCCGACTGCTGCAACCGGTGGATCGCGGGGATCACCGAACCGAGCAGCTGGATGATAATGGACGCCGAAATGTAAGGCATGATGCCGAGCGCGAAAATCGTCGCACGGGAGAAGTTGCCGCCGGCGAACAGGTCGTACAACCCAAACAGGGTGTTCGCCCGTTCCTCGAAAAACTGGCCGAGTACACCGGCATTGATGCCGGGCACAGGAATGTGGCCGCCGAGGCGATAGATCAGAAAGATACCGAGCGTAAACAGAATGCGCCTGCGCAACTCGGGAATCTTGAAGATATTGCGGATCTTCTCAAGCATCGGTTTCCTCAGTCACCCTTGTTGGGTGTTATTCTGCCCGTTCCGCACGCTTCTTGTACTTGCCGCGCTTGGGAGCCGGCTCTGGCAGATGAACCTGCCCACCGGCCTGCTCGATTTTCGCTACCGCCGGTTTGCTCGCCGCGGACAAACGGACAACATACTTGCGATCCGCATCCCCCATCGACAGCAATTTCACCGGCTGGTCAGCCTTCTTGATAATGCGCGCAGCCTGCAACACTTCCGGCGTCACGTCAATCTCACCATCGCCCGGAAGCTTCGCCAGATCACGGATGTTCACTTCCTGGAACTCTTCACGGAACGGGTTCCAGAAGCCGTGCTTCGGCAGACGACGCTGGATCGGCATCTGACCGCCTTCAAACCAGCTTCTGCGCTTGTAACCACTGCGGCTCTGCGCGCCCTTGTGGCCACGACCTGCGGTTCGGCCATTCCCACTGCCGTACCCACGGCCGCGACGCTTGCGCGTCGACGTCGAGCCCTTCGCAGGGATCAAATTGCCAAGGTTTTTCATCGCTCGATTATCCCTGTTCAGCGTCCGCATGGACGTCCGTCACTTCAACCAGATGCGGAACCTTGCGCACCATGCCCATGATCGTCGGAGACGCATCATGTTCAACCGATCCGTTCAACCGGTGCAGACCAAGCGCCTCAATGATGCGCTTCTGCTTGATCGAACGGCCGATCGCGCTGCGGGTCCACGTAATGCGAATACGCTTGCCAGCCATTACTGGTACACCTCCCGGAACGTCTTGCCGCGCTTCGCAGCGACATGCTCAAGACTTTCCATCTCTTCCAGGCCCGCCAAGGTCGCCTTCACCAGGTTGTGCGGGTTCCGGCTGCCCAACGACTTGGTCAACACGTCACGAATACCAAGACACTCAAGGACGGCACGCACGCCGCCACCGGCGATCACACCGGTACCGGGGCTGGCCGGCTTCAACACCACACGCGCCGCGCCGAAACGTCCAACCAACTGGTGAGATAACGTCGTGCCCACCATCGGGTAAGATTTCAGGTTGCGCTTCGCGATCTCGGTGCCCTTGTTGATCGCTTCCGCTACTTCACGCGCCTTGCCAAGACCGTGTCCGACCTTGCCGTTGCCGTCACCGACAACCACGATCGCGTTGAAGCTGAAATTACGGCCACCCTTAACGACCTTCGCGACTCGGTTGATGTGGACTACCTTTTCAATCATCCCGGAGTCGGCAGGGGAGCCACCACGATCCTGCTTGCGTTCTCTACGATTCACAGTGCCAGTCCCCCTTTTCTCGCTCCTTCTGCAACAGCACGCACCCGGCCGTGGTACCGCAATCCGTTCCGGTCAAACACCACAGATTCGATACCGTTATCCTTCGCCAGCTTCGCAATGTGCAGACCCAACTTGAATGCATCCGCAACCTTCGACTTCAGCGGAAGCTTCTTCTTGCCGGCCTTGTACTCCTCCGGCTTCTCCGGCAGGTCAAGACCTTCCGGCAACTTCCGGGTCGTCGCGCCGAACAACGTCATCCCGCGGTCGTCATCAACCAGCGCCACACGCATGTAACGCAGCGACCGGTTCACCACCAGGCGCGGACGTGCGGACGTGCCGTTGACCTTCTTGCGCACACGCATCTTGCGACGGCGATGCGCAATCTTTCGCTTTTCGTATCGAGTCGCCATCTTACTTCGCCGCCTTTCCAGCCTTACGACGGACATATTCCTTGTTGTACCGGATGCCCTTGCCCTTGTACGGCTCCGGCGGACGGATCTTCCGAACGCGGGCCGCCACCTGGCCGAGCAAAGCCTTGTCGATGCCGCGCACGCGGATCGCAACCGTCTGGTTCTCACCCTGCTTCTCGACACCAGCTTCCGACCACTGGCTCGGCTGAAGCAGCTCAAACGTGATTCCCGGAGGAGGCATCATCCAGATCGGGTGCGAATACCCGACGCGAAGCATCAGCCCCGGCCCCTTGATCTCCGCCGAATATCCGACGCCGATCACGACCAGAATCTTCTCATAGCCTTCATTCACGCCGACGACCATGTTGTTGATCAACGTGCGGGACAGGCCATGCAGAGCACGATGGAGTTGGGTTTCGCCACGCGGAGTGACAATCACCTGATTGTCTTCCACCTTGACTTCCATCTCCTCGCGGATCTCACGATGCAGTTCGCCCAGCGGACCTTTGACCCTGACATCCTGGCCGTCCACCGTAACCTGCACCTTGTCCGGGATTGCAATGGGCAGTTTGCCGATTCGTGACATGCTAACCTCAGCTACCGCCAACTACGGCGGGAGTTTTGCTTACCAAACGGAGAGCAGCAGCTCGCCACCCACCTGCTCAAAACGGGCACGCTTTCCCGTCATCACTCCCTGCGGAGTGCTGAGCACCGTGATTCCCAGATTGTTGCGCACTCGCGGAATCTCACGGAAACCGACATACCTGCGCAAACCAGGCTTGCTCAAACGCTTCAGCCCGGTTATGATGGACTTGCCTTCCTGATCGTACTTCAGGAAGACACGCAGGATTCCCTGGGTGCCATCATCGATGTTCAAATAGTTGCGGACATACCCTTCATCGACCAGGATCTTGGTGATCTCACGCTTCAGCGTGCTGGCCGGAATATCCACCGTCGGATGCTTCGCATGCAGTGCATTGCGAATCCGAGTCAGGTAATCCGCGATTGGATCAGTCACTTTCGACACGGTCCGTATCCTTCCTGTTCGGACGTAACCACGCCGTCTCCAGCGTTCGCCCCACCAAAAGGGCTGATGGTAACAGGCCGTTGCGCCTTTTGCAAGCGAGCCCGAGTTTGTTGCGTCGTGTTGCCTACCAGCTCGCCTTCGTCACGCCAGGGATCTTCCCCTCAAGCGCCAGCTCGCGGAACTTGATGCGCGAGATACCGAACTTGCGCAGATAGCCACGCGAACGGCCGGTCAGGTTGCAGCGATTGTACTCGCGAACCTTGAACTTCTTCGGCTTTTTCCAGTGAGCGATCTTTGACTTCTTCGCCATGGTGCTCTCTCTTCGGTTTCTACATGTCCCCCGGATTCAATAAATCCGGGCTACATCACGCCGCCTGCATCTGGTCGGTGCCACGCTTACGGAACGGGCAACCCAACAGACGCAACAGCTCACGAGCTTCTTCGTCGTTCGGGGCCGAAGTCACAATCGTGATGTCCATCCCGTGAATCTTCTCGACCTTGTCGTAGACGATTTCCGGAAACACGATCTGTTCCTTGATGCCCATCGAGTAGTTGCCACGTCCGTCAAAGCTGCGGTCACTGACACCACGGAAGTCGCGTACACGCGGCATCGTCAGATTGAACAGCTTATCGAGGAATTCCCACATGTGGTACTTGCGCAGCGTCACGCGAACACCAACCTGCATCCCTTCACGCAGCTTGAAGTTCGAAATCGACTTGCGCGCGCGGGTGACCACCGGCTTCTGGCCCGAAATGATCGTCAACTCATCGACCACGCTGTCCAGCAGCTTCTGATCGTTGTTCGCATCGCCGATGCCAACGTTGAGGATCACCTTCTCCAGATGCGGTACACGCATCGGATTATCGAAGCCGAACTTCTCCTTCAGCGCGGGTATCGCCTTCTCGGCGTACAGCATCTTCATCCGCGGGACGTAGCCTTCCGGCGGTCCAGTCACTTCCGGAGCGGCATCCTTCTTGTCCTTCTTACCCTTCGCGGGCTGCTCAGCTGCTGCCTTGTCCTTCTTCGCCACGATCTACCTCTTAACCAAGCGTTTCGCCCGAAACCTTCGCCACACGCACACGACGCGTCTTGCCGTCCTGCTCCTCGACCACCTTGTGGCCGATCCGTGTCGGCTTACCCGACTTCGGGTCGATCACCTTCACATTGGAAACGTGAATTTTCCCCTCGCGCTCCAGGATACCGCCCTGCGGCATCTTCTGGTTCGGCCGCTGATGACGCTTCACAAAACGCACGCCTTCAACGATGATCCGTTCTTCACTCGGGAAAACCTTCAACACTTTGCCGCGCTTGCCACGATCATTGCCCGCGACAACGAGAACCTCGTCGCCCTTGCGGACCTTCAGGCTGTGACGGCGGACCTTCTTCGTCTGCTTCCTGCTACCGTACATCAGAGAACCTCCGGCGCAAGGCTGACAATCTTCATGTATCCTTCTTCACGCAGCTCGCGCGCCACCGGGCCGAAAATACGAGTGCCCTTCGGCTCAAAACGCTCATCCAGAATCACAGCCGCGTTGTCGTCAAATCGGATGTACGTGCCATCCACGCGCCGCACCGACTTCTTCGTCCGCACGACAACCGCCTTCTGCACCGAACCCTTCTTGATCGGAGAATTCGGAATCGCCTGGCGTACCGAAACGATAATGATGTCGCCAATCGATGCGTAACGGCGCTTGGTGCCGCCAAGAACACGGAAACACTTGACCTTTCGGGCACCCGTGTTGTCCGCGACGCTGAGCACAGTTTCTTCCTGAATCATTTTTCAGTCCTCTTGCCCTTCGCAGGGCGAGTGAAACCTGACACACGAGGCGCTTTTTACACCGCCCGCTTCAACACTTCAACCACACGCCAGCGCTTGAGACGCGACATCGGACGAGATTCGACGATCTTCACAACATCGCCCTCATGAGCGTCATTCAGCTCGTCATGCGCATGGTATTTCTTCGACTTCTTAATGAACTTCTTGTAGCGCGGATGCTGCAGCTGACGGATGACCTGTACGGTCACCGTCTTGTCGTTCTTGTCCGAAACCACGGTTCCGGTCAACGTGCGGCGGTGACCAAGCACCACCTCACCAGCATCCACCGCCTGGGTTTTCTCGTCTGCCACAGCCTGCTCCTGGGTATCCGCCCGGTGAAGCGCACCTCACCCGGCAGCTGCCTCTGTCTTACGCCTCACCGCCTGCGGCGGCGTCTGCTTTCAATTCCCGGTCACGAATCAAGGTCTTGATCCGTGCCACATTCTTCCGGCTTTCCTTCACGGACGCCGTGTTCTCAAGCTGCCCGGAGCCGAGCTGAAACTGCTGGTTCGCAAGCTCTTCCTCCGCGTCGTTCAACCGAGCGCGAAGCTCTTCCAGCTCCATGGCGTGCAGGTCTTCCATCTTCCGACTCGGCATGCCTTATACCTCCAACCGCGATACGATCTTCGTCCGTACCGGAAGCTTGTGCATCGCACGGGTCAACGCCTCACGCGCCAAACCCTCTTCTACACCACCGAGCTCGAACATGATACGGCCCGGGCGCACAACTGCCACCCACAATTCCGGCGAACCCTTACCCTTACCCATGCGGACCTCGGCCGGCTTCTTCGTCACCGGCTTGTCCGGGAAGATCCGGATCCAGACCTTGCCGCCACGCTTCACGTGACGAGTCATCGCGACACGAGCAGCCTCAATCTGGCGTGACGTGATCCACGCAGGATCAAGCGTCATGATACCAAAGTCGCCGAAATTGACCTTGTTGCCGCGCTGCGCCAGACCACGCATCCGGCCGCGGTGGGTCTTGCGGTGTTTTACTCTCTTGGGAGAAAGCATGACTGCATTCCTCGGTCACCGGGGCATTTCCCCGGAACTCTATCCACACAGGCCGCCGTAACGGCCTCACTCATTTACTTGCCCTGGCGCTGCTGCTGTTGCTGGCCCGTTCCACCACGGCCAAACACCTCGCCCTTGCAGATCCAGACCTTGACGCCGATCGTGCCATACGTCGTAAACGCGGTCTGCTGCGAATAGTCGATGTCAGCACGCAGCGTGTGCAACGGAATCCGGCCTTCCTTGTACATCTCGGTGCGGCTCATTTCCGCGCCGCCCAACCGGCCACTGCACATCACCTTGATCCCTTCGGCGCCCATACGCATCGCCGACTGAATCGACTTCTTCATCGCACGGCGGAAACTGACGCGCCCGCGCAACTGGTGAGCGATCGACTCCGCGACCAACGCCGCTTCGGTTTCCGGACGCTTCACCTCGAAGATGTTCAGCTGTACGTCCTTGCCCGTATACAGCGCCAACTCAGCCTTCAGCTTGTCCACTTCCGATCCCTTGCGGCCGATGACAATGCCCGGACGCGCGGTGTGAATCGAAATCGTGATCAGCTTCGGCGTACGCTCGATCTCGACACGGGTCACGCCGGCGTTCTGCAGACGCTTGTCGAGATACGCCCGCAGGTCCAAATCCTGCTTCAGCGTATTCGCGAAGTTCTTCTCATCGAACCAGTTCGAGCTCCAGCCCTTGTTCACCTTCAGGCGAAACCCGATCGGATGTACCTTCTGACCCATCCTGTACCTCGTCGTGCGGCAGCCCTATTCGGCCGCTTCCACCGTAATGGTCATGTGACTCGTGCGCTTGTTGATGCGGGTCGCCCGGCCCTGGGCACGGGGACGCCAGCGCTTCAGCGTCGGACCCTCATCGACACGAATTTCCACCACGCGGGCTTCGTTGACGTCGAGCGAACCAGACTCGTCCTTCGTCATCAGATTCGATAGCGCTGAACGCATCAGCTTCTCAACCTCAGCAGCCGCCTTGCGCGGGCTGAGGGTCAACATGCCCTGGGCGACGCCCGCCTTCTGGCCGCGAATCATGTCCGCCACCAGGCGAGCCTTTCGCGGTGCTATGCGAACAAACCGCGACGTTGCCGTTGCCTTCATTCGTCCACCTTCTCGTGCAGGGTGAAGTCAAGTGCTTACTTGACCTTGCCCGCCTTCTCCGACTTGCCCTTGATGTGGCCGCGGAACGTCCGCGTCGGCGCAAACTCGCCGAGCTTGTGGCCAACCATGTTCTCCGTCACAAATACCGGCACATGCTTCTTGCCGTTGTGCACGGCAATCGTCATTCCGACGAAGTCCGGGCTGATCGTACTGCGACGGGACCAGGTCTTGATCACCTTCTTGCTGCTCGATCCGCGCGCTGCGTCAACCTTCTCCTGAAGGTGATCGTCAATGAACGGACCTTTTTTGATCGAGCGGGCCATCTGCTCTCCACTCCGTATCGCTTACTTCTTCTTGCGCGATTTGATGATGTACTTGTCCGACTGCTTGTTCGGCTTACGTGTCTTGTAGCCCTTCGTCGGCTTGCCCCAAGGCGTGCACGGGTGACGTCCACCGGAACTACGGCCTTCACCACCACCCATCGGGTGATCGACCGGGTTCATGACCACGCCACGCACGTTCGGACGGCGACCCAACCAACGGGTCTTACCAGCCTTGCCGTACTGCTGGTTCTCATGCTGCTCATTGCCAACCACACCAATGGTCGCAAGGCAGGTTTCAGGAACCTGGCGCATCTCGCCGGACGGTAGCTTCAACGCCGCCATGCCCGAGTCACGCGCCATCAGACGGACACTCGCGCCTGCGGCACGCGCCATCTGACCTCCACGGCCAGGGGTCATCTCAACGTTGTGCACTTCCGTGCCCATCGGGATCATCGCCAGCGGCATCGTGTTGCCGGTGCGAATCTCCACGTCCTCACGGCCGGACTTGACCATATCACCGATGGTCAAACCCTTCGGGGCGAGGATGTAACGCTTCTCGCCGTCCGCATACACGACCAGCGCGATAAAGGCGTTACGGTTCGGATCGTACTCGATCGTCGCCACCTTGCCGGGGATGTTGAACTTGTCTCGCTTGAAATCAACGCGACGATACTTGCGCTTGTGGCCGCCACCTCGCTGCCACGCGGTAATACGTCCATTGTTGTTGCGACCGCCCTTTTTCGGCAGCGCTTCAAGCAGACTCTTTTCCGGCTCGACTTTCGACAGTTCCTGATAGTCGAGATTCACGCGAAATCGCGTGCCGGGTGTTGTCGGGTTATACTTCTTAAGCATCGTTCCCTCACGGCGGTGTCCAAAGGCCATCGCCAACCGTCATTCACTTGGAAGACGACCGCTGCGGCGGCGGTTACACGTTCTCAAACAGCTCGAGGCTCTGACCCTCAGCAAGGGTCACGTAGGCCTTCTTCAGTCCGGGGCGGTAGCCCTCGTATCGGCCCAGGCGCTTCTTCTTGCCCGGAAGCCGGACCGTGCGAACTTCCTTCACCGTGACATCGAACAATTGTTCGATCGCACGGCGAATCTCAATCTTGTTCGCATCCTTCGGGACTTCGAAGACGTACGTGTTGCCGACTTCCGTCATCAACACAGCCTTCTCTGTCTGTAGTGGCCGCTTAAGCAGCTTTCTCAGTCGTGCGCTCTCGTCCACCCAACACCTCAGAGATGGAATCCAGCGCTCCCACCTGAATCAGGAGCGTCCGGTAGTTTAACAGGTCATACGTCGAAGCTTCGATCCCCACACGCACCGCCACATGTTCCATGTTGCGAGCACTACGGGCCAGATCGCCTTCGTAATCCTTCGTCAGCAGCAGAACCTTCTCATCCTGTAGGTTCAGCGCACTGATGATGGACGCAAGGTCCTTCGTCCGCGGAGCATCAAAGCTGAAATCTTCAACCAACATGATCGCGTCGCTCTGAGCACGATCCGCAAGTGCACTGCGGCGGGCCAGGCGGTTCACCTTCTTCGGGATATCCATCCGGTACGGATGCGGACTCGGCCCGAAAATGGTCCCACCATGACGCCACAGCGGACTGCGCGTCGTACCGGCACGGGCTGCACCACGACCCTTCTGACGCCAGGGCTTGCGGCCACCACCCCTCACCATCGAGCGGTTCTTCGACGAATGCGTCCCCTGACGCATCCGGGCACGCTGCACCTTCACTGCCAGGTACATCACATGCTCATTCGGTTCGATCTCGAACACTGTCGGGTCAAGCTCGACTTCCTTGCCCGTCGACTGTCCGTCTCGGTTGTATACCGGCAACTTCATGGCATCACTCGGCTTTCAGAATTTCGACGATGCTGTTTGAGCTGCCGGGCACTGCGCCCGATAGCAGCATCACATGCTTATCGCCGATCAACTCGATCACTTCAAGGTTCTTCACGGCTACAGTCTTGTTCCCCATCTGACCAGCCATCTTCATCCCCTTGAACACGCGGGATGGAGTGGCCGACGAACCGATGGAACCGGGTCCGCGAAAACTCTCGTGAGTACCGTGGCTGGCCTTGTGACCGCCGAATCCGTGGCGCTTGATCACGCCGGCGAACCCACGGCCGCGGCTCTTGCCACGTACCATCACGAAATCACCTTGTTCAAAAACGTCTTCCGCCTTCACTTCCTGACCAGCTTCGAAACCAGTCATATCGCGGAATTCACGCAACACACGCTTCGGATCCACGCCGGCACGCTTGTAATGGCCCTGCATCGGCTGGTTCACCCGGCGTACGCTCTTCTTGCCGTACCCGAGCTGCAGCGCATTGTACCCGTCAGGTCCGTCTGCCGTCTTCGCCTGGACTACCGGGTTCGGCAGCACTTCAATGGCGGTGACGGGAATCTGGATACCTTGACGGTATACGCTGGTCATGCCGATCTTCCGGCCCAGCATTCCTTTTGGCATCGTCACGCCCTCCTCAGGTCTTGATCTCAATGTCGACGCCCGCCGGAAGCTCAAGCTTCATTAGCGCATCAATCGTCTTGGACGTCGAATTGAGAATGTCAATCAGCCGCTTGTGCACACGCGTCTCAAACTGCTCGCGCGACTTCTTGTCCACGTGCGGACCACGAAGCACCGTGTACAACGAACGCTTCGTTGGCAGAGGAATCGGACCAGATATCGCCGCTCCTGTAGAACGGACCGTCTGGATGATCTTCTGCGCCGACTTGTCCAAGAGGATGTGATCGTACGCCTTCAGGCGAATCCGGATATTCTGTCCGGCCACGCTGGCCTCCACTCACATGGGAAAATCGTAATCCCACTAAACTGCAGTTCTATCCATCCACCCGGCCTGCAACCTTACCGGGAAACGTCACTACTCAATAATCTTCGCAACAACACCGGCGCCGACGGTACGGCCACCCTCACGAATCGCGAAACGAAGCGTCTCTTCCATCGCGATCGGTGCGATCAGCTCCACATCCATCTTGATGTTGTCACCAGGCATCACCATCTCGACGCCCTCAGGCAACTTGATCGCGCCAGTCACATCCGTCGTCCGGAAGTAGAACTGAGGACGATACCCATCGAAGAACGGAGTGTGACGGCCACCTTCGTTCTTGCTCAGGATGTAAACCTCGGCCTCGAACTTCGTGTGAGGCGTAATCGAACCCGGCTTCGCCAAAACCATCCCGCGCTCGATCTCATCCTTGTCAACACCACGAAGCAACAGACCCGCGTTGTCACCCGCCTGACCCTCATTCAGGATCTTGCGGAACATCTCGACACCCGTCACAACCGTCTTGCGGGCTGCACCAAGACCGACCAACTCAAGCTCTTCACCGGTCTTCACGATGCCACGCTCAATACGACCCGTCGCCACCGTACCACGACCCGTAATCGAGAACACATCCTCGACAGGCATCAGGAACGGAAGGTCCGTCGCACGCTCAGGCTCCGGAATGAAATCGTCGACAGCCTTGATCAATTCAAAGATCGACGTCGTCGCCTTCTCATCATCCGGATTGTTCAACGCCTCAAGCGCTGAACCACGGATGATCGGAATGTCGTCGCCCGGAAATTCGTATTCCGAAAGCAACTCGCGCATCTCAAGCTCTACCAGGTCCAACAACTCTTCGTCATCGACCAGGTCGACCTTGTTCATGTAAACCACCAACGCCGGCACGTTCACCTGACGAGCCAAAAGAATGTGCTCACGAGTCTGCGGCATCGGACCGTCAGCCGCACTCACAACCACAATCGCACCGTCCATCTGCGCAGCACCCGTGATCATGTTCTTCACGTAGTCCGCGTGACCTGGACAGTCAACGTGCGCGTAGTGACGGTTCTCCGACTCATATTCGACGTGGGCCGTCGCGATCGTGATACCACGCTCACGCTCTTCCGGCGCGTTGTCAATCGAATCGAACGAACGGAATTCCGCTCCGCCCGCCTTCGACAACACCAACGTCATCGCGGCCGTCAACGTCGTCTTGCCATGGTCCACGTGACCAATCGTTCCCACATTTACGTGGGGCTTCGTCCGCTCAAATACTTCCTTCGCCATCGATCTGTCTCCAGAGGTTGCGTTGGTGGACTAGTAGCCACGAACCTTCTTAATGACTTCCTCTTCAACTTCCTTCGGCGCGCGCTGGTAATGATCAAATTCCATCGTGAACAGCGCGCGGCCCTGCGTCATTGAACGCAGGCTGGTGGCATATCCGAACATGTTCGCCAGCGGCACCTCAGCATCCACCACCTGCGCATCCGAGCGCGGGTTGATACCGGTAACTCTGGCTCGACGACCGTTCAGATCGCCCATCACATCACCGACATACTCTTCCGGTGTCACGACTTCCAGCTTCATGATCGGCTCAGCCAGGAACGGTTTCGCTTTCTTCACCGCCTCTTTCAACGCCATCGAACCGGCAATCTGGAACGCCATTTCGTTGGAGTCGACCGAGTGGAATGAACCGTCAAACAACCGTACCCGGATATTCTCAAGGGGATACCCGGCGAGAACGCCGTTCCCCATCGCCTGCTCAATACCCTTCTTCACGGCCGGAATGTATTCACGCGGAATCGTTCCGCCGACAATCCCGTCCTCGAAGACCAAACCGTTGTCCGCAACTTCGCCTTCCTTAAGCGGCGACAGCTCGATGACAGCATGGCCAAACTGGCCACGGCCACCGGACTGACGGACAAAACGGCCTTCCGCCTGCGCCGTCTCGGAAACGCCTTCCTTATAGGCAACCTGCGGGTTACCAACATTCGCCTGAACCTGGAATTCACGCAGCAGACGATCAATCAGAATGTCAAGGTGAAGCTCGCCCATGCCGCTGATATGCGTCTGGCCGGATTCTTCGTCATACTTGACGATGAACGTCGGATCCTCTTCCGCCAGCTTCAGCAAGCTGTCGAGCAGGTGATCCTGGTCTGCCTTGGTTCTGGGTTCAATCGCCCGGGTGATCACCGGGGTCGGGAAGGACAGTGATTCCAGCAGAATCGGGTGGCTGGGATCGCAAAGGGTGTCGCCCGTGCGCACATCCTTCATCCCAACCAGCGCGACAATACCGCCGGCGTGAACCGACTTGCGCTCTTCGCGCTTGTTCGCAAACATCTCGAGGATTCGACCGATGCGCTCCTTCTTGCCGGTGCGCGGATTAAACACAGTCTGGCCGGAATCCATTGTGCCCGAATACACACGGACATAGGTCAACCGCCCGACGAACGGGTCGGTCATGATCTTGAACGCGAGGCCGCTGAACTGCTCGTCGTCAACCTGCTTCCGTTCAATCGGCTGCTCAGTGTGCGGATGCATGCCCGTAACAATCGCACGATCTTCCGGACTCGGAAGGTAATCCACGATGGAGTCGAGCAGGCGCTGCACGCCCTTGTTCTTGTAGCTGGACCCGCACAGAACCGGGGTCACGCTCAGGTCAATCGTCGCCTTGCGCAACGCCGACTTGATCCGATTCTCCGGAATTTCCTGCTCATCGAGGAACATCTCCATCAGCTCGTCATCATAATCGCTGATGGACTCGAGCATCTTCTCACGCCACTTCTTCGCTTCATCAAGCAAGTCAGCGGGGATGTCGCCTTCCTCGAACTTCAGCCCCTGCGTTTCCTCAATGTACCAGACGGCCTTCATCTTGATCAGGTCGATGAGGCCGTTAAACATCTCGCCGGCACCCATGGGAATCTGCACGGGAATCGGATGATGACCGAAACGATCCTGAATCATCTCATAGGTGCGGAAGAAATCCGCGCCCGTCCGGTCCATCTTGTTGATATAGCAGAGTCGGGGAACTTTGTACTTGTCGGCCTGACGCCAAACCGTTTCCGATTGCGGCTCAACGCCACCGACGGCACAGAAGAGGGCGACAGCACCATCGAGCACACGCAGCGCACGTTCGACTTCAGCCGTGAAGTCGACATGCCCGGGGGTGTCGATGAGGCTCAGGCGATGCCCCTTCCACTCGGTCGTGATCGATGCCGAAGTGATGGTGATGCCGCGTTCCCGCTCCTGTTCCATCCAGTCGGTTACCGCGGCGCCCTCATGCACCTCACCCATACGATGCGTACGGCCGGTGTAGTAGAGGATGCGTTCCGTCGTCGTGGTCTTGCCGGCGTCAATGTGCGCCATGATACCAAAGTTGCGCACCTTGCCAAGCGGCCAGCGACGAGCCTCGCCATTTCCTTTTTTCTTCTGGTTCGCCATTACTTCTCTCGTGTGAGCCGGAGGTTCCCCATGACCAGCTCATCAAAGCCAAATCAAATCGAAACATACCGGCGTGAAGTCCTGTGCCGGCATGCCTCGCAAGGCTACCGGACTACCAGCGGAAGTGCGCGAACGCCTTGTTCGCCTCCGCCATCTTGTGCGTGTCTTCCCGCTTCTTGATCGACGATCCTTCGCCGTTCGCTGCCGCCATGAACTCACCGGCGAGCTTATCCGCCATGTTCTTGCCCGCACGGGCCTTGGCATACGAAATGATCCAGCGGGTTGCAAGTGCCTGGCCGCGGTCCTGACGAACCTCTACCGGCACCTGATAGGTACTACCACCAACACGACGACTCTTCACCTCGAGCATCGGCTGCACATTGCGAACCGCCTTCTCGAAGATCTCCAACCCACGACCCTTCGTGCGCTGGTCAATGATATCAATCGCGTCGTAAAAAATACCTTCCGACGTCGACTTCTTGCCGCGACTCATCAAGTTGTTGATGAACTTCGCGACCTTCAGCGACTGGAATTTCGGATCCGGAAGGATCTCTCGTTTATCAGCGCGTCTACGCCTGGCCATACGCCATTCCCTGGTAATGCCGCGCGCCCCGAAACCCCGGGACGACCAGACGGCTACTTCTTCTTCTTTGCACCGTACTTGCTTCGACCCTGGTTGCGGTCCTCGACACCGGACGTGTCAAGCGTACCACGAATGATGTGGTATCGAACACCCGGCAAGTCCTTTACACGACCGCCGCGCACGAGCACAATCGAGTGCTCCTGCAGGTTGTGACCCTCACCCGGGATGTACGCCGTAACCTCGATCTGATTGGTCAAACGCACACGCGCAACCTTACGAAGAGCCGAATTCGGCTTCTTCGGCGTCGTCGTGTACACTCGCGTACACACGCCGCGACGCTGAGGGCAATTATTCAACGCGGGCGCCGTTCCCTTCTTCACGATCCGCTTACGACCTTTACGGACCAACTGATTTACCGTGGGCATCGCAACTCCGGTTGCTTCTCCTGCCGGCGGTTATCCGCCACCTTAAATCCAAACAACAAAAAGACGCGCAGCGCAGGTGTCGTGCTCAAAACCCCAGTCTTCCAAAATGCACGGGCTCTACGCCCTTTCCCAAAAGGAAAAAAGGGGCGAGCGACGCACCACAGCGCCGCCCGCTACGGTGTCCCCAATATCGTTTGTTGCCGGCTCCGACTTCGCATGAACTCAAGGCCGCTGGTTGGGGATCAACCCAACGCCTCCGCACGCCGGAACGTGGCTGGCAACGATTTCGCAAACGTCCGCTGAGTATAGAGGAATCAACCCCTCGAGTCAAGATCCCGAGATCTTATGACTCCTCTTCTCCAGACGTTTTGGAATCACTCGACGCATCGTCCTCCGGACTACTTGCAACCGGAGCAGACAATGGGTCGTCATCTTCATCTTCCATGCCGCCGAACTCATACTCTTCGGCTTCCGCGCGAGCACGATCGGCCTCTTCTTCCATCCAGGCCCGATCCTCACGCTCGATCCGCTTCCGCTCTTCGTCCTCAAGGTTGATCACGGTGATGCCTTCAAACGGCTTCAGACCGGTACCCGCAGGAATGCGGTGGCCCATGATCATGTTTTCCTTAAGACCGCGCAGTTCGTCCGTCTTGCGTTCAATCGCCGCTTCCGGAAGCACACGCGTCGTCTCCTGGAACGAGGCCGCGGAAATCCACGATTCCGTCGACAAGCTGGCCTGCGTAATACCCAGCAACAGCGGGGTGTAACGCGCAGCTTCCGCCGGACGTACCGTCGGCTGCTGCATGTCCAGCTTCCTCAGACGGCGGACCTCACGGTTGACCTCGATACGCTCGACAATGTCGTTTTCCTCGAAACGGCTGTCGCCCACGCCTTCCACTACCACCTTTGTCTGCATCTCACGGTTCACCCGGTTGATGCGGTGGATGGAGACCTGGTCGCCTTCGAGCAGACGGGTATCGCCCGGATCTTCGACGCGCACACGCTGCATCATCTGACGCACAATCACTTCAATGTGCTTGTCGTTGATCTTCACACCCTGCAGACGGTACACCTTCTGGATCTCGTTCACCAGGTATTCCTGCACCTGGCCGGGACCGAGAACCGCGAGAATGTCCTGCGGCGAAACCGCACCTTCACACAACGGCTCGCCCGCTTTGACAATCTCGCCATCATGCACGAGGATGTGCTTCCCGTACGGAATCTGATACATGTATTCGGTGTTGTCCGGCGCCGTGATCTTGATCTCACGATAACCACGCTTCAGCTTCCCGAGCTTGACGCTGCCGTCAACCTCGGAAACCACGGCCGGATCCTTCGGACGGCGGGCTTCAAACAGCTCAGCCACACGCGGAAGACCACCGGTAATGTCCTTCGTTTTCAACGCTTCACGCGGGATCTTCGCAATCGGATCACCCGCCTTGATCACTTCACCCTCTTCCGCCACCAGCGTACAGCCGGTCGGGAGGATGTAGTTCCCAATCTTTTTGCCTTCCTCGTCGTGAATGCTCACACTCGGGTTCAGCTTACGCTGGCCGGGCACTTCGATGATCACTCGCTGCTTCATGCCAGTGATCTCGTCCACCTGCTCACGCATCGTCAAGTCAGCCTTGATGTCCGTGAACTTGGTGGTACCCGTTTCAGTGGCGAGAATCGAGGTCATGTGCGCGTCCCACTCGAACAGCACCTGACCTTCCTTCACCTGCTGATCCTCACGCACCAGCAACGTCGAACCGTATGGCACCGAGTACTTGGCGATGATTCGGTTGTTGTCGTCAATCAATTTGACGGCACCGTTCCGGCGAATGGTGACCATCCGCTTGCCATCAATGCTGTGCGGATCGTCCTTCTTCGTTACCTGAGCGATGGTGTGGATGTTGTCGAATGCAATCATACCATCCGACTTCGCCTGAACCTGTGATTCGGACGCAATCAGCGACGCCGTACCACCGATGTGGAACGTACGCAGCGTCAGCTGCGTGCCCGGCTCACCAATCGACTGCGCGGCGATAATCCCCACCGCTTCGCCGTGGCTGACCGGCATGCCGTTCGTCAGGTTGATCCCGTAACAGCTGGCGCAAATGCCCTGCTCGGTTTCGCAGGTCAGCGCGCTGCGCACCTTGACCGCGTCAACGCCGGTCTCGGAAATCAGACGAGCTTCGCTCTCACCGACAAGTGTGTTGCGTTTCAACACCAACTCGCCGGTCACCGGATGGCTGATGTCATCCGCCAGCACACGGCCCAGCAAACGCTCGGCCATCTGCTCGGTGACTTCCTCACCTTCCTTCTGCGCTTCAATCGTCACACCACGAAGCGTTCCGCAATCGTCCTCGTTGACGATCACGTCCTGGGCGACGTCCACGAGACGACGCGTCAGGTACCCCGCATCCGCAGTCTTCAACGCGGTATCGGCCAGACCCTTACGGGCACCGTGCGTCGAAATGAAGTACTCCAGTACCGACAGGCCTTCCTTGAAGTTCGCCGTAATCGGCGACTCAATGATCTCGCCCTTACCACCGGTCATCGTCTTCTGCGGCTTCGCCATCAAGCCACGCATACCGGCCAGCTGACGAATCTGGTCCTTCGAACCACGCGCACCGGAATCCGCCATCATGAAGATCGGGTTGAAACCGTCCCGGTCGTTCTTCATGTCACGGAACATCAGCTCCGCAACCTGGCTGGTGGTATGTGTCCAGATGTCGATGATCTTGTTGTAGCGCTCACCGTCGGTGATGATACCCATCTCATACTGAGACTGGATCTCATCCACTTCCGCCTGCGACTTGGCGAGGATCTCGACCTTTTCCTTCGGGATGTGGACATCGTCCAGACCCGCGGACAAACCGCCGCGCGTCGAATACCCGAAGCCCAACGCCTTCATCTGGTCGAGGAAGTTCGCCGTCTCGGCGTTACCGACCTCGCGGTGGCATTCGGAAATAATCTGCTGAATGCGCTTCTTCGTCAGCAATTCGTTGAAGAAGACACCCTTTTCACGCAATTCTTCCGGCAGAATCTGGTTAAACAGCACCCGGCCCGGAGTCGTTGCGAGGAATTTCTTGTTGTGACGGGCGTGAATCCGCGCGTGCAGCCCCACCTTGCCGTGATTGTACGCCACGACCACTTCGTCCAGGCTGCCGAAAAACGTGCCTTCGCCAAAATCGCCCGGCTTAAACTTGGTCATGTAGTAGCAGCCGAGGACCATGTCCTGGCTCGGCACCGTAATCGGACGGCCACTCGCCGGATGGAGAATGTTCTGGTTCGCCATCATCAGCAGCTTCGCTTCGAGTTGTGCCTCGAAGCTGAGCGGCACATGCACCGCCATCTGGTCGCCGTCGAAGTCGGCGTTGAACGCTGTACACGCCAGCGGGTGCAACCGGATCGCCTTGCCCTCGATCAACTGCGGCTGGAACGCCTGGATACCGAGACGGTGAAGCGTCGGCGCACGGTTCAGCAGCACCGGATGGTTCCCGATGATCCGCTCAAGAATGCCCCAGACCACTTCGTCACGGCGTTCGACCATGCGTTTGGCCGACTTGACCGTCTTCGCCTTTTCCTGCTCGATCAGCTTGCGGATGACGAACGGCTTGAACAGCTCAATCGCCATTTCCTTCGGCAGACCGCACTCGTGCATCTTCAGTTCCGGACCGACAACAATCACACTACGGCCGGAATAGTCAACACGCTTTCCCAACAGGTTCTGACGGAAACGACCCTGCTTGCCCTTGAGATTGTCGGACAGCGACTTCAGCGCACGGTTGCCGTCGCTGCGGACAGCGACGCTCTTGCGGCCGTTGTCGTACAGTGAGTCGACCGCTTCCTGCAGCATGCGCTTCTCGTTGCGCAGAATGACTTCCGGCGCGCGGATCTCGATCAACCGCTTGAGACGGTTGTTGCGAATGATCACGCGGCGGTACAGGTCGTTGAGGTCGGAGGTCGCGAAACGGCCACCTTCGAGCGGAACCAATGGGCGCAGGTCCGGCGGAATCACCGGAATCACACTCAGAACCATCCACTCCGGACGGATCGGGTCTACACCTACCGCGTCACGGAACGCTTCCACGACACGCAGGCGCTTGATCGCGTCCTGCTTACGCTGCTGGCTGGTTTCCTCACGAATCTGCTTGCGCAACTTCTTCGCTTCGAGGTCAACATCCAATGTGCGGAGCAGATCGCGAACCGCATCACCGCCGGTCTTCGCGATGAACCGTTCCGGGCTGTCCGATGGCAACTGAGCGTTGCTCGTGCCAAACTCGTTCATCAGGTTCAGGTACTCGGATTCGGTGACGAGCTGACGCTCTTCCAACTCCGAGTTGCCCGGCTGAATCACGATGTAATTTTCGTAATAGATCAGCCGTTCCAGCTCACGAACCGTCATCCCGAGCAGATACCCGATCTTGGACGGCAGCGACTTGAAGAACCAGATGTGTACCACCGGCACGGCCAGCTTGATGTGGCCCATGCGCTTGCGGCGCACGTCTTTGCGCGTCACCTCAACGCCACAACGGTCGCAGATGATACCCTTGTAACGAATGCCGCGGTACTTGCCGCAGTGGCATTCCCAGTCCTTCGTCGGGCCGAAGATCTTCTCGCTGAACAAGCCTTCGTTCTCCGGCTTGTACGAACGATAATTGATCGTCTCTGGCTTCGTCACCTCGCCGTAACTGTTGGCGAGGATCATCTCCGGGCTGGCAACGTTTATCGTGATTTTGTTGATGGGCTTCTGCTCTTGCTGTCCACCCATCGAACGTCCGGGATTCAACACCTTTGCCTCCTTGGATAAGGGGAGGGTACTGACAGGAACCTTCGATTTGCTTCGGTCAGCCTCTCTGCCATGCACAGAAAGGACTGTCTTACCACGGACATGAGCCCGTGGTAAGAGCAAAGTTCCCTTAGTCGAGCCTGACGTCCAGCGCCAAGCCCTTGAGCTCGTTGATAAGGACGTTAAACGATTCCGGTACACCCGGAGGCGGAAGGTTCTCACCCTTCACAATCGCTTCGTACGTCCTCGAGCGGCCCATGACGTCGTCCGACTTCACGGTCAGCATTTCCTGCAACAGGAAGCTGGCACCGTATGCTTCCAGCGCCCACACTTCCATTTCACCGAATCGCTGACCACCGAACTGAGCCTTGCCACCAAGCGGCTGCTGCGTAATCAAGCTGTACGGACCGATGGAACGCGCGTGAATCTTGTCGTCCACCAGGTGAGACAGCTTGAGCATGTAGATGTAGCCAACCGTCGTCTTCTGATGGAACTGTTCACCGGTTCGGCCATCGAACAACTGAATCTGGCCATTGATCGGCAAATCGGCTTCCTTCAACTCCTTGACGACGTCGTCCATCTTCGCACCGTCGAACACCGGTGTCGCATAATGCTTGCCGAGCTTCTTGCCGGCCCAACCAAGCACCGTCTCGAAGATCTGCCCGATGTTCATACGACTCGGCACGCCGAGCGGATTAAGGATGATGTCCACCGGGGTACCGTCCGCGAGGAATGGCATGTCCTCAATCGGAACAATCTTCCCGACAACACCCTTGTTCCCGTGACGGCCGGCCATCTTGTCACCAACACTCAGCTTACGGCGCTGAGCGATGTACACCTTGGCCAGCTGCAGAATGCCGGACGGCAATTCATCACCCACCTGAACCTTGTGGATGTCGTTGCGCGCCTTGGTCTGCACTGTGTCGATGGCAGTACGGTATTCCTGCAGGGCGTAGTTGACGAGCAGGTTTGTCTCCTCCTCGTCCACCCATTCGATCTCTTCTGCGATCAAGCCGAGGTCCAGGCCTTCGATCAGCTCGCTGGTATACACCAACCCAGCTTCGACCATCTCCTCGCCCGTCGCCATGTTCACCGCGCCCTTTGAGGTGCGGCCAACAAGCAACCCTTCGAGGTTGTGCAGGACGTCCCGCCTCAAATTGCGGATCTCCTGCTCCATCTTCTCCTCGATCAACGCGACACGTTCCTTGTCACGCCGGCGAGTTTCGGTGTCCTTGATCTTCCGGCTGAACAGCTTCGTGTCGATCACGATACCGTACATACCCGGGTGAGCCTTCAACGACGCGTCCTTCACGTCGCCGGCCTTGTCACCGAAAATCGCCTTCAGCAGCTTGTCTTCCGGCGTCAGGTCGGTTTCGCCCTTCGGCGTCACCTTACCAACCAGAATGTCGTTCGGTTTCACCAGCGCGCCGGTGCGGATGATACCGTTCTCGTCGAGATCCTTCGTCGCCTCTTCCGACACGTTCGGGATTTCGCGAGTCAGCTCCTCCTTGCCGCGCTTGGTCTCACGAACCTGCAGCTCGAGCTCTTCGATGCGGATCGATGTGAACACGTCGTCACGCACAATGCGCTCCGAGATGATCACCGCGTCCTCAAAATTGAACCCGTGCCACGGCATGAACGCGACCAGCACATTGCGTCCCAGCGCGAGATCGCCACGTTCGGTGGACGGACCATCCGCCAGCGGACGGCCGGCACGCACGAACTGGTTTTTCTCGACCAGCGGACGCTGGTTGATGCAGGTGTCCTGGTTCGAACGTTCGAACTTGTGCAGCTTGAACGTGCGGTACATCGGCGGCAAATCGGTCTGCCGGTCCTTCGACACACCCTTGCGCCGTGCCTTCATCACGATCTTCTCGGCGTCGACGTAGACGATCTCACCGTCTTCCTCCGCCGAAACGATCGCGCGCGAGTCACGCGCCGCACGCGGCTCCATGCCCGTCCCGACAAACGGCGCTTCCGGTACCAGCAATGGCACCGCCTGGCGCTGCATGTTTGAGCCCATCAACGCGCGGTTGGCGTCGTCGTGCTCGAGGAACGGAATCATCGCCGCCGCCAACGATACCATCTGCGTCGGAGCGACGTCCATGAAGTCAATCTTGTCCGGTTCTGTCACCGGATAATCCGCACGGTAACGACACTTGACGCGATCGTTCTTGAACGTACCATCGTCCTGCAACGGCGCGTTCGCCTGCGCGATCACGTACTTGTCTTCGTCATCGGCGGAAAGATACCTGATCTGCTTGGTGACCTTGCCGTTCTTCACCACGCGGTACGGCGTCTCGACAAAACCGAGGTCGTTGAATCGCGCATAGGTGGTGAGCGACGAAATCAGACCAATGTTCGGACCTTCCGGCGTCTCAATCGGGCACAAACGGCCGTAGTGCGTATAGTGCACGTCGCGCACCTCGAAGCCGGCGCGCTCACGCGTCAGACCACCCGGACCCAGCGCCGACAAACGGCGCTTGTGCGTCAACTCCGTCAACGGGTTGACCTGGTCCATGAACTGGCTCAGCTGGTTCGTGCCGAAGAACGTGTTGATCACGCTCGACACGGTACGCACGTTAACGAGATCCTGCGGCTGCAGCTTCTCGGTGTCGCGGACGTTCATCCGCTCCTTGATCGTGCGCGCCATGCGGCTGAATGCGACGCTGAACTGGTTCGCCAGCTGCTCACCGACGGTACGCACACGGCGGTTGCCGAGGTGGTCAATGTCGTCCGTCTGGCGCTTGCCGTTCTTCAGATCGAGCACGTACTTGACAATCGCGACGATGTCCTGATCCGTCAGGATCGTCACATCTTCCGGCACGTTTTCCAGATCGAGCTTGACGTTGATCCGGTAGCGGCCCACCGCGCCCAGGTCGTAGCGCTTGTCATCGAAGAACATGCGCTGCAACAGCTTGTGAGCGGTTTCGACGTCGGGCGGATCACCATTGCGCATCTCGCGATAGATGAATTCCAACGCTTCATCGCGAGTCTGTGTGCGGTCCTTGGCAAAGGTGTTCTGCAACACCTCGAAACTGTGTTCGTTGTCCTTGCCACGGATTTTCTTGAGCAGCGGGATCCGGCGGACTTTCGCCCGCTTGATCTTCTTCATCAGCTCATCATCGAACTCCGCACCCTTTTCACCAAGAATCTCGCCGTTTTCTTCGTCAACGATATCCGTGGTCAGGCGACGCCCGAAGTAGCTTTCGATGTTCTTACGGCTCAGCGGCACATCTTCGCTGAAGCCGAACTGCTCGAGAATCTGATCGTCCGAGCTGAACCCGATCGCACGCATGAACGTGGTGACTGGGAATTTCTTGCGGCGATCAATGTAGACGAACACCGCGTTGTTGATATCCGTCGTGAATTCGATCCAACTGCCGCGGAACGGAATGATGCGGGCAGAGAAAATCCGCGTTCCATTCGGGTGAATGGAATCACTGAAAAACACGCCCGGACTACGGTGCAGCTGACTGACAATGACACGCTCTGCGCCGTTGATGATAAACGTTCCTGTTTCCGTTATCATCGGCAAGTTGCCGAGGTACACGTCCGACTCGATCGTCTGATCGAATTCTTCCGAATCCTCGGCCTCGGTCCGTGTCGAAAGACGCAACACGGCCTTGAGCGGAGCGGTAAAGCTGACACCCCGTTCCTTGCATTCCTCCACCGAATACTTGGGCGGTTCGATGTAATACTCCACGAACTCAAGCAAATGCTCTTCCCGGTTGTCCACAATCGGGAACACCGAGGTAAACACCTGCTCCAAGCCTTTGTTCTCACGCTGGTGGGGCGGAACGCCTAGCTGTAAAAAATCGCGGAAGGACTTGAGCTGGACCTCGAGAAGGTCCGGAATGTCCAGGGGGACCTCAATCCGCGCGAAACTGTGACGAGTGATCGGTTCTTTCTTCGCCACGTTCGACCCTCCTGGTAAGAGTACTGTCTAATGGCACAAAACTGCTGCACCAGAAACACCGGAGCCCCGGAGTTTCAGCGAGTCTTCTAAACTGCAAAGACTGAACGGCAAAAGCAGAAAAATCCAACTTCAATTGCCGTAACCCGAGCATCGCTGAGAACCGGGGTACCGCATGCCGAAACGGCACGAAACGGCGGAGCGCTCCTTCGAAGGCGCGTTCCGCCGTTACAGACACTCACCGGCACTGCCGGTACCGCGAACAATTACTTCATCTCCGCGGCGCCGCCAACCTCTTCAATCTGCTTGATGATGTCTTCCGCTTCTTCTTTCGGCACGGCTTCCTTGACGGTATTCGGAGCGCCGTCGACCAGATCCTTCGCTTCCTTCAGACCCAAGCCGGTCAGCTGACGCACGACCTTGATGACCTGAATCTTCTTCGCGCCGGCATCCTTCAGGACGACATCGAATTCCGTCTGTTCTTCCTCGGCCGCTGCCGCTTCGCCACCACCCCCCGCAGGAGCCGCACCAGCCATCATGACAGGAGCTGCAGCCGCAGAGACACCGAACTCTTCTTCCAGTGCTTTCTTCAGCTCGACGAGCTCAAGCACCTTCATGTTCTTGATGGCATCGATAATCTGTTCCACCTCGAACCTCCAAACCTGCTATGAATGCGTTCTTTTGTTGCTGTATCGTGTGGAAAAGTAGCAGGTACCGCCTAACGGTAACCCACCATGGTCTGGCTACGCAGCCGCGCCCTCTTCCTTCTGCTTCTCTTGAATCACCGCTTCCAGCACCGCCAGGAACTGGCGTACGATCTCGTTCAGCAGAGAAACAAATCCGCTCAACGGGCTCGCGATACTGCCCACGATGCTCGCGTACATCTCTTCCGTTGACGGTAACGACGCGAAATCCTTGACACGGTCCGCATCGAAAAACTCGCCATCAACCAGCACGCCCTTGAAGACCAGCTTGTCGTGACCCTTGGCAAAATCGGCCAACGTCTTCGCCGGAGTTACCGGCTCGTCCGAGATACCAATCGCCGTCGGCCCCTTCAACAGGGATTCGTCCGTTATCGTGAGTCCCTGCTTCTCAAGTGCCATCTTGAGAATGCTGTTCTTCACGACGAGGAACTCCCCGCCTTCAGCCTTGTGGAAATTGCTACGCAGCTGGTTCGTTTGTGCTACGCTCAACCCGCGGTAGTCCGCGAAGATGATTGCGCTCTTGTCTGCCAGCCGCTCTTCCAGGGTCTGGAGAGCCTTCTTCTTTAACGGGCTGGCTTTCGCCGTGATCTCACCCATCGATATTCCCTGCTATGGTTCGCCTCTCCCCAACTTCAGGAGGATGGGATACTCAGTTTGAGGAATCGGTCTCGCGATTCCGAAGCTAGTCGGCAGTCACCACCAGACGGGCAGCCGAGCCAGCCGCATCGGAACGATCCAACCGTACCCCCGGACTCATCGTCGAGGAAAGCGTCACACGCTTGATGTACACGCCCTTGACTGCAGCCGGACGCATACGGGTCAACGTGCCAATCACCTCGCGGATATTGTCCGACAGCTGCTCCGGCTCAAAACTCGCCTTGCCGACTCCGATGTGGACGATACCATACTTGTCAACACGGAAGTCGATTCGACCCGCCTTCACCTCTTGCACCGCCTGGCCAACATCAAAGGTGACCGTTCCGGTTTTGGGGTTTGGCATCAGGCCACGGGGACCGAGAACACGCCCGAGCTTACCGACGTCACGCATCACATCCGGCGTGGCAATCAGCACGTCAAACTCAAACCAGTTCTCGTTGGTAATCTTCTCAATGAACTCATCGAATCCGACGTGATCCGCACCGGCCTCACGCGCCTCAACCTGCTTCTCACCCTTGGTCAGAACCAGTACCCGCACCGTCTTACCCGTACCATGCGGCAAGGTCAGCGTTCCACGGATCATCTGATCCGCTTTTCGCGGGTCGACGTTGAGATTGACGGTCACTTCGACAGTTTCGTCGAACTTCGTCTTCGTCGCGAACTTCTTGATGAGCTCAATACCCTTGTCGAGCTGGTATTCGCGGAAGCGATCGACATCTGCCATCGCTTCCTTCCAGCGTCGGCTGCGCTTCATCCTATTGCTCCACAATAACGCCCATCGAACGGGCCGTGCCGGCGATGATATGCATCGCCTGTTCAACGGTGTGCGCGTTCAGATCCGGCATCTTCTTCTCCGCGATCTCGCGTACCTGGTCCAGCTTGATCGTGCCGACCTTGGCGCGGTTCGGTTCTCCCGAACCCTTGTCCAACTTGATCGCCTTCTTGATCAAATAGCTGGCCGGAGGGGTCTTCATGATGAAGGTGAACGAACGATCCTGATAGACCGTCACCTCCACCGGTGTCAACTCACCCGGAACCTGCGCCGTCTTCGCATTGAACGCCTTGACGAACTCCATGATGTTCACGCCCTTCGGACCGAGCGCTGTACCGACAGGGGGCGCCGGAGACGCCTGACCGCCGGGAATCACGAGTTTCGCAATGCCGATGACTTTCTTCGCCATGACTTGTGCCTCAGGACTCGCTGAAATCCGTCGTTACCTGGAGGAAATCGACCTCCACCGGTGTCTCGCGACCGAAAATCGACACGAGAACCTTCAACTTCCGTTTTTCAGCGTTGATTTCCTTAATCGTCCCCTGGAAGTCCTTGAACGGACCGTCCGCGATTTTCACCACGTCATCCACGAGGAACGGAATTTCAACGGTTGTTTGACCCGCTCTCTCTTCCACACGGCCGAGAATGCGGTCGACTTCTTCCTTCTGCAGCGGCTCGGGATCGCTCCCGGATCCGCCGATGAACCCCATCACGCCAGGGGTACTCAGTACCAGGTGCTTGCTGTGCTTCGTCAACTCCATCTCCACCAGCAAATAGCCGGGGAAGAAGTTGCGCCGCTTGGTTCGCTTCTTGCCATCCCGCATCTCGACAACATCTTCGGATGGGATCAGCACATTGCCAACCAGCTCCCGATATTCCTCCAGCCGTTCCAACTCAGCCTCAAGATACTCCTTGACGCGATTTTCCTGGCCGGTGAAAACTTGTAGGACGTACCATTCCATGGACAAACTGACGTCAGATAATCAGTTGAATAACACGCGAGATGATGAAGTCAGCCGTAAAAACGAAAATGGCCAACATGATCGACAGCATCAGTGTAATCCCAGTTGACTCAAGCAACACGCCGCGAGTCGGCCAGGTCACCTTGCTCATCTCAGCACGAACATTCTGGATGTATTCCGCAACCTTCTTAAACATCTCCAACCTCGGGGAGAAGACCGGGCCATTCTGCCATCCTGCAAAACGTCCGGCGGTCCATTGTTGACACAGCCTCAACCGTGCCGGGAATCATCATCCCTTGGCAGGACACGAGGGACTCGAACCCCCAACCCCCGGTTTTGGAGACCGGTGCTCTACCAATTGAGCTAGTGTCCTCTAACTGCAGGTATGAGCTGTGAGTTGTGAGTCCTGAGCAACCCAACCTCAAACCTCAAAACACTTTGCGCTTGTCAGCGGCTCTCCCGGTGCAGCGTGTGCTTGTTGCACCGCGGGCAGAACTTCTTCACGACCAGACGATCCGGGTGTTCCTGCTTGTTCTTCGAAAGCGTGTAATTCCGGGAATGGCACTCCTCACATTCCACTACCGCCTTAACACGCATCGAACCTGTTCCCCATCACGCCTGAACCGTTGCCCCGCCTAGGCAAAGCTGCGGGTTGCGTTCTTCTGCCAACCCGCTCAATTCAAGCTTCGCGGGCGACCCTGCGAATTCACGGCCGCCCGCGAATACATCGATGTGTAACGTTCCGGCAAAACCTGCTGCCGGTTACGCCAGACTACTCAATAATCTTCGCGACAACACCGGCACCGACGGTACGGCCACCCTCACGAATCGCGAAACGAAGCGTCTCTTCCATCGCGATCGGTGCGATCAGCTCCACATCCATCTTGATGTTGTCACCAGGCATCACCATCTCGACGCCCTCAGGCAACTTGATCGCGCCAGTCACATCCGTCGTCCGGAAGTAGAACTGAGGACGATACCCATCGAAGAACGGAGTGTGACGGCCACCTTCGTTCTTGCTCAGGATGTAAACCTCGGCCTCGAACTTCGTGTGAGGCGTAATCGAACCCGGCTTCGCCAAAACCATCCCGCGCTCGATCTCATCCTTGTCAACACCACGAAGCAACAGACCCGCGTTGTCACCCGCCTGACCCTCATTCAGGATCTTGCGGAACATCTCGACACCCGTCACAACCGTCTTGCGGGCTGCACCAAGACCGACCAACTCAAGCTCTTCACCGGTCTTCACGATGCCACGCTCAATACGACCCGTCGCCACCGTACCACGACCCGTAATCGAGAACACATCCTCGACAGGCATCAGGAACGGAAGGTCCGTCGCACGCTCAGGCTCCGGAATGAAATCGTCGACAGCCTTGATCAATTCAAAGATCGACGTCGTCGCCTTCTCATCATCCGGATTGTTCAACGCCTCAAGCGCTGAACCACGGATGATCGGAATGTCGTCGCCCGGAAATTCGTATTCCGAAAGCAACTCGCGCATCTCAAGCTCTA
The DNA here is from genome assembly GCA_020444425.1 of bacterium. Taxonomy (GTDB): domain Bacteria; phylum Electryoneota; class Electryoneia; order Electryoneales; family Electryoneaceae; genus BMS3BBIN04. The sequence goes on along the minus strand of JAHLLB010000017.1, from coordinate 15,583 downwards.
CCAGGTCCAACAACTCTTCGTCATCGACCAGGTCGACCTTGTTCATGTAAACCACCAACGCCGGCACGTTCACCTGACGAGCCAAAAGAATGTGCTCACGAGTCTGCGGCATCGGACCGTCAGCCGCACTCACAACCACAATCGCACCGTCCATCTGCGCAGCACCCGTGATCATGTTCTTCACGTAGTCCGCGTGACCTGGACAGTCAACGTGCGCGTAGTGACGGTTCTCCGACTCATATTCGACGTGGGCCGTCGCGATCGTGATACCACGCTCACGCTCTTCCGGCGCGTTGTCAATCGAATCGAACGAACGGAATTCCGCTCCGCCCGCCTTCGACAACACCAACGTCATCGCGGCCGTCAACGTCGTCTTGCCATGGTCCACGTGACCAATCGTTCCCACATTTACGTGGGGCTTCGTCCGCTCAAATACTTCCTTCGCCATCCTGCGTCCTCCGGCGGTCTTGGTGCTCTGACTATTTCTGCTCTCTCATCTGGATCGCTAACTGAGCCTTCGACCGGATTTGAACCGGTGACCTCATCCTTACCAAGGATGCGCTCTACCTCCTGAGCTACGAAGGCTGAAAACCAGTTGTGAGCTACGAGTTACGAACATTGACCAGCTTCAACACACGACCAGCTACCCACCAGCTCGTTTCGCTCGAATCTCACATCCCACATCCCAGTTGAGCGGGAGACGGGACTCGAACCCGCCACATCCAGCTTGGAAGGCTGGTGCTCTACCAGATGAGCTACTCCCGCTTGTGTTCGGACCACCCTGCTCGGGCCCATGCTCTGCGGGCATCACTGCATCCCGGAAAACCGGGCGGGCCTGCAATCACTATGTGGGGGGAGAAGGATTCGAACCTTCGAAGGCGTACGCCGGCAGATTTACAGTCTGCTCCCTTTGGCCGCTCGGGCATCCCCCCGACTATCACTTCAACCCAACAACTTCCGTCGGGTTAAAAAACGCTCAGCTTGTAAAGAGATCGTATCCAGCCTGCCTTCACAACACAGAAACGGTGACCTCCGCTCACGATCCAGGTGTTTTGGCCCTCCGCCTGTGCTGGGGCGGGAGCCTCCCTGCTCCGTGTCGCATGCCACCTTGAATACCTGGCTTGTTGCGCAAAGCATTGAGCCGGCGATCGGACTCGAACCGATGACCGCTGGATTACAAATCCAGTGCTCTACCAACTGAGCTACACCGGCATTCCAGCTGGCCTTACACCTCCGAGCCTGAATCCATTCCCGGGTACTCACTCACCCGAGCCGGAAACCGAGTCGACGCTTCACGTTTAACCCGCACAAAAATGCGGCGTCTGGCACGAAAAATTCCGCCGTGCGCCGCAGCCCTAAATATAGCTCCCTGCTTTTCGGAGTCAAGGGGTGATCGGGTCCCGTCTCCAAGCCCTCCTCCCCCACGCTCTAGATCAGCTTCTGCTCCTTCGCGTACGCCTCAAGCTCATCCCGGAAGTTCGGATGGGAAATCCCGATCAGCGCTTTCGCCCGTTCACGATACGACTTTCCGTGCAGGTTCACCGCGCCGTGCTCCGTCACCACCCAGTGCACATCCGCGCGTGTCGTCACGACTCCCGCGCCAGGTTTCAACTGCGGCACAATCCGGCTGATCGTATCGTCCTTCGCCGTGCTCGGCAACGCGATAATCGGCTTGCCGCCCTTGGAGCGAGCCGCACCGCGAATGAAATCCACCTGCCCACCAAACCCGGAGTACAGGTTCGGCCCGATGCTGTCCGCACACACCTGCCCGGTGATGTCCACCTCGATCGCGCTGTTAATCGCAACCATATTGTCGTGCTGAGCGATCACGCTGATGTCGTTGACATACTCCGTCGGACGGAATTCGACGATCGGGTTGTTGTCGATGAAGTCGAATGTCTTGCGCGTGCCGAGGACAAAGCCCGCGACCATTTTGCCACGGTTGATCGTCTTCTTATCGTTGGTGATGATCCCTTCTTCGACCAGGTCCACCACGCCATCGCTGAACATCTCGGTGTGTACACCGAGGTCACGCTTCTCGCGCAAGTGATACAGAACCGCGTCCGGAATCGTGCCGATGCCCATCTGCAGCGTATCGCCGTCATTGATGAGTTCGACAATGTTCTCGCCGATCTTCAACGGCACAAGGTTCTTTGGTTCGTTGAAGTCTGGCACGAACTGCGCCATCTCGAACAGCGCGTAATCGTACGGCACAAACGCGTCGATCTTGTTCACGTGTATGAAGCTGTCGCCCAGCGCGCGCGGCATCAACCGGTTCACCTGTGCGATCACATACTTCGCCGAGTCCGCCCCGGATTTGGTCACGCCGACATCTACACCGAACGAGCAGAACCCGTGATCGTCTGGCGGGGAGACATGAATCAGGCAGACGTCGATGGGAAGCGTTCCGTCGATGAACAGTCCCGGCACTTCACCGAGGAAGATGCCCATCGCGTCAGCACGGCCTTCCGCCACCGCTTTGCGGGCGTTGTGGCCGATGAACAACGCACGGTGCCGGAACGTTCCCTCGTACTTCCGATCGAGGTACGGAGCGTCGCCCATCGTCAGAATGTGCATCACCTCGACGTTCTCAAGCTGATCCGCCCGGCCGACCATGGCGTTGGTCAACGCCGTCGGCACCGCGCACCCGGGCTGCACAAACACCCGGTCGCCGCTCTTGATCACCTTGACCGCTTCATCCGCGGACATCCGCCGCGACTGGTACTTTTCATTCCATCTCATCCCAACACCTCATCGATCGCATGAGACTCAACACCGAAAGTCTTCGCGATCAAGTCACGGACAACTTTCCCTTCATACAACGTCAATCCGGTCCGCAAATACGGATGCGAACGCAACGTTTCCTTCACTCCGGACTTCATGATCTCTCGAACGAACGGCAACACCTGGTTCTGGAACGCACGCGTCGCGGTGCGTGGCACCAGCGCCGGCATGTTCGGCACGCAATAATGCACCACCTCTTCCTCTATATACGTGGGGTCCGAGATAGACGTCGGACGGCTGGTCTCCGCCGTTCCGCCCTGATCAATCGCCACATCCACCAGCACGCTGCCACGTTTCATCGCGCGGACCTGGTCACGCATCAGAATGTGCGGCGTCGGATGATCCTCAATCAGGATCGCACCGATCAGCACATCGACGAAACTGCACAGTTTCTCTATGTTGTGCTCGTTGACGATCCCGGTTTGCAGCCGGTTACCGTAAATCTTCATCGCTTCACGCAACGGCGCGATCTTCTGGTCAACGAGGATGACGTGTGCGCCACGGTTCAACGCCGCAGCAGCTGCCGCCTGCCCAACCACTCCGGCGCCCAGAATCCCGACACTGGCGCTAGGCACACCCGGCAACCCGCCGAGCAGAATGCCACGTCCACCACGGTCGGCGCGCAGGTGTTCCGACCCCGCATGCACCGCCAGCTGGCCGGCGATTTCACTCATCGCACGACGTACCGGATGGCCGCCGCCCTCATACCAGATATTCTCCAGCGCGATCGCGGTGATCTCACGTTCATACAACGAGATGAACACCTCGCGCGGGGCTTGCGAAAGCTGCAGGTAGCTGACCAGCGCCGCGCCTTCACGGATCATCTCCGCTTCCTGCGGGTTGGGACGCAACACCTTGATCACCAGATCCGCACGGCCGAGCGCTTCCTCCTCGCTGTAGACAATCGTCGCGCCGGCGTTTTCATACTCAGAATCACGCCAACCCGCCGCTTCCCCGGCGTTCGTTTCGATGTACACCGTTGACCCGGCCTCGACCAGCGAACGAGCTGCCGCCGGTGATACCGCGACACGTGTTTCGTCGATAAACCGCTCACGCGGAATGCCGATGATCATCTCCGCCTCCCCTGCCTCTTGAGGAACATGGATAAGAATTGAGCCATTCGAAACTTGCCCTCGGACTTCAGTCCAGGATTCTCCAACTCACAACCTTTCACCGTACACATGCCCTCGGACTTCAGTCCGGGATTCGCAAACTCCTAACCGACCACCGCACGCATGCCCTCGGACTTCAGTCCGGGATTCGCAAACTCCTAACCGACCACCGCATGCATGCCCTCGGACTTTAGTCCGGGATTCGCAAACTCCTAACCGACCACCGCATGCATGCCCTCGGACTTCAGTCCGGGGTTACACCTTGTGTTATTGGACCGTGTTAAATACCCGGGCTGAAGCCCGAGGACGTGATTTCGATTGTACTTCAGCTACCGATAATCCCGGGCTAAAGCCCGAGGGCATGATAACAATTCCAGGTCAAATTCCATATACGATGTCGGGATGCGGAATATACGGTGAGCCGGGAGAGCGAAACCATGCCCACGAGCGCGAGATTGCCACATTATTCACACCACACGTTTGCCTGATCGACTCCTGTCCTCCATATTTCAGGCTTCACGATCCTGAGACAGGATTCCCGCTGATGCGATCCAGCTCTATCCGGAAAAGTAAGCTCATACCCGCCGTATCCGCCGGCCTCGCAGCGCTGTGCGTACTCTCGGCACCCGCGGTTGCCGGCCTGTTCCACGTTCAGGTTGCCGCTGTCAGCGACGAATCCCTCGCTCTGCAAACCGAAACGCAGCTGGAACGATCCGGCTTCGAACCGGTCGGGATCCACTGGCGGGACGGTCTCTACCGTGTCTGGGCCGGGGACGGGGAAACCCGGGACGAGGTTCAGCCGTATATGAATGAACTGCAGGGGAGCGGATTCCCCGATGCCTTTATCGTCGAATTGGGTCCGGATCGGATCAGTGGCGTTCCGGAGCCACCCGTCGTCACGCCGCAACCGTACGCTATCCAGGTCTTCAGCCTCAGCAATCCCGAGGATGCCGATCGCGCTGCCGAACGAGCGCGGGATAAAACGGGTTACGATGTCACCATCGTGCCGGGCGATGGCTTGTACCGGGTGCAGCTGGGACCGTTCGAATCACGCGACGCCGCCGAGTTCGCGAAACAGGTCATCCAGGGCCGGGGATTCACCGACTGCTTCCTCGTGCCCCTTGAGCAATGAGCCAGTATCATCTCTCAGCCGGGTGCATCCTAATTCTATCATTCGAACCATGACCAGAGAACCGGAGACGGCATTCTCATGCACGGATACGACAGATTACATTGTCTGCCCGACAGACAACAAACAGCACCACCGGCAGCAGCGAGGGAGTCAGCCATGATTCGATTTGGGGGATTTGATACGATGATCCGGTCTTCAGCGGCCCTGTTGTTGATGGCCACTCTGTTGCTCGCTTCCGCATTTACCGTCCACGCACAAGACGACGTCGTCGAACCGCCGGTCCCCTACGAGGTCGTCTTCTCAACTTCCGGCGTCGCAGCCGGTGACGCGGTCAAGGCCGCCTACGTTCTCGACGTTCCGAATGATCATCATATCACCGACAAGAGTTATGGCCTGCTGTACTGGGAGCCGACCCTGCCGGACGGCTTCACCCTCGCCGACACCACCTGGCCGCACGGCGAACTGGAAGCCGGCGAAGAAGTGTACCGGGGTACGGTGACGGTGATGTTCACCATCGAGGTCGCACCCTCCGTCGCGCCAGGTGACTACGAGATCCCCTACTGGTACGGCTACCAGATCTGCCGTGAACTGCCGCCAGAGAAGTGCTTCCTGCCGAACGGTGGTGAGGGCACGATCAACCTGACCGTGCTCGAGGAAGGCGCGTCCGGCATTCCGAGCAGCCATCCGGCCTTCGCGGACATGGAAACGGAAACTACCGGAACAGCTGCGGTTGCGGTGTCTGGAGATTCTGGCGGGTCGCTCGAGAACCGGCTCACCGACGCTCTCGAGAACGGCAACCTGATCGCATTCCTGCTGGTCTTCGCCGCTGGCTTCCTGATCAGCCTGACGCCGTGTGTCTACCCGATGATCCCGATCATTATCGGCTTCGTCGGCGGTTCTGCGGGCGGCAGCCGGATGAAGGGCTTCATCCTCAGCTTGTTCTTCGTGATCGGGCTGGCGATTGTCTACGCAACTCTGGGCGTGATCGCCGGGTTGACCGGCGCGCTGTTCGGCGCGTTCATGCAGAACCCGATCGTGCTCTGGTTCATCGTCGCCGTCTTCGTCGCGTTGGGCGCGTCGATGCTCGGCGCGTTCGACATCACCGTCCCCTCAGCGATCCAGGATAAGATGATGGGCGGGGAACGGTCCGGTCTGATCGGCGCGATGTTCATCGGTGGTGTCACCGGTATCGTCGCCGCACCCTGCGCGGGTCCGCCGCTGCTAGTCCTCTTGAGCTGGATCGGTAACACCGGAAACGTCGTCCTCGGCTTCCTCTACATGGCGACCCTGGCGCTCGGATTGGGCGTACTCTTCATCGTACTCGGCACCTCGACTGCCGCGATGACCGCCCTGCCGCAGGCCGGCGGCTGGATGGACAAGATCAAGAAGGGCCTCGGCATCATCATCTTCGGCGTCGCCCTCTACTACCTCAACCTGTTGCTGAGCCCGACCCTGTTCCACCTGGTGATGGGTGCCTCATTCGTGCTGCTCGGTCTGTACATCGGCGCGGCGAACAAGTGGTCTGAGCTGGTCGGTGTCGGCAAGCTTGGCAAGGGGCTGGGTTATGTCGCCGTTGTCGCCGGGATCTTCTACGTAATCCTCGGGCTCGCGGAGATGAACGACATCAACCTCAGCGGCGGGGTGGCAACTTCCGGTGCCGCAGCGGGTGCCGAGCAGGTGGACGAAAACCACGTGCCGTGGAACGTGAACGCCTACGACGACGTATTCATGATGGCGGCCGACGAAGGCAAGCCGGTACTGATCGACTTTTACGCCGACTGGTGCGGCGTGTGTGTCGAACTTGATCACAACGTCTGGAATCAGGACATTGTCATCGACGCGACACAGGGCTACATCCCGCTGAAACTGGACTACACCAAGTCCACTGACGAGCTGGAAGCGTTGCGCAAGAAGCACAACATTGGCGGGTTGCCGACGGTGATGATTGTCGGCCCGGACGGCACCGAACGTGCCCGGTTCAACACGTTCATGGAACCGGAAGAAGTGGTCGACTGGCTGAACACGCATAAGGGTGCATAGCCGCGACTCCAGAGAACCAAAAACCATCTCGATACGAGTGCATCTCATTAAGCGACGAGGGACCGATGGAAAAAGTGACCGACGCCAACTGGGAATCTGACGTTCTGCAGTCTGGTGAACCCGTAGTAGTTGACTTTGGCGCCACATGGTGCGGGCCGTGCAAGAAACTCGACCCGATCATGGAACAGCTTGCCGTCGAGTACGAAGGCAAGGTCAAGGTTCGCAAGGTGGATGTTGGCGAAGCGCCGGGAGTGGCGCAACGGTACAAGGTTCTGTCGGTGCCGCGAGTCCTGTTTTTCAAGGGCGGCGAGGTGCGGGAACAGGTGAACGGCCTGCTGCCCAAAGACAAGCTTGCCGAGAAGATCGACAACTTACTGAACGGATAGCGTCATGAAGCGTATTTCGATGTTGATCGGTGCAATTGCACTGTTTGCCGTAGCTGCATATTTCCTGTTTGGCCCGAATGCGACCGAGAACACCATGGTTCCGGAAGCCCAGGCAGCCCAGGAACAACCGGGTTTCACCGTGTCCACCATTGACGGCGGCACATTCAGCCTGGACGAGAACAAAGGCAAAGTCGTCCTGGTCAACTTCTGGGCGACCTGGTGCCCGCCGTGCCGTCTCGAAATCCCACACTTCGTCGAGATGTATGACGAGCACAAGGCTGAAGGCTTCCGCATTGTCGGTATCTCGCTCGACCGCAAGGGCGTCGGCGTGGTCCACGACTGGCTCGCGCAGAACCCGGTGAACTACCCGATCGCCATGGGCGAGGACGGCGCATTGTTCAGCCAGTACCAGGAAATGATCGATCCCAGCCAGCGCGGCGGCATCCCGTACTCGATCATCATCGATGCGAACGGCGACGTGGCCCACACCATCGTCGGCTATCGCGATAAGGCCCAGTGGATGGAAATGATTGGTCCGCTGCTGAAAGACGTGAAGCTGTGAGAAAAGACAGTACTCAGTGATCAGTACTCAGTGATCAGACCTGAGACTTGAGACTTGAGACTTGAGAAACTTCGTGGCCGCGTCAGAAAATTTTACTGACGCGGCCGTGTTGCATCCGTAGTCAGGCACACTGCAAGTCGGAGTCTATTTCAAGACGACTACTTGACCAGGTCAAGGAATTCCTGCTTGCTCAGATAATTTACCTTCAGTAGTTCTTTAATCAGCCGCTTCACTTGATCTTTGTCTAATACCGGCGGACCACCGGGACCGTATCCCAGCTTCAACCTTCCACCCTCCGGCCTTGTGTCCTTGTAGTAGGAAAACCAAAGCCCATTAGGATCATTCATTTCTTCGTTCCTGGTTAGAAAAACAAATGGTTGATACGTAGCAGTCTTTGTTTCTCCGAGGCGAATAGCACCAACCAGGTACGGATCCCATGTTTGGCCTTTTTCCTGTAGTTTGAAATGCTTTTCAACATAGCCTTGCTTACCGCATGCGCACCTGAAAATGCCTGATTCGTCCCTGCAATTATCCAATAAGTCCACGATATTCGCAGCTACATTGCGTTCGCGACAATTCTGGTCAGTACATTTTACCCACCAACTCATCGTTCCCTCCTGCACTTGAATTTGTTCGCTTGGTAAATGCGGCTACTCACGAATTTCCGCCCTCGTCCAGCACCACTTGGTACGGCAACGTGAATCCTTCATACGTGAAGTCGATCAGCGCATCAATCCGATAGAACAAATCGCCGCTGTTGATCAGGTTGACCAGTTCCATCCCGACCTTTTCCACCGGCGCCTTGATGCGCAGCGGGACCGTCACCATCTCGCCTTTCGGAATCGCCAAATCCTTCGTCACGGACGCCGTCGCGAGGGCGTCGTCCGCGTTTAATTCGGCCTCGGTAAACTCGGTCTGGCGGGTGAACAGCCGCACATCCGCTGCTTTCGCCAACAACGGGATCGCGCTGTTGTTCGTCACGCCGATCTCCACATTGAACACGAGATCGATCTTCGGCAGTTCGAACAGTCCCTGTGGCGTGATGTCGATGTCCGGACTGAACGACTGCAAGTCGAACTCGACGCTGTTCAGCAACGCATCCCGCAGAATCTGTTCCGGCGTTCTGCCCTTCCCCATTTGCCCGAACGGCAGGCAACCCGCCAGCATTACCGCCATCAGCAACAACGCCGCCAAGCCAACTCGTCCACGAAGCTGCATCATCCTCAACCCCAGATCGTTCACAATTTTGTTTGCTGGCGACAAAATGACGACTCACCCTCCCATGACAAAAGCCCACTTTACGCCAACGGAGGCCACCTGCTGAAGCTCCCCGGTTCCAGCATTCCGAGATCTCTTTGCCTTATGTCAAATATGCCGAACTCTTTTCTCCCTAGGTTGAATTGAGTCAACCAACCGAAAGGAAAAACCTCATGACTTCACGGGTATCAACAATCGCTGCTCTGAGTTCCGTTCTGACCGGGATTTTGCTGCTATCCATTGTCCCCACGGCACATGCTCATTGCGATTCGCTGGATGGACCAGTCGTTCTCGACGCACAAACCGCGCTGGCCAATGGTGACGTTTCGCCTGTTCTGAAGTGGGTGAACGCGGCAGATGAGCCAGCTATCCGTGACGCGTTCAACAAAACAATCGAGATACGCCAGTTGAACAAGGACGTGCTCGAAATGGCCGACCGCTGGTTCTTTGAAACCCTGGTGCGAATTCATCGAGCGAGTGAGGGCGAACCGTTTACCGGGTTAAAACCTGCGGGTTCAGTTCGCGACCAGGTGATCCTGATGGCGGACCAGACGATCGTTGACGGGTCCGCCGAAGGATTTGCCGACAAAATCGCGGCGCACACACGGGAAGCCGTCCAGCAACGTTTCGACCACCTGATGGAATTGTCCGCAGCAAGGGAAAACTCCGTGGAAGATGGGCGGGCCTGGGTAGCAGCATATGTCGATTACATTCACTTTGCCAAAGCCGTCGCGGACGTCGTGCACGGGCAGCACACGCATGGAAACGCTGAGCAACATACCGGCAATCATTGACCGGTGCCTGCGATCAATCGTGATGAGCAAGGCCGGATCACCTTCCGGCTTAGCTCATCACGCTCGCGGCCAGCTCCCTTTCCGCTTGCTCCACTCTTCTTCCATCCGCTACACTCCCGCGCATTGCTTTTCGTAAACCAGACCGGACCCATCCATGCCTTCCATCTTCACCTGTGACGAACTCCTCGGACGCATCCGCCGTCTGCAAGACCAGATGCGCAAACAGAGCATCGATGGTGCGCTGATCCTGCAACGTGTCGATATGATCTACTACACCGGCGTCGTCTTCCCCGGCGCGGTCGCCATTCCCGCAACCGGCGACCCACGCATCTTCGCGTGGCGACGGCTGCATCTTTTCGACGACACCAGCGTCGCGCAACCGGAAATCGTCAAGGGCATGGGCCACCTGTTTGCCGTGCTCGGCGGCGACACCGGCATCGCTGGCTGGAAACACGTCGGCCTCGAAGAAGACGTCCTCCCCGTCGCAACGTACAAAGCCCTCGAACGCAAGGTCTGGCCAGATTCCGACCTGGTCGACATCTCCGCCACCGTGCGCACCCAACGGATCGTCAAATCCCCCGCCGAGCTCGACATCATCCGCCGTTCCGGCAAGGTATTGGCCGCCGGATTCGAATCGTTACGCGAGTTCATCCGCGAAGGCGTGCACGAATACGACGCCCAGGCGCGCATGGACCTCGTCATGCGTCAACATGGCGACCAGATCTCCGGACGCACCCGTGGGTTCAACGCCGAAGCGGGCGGAGTCGTCGCGGCCGGTGTGTCGGCGGCGGTCGATAACGCCTTCGACGGCCCCATCGGCCAGCCGGGACGCAACCCGCTGGTTCCGAAAGGCGCGGGCGGCAAGGTCATCGAACGCGGCGAGCCGGTCATCTGCGACCACACCGCCGGTGTCGATGGCTACATGACCGACATGACCCGCACCTACTGCGTCGGACCGGTCAGCGAGCTGGACCCGAAGTTCGTCGACGCCCACAACTTTTGCGTCGACCTGCACAAACGCCTGCTCGACAAAACCCGCGCCGGCGCTGTGCCGTCCGAGCTGTACGCGTGGTCACTTGAGCAAGCCAACGACGCCGGGTACGCCGACAATTTCATGAACATGGGACGCAACCGGGTGCGCTTCATCGGACACGGCGTCGGGATGGAACTGGATGAGTGGCCGGTCATCGCGAAAGGCTTCGACCAGCCGCTGGAGGCGGGGACGGTCCTGGCCATCGAACCGAAGATCATTTTCCCAGAAGGCGGCGTCGGCGTCGAGGACACCGTCATCGTCCACAACGATCAGCCCGCCGAGGTCGTCACGCCGATGGAGTATGAGATCCAACCAACCGGCTGAGTCGCGGCGGACTCCATTCTTGTATCCATTGATACCCATTTGTACTTGTACATGGGACAGCCGGAAAGTCTGGCTGTCCCATTTTGATGTGAAGCCCTTAGATCTTCACTCGGCGCATCCTCCCGCTTGTGAAAACTTTCCCCCCGCCCACGCATCCAACAGGGACCACGCCAACACGCACACACCTTGGGGGGAAATGATGCGCGCAAACGATCCGCTTCAACTCGGCTCACTCACCGTCGCCAACCGGCTGTGGATGGCGCCGGTCAAGACAGGTTACGGCACACCGGACGGTCACGTCACCGCCCGAAACCTCGCGTTCTTCAAACGCCGGGCACGTGGCGGCGCGGGCGCGATCATCACCGAGCCGATGACCGTGGACAAACGTGGGCGTGAACACCCGAAGCAGCTCGGCGCACACTCGGATGAGCACCTGGACGGTCTGCGGCAATTGGCGGACGTGATCCACGCCGAAGGTGCCATCGCGATCGCGCACATCAACCACGGTGGCCGGGCAGCCAACCCTAAAGCCAGCGGATCGCCGCCGGAAGCGCCGTCGCCTGTTCCCTGCCCGTCAACCGGCCAGACACCGGAGGAGTTAACCGCCGCCCGGATCGCCGAGATCGTCACCGCGTTCGGGTCCACCGCCCGACGGGTCAAGCAGGCTGGGTATGACGCCGTCGAGGTCCAGTTCGGCCTCGGCTATCTCGTCAGCCAGTTCTGGTCGAAACGCACCAACAAACGTTCGGATGAGTTCGGCGGCTCCGCCGCCAACAGGCAACGGTTCGCGCGCGAAGTGCTAACCTCCGTTCGCGATGCGGTTGGACCGGAGTTTCCGATCATCGGACGGCTGTCAGCATCCGAAATGGTGGACGGCGGGTTGACCATTGACGACGCCCTCGAACTCGCGCAGTTCCTTGAAACGCGAGGCGTGCAGGCGGTGCATGTAGTCAGCGGGTCGGCCTGCGACACGCCTCCGTGGTACTACCAGCACATGGCGCTGCCGCCGGGCAGGAACGAAGCCTGGGCGGCGCAGATTCGCGGAGCGGTGAAGGTACCGGTGATTGTCGCCGGACGGCTGGGTGATCCGGAACGTATCGCCGAGGTGCTCAATGAAGGCATGGCAGATGCGGTCGCGATGGGACGTCCGCTGGTTGCCGATCCCGACCTCCCGGCGAAAATGCTGGCCGGGCAACCGGACGATGTCAACCTCTGCGGCCATTGCCTGCAGGGCTGCCTGCTCAAGGTCAAGACCGGCGTCGGCATCGGCTGCATCATCAACGCCGAAGTTGGTGCCGAGGGACGCGACATTCCCACACCCGGCACGCGCAAGAAAGTCGTCGTCATCGGCGGCGGACCCGCCGGCATCCAGGCTGCCCTGACCGCGGAACAGCAGGGCCACGACGTCGTCCTGTTCGAAGAACGCGATCACCTCGGCGGTCAGTTCGAGCTGGCGTTCCTGGTACCCGGCAAACACAGCATGCGAGCGCCGTACGAATCACGCCTGCGCGAAATTCTGCACTCGAACGTCGACATCCGGCTCAACACTCGCGCCACGGTCGAGATGATCGTGGCGGAAGACCCGGACGACGTCCTGATCGCCACCGGGTCGGTGCCTACACGCATCCCCCTGCCCGGCCTTGAGAACGCGCTCAGCGGGTCCGACATCCTGTACGGCGCGGCCAATGTCGGGAAACGGGTGTTGATTGTCGGCGGCGGGCTGGTCGGTGTCGAAACCGCCGAATACCTGCTCACGCACGGCGGCGAGCCGGTGATCGTGGAAATGCTCGAAGACATCGCACGCGACATGGAGCCCGTCAGCCGCAAGCTGGCGCTGAAACAGTTGAACGCCAAGGCTGTCCCGGTTTACACCAGCACCAGGATCCTCGCGTACGAAAACGGCATGGCCACAATCGAAACGGACGGCGAAACCTCCCAGCTTGGCCCATTCGACAACGTCGTGGTGGCGGTCGGCGCGACAAAACGGGACGAGCTCAGCGCCGACCTGACCGCGCGCGGCCTGCACGTTCGACTCATCGGCGACGCGAAACAGCCAAGCCAGATCTACGACGCAACCAAGGACGGTTGGGAAGCGGTGTTGGAGATATAAGCACCGGTAAGCGGCCCCGCATTCCGCGGGCCCTTCCTATTTGTACCAGGAACAACCAACTGTAACGTGAACAAGCGACGTACGACACGCAACGGGGGCAGTCGATTCGCTCGGCTGGCCCCGGTACCTTTCTGCCAATAGTGCCGCACCATCAACGCACCCACATCATGCCCGCGACATGTATATCGTCACGTCGTTCGGCACCGCCCGTTACCGCACCAGCGACAGCTTCCGCACCGACGCGCCTTCCGGTGTGACCAGCCGCAGGAAGTACGTCCCGCTGGCATAGCCATCCGCGTCCACCGTCACCTGGTGTTCGCCGGCATTGAGCTGCTTGTCCAGCACTGTCTGAACTTCCTGACCGAGCGAATTGTACAGGGTCAACGTGACATCGCCGGGACGTGTCAGCCGTATCGTCACATTCGTCGACGCGTTGAACGGGTTCGGCCAGGCATGCATCAGGCCGAAGGATTCCGGGTGCGACGCCGCCTGCTCGGCCACATCGTTGAACCACTCCTCCCCTTCCCAGACCAGCCCGTGCGCGGTTTCCACCCAGATGCACTCCCGCCACGGGTCGTAGATGATCTCCCCATTCGCGGCGGAGTGTGCAAACCAGGGCACCTCATTCGGAATCGGGTCCCATTCCCAACCGCCGTCGGTACTGATGTAGACTTCGGGATTGTTGTTCGTGGTTAGTAGCAGGATGGGTTCCTGACCGTGACGGGGGATTGCGGCCACGGATTGAATCCCGCCATACGGAACCACCGACAACATCTGCCACTGATCGTTGAGGTACCTGTACCCGTGAATCCCGCCGAAAGTGTAGATTTCCTCAAACTCTTCGCTGACAAGTCCAGGAGATCCATTTCCTTCTTGATAGTACGGATAGTTCAAGTCTTCCCATTGGTTTCCGCCTAATGGGATTCGTTTGACCTCATCATGATCAAAAAGATATAAGTAGCCGTCAGCAATCGATATATCACAACCATAAGTCTCATAGGTATAGGTATCAGTGTATTCTCCTCGATCATTTAATAGAAAAATAAAACTTGCTTCACCATTATATGATGTGACGGACACATATTTATCTCCCTCGCTATGCAAATACTCAGGCCTCATATTATGTGCGAGCTGTTCCATGGGGATGATCGTAATCGGATCACCCCAGGTTTCACCGAGATCCGGGCTTTCAACAGTGATCAGGATATTTGTTTCCGTTTCATACACTTCCCGGATATACATCCCAATGAGTGTATCCCCACGAACACTGACGATCGGCAGATTTGCCTGCGCATAATCAACCGACGGATTCGGATAGTGGATCTCAAGCACTTCCGGATCGCTGTTCCGTTGCAGGTAGACACACGTTCCGCCACGGTTCACATACGAGACAAAATCCGGGTTGATGTGCTGGTAACCCATGGTCGAGAATGGCGGCTGCCGCAATTCCTGCCATGTATCGCCGTTATCCTCGGATTTCCACGTACCGTTGCCCGTGGTGCAAACATACTCGATCCCTGAAAACGGGTTTTGCGACATCGAGGCACAGTCCCGGAATTCGTTGAAGTACGGAGCAGGAACCGGATGGAAGGACAAGCCGTAGTCTTTCGATTCGTAGAGCTTGTAATAGTAGAATGGTCTATCCCATTGGCTGAACAGGTACAAATGGCCGGGATCGTCCTGAACTTCCATGATCTCCCAGGGATCAAAGTTCTCGTGAAGCGGATACTCTTCATGCCAGGTTTGACCATCATCCACACTACGTAGAAAGCTGTCGATGGAATGAGGAGAATAGTCAACACCATAAGCCCTGTTAACGGTTGCGAACAGGTGCCCGTTGCTTAGCCGGTCAATGTCCGAGATATCGACTTCGCCTCCAGGCCGGACATAGGTCTGGTAGTACAGTATCGAATCCAACAACCCGAACCAGGTCTCGCCCAGATCATCGGAGCGGTAAATCCCACTGGTTTCGAGGCTGGAATATATTCCTGACGCACTGCTGTCCGGTAGATTAGCCGGATCTGCTTGTTGACGTTTTCCGCCGCTTTT
>JAHLLB010000016.1 GCA_020444425.1 bacterium | reverse complement strand
CACTTCGCATGCGCCATCATCACGTGGCGAAAAGTTGTTTAGAGACAGGTCCTAACGTAATAATAGTTGCTGCCATACCAGTCCGAGCACCACTCCCACACGTTCCCGTGCATGTCGTACAAGCCCCATGGGTTGGGTGTTTTATAACCGACAGGTTTCGTCCCGTAGGGATCATTGTTTCCGCTGTACCACGCGTAGTTTTCCAGCTCGCTGTAGTCAGGATCGTCTTCCCACCAGAAACGGGTCTCGTCGTGGCCCGCGCGGCAGGCGTATTCCCACTCTGCCTCAGTCGGTAGACGCCACGGATCGTCCGGCACCGTTGCGTTGATCGCCGGTAGAAAGTCATAGCTGATGTCGTTGTGGCTGATCCGTTCCGCCGGATGAGTCGGGGTGCCATAGAACCAGAAACTCCACGTCCCCATGACTGCTAGCCACTGCTCCTGTGTTACCTCGTACTTCCCCATCCAGAAGCCCTGGCTGATCGTCACTTCGTGTCTGGGGAATTCCCTATCCATGGCATCGGGATCGTTATCAAGCGAACCCATCATGAAGGTGCCCCGATCGATCCAGACCATTGTTGCATAGATGCCCGTGTTGCCCAGTTCGAAATCCTGCTCGAGGATGTCATTAGCCTTGGTGAACGAAAACGCTCCGCTGAATTGCGGATCTTGATTCGGATTGATGCCAACATACCCGATGAGCTGATATGTCCCTGCAGGTGCGTAAGCGGGAACAGCTTGAGACAGGCTCACGGTGACATTCATATTCGGTTGCAGGGTGAACGTCCGACTGAACAGGATTGGTGGGTAGAGGTTTCCGTTGGGGAGCTGGGCGCGAGTCCAGAACATCACGTTTGGATATTCGGTGGGAAGGTCGCTTACAACATTTACATCGAAGTTTAGTGTTCCGCCAGAGGGCGGCAGGATAATTGATCCCGTTGGGGTTAGAGTCACAGTGATTTGGCCGTGAGCCAGCAAAGGCAGGAACACGGCCACAAGAACTCCCCAAAATCGACGTGCCATCATTTCGTCTTCTCCTCCAGGGATTAAGGACGTCTGCTTCTTCGGCTCAGCACGCAACCGTGCCACCCGGAATCCGATTATGGGTATTCGGTTATCAAGAGGAGATGGTGACGAAAAGGTACAGGTGTAACCGCAGCTACACAACTGAAATCGCGCATTTCCTGTTCGTACCCGGCAGCTCCATGAGGCCGGGTTTACTGTTTCCAAACGTTCCACCCAACACACGGAGGTACACATGAACAGCATTCCCATTAACGACTTGGCATCACCGTTTCCACCCGACCAGGTCAAGCAACGGCGTGGTTCCTTTGGTAAGGAACTCGCCTACATCGAAGCTCACAACGTCATCGCACGGCTGAACGATGCACTCGATGGAGAGTGGTCATTCCACATCGTCTCCTGGGATGCGGAACCTGACGAAGTCATTGTCCGTGGGCGGCTGACCATTGGCGACACAGTCCGTGAACAGTTCGGCGGATCGAAGATTACTCGCCATCGCGATACGGGCGAAATCATGAATCTGGCGGACGATCTGAAATCGGCCGCCAGTGACGCTCTGAAGAAATGCGCCAGTTTGGCCGGGGTCGCGTTGAGCCTGTATTCCGATTCTGGGAACGGAACCGGAAACGGCAACAGCGCATCCCGAACGAACGGTCGTAGCAATGGCAACGGTCGTGCGAGCGGAGCCGCAGGTTCAAAACGCGGATGGAATCATCGTGAGGATGACCCGAACGCGAATGCTCGCACCCAGTCGTCCCGCGTATCGAACGACCAGATCGCACGGATCGTGCAGACGGCGAAGGATGCCGGTATGCCGCAGAAGGATGTTATCCAGTTGTCCCGCGACACGTACGGCGCCACCCTGTCCCAGCTGTCGCCGGGTCAGGCAGACGAACTGATCACCCTGATCGCCGCCTGATCCACTGCGTGCTAATCTGCTAAAGTGCTAAAGAAATCCTGTGTTTAGCAGATTTAGCGCTTTAGCACCTACCTATCCGTCCCTGTGATTCAGTCCCGATTCACAATTCAACAACCGCAATTCGCGGCGACCATGGACTCTGCCCTCGCGGTTGGAGTCCGAACGAAGGAGGAAGTATGCCCAGGAAAGCCATGTCCGTCGATCCGTTCATCCCGGTCGAAAAGATCCCGTTGATGACATCTGATGGACGCCCATCCAGTCGCTACGCTGTGCACATCGGCACCAATGGCGACCGCCAGGAAGTCGGTGTGGTCAGCGACAGTTACCAGCTGATCCCGAATCACACCGTGCATGACATAGCGCTCGATGTCCTGTCCCGCACCGACCTGTCATTCGAAGACAGCGGACACATTTTCGACGGCAAACGATACCGTCACCGCTGGATCCTGCCGGACCTGACCGTTGAACCGCGTGTGGACGATTTCGTGCACCTGACCTTCGACGTGATCAACAGCTACGACGGCAGCACCACCGTCGGCGTGATGTTCAACGCGCAACGATTGGTCTGCAGCAACGGCATGATGCTGGATTTCATGCTCGGCGGGTTCAAGTTCCGGCACATCAACCGGGACGACTTCGCCGACGAGCTGCAGATCGCCGCGCAGAAGGTCCGGCGTCTCGGCGAACAGTTGGAACCGCTATCCCGGCGGCTGAACAACCTGATCGATGTTCCGATTGTCAGGGGCGACATTCAAGGTGTCTTCCGTGAACTCAAGCTGCCGATGTCGTTCCGTGCAGAAGTGTTCGACGCCATCCAGGACGACGACGCATGGGGCCTGCTGAACGGATTCACCGACGTGCTGACCCGTCAGAACACCCACCACGCGGATAACGTCAACCGGCAGGTCATGAAATACCTGCTGGCAGCATAGACCAGCGTGTCGTCACTTGCGTCTGCAAAATCCGAGGGCTGGCATTCCACCAGGGATGCCGGCCCAAACATTTCTGGAGGGAATGATGGGAATCATTGTTTTGATCATTGTGTGCATCGTCATCCTGGTCGCATTCAGCAGTATGCAGGAAAATGACAGTGCCGAGCATACGCCAAACATCGGTGGTTTGATCGGGTTGATTGTTGTCGCGGGGATTCTTCTGGCGACCTGCGCATCGTGCGGATAGGGAGGGGATACTCATGACCGTTGATCTGCCATACCTAAGCGCCAGCCGTATCAAAACGTATTTGATGTGTCCACAGAAGTACCGGTTGACCTACATAGACAAAGTGCCGTGGGCGTTCACACCCGCGGCGCTGGTCGTGGGTACCGCTGTGCATGCCGCCATCGAACAGTTCTACCGCGCTTGGATGGACGGACACCGGTTACCGCTGGCCGACCTGCACGACGTGTACAACGAATCGTGGAAAGAAGGTATCGCCGGAAAGACCCTTGATACGGATGACCCTGCACCGCTCCGGGACCAGGGACGGGATCTAATTACGGTGCTTCATGAACAGGTGCACCCGCAGAATGTGGTCGCTGTGGAACAGGATTTCCGAGTACCGTTGATCGCCAGTGACACAGGCGAAGTGCTGGATATTGATCTGGTCGGTAGGATCGACCTGGTTGAAGCGGATGATCAGGGGAACATCGTCATCGCAGACAACAAAACATTGGCGAGACGACCATCCGAGCAGGATCTGGCCCTCGACCTGCAATTGACCGCGTACGCTTACGCTGCCCGACATATGGACCTGATTCCGAACGACACCACCGCCCTGCTCCGCATCGACGCCCTGCTGAAACAGAAGACACCATCGCTGGCGCAAATCTACACCACTCGTTCTCCGGACGCCGATATCCGATTCGTTCACCTGGCGGCCGACATCATCCATGCGATACAGTCGGGTGCCTTCCCGGCTAACCCGGGCTGGGCATGTTCTGGTTGTCCGTTACGACCAGCGTGTTCATTCTGGTCTTGACAGCCTCATGCATTCCAGCTCGCATCTTATTAATTATCAAAGATCACCGCCCGAATAATCCAAAATCATTTCCGTCGGATCATCTCGTTCTGGACAAAAATCTGGTGTCTCTGGAGTAACTATAGTAGAAAGGGTGAATATGCCCCATAACACTCGGAAGTGGTTAACCACTTCAAAAAGAAAGGTACGTTATGAATAATGAAAAACACCTGGTCCTTGGCACCTGGAAGTCGCTGGAAGAACAACTGAGCTCAGTCCGTTGGCTTTGGCCAAACATGATTGTTCAGAACATGCTGACCATGATTGTCAGTTACGCAGGCGTCGGAAAATCGATGCTCGCTTTGCAAATTGCATCCTTATTCCTGAACGGTGGATTGTGGCCGGACGGAAAAGAGTGCTTTGCGCATGATACAAATGTTCTTTGGATCGAAGGCGAGTCCGGGCAGCCGATCAATGTTCCCCGCGCGTTAAACATGGGGCTTGATCTCGGACGGTTTGAAACCCCACTCACAGACCCGTTCGTTGACCTGAACCTTAGTCTTCCAGATCATCGGCGGGCAATTGAAGATGCGATGATGGATGATGCGATTGGCCTTGGGATCGTTGACAGTCTCAGTGGCGTTCACAGCGGTGATGAAAACAGCAGCGAAATTCGTAAGGATCTGAAGTTTTTGGCGGACCTTTCGAAGAATGCTGACAAACCTTTGATCGTATTACATCACCTCAAGAAACTGCAGTCTGGGAGCATTGTCGGCGAGATAACCCAGCACGATGTGCGTGGATCGTCTGCAATCATTCAGTTCGTTCGCTCGATGATCGCCTTGGAGAAACCTTCTTCCCAAAGTGACGACCTTCGGCTGAAAACCCTGAAGAATAACCTTGCGCCGATATCTGACCTGATTGGTTTACGGATTATGCAGAATGGCGCTGGATTCGAATACGTTGATGCACCTGTGCCGACCAAACTGATCGCTTCCAAAATCGATCAAGCGGTCGAATTCCTTCGGCGCACTCTTGCTGCTGATCCGATTCACAGCCTTGAATTGATCAAGATGGCAAGGACTGAAGGTATTTCGAAGTCGACGCTTGATCGTGCGAAGGAACTGATTGGTGTAGAATCGGTCAAGGAACCGGAGGGTTGGTTCTGGCATTTCTCCCAGCCTTCTGGACCAGATATGCAGGCCAGCATTTACGCAATTGACGATCTCGACAAAACTGCAGTGTAATACTATCCCTCGAATTGGTTCTGCGATGCGGGCGCGCAACCAATTCACCCTACCTGATTCCCGCGAATCATTTTCCTTGGAGGATTGATGAAGAAGACCAACGGCAAAACCAGTTCTGGCAATGACCAGAAGCAGGGCCAGCGAATGCTGATCCCACTCCGCGAAGCAGCGGCCATGCTTTCAGTCAGCCGGCAAACGGTGATGAATTACGTCAACCGCGGACAGCTCACCTGTGTCCGCCCAACTCCAACCTCGGTGTTCTTTCGGCCAGCGGACCTGGAAGCGTTCGTAGAGAAGCACCTCGAAACACGGACCCCGTTGAACATCGCCGCCTGATCCACCCACTCGCAGTCCTTCACATCCACACACACTCGCACTTGTCTTCGGGCCGGGATTCGGTCAACGCCGATCCCGTGCCCGGGACATGTGTGCCATCACTTCACCATTCACGGAGGTGGACATGGCTTCAATTGTTGGCCGGAAGGTCAAGAACGGTACGTCATGGCGATACAGATACCACGACCCAGAAGGAAAACAGAAGTACGTCAAGATCGGCCTCACCAGCCGACGTGTCGCAGAGCAGCGCAAGCGCGAACTGGACGCGATCCTGGCGATGGGATTGGACCCTGCGGACGAAGTCAATCGCCGCACACCCACAAAGGTGTCCGAGCTGCTCATGGTTGATCAGGAGTGGGCGAAACACCGTTTACAGCCACGCACGGTCGAGATCAATCGCGGGATCGTGATGCGGTTCATCCAGTTCGCCGGCGACATCCCACTAACCAAGGTCACGCGCCGACTCGCAGAAGACTATCTCGCCCACTGCGCAAACGAGCTGGCTTACTCTGTCAACACCACAAACATGCACCTCCGCCAGCTCAAGGCACTATTCAATCGCGGGATCAAGCATCATGGTCTGTTGAAGCAGAATCCGTTCATGGGAATCGAACCGTACGTCAATCGTACGCGGAGCGATCACCAGGAATTTCTGACCGTCGAGCAGCTTACGGCGTTTCTGGAAGCCGCCAAGGAACGATGGGGCATTCACGTCTGGCGCCTTCTCCGGTTCTACAGTCTGACCGGTGCTCGGCGCGGTGAAGCCACAGACCTGAGATGGTCGGAAGTGGACTACAAACGCGGGATCCTGTATCTCGGGCAGGAACGCAGCCAGACGAAGCTTCGCCGTGACTTCCCTATCCGCCAGGCATTACGTGACCTGCTGGACGAGCTGAAAGCGGACAGCAAGGGACACGAGCACGTGTTCTGGCGTTTTCACGGCAAGGCGTCCCACATCAGCACTCGCATGGCGAAGATGAACGGTACCGTGCACGGCATCCCAGAAACAATCCGGATCAAGCCGCACCTGCTCCGTCACACCTTTGCGTCACACCTGGTCATGGCCGGTGTCGACATGCGAACCATCGCATCCCTGCTCGGCCACTCAACCACCAAGGTTACCGAGATCTATTCCCACCTGGCCGAATCCCACCGCAGCGAAGCGCTGGATAAGCTGCCGTATTAACTTTACCTCCTTTGCCAGCCACCGACAGCTACCCAATCCTGAAAGATATGAACTGGATCGCAAATCGCGTGCAACCCAGTCTCACCTCGATTGCCGATCTGGACACCATGAAATCGGGTACCATCATCACGAACTGATTCGACTGAACGAATCAGGTTGCGGGATGCTGGCCATTCTCCATCGCTGACAAAGATCACATCCGCTTTCCGCCATTCTTGTTCTTTCAAGCGAGCAACAACCTTTACCATCATACCTTCTTCGTCATTGCCGCCTTGAAATGATAAACCGAGGAACGTCATCAATCGCCCGATGCCGGCAGGTGACAGGTCCAGTTCATGTTCCAGCACCTGCCCCGGCCCGCTGTACGCAAACAGGAAACACTCCCGCCTTTCGGTGTGCGCGGCCCTCATCGCCTCCAGTACGATTGCCTTTGCCACTTGTTCGGGAAGACCGTGCATGGAACCCGAAGTGTCAATCACGGCTATGATCGGACCGCGTTCCGGTCGTGGATGCTTGCCTTCGATTTCAGCTTCTGTTTCGCGTTCGTTCCACACACGCAACACGTCAACCCCTGAGACGCGATAGGTCAACAGAGCACGTTCAGCGCGTCTCGCATGCCAAAGATATCTGAGTTTCGGATGGCCAAGCATGGATGCTTCCACGGGAAGCATTCGCGAGATTTCACCACTGCGTTCAATACCGCGAGTTTCAGCCGGTACAAATGGTGTTGTGACGTGTAACCGCTCTTCCTCGAGACGGCAAACCGGCGTCAGTATTTGTCCCGCCACGGATTCGCCGGTATCTGTTGCATGCAATCGACCGAGGGCGCGCACGATATCACGCAACTGTGGCAGGTTCTCGACAAGGTCGCGCAGTCGCAGCAGATCCAACCATCCGGTGTGTTTCAGTACACCTTGAGACAGATCCCAGCCACGTCCCAACATTTCACCCAGATCCCCGAAAACGTCCGCAATAGATTTCCATGCCCGCACACGTTCGCTCCACGCATCCAGCAGCAGCGGGTCAGCATCGCGCTCAAGTTTGGCGATTTCTAGTTCTGCCGCAGCTCGAAGCTTCTGGAGTGTCTTTTCGTCAAGCTTAACAGAACGTGGATTGCGTTTTTCACGGCGAGCTTGTCCAGCTTCTACCTCAGTCAAGCGGACGCGCTCAAGCTCCTCCAGTTCCCGCAATCGTGTCGCGACCTCGGAATTGACTTCGGTATTCTGCCTGGCGAAGGATGCAATGAGATCGCCCAGTACGGCATCCGCGAGCTCAGGCTGATCCCTGCAGAAGGGTGCTATTCCCATCGCTTTAAGCGCGCGACGAACGGGGATGTCCAGTGGTTCCTTCGGCCATGTGCCGGAATCGGGCAAACGTCCAGATAAGAGGGCCTCACGCCAGTGTAACACACCTTCGATCCGTTCATCCAATGTTCCCAATGGCAAGGTTATAACCCCTGGAAGAATGGCGGACGGGCATTTATCGAGGAAGGCATACCTTCGTTCAAGGATTCCGGCGTCGAATGCCGTATTCATTACTGACTCCGCTTCGTCTTCCCTTTGGGCCTGGCAGGTTTTCTGGCTTTCGTTGCCTCTGTATCGACTACGGGTTCTCCTTCCCTGGGCAAGCCCTCAAATCCAGCTTGAACTTTATCAATGCGCGTCAGCAACGTGTCGACCACATTAAGAGTTTGATCAAGGTTTTCCCTGGCAGGCTGAACGAAATCGGACATGACCCAAAGGTGGTCTGCAATTTCATGTTCAAGTGATTTGATGTGTGCCAGCAAGCTATCACGGTAGGCATTGACGTTGTTTCGATGAGTGTCCAACTCGCGTATACAATCCTCGATGTATGCTTCTTTCTGGCGGGTAGGCTCGAGTACTGGCTGCAGATCAACATCTTCCATCAGCCAGTTGTTCTGATCAGCGAGGTAGCTGTCGCGATTTGACCAATGCTGGAATTCTACCTTCCTGTTGTATCGATCATTTCTAACGTACAACTCATCGAGTTCGTCGCGTGTATAACCCTTGCCGTCATTCGTTCGATCCTCGATCATTTCCTCACCCCAAGAGCTTCCATTTACATATGTATCTCCAGGCGCAAGGTAGAGTGGTTCCAACTCACGTTTGGATTGAGCGCGACCCCTTTTATCAATCGTGTGTTTGCCGTCAGTACCTTTGTACACTAATCGACCCTGTTTATCGCGCACCTGCGAACGACTGGCTTTGTCAGCCTTAAGCTTCGCCTCCCAGGAAACGACAATGGTGGTCAGATGTGGTGGATCCATCGCTGCCGAAGCACCAACTCGGGCCGCATACCATTGGTACACTTTTTCCTGCGATTCCGGTTCATCCCACAGGCAGTGTTGCAGCAGCCAGCAATCCCAGATTGAAACCTGATCACGACCGTTCGTCGCAGCCGACACCTGCAGCAACTTCACGACTTTTCGCCACCGACGATCCGATACCTGGATCTCTTCCGCCGTGCACCAGTCCCGCAGCTCGCTGAGCATGGCTACAACGTCATTCGGAACTACCACGGCGTCTGCTTTTGCTTGCACAGCCTCAAGCTCACGAGCATGCAATTTCAGTTCGTCCGAAACCTCAAGAGTGGGTTGTCCGCGCAACCCCAGCAATTTCGGGAACGCCCCTTTTGTCACCGGCCCAACTTCGAGACGAAGCAGGAATCGGTCAAAGAGCGCGTCCAACTCTTCACCTTCAGGCAGCTCATTGCTCGCGCCTACCACCGCCACCAGTGGTGTTTTGTCACGGTTGATGCCATTGTCGAACTCACGTTCATTCAGCAGAGTCAGCAAGGCGTTCAGAATAGCACTGTTTGCTTTGAAGATCTCGTCCAGAAAGGCAATCGACGCCTGTGGGAGATAGGCCTTGGTTAACCGCTCGTATCGATCCTCTTCCAGACCCTTGATCGACAGTGGCCCGAACAGTTCTTCCGGTACCGTAAACCTTGTCAGCAACCGTTCGAAATAGACCGCGTCTTTGAAGGCCAGATGCAAACGGCGTGCAACCAGACTCTTCGCTGTCCCAGGGGGACCGACCAGCAGCAAATGTTCACCCGCCAAAGTTGCAAGCAGTCCCAGCCGCACCGCGATGTCCCGTTCAATAAGTCCATCAGTCAGAGTGTCGCGCAGCTTTCGCAGCTTTTTTGTTAAGCTGCTTGAATCGATGTTCAGGTTTGCTGTCTCGTTTTCCTGAGAAATCGCCTTCGTTCTCTCACTCATGAATTGACTCTTCTGTTGCTATCCGAAAGTGGAATGACGTGCCCAATAGGACCTATACCAATTTGAAGTTAACCAGGGTTATTTGCCAGTTCTTCCAGCCGCGCCATCAACGCCACCATCGCTTCCGTATCCCGCTTGCAGTATAACCAGAGATCTTGGCGGATCTTCGCGGCACGTGCCTGCTGATCCGGTGTGGCATTTTCGGCCGACAGCAGGTCGATCATCTCGAGGTAGCTGAGAGCTGCGGTGTCGCCGTCCGCGATGCCGAGACCCTCATACGACAGGTCGTCAACCAGTGCCGGAAGCACCTGTTTGATCGAGAAGCTGCCGCCGAAATCAGGGTGGTAGACATGATCACGGACAATCGGCAGCAGGTCGACAAACCGCGCCCGAATCGCTTCGAGATCCGGTTCGAGATCCGGGCTCGCGTCGATCAATTGGCTGATCATCTGCTTTTCGTAGCCGGAATACGTCAGGATCGGTCCCGGGACAATCGACGTCTGCTGGATCAGCGCTTCTGCCACGGGACGTCGCGGATCGGACGCGTCACAGTGCAGGTAGCCATCGTGCAGGACCAGTTGTCCCGGTGCACGCTCCAGATGCAATGAAAACTGAAACGGGACCGGTTGGAACGGACGTGTGCCCTTCCAGCGCGGTAACGCCATCCAGCTTCCTGTGCTTTCGAAATCGAGGTGGTAGCGTGGGTAACCGATGGCCTCGACTTGCTGACGCAGACCCGGTACCACCTGCAGCGCGCCATCCATGTGTGCCTGCCAGACCCGTGCTTGTACCGGGTTCAGACCGTCCGCTTCCGGATCAAGCTGGTCAAGTCGGTCGATCCCGCTGGTATGCCAGTCCTCGACGCGTGACGCCCGAATCCTCGGAAGCAGGAACAGTTCATCAAGCGGCGGTTCTGCGCACGCCGTGCCGAGGAAGGGGCAGACATACGGATCCCCGCAATGGTTGCCTGGCTGGATGGTGGGCGGCGTTTCGTTATCGACAACCGCCGCCGCTGTCACAAACGCCTGCTGCACCTCGTCGTGAAACTCACCAACCTCAGCGGTCAGGTCGTGTTCTGCGAACAGTGTCTGGCAGTCGTAGGCGACACCGTCGAAGACATAGTCCCGGTTCAGGTGCAGGATGCCACCGCGCCTGATGGTCAACGGATGCCCTTGTTCCGCCGCCCAGGCCCGGGTCACCGCCAGCTGTACCGCGTAGTCGTAGCTGTGGATCTCCTTTGGGTTTAGCACCGACTTCACTTCCCACAGCTCCCACTCCTGCAGCCCGACACGCACCAGAACGTCCACACGCACACTGGTGCGATAGGCGACAAAACACGCCTCGTAGATCGCGGTGGTCTCAGGATCATTCAGCGCTACTTGAGTCTGCTTCAGAGCCGTGTCGATGTCCCAATACTCGGCATCGATCAACACACCGCCCGGCCAACGCTGCTGAGCCAGTTCGCCGACACGGTTGCCGTTGTCGAACCGCGCCTGCGCTGCCCCATCCGGCTCGGTCTTCTGGTCACGGCGATGCACCTCGTTCCACAGTCGCAACGGGCACTGGCGGAAGGACAGAAGGCGGGATTTGGATAGTGCTTTCTTCGTGTGACTCATGTTTCTACCGTTTGATTGAGGTCAAATCCTACATCTAAAGTTCGAATGCCACCCCATCCTTAGCCAGGCTGACATTGTTGAACACCGTACTGAACTTGTCCGGGTGGAACGTGTGAATCGGCACAATTCGTTTGGGCTGCAGTGCCTCTGCCAGACGCTTCAGATCGGCGACAGTAGCATGACCACTGGTGTGCAGATGTGTCAGTGGTAGCTCTCGACGCTTGAGCTCGTCGTTAAACGGAGATGGCTTATCCAGATAGCCCGCCCACAACGACCAGATCAGATGTGGTGGATGTTGATCTGGTAGTTTGTCCAGGATACGCCAAATCAAGTTGTTGGATCGAGCCATGAACAAAAAGTCAGAGGGATTGGCAGCAATCTCTTCGATCTGGATGCGGTTCTTCGTCTGTCCATAGACAAAGCCTTCACGACCAGCCTTGCCCAACGAGTCCGCATGCCACTTTGCGAAATAGACACGAATCTTGTCCCAGTCGGCTTGTGGTATACTCGACGACAGCCCGCGCAGGTGACGCAGCACCCACGCCTGATAGAGGTCGATCACCAGCGTCTTGCCGGTGCGTTTCGCTGCACGGAACGCTGTCACCAGACGGTCGAGATTCTGCCCGGATGCGAACAACACTGTCAAGCTTTCCGCTTCGGCGAGCATCTCAGCAAGCGATTGTTCGAGGTCGTCTTCGGTGACCGGTGCCTCACCCTCCCGACCAAACATCGTGCCTTCCATCAGCAGCAGATCGATGTCCTTTGGCGGGCGCTTGAGCAGGTTGTCGTAGACCTTCGCTTTGCGTCCAGTAGCCCGGAAATCGCCGGTGTAGAAGAGACTCTTCCCGTTCACCTCAACCAGCAACGCAACCGCGTCCGGCGCGGAGTGGTCGACGAGGTAGGGTGTCACGGTGAACGACCCGACCGGAACCTTTTCCCACGGTGTAATCGTGCTGATATTCTTCGGCAGGTGGGCATCGCGAATGAACGGCAGGGAAGTACGCAGCAGAGCGGCTGTCCCCCAGGTCATGTACACCGGCAGATCAGGATGCACGAAACGCAACAGACCGTGATGATCCTGATGGGCGTGCGTGATCACAATCGCGGTCTTTCCGGCATCGTCACCGTCCAACAGCGATGGAATTGCCGGAAGAACACCGTCCGCCAGCAATCCCTCCGCGTTCGCATCCAATGGCAACTGAAAGTCGTCACCCGACTCATCGACCAACGGCAGCCCGAGATCGAGGATCAGTCGGTGATCGCCGTGCCTCAGCTCGACACACGACCCGCCGATTTCCTTCGTGCCGCGGTGGATGGTGAGTAATGTCATTCGAATCAGCGTCAACGTAACTTGGTTTGCTAGTTATCACTTAGAAGTGACATGGGCCTCCCAGTGTTCTGCATAGAGCTGTTTGAAATATTTGTATCCATTCAGATAGTCTTCGTATTTGCCGGGAATTAATATTTTTAAAGGTCCAACGTCGGCGCGGACTTCTACTTCATATCGACAGCGGGCCATATGAAAAGCATTATAAAGTAATTCATGGGGCAGGCTACTAGAATTCGTAACAATTTGGAAGTCCTTCCCATGGCTCGAACCCCTCAGGAATGCAATCTCTTCCCTCATCTTCGTGTTCGACTGATGCACCAGAACTTCGTAGCCGTCGAGCATTCCACTCATCCGAACTGTAAATGCAAGTGGAGCTTCAGGTTCAGTGAATTTTCTGGCCTTTTTCATCGTTTCTCTCCTTGCTTAGGAGTTAGTTGAATCTATCGGTTAGAACGATGGTCCTATGTAGTTGTCTGGCCTAAACAAAGGAATATCATTATCTGGTGTGAATACAGGGAAGACGCCGGAATGCTCAATCACTTGCATAGTAGTCAGCTCATTGAATATTGTTGATCCGATGCCAGCAACAGCAGTGAAGAGAAGCAGTGGATTATGAGTGGCAAACCCTGCAACCCCCTTGACAACTCCATCCAGAATACGAATCATTGAGGGTTGATTTCTAAGCTGCCAAGTACTCCATGCAGCGGTTATGCCTACCACTACATCTGTCATATTCAAGAAGCACCAATCAACGAAATCAGCTTGGCCCATCTCCAGTGCTACTCTTACCTTCTCGGGATACAGCACTGCTGGCAAGCCCTGCTTGGACCCGGCGTCATAGCCAAGCTCCTTTGTCCAAGCCCACACACCTTCAATGCCGTATTTCTCATAAACTTCGACGACTTGATCAAGAGAGTGGCCGTGAACTATGCGGTGGTACCGACCGGGAACGGAATCCATCCATCGATGTACTTCAGTCTCCACTCCAGGCTGCCTTAGGACATCACCCCATCGATGAAATTGCTCGGTGGTTGCGAGAATCTCATCTTCAGAAATCTGAACAAAAACGTACCCAGTTTCCGACAGGGATGCATAAACGCGCTTTTCCATGCTTTTTCCCTCTGCAACAATAAGCCTGTAAAGTGTATATCACCCCGCAACCCCTTGCAGATTAAGGAACTCGTCAAGCGTCAGAATACTGTCGTTGTAGAGGCCGTACCCAAGGTAATGGGCTACAGCGAATCTAACTACAAGGTCACCCGCTTCTTCTTGAAGCGCGTTCACCTCAGCTCCCAACGCCTTCGAGACGGGCTTGTGGTTCGCGATGACGAAAAGGAGAAGCGGTTTTTCATCGCTGATTGTGATCTCGTGCTTAATTGATGGGATTAGGCCGAGCTGCTGCTTGATGTTAAAGGAGACTTGGGCCGAATCGCGGAGCTGCTGCATCGCGTCTTTCGTTTCCACCAGCTCCTTCATCTTGCGCAAGTGGTCGATCATGCCGGCATTGCCGGTCAGGGCGCCATCGCCAAACTTGAACTCCATAAGGCACAGTCGCTTGTTATTGCCGCTGCGGCGTGCGCCAGCAGTTGAGATCCATTCTACGCCGATCAGGTCGACTCGAGTCTTGTTGCGAAGGGCGGAGTACTCGATGTCACAGATATAGTAGTCGGTATCCCGTGCCACGCCGCTGTAGTTGTTCTCACGCACAATAAGCTGCTGGATCTCGCGTTCTGTCTTCGGATGCTCGCTGAACCAGAAATCCATTTCCTGTTTCAACAAGGGCAGGTTTCGTGCCCACTCCTGGCTTTCCTGAATGTCCGTGATGATTGATGTTTCCGGAACTTCGACCACGTACCACTCACCATGAGTCTCGTTCTTGAAGTAATTGACATCAAATTCCAGCTTGTAGCCCAGCTTCGTATCACGGATACGCAGCAGATTTCCGCCACGATAGTAAATATTCACGTAGTTGTGACGAACTTGCAGATCAAGCCCATCGTCCTTCCTCACGAATTCCATGATCGGTGCCAGAAATCCTGACTTAAGCTCGGCTACAAACGTTTCCTTGATCTCACGAATTTCAGCCATCGTTTCCCCTTTTGATGTGAATACTGCTTTTTGCGAAAGTGTTTCAGTTTGGTGGATACTTGTCCTTCAATCGCCGAAGCGCATCGCCCTCCGGCTCATAGTCAACCACCAGCAGCGCATCATCCACCATTTCCTCGATCAGGTCCGCGAACTCGACCTGATCACGCCAGTATGACGGGATGCCAGCTGTTCCATAGATCAAGCCAAGCAGGTTGCCGGCGAGCATGCCGGTACTATCGCTGTCACCGCCGTGGTTGACGGCCTGCAGGACGCCGTGCCGGAAGTCCTCCGCCACGAGAGCGCAGTACAGTCCGATGGCGAGCGCTTCTTCGGCGATCCAGCCCTGGCCGAGCTGTTCGACTTTCTCCGGAGTTGGATCTCCCTCATCCGCAAGTATCAATGCCGAGTGGATGGCGCGCGCGGTTTCATCGTACTCGGACTCGTCGTAGCGCAACAGGGGTTCGATCGCTGCTTCCGCCGCGTCGCGCAGGGTCATGTTCTCCCGGACCATCAACCGGATTAGTTCGGCGAAGTAGCCAGCGGCGAGGTAGCCGGAAGGGTGTGTGTGCGTGATCGCGGCGGAGGTAACACCGATATCGAATGCACTTGGCATCAGCAGCCCAACTGGCGCGACACGCATGATTCCACCACACCCCTTGCTATCGTTGAGACGGTTCTCCGGTGAGCCGGGACCGTTCGCAGAGATCAATGCCGAGAGGCAGGTATTGCCCGGCGCTCGTCTGGCGTGCAATCCCTCTTGCTGCAACAGCCAGCCGCTGGTCACATAGTCCGCAAGCTCGGCGTCCGGTCGGATACCCTGGGTGATAAGCCAGCGCAGGTAGGCGTGGTGCAGCACCGCGCACGGATCCGCCAAGCCACGATCAATGAACCGCAGGTAGCCCCTGATCAGGCCTTCGAGGGTGAACAGCATCATCTGGGTGTCGTCGGTGACCACACCCCGACCCCACATCCCCGCTTCGAAGTCCTGCACACCGTCCGGGCCAAACTGCCGCCGGATTATCCCCAGCGTCATGAATTCCACCGGTGCACCGAGCGCGTCCCCGATTGCCCCGCCCAACAGGCAGCCCAGCATCCGGTCGCGTTTATCCATTGGTTCCATCGTCATGGAATCACGCTTTCGTTTTCCGGCTGCAGGTCATGCTCGAACACGAGGTCACAAAGCTCCTTTCGGAGCGTGTCCCGAACAGTACGGTCTGTCAAATCCCGCGCCACATTCAGCCGGGCCGAGCAGATCGATTGTTTAGATGGACCATCATGAAGCGTGTGAGGGTGGACAAAGCCCAGACGGTGTAACAGGTGGTGGGTATCGCCATCCCGTACGTGACAAGGATAGAGTAGAATGTTAGTTGACTCACCAAATTGTCCGGCGTACGCGTAGAGCTGGTAAAGGTCGGATGTGGCTTCTTTTCCAGCAGGGACCATCTTCCACTTCGTATCAATAACGGTGACGGGCGGCGTCTTTTTCGAAGCATCCCGGATCAGGATGTCCGGCTTCAGGTAGTGATGCCCTCGGCCTTTCTTGTCTTCGCCTCTGGGATACAGCAGCCACTCACTTTGACCGCTTCCCTGAACGATCACGTGTACACCGTGCTGCGGAGCGATTTCGCGGTAGAGCTGGGTGACGTAGCCCTCAAAGACCTGGTTCATATCAAAAAGCAGTGTGAAAATGTGAGCACCGCCTGAGACCGGTGCGTTCACCTGCTGCCGCAGCAACTGCTGACTGAAATCGTGCACCGGCTTGAAGCGATCGGTCTGACGGGTAAAGGTGACGCCAACGTCATCGGGCGACCGAACTGGATTGTTCAGTCCGCCAAGCCACGGCACACAATCCTCAAGCACCCGGCGGGTCTTCGGATGGGCAGCGTACCGTTTCGCCACCAGCACACCAGCACGCAGAATTCGAGTCAGCGGCGTTTCGGGCGAGAATTCGCTGTAGTTGACATAGAACCGTTCTGGATGCAACAGATTGCGCGTGGTCTGTTTCGCTGCGTTGAGCTTGCCTTTCCAGCGCGTCAGGTTCTCCTCACGCCGGATGTAGCTGCGTGGTGACCCCTGCTGCAGTTCCGCCAGCAGTGCCGACGCGAACAGGAACAGCAGGGCCTCGAACAGGGGCACATCCCGTAACGCTTGCGGTGCGATGCCACGTTCACGCAAGGTGACCAGCCCTGAGGTACGCAACATCTCTACCAGGTTACCCCGCTCCCTCACCAGACGGGATTTGTCGAGCGGCGCGTCATCCCGAACCGCGGCGGTCTTTGGCAGGATTTCGATGGTGTAGCGTCCGACCTGGATCACGCCGACAAACTGCCGTGCCACGCCACGGTTGAACTTCCAGTCAAACAGGTTCAACCCTTCACGCCCTTCGGCTGTAAGGTCATCCCACGAGTGAAGCCTATCGTAGAACGGCCGGGGCAGGCGGATGCCGCGGTCATCACGCCATGCGACACGCTCTTCAGTCGGCCGCACCCACTGATTCTCGCAGAGGCTGAGCAGGTCCATCATTCTTCCGTCGCTGCGGACTCGTCCACGTCTGGTTCTTCCGTCGTATCTGTCGGCAATTCTACCGAAGGATCCTGACCCTGCGTGGCACGGTAGCTTTCGCTCACCGGTTTCCCTGCCAAGTGACGGAAGAACGGTGCCAGATCGTTGTCACTAATGCTGTTGCGGAAGGAAGTGTTCAGCTCCCACTCGTCCCGACCGCCGTCGCCAAATCCGTTGCTGTAGTCGCGCACACGATTGCCATTCCGTGAAACGAGCACACAAGCATTTTTACCTGACGGCTCGTCCTCCAACAGCAGAACCTCGGCAAGCTGTTTCGGCTGTGCATGGAAATGCTCACGCAGCAACGGAACCACGCTGTCAATGAACACATCACGCAGATCTTGGAAGCTGCGGACACCAAGGAAGTATGAGTGTCCGATCTCATGATCACGGTCTAATTGGTCACGGATCCGCTGGTTCAACCCGTCAAGTACCGCTGCAGCCAGTCCGGGCAGTTCTTCCAACAGGCTGGTTGTCATACCTTCTGGAACCTTGAAATCTTCTGCTGTCAACGCCTTCCCTATAAGGTGTCTCACGACGGAGGAGTCCGCCGGTAGGTCGATGAACTTAAACCGGCGGCGCAATGCGGTGTCGAGCAACGCAATCGAACGGTCGGTGGTGTTCATCGTGCCGATGATGAACAGGTTGGGCGGGACACCGAACGTGCTGTTGGAATAGGGTAGGGTGACCGTCACCTCTTCCGGCTGACCCAGCCGCTTGTTTGGCTCGATCAATGTGATCAGTTCACCCAGCACCGAGCTGATGTTGGCCCGGTTGATCTCGTCAATGATAAGGACGTAAGCGTTTTCTGTTCCGTCAAATGCTATGCCCTGCTTCCTGTTCATCCTGTTTTGGGCAAGCGTTCGCCGACTACGTTGAACTTCTGGTAAAGTCAAGTCCTGAACCGGTTGATCCCGTTCCATATCCGCAAGCCGTTCAAGTTCACCCAGGATCAGGAGATTGTACGTCGCCTGGAAGTTGCCCTCAGTTCCGCGTACTTCTCGCAGTACATTCCGCATTTCTTCGACGTTTGGATCCTGCCGAAAAGACCCAATGCGTTTTCGGTGGTTCCAAAATAGCCGCAGATACCCGTTTGTAGAGCGAAAACTGCGAGGATACGCTTTAGTCTTGCTGCCCGTTTGCAAACGATGAGATACCTCATCATCGTCATCACCTTCAGGCTGATCTGCACTCTCAAGATCACGTACGATTATCAGCTCAGTCTCATCGGCACCAGGTTGTATGGTATAGCGATAGTCGCGCCGACTGTATACAGGAAGGCCACCTTCGACAGCCGACGCATTGGCAAATAACTGTTCCCACAGGTCATCGAATTTCGTAGAACCAGCATCTCTTCCCTCTTCCCCGTCCTTTGGGAGAGCTTCACTCGCCGCCAGCAGCGCGATACGCTTAAAAATTCCAGCATGCAGTTCGTAACTGATTTCGCTACTGGAACCCTCGCGTTTAAGCTGTGGTCGGATGCCTTCGACGAACTCCTCATACCCGAAGCTTTGGTGGAACGTGACGAACTTAACACGGCCCTGTGTTTCCAAATCCTTGTACTGATCGTGGCCCAAGTCGATACCGCTTTTCGAGTCTTCGGCGATGGCCTGTGCCTTCTTTATGCCGAGGTGCGGCCGCTGGCAGAGCAGCACTGCCATACGTCGCGCCAGCCATGTTTTGCCCGTACCCGGTGGGCCTTGGAGGATTACGTTTTCGACGGTGTATGGCTTGAATTCTTCAGCTGCGGACTGTCCGAGGAGTTCATCCTCGGGAGGGTTCTCTTCGTTGTGATCGACTGGTTCGCCGTAAAGCATCGGACGCAACCATGCGGAATTGCGAAAGCGATACACCGGCGTTGGGGAAAGACCAAGTTTAAGCGGTTTCTGTTCCTTGAAATCTTCTTCCCAGAGTACGGACACCCTTTCGGTTGGAGGTTCGTCGGTATGCTTGTAAGTTCCGCCAGCTAACCGTCCGAGACCTTTGATCAAAGCTGTACCGTACCGTGCCACAACGAGATCACCTTCTCGTATCGTTGTCATAAACCAGAATCCAGGAGAACTTAGAGGAATGATACCGAGCGCATTTTTTACGGCGGTACGGAATTCTGTTTCGGATGCATACTGACTCATATCACCAATTGAATCACTATTGGGTTCGGTCCAACTCGCACCGGCAAATGAATCCTTCAGGAACCAACTCCACAAGTCCTTGCCGGTTTTCTGGTCGTGTGTCACAACGAAAAGCACCATGCGCTTGAACCCGGGATCGGCAATCAGATCTTCAAGTAGAAGTGTTTGAAACTTGGATAGCCTGAACTGACTTCCTTGGCCGAAGGTGATAAGTGGATGCTTGCACAGGATGGGATCGCGTTTCAGCACATCACGAGTGACTTTTCCATCGAGTAATTCTTCCACCATTAGTCGGACACGCGTGGTCTCTTCACCTTCTGCGGTACGTCCCCCATATTTGCGATCCTCCGGATCATCCGGGCCGACAAAGATGTCGCCGATCACCTTGCCTTTCGCGATCAATCCACCCTTGCTTCCCGTTATCCAGAAATAACACGGTTGACCGGGATGCATCACCTTCTGATGTTGAGCCATCACCGTCCAGGTAAATTCGCGCTTCCCATCTTCAAGTGCATCGGTCAGCCGGTAGTACTTCGGGTTCGCAACGATGAACCAGGCATGAACATCGGACGACTTCAATTCTTCCGCTAGTTTTTTCGTATCCGGTTCGTCCGGATGTTCGGCCTCCACGACTGCCGCTGTTCGCCACAACAAACCGTCCAGAACCCACAGTTCGAGCCCGGATTCGACGGATAGATTACGCAAGGTTTCCGCGACCTTGACGTACTGTGTGCCCTTCTTTTCACCACGCTGCTTCGGCGGGAAAATGTTGAGTGCTTCGAGGGCATTCGCGGATTTGCTGTTCCACACACCGTAGCGTTCAGGATCCAACATCAGCAGCAGGGCGGTGATCAGGTTGATACCGGCGCCGGGGATGGCGTGCGGACCGTTGTGCAACATGTCGTTGAGTCGGTCCTCGAGCAGAACCGACTCGTCGATCAGGAATCGCAGCCCGTGTCGGATCTCGTCAACATCCTCAGGAATGGTGCTTATCTGACGTTCCATCGGCCAGTGCTTGTTGTTCTTGATCCGCATGAATTCAATCAGGTCGTCACGATCCATGCGGTCAATGCCATCGGACTGCACCAGATGACCGAATCGGCCGAACACTTCTTCCCGGTTCGTCTGCATCTCACGAAAGAACTGATCGTCCGCCGACGACCCCGACTCGACATCCTCACGAACCTGTTGCAATTTAGCCAGTGCGTTTTGCCAGTCCAGTTTGTTCACCCAGTCCGGACGTGCCATGACTTCTCCCTGTGGAATCGAGGCTAGGATGTATCTGTTTTATCGCACATGCACCAGTTGGACTGTAGAAAAGTACTTTTCCACCCCTGTCCTCCCGGAGCCTAAGCTGACTATTTCTCGACTTTTATCGCCAAAAGCTATCCATAGCAGTCTGCCATTCGCCATGCCATTGCCGCCAGCAGAGTTCGACTCTATCTTGGTCATCCAGAATGTCAAATCGAGACAATCTGGACCCATACCTACACCCGACACTCTCAGACTCAACCATACTCACGACCATCAGCTGACTTCGGGAAGAGCGACCTCATGGCGGAGATGACGACACTGGAACGCGCGCTGCGGATTCTGTTGCGGCTGAGCACGTATGACAACGTCACCGTGGATGACCTCCACCGCGTGTTCGACGGGCGCGAGTCGAAGCGGGCGATCGACCGCACGTTGAAGGCGATCCAGAACGCGAACATCCCGCTCGAGATCAGCAAGGGGCCGCACAACACCTTCCATTACACGCTCCGCCGCGGCTTCAACTACACCCCGCAGTTGCTCGACCCGGACGAGGTCATCGCCGCGATGCTGCTGGCGCCGTTCGCGTCCACCTTCGCCGGCAGCCGCATCGGGGACGATCTCCACGGCCTGTTCGACAAGATCCGTCACCTGGTGCCGAAGGACAGCGTGGCGATGTCCAGCGGCTTCCAGGGCCCGCAGGACGTGATCCACATCCACAACGCCGGCAGCCCGAACCCGGAACTGTCCGCCGACATCCTGCGACCGCTGTTCCGCGCGATCCTCGAACGCCGCGAAATTGTCGTCGAGTACCAGTCGCGGGTGGATCACACCTCGAAGTTCCGCGCGCGGCCGTACAGCCTCCTGCTGCACCGAGGCGCGATGTACAGCGTGGTGCATGTCCCGAAGCACGACAACTTCATCTACCTCGCGCTGCACCGCGTTCGGGATTTGAATCTGACCAACGACGTCTTCGACCGCGACCCCGAATTCAGCCTGACCAAGTTCCTCGCCGACAACTTCGGGCTCTGGCACGCCGAGCCGGTGGATGTCCGCATCCGGTTCAATGCAACCGTGGCGAACGCGATCCGGGAACGCACCTGGCACCCGTCACAGACCATCACCGACCTCGATGATGGCTGCTGCGAACTCACGATGCACGTCGGCCCGACCGAAGAACTGATCGCGTGGATTCTGCGCTGGGGTGAGCACGCCGAGTTGCTCGCTCCGTCGGAGATGCGGGACGATCTCCGCAACCGTCTTGCCGGAATGCTGTCGATGTACACGGATGGCGGTTTATAGCGGCACTGGGTGTGCTTTGATATAGATGGACAGTCTCCGCAGATGGCCGGCGAACCAGTTCTGGATCTGATCGATCTGGTGCTCACCATGACTGGTGTAGTTTGCTAGGGAAGTGTGTACGCAGGCCAGGGTGGGACTGTCATCTATGGATCTCCAGCCAGTGGTTTCCATTGGCAGTTCCTTGATCCAATCGTAGTGCTTCTGCCGATCTGCTTTTTTCAGATCGCTTTCTATTGTGAGAAACAGTTCGGGATAGCCCTTGTGGCTGCGGGGGTACTCCTCTTCCTCCTGCAAGCCAAAGCCTATGTAAAGTCTGAGCTTCGCTTCCTGGTCCAGTTTTTTGCCATAGCCGAAATACCCATAGGTATATAAGTGTCCACCAGGATTATTGCGATCACAGCCTTGTGGTGGAACATTTAAGAAGGCTTCCCAAGCCAAGCCACTCATGCATTCGTCCATTAACACTAAGGTTTTGTTGATCTCTCCAATCGTCGCGAGCTGGAACGGGCTGAAGCCTGTAACCGGTGCCATGTCCTGCTCCTCCATGAATTTGATCAGTTCACTGAAATACAACTTGTTTTGCTCCTGAACACTGCCATCCCAAGAGGTCAGGAAGTTGTAGACATCACGCCAGCGCAGAGGCTGGAATGGAGCGCCGAGGTCGGGAGGGTTATCCGAGTTAGGGTTGTGGTAGCGTGTGATGTAAACCAGCATGTGAGGAATCGGGTCAGACCTTCCGCCAGCTTCGGTGCAGAGATAGCAGGCATATCGATGTAGCTGTCTGGTTCCCTCCCCCGCGTCCAGTTTGTGCTCGAACGCCATGATCCATGCTGGTGTTTTGCTGCGGCGTGTTCGGCCATCCTCATCCGCCGCATACCCTCGCATCACCATGTCCGGCCGGCCTTCATTCGCCACTACCTGAGTTTCGACTTCGATTGTCGCAACTTCGGGTAGTGGCTCGATTGGGCGATCAGCGCTTTCCGCTGAAAGTGACCACATGTGCTGTGCATAGGCGATGGCCAGGTTCGGCTCATTGTTCAGCAACCACGCCAAAGCCTCAGTGAAGAAATCTTCTCTCGGATTTCTTCCAGCCCGCGGGGAGTAGGATGATAAACGTGTGAAGAAGCTGACGTCTTGCACTTGCGTTCCCTCCTTACCGCGTAAGTATAGCACTTCACGAACACTGGAATCCATTACCCGTCAGGTGCAAAGGACAGCGACAGCGCGTTCATGAAAGACGCGCGCCGCCCTGCCCTTGTCCCAAACCCTCTCCGCGACGGGCTCGTAAACAGGCGGACGGCACGCAATCCGCTTCATACAAACATGACTGATTGGCGCGGTTGTCTGATTGACAGGATCTGATTCCGCGAACGGTGTCAGAAACCGGGCCTGATAGCGTCGATCAGTTCCCCAGCCAGGGCATCCTTAGTTGCTGTGTCCAACATCCCGCGCCAGCTTGACGGATTGTGACCAACTAATTCGAGCGCTCTCGAGACGAGTCGTCATGCGGCTTTCAGAGGATTGCGTCAGCATGGAAGCTGGGGAGACTGTCTGATTGGGAGAGCTGGACGATGCAACCGGGACCACTCGAAAAGCACAGCGGCCATGATGTTTTGACCACGGCCGCTGTGTGTAGCACAACACCTGTACGATCAACGGACCAGCATCACCTTCTGAACCTGATCCAGGTGACCCGGAACTGTCGCGCGGATGAAATACAAACCGGAGGTGAGATTTGATGCGTCAAACGTTAAAGCGTGCTCACCCGAGGCAAACCGATCATTTGCCAGGGTCGCAACTTGCTGACCAGCGACATTGAAAGCTGATACCTTTAAATTCGCCGCGTTCGGCAGGAAGACGTTGACCGTCGTCGCCGGATTGAACGGATTCGGGTAGGCTGCGCTCATGCGGAATGAAGTCGGTCTGTTGGAATCCGTAGAAACGGTGGTGTAGTTAACTTCCGGATCCGAGCTCTCGACCGAAACCAGTGTCGGCGCAGACCAACTGCCAGCCGGGAAGTTGAGGTAAGGTTCCGCGGTTGCCACGGAAGCACCGAGTTTGGTGAAGTAGAATTCGTACCGGGCGATGGGAGTATTCGGATAATCTCCCAATTTGACGATGTACGTGTACAGTCCAGCTGGAACTGTCCCCGGCACAGGCTGCGTCAGATTGTAGACGATCAATCCGTTTGCCGGTGCATTGAAGTCTTGCACCAACTCAATTGGGCCGAATGTGGGACCGTTATAATTCCACCCCGGCGGAATCGCTTCGGTCCAGCCGTCGAGTTGAATCGCATCATCCGTTGTGTTCACGATTCGGATTCGCCACGGCAAGTAGCCACCGGTTGCCGGAATTGTCGTGTTGCCCGTCGCAAACGCTGTCATCTCAATGGACTGTTCGCTCAGCGGCAGGTACAGCGTGGTGTGGTCTGAATAGTCACCATTGGCACCCTGCCATGCTTCGAGAGCGTAGTTGCCCGAGTGAGCTTCTTCACTATTGACCTCGAAAACCTGGTCTTCATTCCGGTAGGGAATCCAGCGCGGGGTTTCATTCCAATTCCCGTCTTCAAAATCCTCTGCTACTGTCACCTGCTGATTTCCGTCGTTGTAGGTAAACGTAGCGTCATCGAAGTAGAATCCACCGGTAACGTTATAGTAGCCGGAAGGATGTACAGCGATGAATGGATTGTCTACTATTCCCATATCATCTACTGCTGTCAACGTAACCGGGTTCACATCTGCATCCCAGACAGCGGTGATTTCACCCTCAGGTGTACGTTCCATCGTACAGTGGATCCATCGGTCACCTGGATAGTTAATTACAGCCAATGCCAACAGATCGCTGTCAAAGTCATACAAGCGGAATTCCCAGTTGCCAGTCGAATTGTTCTGGTTGATGTAATACCGCACCCCAAAATTGGTACGAGAATAGGCTCCGTCCGCGTAAGACATGCTGAATATACTGTAGGTATTTGTGCGGCGATGCAGCCAGAAGTCCGCAGTGAATCCAAGATCTTCCATCGGCGGTGCTCCATCAGTGCGGACGACATTCGACAACCTTACTTCATCGAAATAGCCGTCGTAATAATCCCAACCATACTGATCGGCACGATGGCAGCCAATCTGCAAGCTGTCGCTGCCGGCCCGAACAATGCCGTAAATCGCTTCATTGCCCGTGCCTACTTCCAGCTCGTCCACGTACAGCCGAATCGGCTGACCGTCTTCCCAGGTCATACGCACATGATGCCAAGTATTCATCTGCACCTCGTTGGGAGCACTGATGACTTCAGATTCTTCCCCTCCCTGTTCATTAAACCAGATATTCGCTTGCAATCCCATGTCATGACGAACCCTGAAATGAAACGACTCATCTGTGTTGTACCAATCGGCACGTGACATAATGTTGTACCCATCCGTATCGCCCGACTGGTTCGTGATATAGATCATTGCGTCAATTGTAATTGCGTCCCAACCGTTCCCGGGTGTATCCGCACTGACTAATTGAGCAGCCGGTGCACTCATGTCGATCGCTCCGCCGATATAACCGTCCGGAATCCAGTCAGCGCCATTGCGAAGTGTCAGATCATACTGGTTGTTCGTGGCATCGAAAGCCGTGTCACCAGAGCCTTCTTCAAAATGCCATAGACCCTGAGTGTACTGGTCGACCGGATACTGTGCCTGGGTAGTACCGGCCAGAACCAAGATCAATGTCAGAGTGGTCAGCAGACGAAATGTGTTCATGGAATCCTCCCCAATTCTGGTTTACTCGTACCGTGCATCTTTGAGTCGATACGGTGTCTGTAGGTGAGGATAAGCAGGTGCTAACGGCGTTGGAATGGCAGAAATTATTCGAAGTTCGGGGAATTTTCCCAGCTCCTGATGGCAAGAATTCCTAACAGATTTGGTAATGAATGCAACCGGTTTGAGTAGCAAGAAGCAGACAGATGCCGCTTCCGTGATGCGCTCGGGTTAGGGGTTGTTGATAGAATGCCGTACGGCGAAGTACGTCAATTCCTGGAGGGTAGAAAGCTGGAGCCGGCGGCACATGTCTTCCGTCTGGTTGTAGATGGTGTTCGGGGAGAGGCTGAGTTTGTCAGCGATGGCTTTAACGTTCATGCCTTGGCCAAGCAGACGGAAAATTTCCTGTTGCCGAGGCGTCAGGACTCGGGTGATGTCAGTTTCACCAGTCAACACCTTTCGAAACAACTGGTGTAATTTCGCGCTACCGACGATCTTCCCTTCCAATGCTTCGCGGATGTACGATTCCAGCAACTCCGGCGCGAGTTCCTTGTTGAGAAAGCCTGCGCAGTTACGTTCCAAAGCGTCCACACCGGCGTCCTCTTCCGACAGCGAACTGAGCACGATGATCTTCGCGTCCGGACGAATCGAGCTGAGCTGTTCAACCGTGCGCCACTCGCGAATCCCATCCAGGATCAGGTCGAAGATGATCACGTTCACAGTATGGTTACGCGCGTATTGGATGGCTTCGTCCCGTGTCTTGCAAGAGGCCACCACGCGAAAATCCTGCACCCGATCAATCACACTTTGCAGGCCGATCAGCAGAACCGGGTGATCATCCACCAGCATAATGCGCACCGGTTTCTCCGGGCTGAAGCCCTCGCTTGACTACTGTTTTCCGGTCGTGACTACCATCGAATCCCCCACGTTCTCCGCCATGCACCCTGCTGCATTCCCTGAAATCACCATCTAATCGACAAGAGCTGATGCCGGAATACGAACACGGACTGTCGTTCCGCCCTTCACAGCCGGTTCGATCTCAAGCCGGCCGCCTGTTGAGCCGACACGTTCCCGCATCCCCGCAAGCCCGATGGCGTCGACACGCTGGATGTCGTCCCGTGAAATGCCGCGTCCGTTATCGCGGATTTCGCAGATCAGCACGTCGTCTTCCGTCATACACTCAATCCATACTCTGGATGCGTTCGCGTGACGTGCCACATTGGCCAACGCTTCCCGCGCCACCTGATACAACGCAGCACGCACATATTCCGGCAGGCCAACAGGCAGATCAACTTTGACCTGACACGGCACTGAATACTGCTGCTCGAACTCCGCCGCCACGTGCTGAATGATGTCACAGATAGGAAGTTGCAGGATCGGCGGCCTGATCTCGCGGCTGACCTGTCGTACACGCTCGATCAGTTCATCCACCTGTCCGCCAAGCTGACGGACCGTATTGGAGTCCCCATTCGCTGCGGCAAGATGAATCGAAAATTTCAATGCGGTCAGATCCTGGCCGATGTTGTCATGCAGACGAAGCGCGATCTGTTTGTCGTGTTCATCCTCCTTGCGCATCATGTCGCGTGACAGCAGCTCCAGACGCTTCGACAGCAGCTCCAGTTCACGTCGGCTGCGCCGTCGAAGCCGTATATACCTTGTGCCAACGACTAAAAACGCTATCAGAAGTGGCGTGCCTGTACTGTACAAGAGCTGCGTTCGGTAGCGAGACGGCCACCATGTCCACCACGGTTGCCATTCAAGTTCGACCAATTGCATCTCCCCGTTCGAATCTCTCATCGGCAAATAGCGGCCACGGATCGCTACGGGAGTTTTCCCTGCTGGATAGAAATCGAGATAGTCAAACGGCATGTAGCTGATGACTTCCAGCGAGTCATTCAACAGCCAGGTTTCACCCGGACTGTTGTACACGTAAAACGATTCCAAATGGTGCTGATCTTTTTCAAGTTGTACCTGGCCACGAATGTTCCCAGGATCCAATACCGGCGATTCTGCAACCGGTTGGAATTCGTTATTCAGGATACGAAGGCGGTTATCCACTCCACGCCATACAAACGCATCAATTAGGACCTGACCGACCTGCAATGACCACAACACACCAGTCCGCTTCGCAAGAAACGTTGTGTCACCCGTAGCAGGATCGAACTTGTAAAACTCTGAGAATGGTTGGTCTACATAGGAGGTCACGCGCCTCATTGCGATCCAGGATTGCCCGAGTTTGAATACCCGTCCCCCACCACCACCTTCTCCGAGATCGATATTCCAGTCGATTAAGCCAGAGTCATTCAACGACACAATCCAGACATGGGAATC
The DNA here is from genome assembly GCA_020444425.1 of bacterium. GTDB lineage: Bacteria > Electryoneota > Electryoneia > Electryoneales > Electryoneaceae > BMS3BBIN04. The sequence continues at coordinate 60,551 of JAHLLB010000016.1, read as the reverse complement.
ATCGAGACCATTCCTGTGTACACCGTTCGAAGGTGCGTTCGAACCGGCCAGAAATTCAGCTTTCCCATCTCTGTCAACATCTCCCCCACCAGCAAAGGACAACGCCGGACCGAACGGGGTATCGAACAGGATTTCATGATCTCCAGAGAGCCTGACCAGGCACTGCGAGTAATCGAAATCGCCCGATTGATATTGGATCGAAAGCCATTCAGGTGCTTCACCGATTAAACCCCTGACCGGCTGAACACCAACAAACAATTCACGTCCTGATGGAATGGGTCGAGACCACAACTGATCATGGCTCCAGGTAAAGAGATTCAGCAGGTGGATACTGACTGAGTCCTTTGTATTCACAGAATACACGACAACGGGTTGATCGGTCTTTAACCAAAAGGTGTTCAGGTGCTGCGGAATTGTGTCCAGGAAAGTCGTGTTGCTTGGGTTGGTAATGTTGAACCGACGGATCACCGCCTGGCTTTCTGGATCTTCGAGCTGAATGTAGCTTTCACGATGGGTGGCCAGATCTTTGAACGCGACAACGGCCATCCAATCGTTTGCAAGCGAATCACCGGGAACGCAGATTACTCGAGACGCATGAGGTGTGAACTGATGCACAACGTCGTACTGCAGTGGGAACGCAGAGCTACGCCGTCCGGAGTACTCGCATCCGGTTGTGAATACCAGTAGTTGCAAGCCTATCAAGATTTTTATTTGATGGCGCACACTCTCTCTCCGACAATGCAAGGGAGAACATACAATTTCTCCCTGCTGGTGCGCCAGAGAACAGGCATCTTTCTACAGGCTGTCTGACCACAAGTACGAAACTGATACGCGATGCGGTTGTCACGTCAACCTTGATACTGAATCAACCGAGCATCAGTTTTTCTTGGCGACGGTGTTGAATTCAATAGGTTCACTCAGTAGTTGACCGCTACGCAAGCCGTCACTGGTTCCATTCGTTCCATTTTTGGTGAAGATGCTGGTGCGGTTTTGACCTAAGCGTGTTTGCGCAGGGTGTGAAAAATGGAACCAATATGGAACCAAACCCTGTCATTCGGGCTGACTTTTGGCAACCGATTTCGTTCAATTTGACCACCGCAACTCCTGTCCCAGATAAGCACTTCCAGCGTAAACTTAGATATGGAACGTAGTTATAATACTTACTGTTTTCCACCTCGAAAGCGAGTTTGCGGTGACCCCGTAACGTGGGTTCGAATCCCACCCTCTCCGCTGATGACCCCCAAGTTCTGTAAAAACAGGCTTGGGGGTTTTGCTGTTCGAAAAATGCCGATATTGTGCCAAAGATGAAAGCGATTGATGGACAACCAGGAAAGAAAATGTTGAAGCCCGAGCTCCAAAAAGTGATCGATCTGTCGAAATGGGAAGGTTGGAGGGGGAGATCGAAATACCGGCTCGACTACACCGATCCGCACACTGGAAAACGTGTTCGCAGACCGGCATTCACGGTTCAGCAGGATGCATTGCAGTTCGCGTCTAACCTTTACAATAAGTGGAAAGCTGAGTGCCTCGACGACCCACGACCCAAGGAAGTTGAACTAGTCACCCTGATAGACCAGATCGACAGCTACCTCCGGCTGAAAGAAGGCCGGGTGAAGCCGCGATCCTACCGTCGCTATGAAATCTACGCTACCAACGTGAAGCAATGTTTCCGGGACAATATGCCGACGGTAGTCAACGCCACAGATCTAACCAAAGCCCAGTTCGAGGAATACATGAAATATCGCCTCGGCGAGGGCATCACACGCAAATTCCAAGATCAAATGCACCGCTCAGGTTTTGTGATTGAAGAGGACCTCTTTGGGTGTTCTGTATCCGAGTGATTTTCTGGGTCTGTTGTTGAGTTGCTGTGCGACCGACTGGACGTCCAGATCATGAAGTGACAACGCTAAGCTGCGGAAAGCGAAGCAAAACGACGAAAGCCACGAGTGGTAAGGTGGCGATTGAAAACGTGCGCGATCGTTAACAAGAACTGTGTCCAGGGGAATCGAGTGTACCGATACCCTCGCAGCAAGCGGCTATTTGTAGTATTCAGGACAAGAAACTCGAAACAGACTTCATGCTTCAAGGGCTTCAGGCTTTGTGTCCAATGACCAGGATTGTAGCCTTGGTGCGGGTTGCGGTGCAATATTCCTCTGCCGCATGAAATCATTGAACGCGATGGCATCCAGCTGGATGTTTCTTCTGAACGAGAAGTTTCCGACAAGGGAAATCAGCGGTTGGCGACGATGCCAGAAGCTATCCCAGATTCGTCCGAACATCCGTTGGAAGGAGTAGAAGTGCCTGTAGCAATTGGTCATTTCAGTCATGACCTCGGTATCGGAAAACTGCTTATACCTTGCCACGGGAAGGCTGAGCGTGAAATACTGCCAATCATCCGGGAAGTTGTGTCTCGTGATTCGTTCATCCGCGGCCATCTGGTCCCACAGACGTGTGCCGGGCAGCGGAGTCAGGAAGAGAGTGTTGAGAGTGTCAATGCAGTACTCACTGGCTGTTTTCGAGATTCGCACCCCAATCCCGGGTTCGTCCACATCAAGACCAATAATGAATGAGCCGACGACCAGTATTTTGTGTTTCTGGATTCGTTTCACGGAAGCGCGAAAATCTCTTTGTTTCTGGTAGTTGAATCTTTTCCCGAGTTCTTTCAGTCCTTCCGGAGAGGGGGTTTCAAATCCAATGAATACGCCTTTGCATCCAGCTTTCTCAGCAAGCGTTAACAGCTCCTCATCATCCGCAAAGTTGATTGTGGCTTGCGAGACCCATTCCTTTCCGAGATTTGCATCCGCAAGAGCTCGAAACAGTTCTTTTGCGCGTTTTATGTGCTCCGGTCGAGTCCCGATCAGGTTGTCATCGACAACGAGGACACGTTTCTCCTGAATCTGGCTGAATTCCTGGACGACATCCGCAATCGGCCGTTGCCGGTAATGAGACCCGTTGAACGCCGTCACGCTGCAGAAGTTGCAGTTCAGTGGACATCCACGTGTGGTCTGAATCGATCCGAAGGGGTATCGCGGTGGAAGCAGGTCGTGTCGAGGTGGCGGAATGTTAGACCAATCCGTCCGCTCGGCGGCGTATAGCTTTTTCAAGCTGCCCGATTTCACGTCAGCAAGCACATCCGGCCAGATCGATTCGGCTTCACCGGTCACCACACTGGCGACATGATCCAGCGCTTCATCGGTACACATGGTCGCGTGAATACCACCCATGACAACAGGAACACCACGACGTTCAAAGTACGCTGAAATTTCGTAGGCGCGGTTGGCCTGTGACGTGAAGGCTGTTACCCCGACCAGGTCTGGTGTGGGCATCGTCGAATATTCAGGCAGGCCCAGATTTTCGTCTACGATGGTAATGTCCCAATCAGCCGGGGTAAGACCCGCGATGGTCATCAGGCTGAGCGGTTTCCACACACGGAACCGGTTCCATCTGCTTTCCTTCACGTTAACGATGCTTACGATCGGATTGGTTGGATTTATCAGCAATAATCTCAAAGCAACCTCTGTCTCTGGAAAATCTGGTTGTGGTCTGGTTTTTGTTCGCCATATGAATTCATATATGACGTACAAACGGCCTGCATGACCACCTGATAGAGGCCGTGCGTTCAGCTATCAAGTCCGATAAATCTGAACATTGATCTGTAATGAACTAGATCAGTAAAGATCAAGTTCATTCAGCTTGGAAACCTGTTACACGGCAGCCTTTCCCTTCTTCACCAGATGTGAGGGATTATGAAACAGGTACCAGATACCGACGATGATCAGGACAGTCGGCCACCATTTCAGCACTTCGCTGACTACACCCCATTGGATCCACTCGTATTCCGACAACAAAAAGAAACCGCCGGCGGCCAGTGCGATCACTCCGGGGATCCAGTTCTTTCGCTGAGCCTGAACAAAGGGGGCTGAAATCAGAAACGACAGTCCGACTGCGAGCACCACAAACGGCCAGTTGCGAGTTACTCCCCCGGCTACCCACTGGTTGTTGTCCGCCACGAAGATCAGAGCCAGCAGACAGAGGAGAATTCCGGGAAATACACCCCCCGACCGGTGGTTCAGCCATGTTTCCACGAGAATGGCGCTGCCAATCACCAGTAGAATCAATGGCCAGGTGAACTCGATCAAACCAGTGAACTTCAGAAGAAACAGCACGCCGAGAATTACAAGCGCAATACCAAACGTGTACCGGTGCCTTTTCCTCCAGCGTTGAACAGGAGGATCGTGTTCTTCGTAATGCGGGTCTGACTTTTCTGACTGTATTCCATCCATCATATGCTCCTTAGGACCCGTCTTCGTTCAGCACTCAACAAGCACAGCTGGCCACATTCGATTCTTCAGTGCTGTTCTTACCCTTGTAGCCGACTCACTGAATGCGAAACGACTGGCGTAGATCTTTTCCATCCGCACCAATTTCTGAGCGGCATTGAACTTGTCAGCGATCAAGCGGCCGGACTTGTGAAGCATCCCATTCGGCCTGGTAGCTAGTTGTTTCCTGTTCATTCATGATGTGAGTACCGTTCGAGACATTGCTCTGGTATCCGATGAGGAGTACCCACACGGTTGTACTAACAGCCAAGGTCGTCACCTTGGATTCAACACGGGACATCTTGCCGTCGTACTGGTAAACAGCCGGAACACAGCGGATTCCAGCGAACGATCCAACTTCCGGGATAGGAAACCCACCAACTGGAACGGGAGTCTGTCCCTCCGTATCGTTGTAGACGATTGTCAGATCACCGGTTGTCTGCGAGAGAACGACAGCTGCGAATGTCGAACCAGCGGATTCGCCGGCATAGACAGCGTCGATAAGGGCCGCTACTGCTGCGGCTGTCAATCCAACCTGCTCAGGATCAGTGACCGGAATCCAACGAACATCTCCATTGATTTCAGAACTTGGCACGCTGGTATTCAGCGATGGAGTCTGAACTGAGAATGCTGTTGGATGAATCGGTTCTTGTTGCGTTTGTGAAAAACACAACGAAGATAATATCACCATGAATGCAAGTATAGTGATACTAACAATTATCCATCTGCTCAAAAAACGTTCTAAACGGAATGTCATGGTATTCATACGTGCTCCCTACTTCTTTTCGCACATCAGATACCGTATGATCAGTCGTTTTAACAGTGTAATATCTAATCCTCTTCTTCAGGATATACGTTATCCGAATTCTACAGCTGAAGACCTGACATCATTTAAAACATCCAATGTACCCCGATTCCGATATCGAAATAGAACGCGGGCACGACGCTCGCCCCCAACTCGATATTCCATCCGATCGGGGGAAGTGAAGACTCAATTCCACGCCAATCGTACTCGATGCCAATCCCAACTCCCGCACCGAAACCATCATCATGATTTTTCAGATAGTCGTCTTCCGACCATCCCCAGGAGCGCCGGTTGTCGTGATTCCAGAACCCCAGCGTTCCCTGGCCGTAGGCGTTCCAGAATTCATTCTGCGAAAACCGGTTCAAGAGCCGGAACGCGGCTGCATCCGCACCAAAATCCACGATGCCCTGAACCGCCCACGGACTGGAAAAATCAATAATCCCACTGATCCCGGCGGCAAACTGAGTCCCCTGCAGACCGAGTCGGTACTTGTTTTCGGAAGCTTGTGAACTGTTCATCAGACCTGTCGAAAGGATCAGTACGGTCAAACCGCTGATCAAGAGGTTGTATTTCATCCTTTACCTCATGTTGAAGGACTCTAATCCAATCCCAATGTGCTGCCAGTCCAGAATAGCTCTTTATGCATCTCCATACACTCAAGTATTCGGCTAATCATGCACATGCTGTCGCTTGTGCAGGCTAGGATTCAACTAAGTATCCTTCTTCCCTGGATGATTCGAATCAACAGGGCAACGATTGCTACAACAAGCAGAATATGAATAAATCCACCCATGGTATAGGAAGTTACTAGCCCTAACAACCACAGGACAAGCAAAACAACCGCTATGATCCAAAGCATCTTTCCATCCTCTCGTATGTAAATAGCCCTAATCATATTCAACATATTAAAAATCATGTAGTCACAATAATATGGGCAATTTACGTTACTTTATCTTTTCTAGACACGTTAAACAAATCATACGCTGGTGAATTGCGTGTATCAATCGTACCAACTATCGAAACGGGGGAGATTTCACAGATATCTCAACTTGGGCAAAGAGACTGATCTGGTAAATCTCCCCCCCTGTTACAGCGTCTCCCGAGATTGCTCCGACATGGGATGGCGTCTGGCTATCAACGGTCGAAAGCGAAGATGCCGGCATGTCGGCGTAACTCCGAAAGTTTCTACATCAAATAAGTGAATCTCATTATCTATGCGATAACCGTCATAAAACTGTGAATTCCATCCGGCGGTTCTGCGCGCGGCTTTCGGCGGTCTCGTTAGATCCGATAGGTTCTGCTTCACCCATGCCGACCACCTTGATCCGGCTTGCCGGGATATCGTTTGCAACAAGCCAATCCTTCACCGACTGCGCTCGCTTCAGTGACAAGGTCCGGTTAGCGTCCTGACTGCCGACGCTGTCCGTATAGCCCGAGAGTGTCACTGTCACATCCGGGTTGGCTGCCATGGAAGCCCTGGCCTTTTCGAGCGTCACTTCAGATGTTGCCAGAACGGCATACTTGTTCGTGTCAAAGTTTATCCCGTTCAAGACGATCTTTGTAACCTTAGACATGTCGAAAAGGTCGTCTTTTTCGTCATGCGGGTTCCTTTTGGTCGTAATTAGATCTTGTTTTGCTGCAATGATATACCTCGTATTACGTGTTTTTCTTTTTGGCAGAGTCTACGCTGCCGTACCTTTGCCACTTTATGCAGGTGACGACAAGGGGACATCGTTTTTCCCGGTCTTGGCCGGGTTTACGGTCAGTTCTGACTCCATCATCGCATTTCGCATCTGTTCTGTAAGGCTTGTCAGATTGCCTGGGGAGTGCGGGATCAAAATCGCATTCGTTCTGGACGACGCGCCGATTTCTTTGAGCATATCGAAATACTGGGTCATCAGAACCAGGTTCATGACGTCCTTGGCCGTCGTACCAGGTACCGATTTGCGGAATTCATCGACTGAATCCCGGAGGCCGGCAACGATTGCCTGCCGCTGATCCGCGATGCCACGGCCCTGAAGGGCTTTGCTCTGCGCCTCGCCTTCAGCAGACTTCACTTTCAGGATCCTGTCCGCTTCGCCACGCTCGGTTGCAGCCACACGCATTCTCTGTGCGGCATTGATCTCGTTCATCGATTCCTTCACTTTTGCATCAGGGTCAATGTCCGTGACAAGAGCTTTCAGGATTCCGTAACCAAACCCTTCCATGACCTGAGCAAGCTCGCTCATGACAATATTTGCGATATCATCCTTTTTCTCGAACACGTCATCAAGCCGGATTTTAGGCACCTGCGCCCTTACCACGTCGAAGACGTAGGATGTTATTTGCCTGTTTGCATTCTCCAACTTATAGAATGCATCATAGACTTTATCAGGCAGTGCGTAATACTGCACAGAGACTAACATGCGAACAAAGACATTGTCTTCGGTCTTCGTTTCAATCTCAACATCCAGTTGTTGGACACGCATGTTGACCCGGCCGACGATCCGGTCGATGAAGGGTACCTTCGTATGAATGCCAGGTCCCGCTTCACGAACAAACTTCCCAAAACGCTGAATGACTGTGACGGAACGCTGCTGAACCGTAAAAAACGTAGCTTTGGCTACTGTAATAAGAAACAGCACCAGCACTACAAGTGCGATGATGTACATGATATTCTGATCTATCATAGTCTATCCCTTTTCTACTTGAAGGCTGTGATCAGTAGCCAATAAAACGAGTTGGCGTCTCTCTGATGTCTTACTGCTGGTGACTTGCCTGTTTCTCCTACCTTCTGCGACAGACAAACCGTTTTGATTGACACTGCCTGCTTGCAATACTCTGGCCTTGTCGCATCTGAATCAAATAGTAGGGGGGGAGATTCGTCGGAGGTTACATCGGGGTATTTTGCAGCACCCACCGATGAAATCTCCCCCCTCAAACGTGGCAATATCAGTTGCCTTCTCTTTCCAACTGATACCTGTTATCGTACCGCGAATTCCATCCGGCGGTTCTGCGCGCGGCCTTCGGCGGTCTCGTTAGATCCGATAGGCTCAGCTTCACCCATGCCAACCACTTTAATCCGGCTTGCCGGGATACCGTTTGCAACAAGCCAATCCTTGACGGACTGCGCTCGCTTCAGCGACAAGGTCCGATTGGCGTCATCACTGCCGACGCTATCCGTATAGCCCGAGAGTGTCACTAGAGCATCCGGGTTAGCTGCCATGGAAGCCCTGGCCTTTTCGAGCGTCACTTCAGATGTTGCCAGAACGGCATACTTGTTCGTGTCAAAGTTTATCCCGTTCAAGACGATCTTTGTACCCTTCGACATGTCGAAAAGGTCGTCTTTTGCGTCAAGCGGGTTCCTTTTCGCCGTAATTTCGGCACCGTCATTCATACCACCGTCATCGGAATCAACCAGCAACGGGTTGGTACGGTGTTTGTTCAGCTCGTCCGCGTCGCTCAGGCCGTCGCCGTCGGTGTCTGCCTTGGACGGATCCGTCTTGTACCGGTTTACCTCGTCACCGTCGCTCAGACCGTCATTGTCGGTGTCTGGTACCAATGGGTTGGAATGGTAGGCGATTTCGTCAGCATCTTTCAGACCGTCGTTGTCACTATCCGCCATGACAGGATCGGAATGATGTTTGTTGATTTCGTCGGCATCGCTCAAGCCGTCACCATCCGTATCCGCTTTGTTCGGGTCAGTGCGGTACTGGTTGACTTCAATACCGTCTGCGATGGTGTCGTGGTCACTGTCAGCTATCTTCGGATTTGAGTGATAGAGATTTACTTCCTCGCCATCAACCAGTCCGTCCTTATCGGTATCAGCAACCAGTGGATTTGTGTCGTACCTGTTGATCTCATCGCCGTCGCTTAATCCGTCTTTATCCGAGTCGGCAAGGAGCGGATTGGTGTTGTGAATGTTATGTTCTTCGCCATCGTTGAGTCCGTCACCGTCCGTATCCGCTTTGTCCGGATTCGTACCGTAGAGTTTCTCGTCTTCGTTGAACAGCCCATCCCTGTCGGGATCAAGTGACTTGATCGGACCCGAGTACACCAGGCCGACCATCAGATTGTAGTAGGCATCCTGTCGACCGTTTGTGATGCTGTTAAGATTATCCTCGTTGCGCACACGGCCGTCCAGCTCGTCGGACAGAACCAGGTTGTAGCCACCGTTCAGCTGCAGATTGAGTCCCTGTCCAATTGCGGTCTCAAGTCCGAGTCCGATGGGTATCACGGGTAAGTATTCCGTCGACGCTGCCCCACCCCAGTCCTTCGAAACACCCGCGCCGGCGTACACATACGGGTAGGAGCTCATGAACTGAAAGGGGCTGAACAGTAGTCGCGCGTCCACCATTGCGGTTTGCGTTGAATAGATGTTCCTCGCCTCAAGCTCCGTGTAACTGAAGCCTACCTGTAAGCCAAGTTGTGACATGATGCTGTTTTGCAGGTAGCCACGGAATTGTGGCTGCCACGTTTCAGGGCCACCGTTGGCACCCTTTGCGATGCCGCCCTCGATACCGTACCCCCAACCAGGGGAAACGAACTGTGCGTCAGCAACTTGATAGGTGAACAACGCTACCAGCGCCAACAGACAAATCAATCCGAACCGTTTCATCGTAATCTCCAATACGTTAAGCGTGCTGTTGCGTATGTTGGCAATGCACACTTCCAGTACTTCTTTTCATCGTCAACAAAGAATGCTGGCGAGAATATAGATTGATTGCAAGGAATGTAGCGCCTTCTCAATCTATAAAGAGGCTACGGTGCATGGTATATGCGCTTTTCTTTTCACGTAATCACTTTCTAAACACTCTTTTAATCGTTTTATTACCAACAGTGTATATATATTAGCAGATATTATATTTCCTATGCTGCAATTATATTTTGGAATGTATTTATCGTTATATGGTTGGTAGTGTCATTATCATAGGTTTTCCCATAGTATATATGTTTTTCACCTTCCCACAGGTGATAATATCCCCCAACATGTTCTTTGATTTTGCAATTCTCGACTACAAGCTCCTTTGGTGTGCAATTCGTGATAACAATTGCATCTCCGAGTTTGTCGTTGATATCAAAAAACCCGTGTCGCAGCCATGCAGGCAATACTTGCGAACGCATGACCGTGGCAACCTCATCGGCCTTTTTCGGGATGTGGTGCAGGCACAGGTCGGCTTGGGGAACCCGCACATACTCAGCTTGTGTTCCATCAATCAGGCTTCCGAAAACCCATTCTCCGTCAGTGCAACGCGAATAGATCTTGCTTCGGCATGCTCCACAATCCCCGCATCCGATGGTGCCTGAGATGTATACGGCATCGCCAGCCTGGAAGCCTTCAACATTGGATCCGATTTCCAGCACCACACCCACTCCCTCATTTCCTAAAATTATACCGTCGCTAACATGACCGTGTTCGCCGACCCAGATGGACGGGTTTGTTCTGAATATCTTTGCCAGTTTTACGGCGACAACCGCATCCGTATCGGTTATCAAAGTGGGATTTGGTTTATCTTCCCAGGCGTATGTACCCTTTCCACGATACACTAGCGCTTTCATACAACCTCCTTCTGCTTCTACGGCCTATTCATGATGAAGTACAGTACGACGCATAAGAAGCCACGTTCCGAACAGAAACAGTCCCAGCAACGCAACGGCACCCGACAGAAGCGGATACAAACCAAATTTATCGATCATGCTGCTATCTCCTTGTTCCTGGAATCAGATTGAATCCGTTTATCACATCTATCTCACTCTATGTCAAATGTCATGTATTCAGCCTGCCGTCGACACCTGTAGTTTCAGTACGAATTACACCGTCTATTCGCGAATCGAGTTTATCCCCCTCCTCTTGCGATGGTGAGGAAGAAATCAGCAGTCCACGTCTCAGAATCGTACCCAGGGTCAGTTTCCACTCTTCCCACACGGTTTCGTCATGGATATCGCGTTCGTTGATCATCGAAACTAGGGGTGCCAGGTAAATCGCACTGTATCCGATAGCCAATAAACACTCCCGTACCGCTTCAATCGGCAGTTCCACAGCCTTTCCCTCTTTGACGGCCAACTGATAGGCATTGTGAAAATGGAGATTGGCGCCAAGCGGACCATGTTCTGCAACATCTCGCAATGCATTCCTCAGATGTTCAGCACCTTCCGCAATCTCACGTCTCAACAGAGAGGCCCATTGCGGATTGTCGTGTAGCACCGTCATCAGACGGAGCGGAGAGTCGACCAACATTTCTTCAGGCGACTTTTTTTCAGGGTTCTCCCCGAAGATGACCGCCAGCATGGTCATGCCTTCGTGTTTCAATACCGTTTCGTACAGCTGTTCTTTTGAGCCGAAGTAGTAATGGATCATCACCTGCTTTACACCAGCCGCCTTAGCAATCGCCCTTGTGCTCGCCCCTTTGTACCCGTGCTTCGCGAACAACCGTGTCGCCTCAATGAAAATTCTTCCGGGGGGAGTCGCGGGATCTGGGGGCGTCGGCACCTGATCAGATCGCAGTAATGGTATTCCATGCCCGTCAGTTCCTTTAGCTGGCACGTAGCCATCATTCGAAATCGACTTTTCCGCGGATGAAGCCATGGTTGTTCACCTCCATGTTCATGGTTGCTGACTTGGTGTTTTTCGTTAATTAGTCGTTTGATTTAGTCTAACAACTAATTCGTTTGACTTAGTCAAGTGACAGTATAACTCGCCTGTTTCGTAAATGCTAATTATATCATGAGTTTTGTCTCCAGAGTAGTGTCTGAAAACGATTGTGAATTCACGAAGCTGCACTTCGATCATCGCGATGGAATGGCGCCAGACCAGCTCTTCGTCCAGCTAATAGCTATGGTCATTCGAGTGGCGGGGAAGGGTGTGTGGCGAGAATACCTGACCGAATTCATCAATGATTTCTGTCAGCTTGATCCTGATGACTCGGGTTTCTGGGAACCAACATCAAATCTGCGGTCTGCCTACGGGGAATGGCGCGAAAAAACGGCGGCGCATACCTGTCAGATAAAAGCTCGCGTGCAGTTTGCGTGAATTAGGGTGTGAACCCGGGCAGCGCCAGCCGTTGGGTACCAAGACGCGGGGCTGGAAAGGGATCAGCCTGTTACCGGATCGTGGCGTTGGTGCTGATCAATCCGCCGGACAGGATCGGGAGGGCAACCTGCCATTCTAAATTATTGTTTTTGTTTGTTGTTGTGTTGGGGCGCTTGACCGGATCAGGCGCCTTTTTCTGTAACTTCGCATACGTAGGGATTCAAAAGGAATTTTATGGAAAGTGCCGGTCAAACTGCCCCATGTGCCCCTCGAAAAATGAACTTGTGCCTCAAGCACGAATAGCAGAACAACGGCAACGGACGAACGGGAGGGAGAACTCTATCCCCCTCTTGATCGTCTACATAGCAGAACGACTACAGAAAAAATGCCTGGATTGTGCCCAATAAAACGTAAATGATTCTGTTTCGGAGGATTCTGACGGAAATTGATAGAATAGCTTTTCGCCTGTAACTCAATATTATTTCAACGAATATCGACTATTTCACGAGTTAGATCATAGATGTCAAAGTTAGGTGGGTTCGAATCCCACCCTCTCCGCTGTAATACCAGTTATACAAGCTGGTTACGACGAGAATAGCCCGACTCACTGAGCCGGGCTGTTGTCATGTTCAGAGGGTCCAGAACCCCGATGGGGACCGTATTGAAACCAATTGCTCTGATGACGTTCCGTTCTCGCCTGGCTTGACCGCAGTCTTCTTCCTCCAGCCAGCTCGAGTAGAATGGAAAAGCGGTGTAATAAGTAGTATCTTTTTGTGAATTCATGCACAAAGTAGGGGTGGCGGTTAGCGCCCGGAAAACATCAGAATCCTGAACGTGCACCAACCTGCCCGCGAGGAGATCACGGTGATCGATTTTGCCAAGCCTGAGCTTCCCAGCGACGATAAACGCTGGAAGGCCATCCAGAAGGAGATGCGCAAGCACGGCTACCGTCATGACGCGCTGATCCAGATCCTGCATTCGGTGCAGGGGGCATTCGGCTACCTGGGCAAGGACGCGTTGGCGTTCGTCGCAGCCTCGCTTCGCCTGCCCATGAGTAAGGTGTATGCCGTCGCCACCTTTTACCACTACTTCGTGCTTGAACCCGCCGGTGAGCACAGTTGCGTGATCTGCACCGGCACGGCATGCTACATCAAGGGCGTGCCCGAACTGTTGGACATGCTGAAACGCGAGTATGGTGTCGGCCTCGGTGAAACCACCGCGGACAAGAAGCTGAGCCTGGTTTCGGCGCGTTGCGTGGGAGCCTGCGGTCTGGCTCCTGTGGCTGTGATCGACGGTGAGACTTACGGGAAGCTGACAGCGGAGTCGATGCACGAAACGCTGGAAAAGATCCTCAACTCGGACATCGCGGAAACAGCGGACGCGTCCCGTGATGAGGAGGAGGTGGAAGCATGATCCTGTTCGACGAACTGGACAACCTGGCGCGTACCAGCCGGGAGATGCAGGAGAACGCGGAGCACACGGTTCACGTTTGTGTCGCTGCCAGCTGTGTCTCCTCTGGCAGCACCGAGGTCTTGCAGGCAATCAAAGACGGGCTACGCGAGCGCAACCTGCACAAATCCGTCCTGCTGAAGGGTGTGGGCTGCATGGGCCCCTGCGCCGGCGGGCCGGTGGTGACCCTGCCCGACCAGAAAGTGATGTACCACAACGTTTCACCAGATGACGCCGGTGAAATCATTGATGCGCTGGGCGGCGAGCCTGTCGCGCGGCTCAACGTTTCCATCGACTCGCCGTTCTTCACCCGCCAGCGCAAGATCGTGCTGGAAAACAGCGGGAAGATCGATCCTGAAAAGCTGGCGGATTACGTGGCTGCGGACGGTTACCACGGTCTGGCCAAAGTGTTGTCCGAGATGATAGCCAACGAGGTGATCGAGGAGATCACTCGCTCCGGGTTACGCGGTCGAGGCGGGGCGGGCTATCCCACCGGGTTGAAATGGTCAACAGTGGCCAAGGCCAGCGGGACGAAGAAATACATCGTCTGCAACGCAGATGAGGGAGATCCCGGGGCGTTCATGGACCGCAGCGTGCTGGAGTCCGACCCTCACCGCGTTCTCGAAGGGATGGCCATCGCAGCCCTCGCCGTGGGTGCCGATGAAGGCTACCTGTATGTCCGTGCCGAATACCCGCTCGCCATCGAGCGCCTTGAGAAAGCCATCAAGCAGGCCGAACGGGCTGGTATCCTCGGCAAGCGCATGCTCGGTTCCGATTACGATTTCCACCTGGAGATCCGCTACGGAGCCGGGGCCTTTGTCTGTGGCGAGGAGACGGCGCTGCTGGCCAGTCTCGAGGGGGGGCGGGGCGTTCCGCGACCGCGTCCACCGTACCCCGCCGAATCCGGCCTGTGGAACAAACCGACGCTGATCAACAACGTCGAAACGTTCGCCAATATCCCGGCGATCATCCGGAACGGCGCCGAGTGGTTTGCCGCCATCGGAACAGAGGACAGCCGCGGAACCAAGGTCTTCGCCCTGGCTGGACAGGTGGTCAACACCGGTCTGATCGAAGTGCCGATGGGTACTACGCTACGGCAGATCATCGAGGAGGTGGGGGGAGGCGTACCGAACAACCGATCATTGAAGGCCGTGCAGACCGGTGGTCCATCCGGCGGTTGCATCCCCGTGGAACACCTGGACAGCCCGGTAGACTACGCTTCCCTGGCAAAACTGGGGTCGATCATGGGATCGGGCGGTATGATCGTGATCGACGACAGCGCAGACATGGTCGACATCGCCCGCTATTTCATGGAGTTCTCAAAGAGCGAGTCCTGCGGAAAATGCGTGCCCTGCCGCGTCGGTACCATCCACCTCTACAACCTGCTGGAGAAACTGCTTCACGGACGCGGCGTCGCCGAGGACATCGACCGTATCGAAGAACTCTGTGATCTGCTGCAGACCATGTCACTGTGTGGCCTGGGGCAGTCAGCACCCAACCCGGTGGTGAGCACATTAAAGTATTTTCGCGAAGAATATGAACGCTTGATCGTCGACAGACCCGGCGGCGAACTGCTGCTGGCCGAACTGAGCGACAATCCGGAGAAAACCGACGGCCCCGCGGCCGGCATGGACGAGGAGGCCGTACGATGAGACCGTCCAACGCCAGCATCAAGACGTTCAAGATCAACGGCCGCGACCTCTCCGGCCGATCCAACGAGACCATCCTGCAAGTCGCTCGGGACAATGGTATTGAAATCCCCACACTCTGCTACCTGGAGGGCCTGACTCCCGTCGGCGCCTGCCGCATGTGCATGGTGGAGATCGAAGGTTCGTCGAAGCTGCATGCCGCCTGCGTAACACAAGTGCGCGAAGGCATGGTTGTCCGTACCGACTCCGAGCGTCTGCGCAAATACCGCCGGATGGTCGTGGAGCTGATGTTCAGCGAGCGGGAACATATCTGTGCAGTCTGCGTTTCCAACGGTCACTGCGAGCTGCAGATGCTCGCTGAACAGCTGGGCATCACTCATATCCGCTATCCGCGCCTGGAACAGAAACTCAGTGTCGATGCAAGCCATGACCGCTTCATCCAGGATGACAACCGCTGTGTGCTTTGCGGACGTTGCGTGCGGGTCTGTGGTGAGATCGAGAGTGCTCACACATGGGACATCATGGGACGCGGAGTGTCCTCCCGTGTGATCACCGATCTCGATCAGCCATGGGGCGATTCGGAAACCTGCACCCGGTGCGGGAAATGCGTCCACGTCTGTCCCACCGGCGCCCTGATTGAACGAGGCATGAGTGTCGCTGAAATGCTCAAGCGCCGCCAGTTCCTGCCGTATTTGACCATCATGCGCGAGGAGGACCGATGACCACCGCCCCCGCGAAAGTCTCCTTCGCCACCATCTGGCTGGACGGCTGCTCCGGTTGCCACATGTCGTTTCTGGACATCGACCACCGTCTGCTGGACCTGGCCGAGCGTATCGACCTTGTCCACAGTCCGCTGGTAGATCACAAGGACTATCCAGATCACGTAGACGTCTGCCTGATCGAGGGATCGGTTTCAAATCTGGATGATTTGAAAAAGATCCTCAAGGTGCGCAAGCATACCTCGACACTGATCGCCCTGGGCGATTGTGCCGTGCATGGCAACATCCCCAGCATGCGCAACCGGTTCCCCGTGGAAAAAATCCTCCGCCGCGCCTTCGAGGAGAACGCCCAGGTCAACGCCGGCCAGATCCCCGATGACAACGTGCCCGCGTTGCTGCAAACCGTTCTGCCGGTGCACGAAGTGGTGCCCGTGGATGTTCACATCCCCGGCTGCCCGCCCTCGGCAGACACCATCTTCGCTATCCTGAGCGATGTATTGGACGGCAAATCCCCCGATGTTTCCAGCTATACCCGTTTCGGAAAGTGAGCGAGCTCCATGGCCAGGACCATACAGATTAACCCCATCACGCGCATTGAGGGACACGCGAAGATCAGCATCCACCTCGACGAACATGGTCTCGTCGAGGAAGCCCGGATGCATGTGACCCAACTGCGCGGATTCGAGACACTGATCGAGGGGCGACCGTTCTACGAGCTGCCGTCGCTGATGGCCCGCATCTGCGGGATTTGCCCGGTAAGCCATCTTGTTGCCGCCGCCAAGGCCTGCGACGACCTGTTCAGCGTGCAGATTCCCCGCGCGGCCATCCTGCTGCGGCGAATGATGAACCTCGCCCAGATCATGCAATCCCATGCGTTGTCGTATTTCTACCTCTCCAGTCCCGATCTGGTGTTCGGTATGGATGCCGATCCCGCCAAGCGCAACCTCTTCGGCCTGCACGCCGAACACCCGCAAATGGCACGGGATGGGATCACCCTCCGTCAGATTGGCCAGCAGATTATCGAGCTGCTCGGGAGCAAACGAATCCACCCGGCCTGGGTGGTACCCGGAGGTGTCAACGCCCCGCTCAGCGATGAAAAACGGCGTGAGATCCTCGCCAAGCTGCCGGAAGCGAAGGAGATCATCCTCCGGACCCTGGACCAGTACAAGGAAGCGCTGGTCAATTTTGAACCGGAAATCGGCACCTTCGGCAATTTCCCCAGCCTGTTTATGGGCCTCGTCGATCGTCACGGCAACCTCGAACATTACGATGGCCGTCTTCGTGTGATTGACTCCGCGGGCAACAACATCATCGATCAGCACGATACCCTGGATTACGCTTCGCTGATCGGCGAGGCGGTTGAACCGTGGAGCTTCGTGAAATTCCCCTACTACAAACCGATGGGGTATCCGAAGGGAATGTACCGGGTGGGGCCGCTGGCGCGACTGAATCTGATCGATCAATGCGGAACCGAACTCGCAGACAAGGAATTGCTTCAGTTCAAGGGGGGCGATGAACTGAAGATGTTCGGCAAGCGGCGCGATGACGCACCCGTACTTTCCAGCTTCCACTACCACTGGGCGCGGTTGATCGAGATTCTCTTCTGCATCGAACGCATCGAATCGATCCTCGACGACCCGGCGGTGATGGACACGCATGTGCGCGCCCACGCAGAGCCCAACAGCTTCGATGGGATCGGCGTCACCGAAGCACCACGTGGCACATTGGTCCATCACTACAAGATCGATCAGGAGGGCAAAGTCACCTGGTCGAACCTGATCATCGCCACCGGCCACAACAACCTGGCAATGAACCGGGGCATCACACAGGCGGCGAAAACCTTCATTGACGGCGACAACATCCGCGAAGGCATGCTGAATCGGGTGGAAGCCGTGATCCGAGCCTTCGACCCCTGCCTGTCGTGCTCCAGCCACGCCGCCGGCCAGATGCCGATGATCGTCGAGCTGGTCGATTCCGAAGGGCAGCTGGTGCGAACTCTCAAGCGAGACAGCACCAACTCGTGAGCGGGGGGAAACTGCAGGTGATGGACGCCTGCGCCTGATCGACGGACACGCTCCTGTCCGGAGAAAGATATGTCTGTTTCGTCACGGTGAAAGGTGGACGGATGGTACCAGCAGGTGTACGCTCACGCTCCACGTTGAGACGCTCATGCCGCGCACGCTGATCATCGGCTACGGAAACACGTTGCGCCGGGACGACGCCGCCGGAGTGATAGCGGCGGAAACCCTGCAACGTGAGCTTGAAGGTCAAGCACGGGTTCGTGTTGTCGCCCGGCATCAACTAACCCCGGAACTCGCAGCCGACTTGGCGGAGAGTGACCGGGCGCTGTTCATCGACGCAGCCGCCAAGGGTGAGCCGGGAACCATCTCTCTGCAAAGGATAACTCCGCCCCCTCCATCGTCTAGCCCGCTCGAGATCGGGCACAACCTTACTCCCGCCACACTGCTGGCTCTCGCACGCGATATCTACGGCAGCCATCCTTCAACATGGATTCTGACAGTGACCGGTCGCGATTTCGACCTTCAGCAAGGGATCAGCACCGATGTGCGCGACGCGTTGCCGAAACTGTTGGACCGCGCACGCCGCTGGATGTAAGCGCAGCATGACTGTCTTCCTGGTCCACCTCTCCGCCTAGCCGGAAAAGCGTCTTATCATGATCCGATAGCCGCTTCCCCCCCCAGCGCCACGCAATAGTTGACTATTCGCCCGTCCCAATCGACCGCCAACTTTCCTGTTCCAACCACCCGTGGGCAAGACTGAACTGCAACTCATCGCGGAACTCAAACTCCGGATGCTGTTCGAGGAACACTTCCGCACGTGTCCGTTGCTGGTTGTTTACTCGCAACAGCTGGGCACGGTGCCGTTGCAGCGTCGCGAGATCGCACCGCCAGAGCTGAACTGGAACTATGCGGTGAATCTGAGCGGCGATACGTAAGCCATCCAGATCACTGTCACCCCAATGCTGGACAACCTCAACCGCTGACGCCAGCAAGCTCAACAGTTGCCGCACCGCACTGTTCGGATACCCCGCCGTGTAAATAATCAGTCCGGGATGGCGTTCACGGATCAACTGGTTGAACGGCGTCTCGTTTTCGCAGGTGAACACGGGTGTATCCGTCGGCAGCTCGATCCGTTCGATCTGCCGCAGGTTGTCCAATGACAGCGTCGCCGATTCACCAACCGCATGCAGCCTCGCGACCCAATCGTACTCCCGCCCCGCCTTGTGGTACACCAACCGTCCGCACACGGTCACCTTCGACGCCGTCAGATTGTCAACGACGCCAACGTCACCGAGCACTCTGTCCAGCGCTTCGTCCAAATCTCCGTCATGGTCTTCTGGAAACATCCCTTTGCGAAGGAACAGCAACCCGCGTTGCAGCAATCGTTTCAGCGACGACTTGGTTTTGAGACGTTTGCTGTCGTGAAAAAAGCGGGCGCTGAGGTCCATCAAACCGATGGGTTCGTGCTCGCCATCCAGCCACGTAATCGTTTCCGCCAGTGCAAACAATTCCCGTTGAATGCTGTCCTCTGATTGCCCGCGAAACGTTGATCGCAGATCGCGAAGACGTCCACCCCAATCAACCCAAACCGGCCTCAGGCCCGGCCAACGCAATCGTCCACGGTCGAGCATCTTGCGCAGCGCTTCATCCGAGACATTGTCCGTCGAGTTTTCCGCTTCCTCACGAACACCCGTCACTTCGAAAATCGCTTCGATCCAGGCCAGCACTTCACCCGAATCCTGGACAATCCGGTCAAGACGCAGGACCGCATCGTCGTTCGCCCGGATCAGGATCGCGTCATTGGGCAAGACACGCAGCAACGCTGTCTTCAGCGGTTCGGGGAGACCGTTCCCCAGCTTCATCTGACCGCGCAATTCCGGTTTCCGCAGCAACCTTCGACCGAGTTTGACCAACACGGGCCGCAGCTCGGGCACGTCCTGCATGACTGCGCGCAGGTGCTGTTCAATCCCCGCCCGGTCACGCATTCCCATTTCCCCCAACCGGCTCAAACGTCACCGCGTCCGCCGGACTCTCCAGCAACGACGCCTGCTTTTCGTTTCGGAATTCCGCACGGAACAAGTGGACATCGCAATTGTCGTCCTTGGTCACCAGCAATGTTGTCGAGAACGGAATCTCCTGTTTGACGCCATCCAGTTCCGGGGACGCGATGAACAACTGCAAGCCCAGATCCGACGCGAAGCCGAGCAGTTGGTCACGCCGTCCGCTGTCAATGCCGTAAAACGCTTCGTCGAAGATCAGCACACGCAAGCGCAACGCATCGTTGCCCTCATACAGCAGATGCGCCACGGTCAGGATCAACAGGTAGTTCGGCACCGCCTGCTCTCCGCCGGAGCCAAGACTCTTGGTTCGCCGGTCCATCACGATCTCGCCCTGATCGTCGGTGGTCTGCACGACCAGCTCGTACTGGAACCAGTTGCGATAATCGAGCGCTTCCGGGACGTCATTCACTTCTGTATGCAGGATCTCATCTTTGTGCAGCTCGAGAAACTGTTCAAGCTCCTGCTGCGCGGACGGATCCAACGGACTCAAACGCTGGATCGCATGCAACAGGTCCCGGTAGTGCGGCACTTCCTTCAGGTTGAACCGGTAACGGGTGCTGCCGAACACCCGTCCGCCAAGCTGCGCGTTGATCTTGCGCACCAACTCCTGCAGCTTCTGAACACTTCCCTTTAATTCAACGAACAGTTCACCCATGATCAGCTCACGGATCAACCGCTGGGTGCGTTCGTTGATCAATGTCCGCTGTTCGTCAATCTCCCGTCGGCTTACCTTGACCACATCAGCGATTGAGCTCTGATGACGATCCAGCAGCAGGTTGTGCGCGGTGTCATAGGTGAACGCGTACACGGCGCCGAAGCTCGCGCTGTGCAATCGTGTGTTCAACTCCCCCACTGCGGTGTTCATCGCCGCATCATTCCGGCGGCGTTCGGCCTCGACATTTTCCACGCTGACAAACTGACCGCCACGATTGGTTTTCAGTACCCAATACGCCACACTTTCCACGGCTTCCGCCAGCGGTTCCAGCTCGACACTGGCAGCCGCCAATGCTTTCTGTTCTTCCGTTCGTTGCCGCTCGATACCCTTCGCCCGTTCCCGCAAGTCTGCGAGCGTGCTGTTGAGTCCACCAATCTCCTGATTCAACTCATCCAGATCCGTCTCGAACCGTTTCAGCCTGTTCTCCAAACGCTGCTGCTTCTGCTTGAGCCGGTCCAGCCCGCGTTCGCTGATCCTTGCTTGCAGATCGGCAAGCTGCTGCACGATTTCTGCATGCCGGGCTTCCATCTGCCGCAAATCATCCTGAAGCCCAGCCACCCGACGCCCTGCCGCTTCCGCATCACGCATGCTGGATTGCGCGAGGTGAATCCGGTCCTGCAACTCACGAGTCCATTTCCGCAGGGAGATTTGCACCTGCTGGATCGCCGCCAACCGCTCGTCCACCGCCTTCTGCTGCTTCTCCAGCCCACGCTGCTCCTTGTCCAGCTCCTTCAGCTGGGATTCAAGTTCACGGATGCGCTGCTGCATCGCGCGCTTGCGCTGTGCGCTGCCGATCAAGCCCTGAGCATCCTGACGCAACCGCCGTTCATGAGCCCGGAACCGCAACACCGGGAACGCATCCTGCTGCCGGACGGACGGATGATTGCCGGCACGCATCTCCTCGATCAGAACACGCACGGCCCGTGGATCGCTGACATCCAGGTCAAAGGAATCCATCACCCACGCCGGGACAGCTTCATCGGGCACGTCAGGCATGGCGACACGTATGCCCGGTCCGTCCGGCAATACCGCACGCAACGCCGAATCGTAATCCTCTGCGGACACCAGCAACGTGCTCAACACATCCGCACCAATCGCTTCTTCAATCGACTGTTGCGCACTTTCAGACAATCCCGGTTTCCACTCCAGGCCCTGATACAAGGGCGTCACCTGGATCATCGCCTTGCTCAACGCCCGCAACGCATTGCGATACCCAGCAACCGGCGGCAACAGCTCCTGTCCCGCCTGCAACTCGTTCAACTCCGACCGCAGCTCATCAGCCTCGGACTGCAGCTGATCCAGTTTTCCACCAAGCTCAACCTTCAGCTCCACAGCTTCACGATTTGCGGAAGCCGCGTCGCTTTCGCACGCTTCGGTGTCCGGCACAATGGCATCCACCGGCGACGGCAGACGGAGTTGTTCGTCCAACTGGCTCAGCAGGTCTACCACCGCAAAAGGAAGCCGCTTGTTCAGCCGGTTGAGTTCGTCGTAGGCGTGCTGTAACGTTTTCCGCCAGGAATCTTCCGCTGTCTTCGCGTCACGCTGCAGGCCGCCTAGCTCGGTTTCGTACTGCTTCACATTTTCGCGTTGGCGCTTGATCTCTCCACCTAACCGGTCACGGTCGCGCTCACGTTCCGCCCGGCGACCGAGCAACCCCTCACGGTCCTGTTCACGCAAGTCATTCAGTGCCGTCAGCGTCCGGTCACGTTCCGCACGGCTGGTCTCGATGGACCTTGCTGCTTTTTCTATCAGTTCCTGCGCCTGGTTCTGCTTTCGTTCGTTGGTCTCCAGGTGTCCGTTGAGCTGGTTGATCGTCAGGTGATGGCTGAGCCAGGTGTAGCGCAGGTCCGCTTCCCGGTGTTGTTGGATTTTCTCAACCAATCCTTCTAAAGCTTCGAGATACCGGTGCTTTTCTTCCATCCCGGCGAGTTCGCTGGTGCTGGTTTCCAGTTCGTTCAAACGCTGGATCACCTGCTCGAACAATTCCCGCTTCGGCTCGATCAACAGCTTCTTGAACAAGGCGTGGTAGTTGCTCGTGCCTGCGGCGATCTCTCGATACGCCTTCCCCATCCGCAGCAGACGACAGGTTTCACGGAACAGGGAATTGTCGTCGTCACGCGCGCCAAATAGCCGTGCACTCAGCTTCTTGCGATAGGTTGTCTGATCGCCACAGAACGCGTTGTCGTCCTGCAGTTCCGCGCGGAACTCGCGGCGGTTTAATGGAACCGGCCTCTCCAACGTATCCTTCATCAGCGGCAGGTCTTCCAGCGAGCACGCCTTCACCGCGCCCCAGTAACGGACGTTTTCGTCCATCGAATGCGCCCGCATACCGAGCGTCAGGCACAGCGGTTTCCCGTTTGAACCGAGCAATTCGACTGCGGCATAGGTGATGCCGCCCTGCTTGCGCAACGGTTCCGCCCGCTCCGCGTTCTGCCCGAGAATGATCCCGACAACCCGGCGTCCGTCACGTGCCGACCCTGCGACTCGTGCGGCAGCATTGAATTCCACAGCCTCATTGCCAACCAACACCATGTGAAGTGCGTCCAGCAGCGTCGTTTTACCCGAACCGTTGTCGCCGAGCAGGAACAAATGGCCGCCGTTCCCGATCTGGATCGTCTCATTGGTGAAGTTGTGGAAGTTGATGAGACGGATCCGGTGGACGCTGTAGCGCATTTTCGCCGCCATCAATCCTCCTCATCCAGCTCAGTGGTCTCATCCCGGTCGTCGGCTTCGTCAGCGTGTTCTCCCTCGTCAGCCGTTTCCGACTGCTGAAACACCGGGAAACTCAACCGGCTGCCGTTGTAGTGGTACAGAGCCGGCAGCGCTTCAAGAATCATCTGCTCCAGCTTCACGCGTTCCCCATCCGCCGACGCAACCCGTTCAAGCAGACGGAACTGCTCCAGCTTGGGGACCAGTTCACGCAGAATTCGCCGCACCCCTTCTTCGGTATACTCTTCACGCTTCTCCGGATACAGTTCCAGCAGCCGCCGACGCACATGCTCGAACAAATCGCTGAAATAGAAGCGCAGGTTGTCCTTGTCTTCTACCGACACGTTCTGTTCGTCCAGTTGATGCTCGAAGAATTCCAGCAGCAGCATGAAGGCGAGAGTTTCATCACGGCGGGTGAGATGCAATGCAAATTTCTGGCTGTCTTTGACCGCCGGATTGTACCAGCGATGCTTGTACACCCGGGCGCACTTCTGGCCGGAGTCGATGATCAATTCCCAGCCGTAGTAGTGCTCGAAAAATTTCCGAAACAGGTTCTTGTGCCGGATCAGGAAAGGGAACAGATCCCGGTCGCGATCATCACTCGCGTAAAAATACGGCGACTCCACGAGGATGTTCAGAATCGCTGTCACCCGGTCCTGGTGACGCTCCATCAGCTCAGCCAGCGTGTCCATGCTCGTCCTTTTGCTTCCGATGAACGTTCAACGCATCCAGCTCGAGACGGTAATCACCAGCGACCAACTCGTCCTGCCCACCCCGCTGCTCGAAACGGAATCCGGAGATTGACAGCTTCCGTCCACGGTTTAACAATCCCGCCTTGACCAACTGCATCGTGGCAGCGAGATCATCCAACGTCTCAAATCGACCATCACAAAGTCGCGCCGAATCTTCACCATCTGCCAACACATGATCACGCAACCAACTCACCAGCCGGTCGAGCTTCTGCTGCTCCAATTCACGCGCACTTTCCGGATGAAGCTGTTTAACTCGCAATGGCTCCACCGCCCGTTCCCGTTGACGTCCACGATACAACCGTGGCTGTGGCGGGTCTGCCTTTTCAAGCGCCGTCCAATGGTTCGGATCAACAGCGATCTGCGCGGGAGCGATTAATTCATAGAGAAAACGATGCGGTACGACATCCGGCGGCAACGAGGCAATTTCCGCGATTCTCGCACGTAGATCCTCGAGACGATGGCTCTTGCGTTCCCGCTCACGCAACCGCAAATACAGACGTTTCCACACCAGCTGCGCCGTGTGACTGATCCGCCTGCACAACTCATCCAACTGCCCATCTTCGCGATAATAGTCCTGCAATCCAGCCGGTATTGCCGTCACCTGCTCGTCGTTGTAGCTACGGCGCAGCAGGTGTGCGGCCTGCTTGCGTTCCCGATCCATTTCACGGATACTGAGCTGGATTTTCTCGAACGCCTTCGCATCTCCGATTCGCCCCAGATTGCCGGTGATGTCCTCCCGCAAACGGTAGATCTGATGCAGAAACTGGTCCACGAACACCTGCAATTCATCAATGATCTGACGCGCTTCCGCAACCTCGAACTCGGCCAACAGAAACCCGTACATCCGTTCGTTGAAGGTTACCAGGTTCTCCGTGACGGAGTGAGTCAATTGATCAAGTGTGGTGAGCTGGTGCAGCACACGCCGGGCATCGCCCTCTTCCGTGCGTTTTGTTCCGACGCGATGCAACACACGGTTCAGTTCGTTCAACGAACTAAGGACCGTTTCGAGCAGATTGCGCGTGTCCGCTCCGGAATCTTCCAGATCGTCCCGAGCGCGGTCTTCCAGCCATTCCAGGAATGCACGGGTTTCATGAGTCAATCGATAGCGGAATTTCCTTCGACGGGTATCCTTGTAGCCACGCAGCCGCTCAAGCTCGATCCGTTCCTCAATTAAATCCCATTCGAGCAGCTGGCGGATGTCGTTCGCATATTGTGCCTGGGTGTATGCCCCATCGTCCTGAAACGCACCGAGCGGCTCATGAACCGCCTCATACACGTCCTCATGCAGCGGCGCCAACTCATGTGCACGGCGGAATATCAGGAGTTGATACAGGATCTGCACATACCACACCGCACGTTCAGCCGTGAGCAGGTGACCCAGGTTGTGGTTGCGGCTCAGAACGAGTGAAGCGGCTGATGTTTCATCCTTTAAATCTGGCACGAGTGGCGCAACCTCCAGAAATTGGGAGAGGAGAGGAAAGAACCTCGACACTGATGATCACTTGAGTTGGAGCTCGTCAGAAAAACTTCGCACATCACATTTTCTGATCCCCAACTTCTGCCAGGCCCTTGTGACAGATACGTCGTTGTGGATGCGTCATTCCAGTGTAATTGATTTCTCGTGCTGATCTCAACCCGGCGCGCCTTCATTCCTGCGGGTCTTTCGCTTCGGAAACCCGAGACCCGTGCAATTGGTTTTAGAATTCAGGATCCACTCTCACAATACCTATCTTGTTATGGATACTTACTTTGATTTATGTAGACCATTCTTGCTTATTCCATAGCTCCCTGAAAATACACCGTTTACCTGTCGAATCCGTACCAGCGACGAACAATGGAGTCAATCGTGCAGCGTCCGCTTGAACGTGACGCACTCAGCTTGTTGCGGCAGGGACTGGCCGACCCTTCCGCCACCTTCCGTGAAGGACAATTGGACGCCATCCTCGAACTCGTTCACCACAAACGGCGGCTGCTGGTCGTGCAGCGTACCGGCTGGGGCAAGAGCATGGTCTATTTTATCGCGACCCGGCTGATGCGTCAACGGGGCGGTGGACCGGTGCTGCTCATCTCACCGCTGCTCGCCCTGATGCGGAACCAGGTCGATGCGGCGGAACGGATGGGCCTGCACCCGGCCAGAATCGACAGCTCAAACACCGATTCCTGGAACGAGATCGAGGCAGAGGTGCAAAGCGGCGAGGTCGACCTGCTGCTGATCTCACCGGAACGCCTGACCAACAAGCGCTTTGTCGAAAGGGTGCTCCACCCCATCGCGGCCCGGGTCGGCATGCTGGTAATCGACGAAGCGCATTGCATCTCCGACTGGGGGCACGATTTCCGTCCGGATTACCTCCGCATTGTTCGTATCCTGCGCAATCTGCCGCCTGACATTCCGGTTCTGGCGACGACGGCCACCGCCAACGACCGGGTCGTCGAGGATGTCACGCAGCAGATCCCGAATCTCACGGTCATCCGGGGTCCACTTGTCCGCACCAGCCTGCGGCTGCAAGCGATTCCGATGCCTGATCCAGCGCAACGGCTGGCGTGGCTGGCTACCGTACTGCCAACCATTCACGGCAGCGGGATTGTGTACGTCCTCACAACGACAGACGCCGAACGAGTCGCCTCATGGCTAACATCCCGGGGAATCGCCGCCGCAAAATACACAGGTTCCAGCGACGGACGGGAAGAGCTCGAACAAGCACTGCTCAACAACGACGTCAAGGTGGTGGTCGCGACCAGCGCGCTCGGCATGGGGTTCGACAAACCGGACCTCGCCTTCGTCATCCACTACCAGCGACCCTCCTCGCCTGTTCACTATTATCAGCAGGTGGGACGCGCCGGACGTGCCCTCGACAACGCCTATGGTATCCTGCTCGAGGGTAGCGAGGACGACGAAATTACCGACTGGCTGGTACACTCGAACGAGCTGGACGACGATCAGGTACAGGAAATTCTGGCCGCTCTGGACGATGAAGACGAACCGGTGACGGTCCGAAAACTGGAGGCGAAGGTCAACCTGCGGCAAGGCAAAATGATGCATGCCTTGAAGATCCTGCACGCCCGATATCAACCCCCTGTCGACCGGGACGGCAGCAAATGGGTCCGGACCGCGAACCCCTACCGGCCCGATCCGGAACATCGCCAACGCCTGCGGGAGATCCGGATGCGCGAACGACAACGGATGAAGCACTACGTCAACAGCGATACCTGCCTGATGGAATTCCTGCAACGGGAGTTGAACGATTCCAGCGCTGAACCGTGCGGCCGTTGTGCGGTGTGTGCAGGCGACACATTGCTGCCGCTGGATGTGAACGAGTCCACAGTCGCCGCTTCGCAACAGTTCCTCCGCCGGCAACATGTCCCGATTCCGCCACGAAAAATCTGGACTCCGGATGCACTGCCGCAGCTTGAACCGCGCAACTCCCGCATTCCGCCCGGGGAGCAGATGGCGGACGGGTTTGCACTGTGCCGCTGGGGAGATTACCTCTACGGGGAACGAATCAGGCGGGGTAAACAGCAGGACGGCCACTTCGACGACAGTCTGGTGAAAGCGCTGGCGGAGATGATTCGCGTGAAAGATTTTCAGCCCTGGCCGACCGTTGTCACCTGGATTCCATCGTTGCGTACCATGACCCTTGTTCCCGATCTTGCCACCCGACTCGCGGAGCAGCTGAACCTTCCGGCGGTGGAGTTGATCGAGAAAGTCAGAGATACCGCGCCGCAGAAAACGATGGAAAACTCGCACAGCCAGATGAGCAACCTGAACGACGCATTTGCCATCCGAAATTCGCAACAGGTAACCGGGCAGAGAATCTTGCTGGTGGACGATCTGGTGGATTCGCGTTGGACATTCACCATCGCTGCATCGTTATTACGGCGGGCGGGTGCGGAATGTGTGCTTCCCGTCGCCCTGGCTTCGACCGCCTCCGGACAGTGAGAGCAAAATGACACCTGATTTCACCGATAACTGCCAGGCCATGCTCCTGCTCTGCGGCCATTTCGGCAAGCTGAACGGTCCCATCCCCCAGCTGTCCACCAGCGAGTACAACAAATTGGCTGGGTGGCTGCGCGACGCCAACATGCAACCGGCCGATCTGCTCGACGAATCCGTCCGAACCAGGTTCCTCAACGATACCACCACCGTCGAATTCGCCAATCGCATCCACACCCTGATGAGTCGCGGCTTCGCATTGACCACCGCCCTGGAACAGTGGTCGCAGCGCGGCATCTGGGCGATCAGCCGAGCGAACCCCGACTACCCGAAACGACTCAAGGATAACCTGCGCCTGCTCGCGACACCGATACTGTTCGGCGTGGGCGACCTGTCACTGGCAACCCGTGAGGGCATCGCCGTGGCTGGCTCGCGCAACGCTTCGGAGGACGCCTTCCACTACGCCCGCGCATTGGGCGAGGAAGCCGCCCGTAATGACCTGACGATAATTACCGGCGGCGCCCGTGGCGTCGATCAGGCTGCCATGTGGGGAGCGTTCGAAGAACACGGACGCGCGGTCGGAGTCTTGCACAGCGGGCTGGAGGCCGCTGCGGTGAAACGGGACCACAGGGAAAGCATCGCCGAGGGACGGCTGCTCCTGATCTCACCTTTCCACCCCGGCGCAGGCTTCAGCGCGGGTAACGCCATGAGCCGCAACAAGGTGATCTACGCCTTGTCGACCGCCGCCGTTATCGTGCAAAGCGACATTAAAGGCGGAACCTGGGGCGGCGCAAACGAAGTCCTCAAGCACCGCTGGGTGCCGCTGTTTGTCCGCGAGTCCGAAGATCCGGGCAACCAGAGATTGATCAAGCTAGGCGGCAAAGCGTTGCCGGGACAGAACATTCAGCACGATCTCAACCTCCTGTTCGCGGAACCGCAAGGCAGCGACAAAACCGACGACAGCCAGCCGTCCTCGCCGGACCCATCCACCGTTCGGCTCACAACCGCCAACCAATCCCTGCCGCTGACCAATCGTCCCGGCATAGACAAGCCGGAGTCCAAGGTGAGTCAAGAAGCTGCGTGTCCGGACCCCGGCCCGAAGACCGCTTCACCCGAAGCATCTCGCGATACCGTCCCGGCACAGGAAAAACCATCCGCGTCGAACGATCCATGGACGGACCACTTCCTGCCCGCTTTGCTCGATTGCCTTGAACAGTCAAAAACAGCTTCCGAGGTCGCGGAACTGCTACAGATTTCAAAAAAGACCGTCGACCAGTGGTTGAAACGTGCGGTTTCCGAGGGTACGGTGGTAAAAACTCGCAACCCGATCCGCTTCCTTCGCAAACCCCGGGATCTGGACCTGCTGTCCTGAGATCGGCAGCATCTACATTTCGCCTGAAGTCCGTTCAGCCACACGGGTACGGACTTCTCTACCACCCATTCAGCGGACTCGCGCAACCGTGGGCCAGATGCACGACGCCGCAACCTTGCATCCACATGCCCGCTGGAACATATTCCCCGAAGACCGATTCTGAATGCCCACGAACGGAACCCACATGCCCGAAATCGCCCGTCCCGACAACGTCATCTTCCTCGCCGGATCCGGCCGCAGCGGCACAACATGGCTGGCGAACCTGCTTAACCACCGCCACGATTTCAGCTATTACTTCGAACCGCTGAACCACCATCAGGTCAAGGGGATCGAACCGTTCGGCTGGCGGCAATACCTCCGCGCGGACGGCAACTATCCGGAACACCGCACGGTCGCTGATAATTTCCTCTACGGTTCCGTCGATAACGAGTGGGTCAACCGGTTCAACGACGCGCCGCAGTCGAACAAACGGGTCGTCAAGGAAATCCGCGCAAACATGACACTGGCTTGGATGCGCAAGCAGTTTCCAGACGTGAAAATCATCCTCACCCTGCGTCATCCGATCGCGGTGACCGTATCACGGATGGAGATGAACTGGAAACGGGGAGTTGACCTGCTGCTCGGTCAACCTGAGCTGAACGAGGACTTCCTCGAGCCGATCCTGCCGTTGCTTGAACGCGAGGAAATGCACGCCTACGAGAGCGCACTGCTGCTGTGGTGCGTGGAAAACTTCGTTGCGTTGAAACAGATCCGCGAGCTGGATATACACGTCCTCTTCTACGAACACCTCGCGCTGCACCCGGAAGAGGAATTGCGGCGGCTGTTCACCTTTCTCGACCAGCCGTTCGACGAACACATCCTCGACGGCATCGACATACCATCCCACACCTCCGGCAAGGTTGACCCGGCTCGCACCGTCGAGGCCCGGCTGGAAAAGTGGCGCAAGAAATTGCCGACCGACATCGTCGCCAATTCGATCCGGCTGCTGCAGCTGTTTTCCTTTGATCAGATCTACGACGACAACGCCACCCCGCGGCTGGATAGCGCCGACATCCTGTCCAATCAACCACCGTTGCCCGGCGAACTGGCCGAGCTGCTGGGAGAAAACCAATGACTCCCGAACAATCTCGCAACACCCGCGAGTTCGTGAATCATCTCGAAACCCTGTTCGATGAAAAGGACACCGCCACTTTCTCCCCGCGCTTCAGCCGGCTGTTCCGGGTTCACATTCTACCACGCATCCACCGTCTTGTGAATTTTGAGTTCACATCGCGGGAAACGACCAACTTCACCTACCCACTGACTGAATACAGCCGTCTTCAGATCGCGCACGGTCTTGCTGTTGCCCTGAATCGCAATCCTGACCATGTACTCAAGTTCCTCGAAGAACCCCTGGCCGATGAAGACATACACCAGCATGTGATCACGATCAGCCGCAACAGCCCCTTCGCCCACAAAACAGACGAACGATGCGATTTCGGCCGACGGCTCGGTTGGTATGCGGTGGTACGCCTGCTGAAACCACGTGTGGTCGTGGAAACCGGGATCGACAAGGGATTGGGCGCGGTGCTGCTCGCATCAGCGTTGTTGCGAAACAAGGAAGAAGGGTACGAAGGACGCTACTTTGGCACGGATATCAATCCGAAGGCGGGCTACTTGTTCACCGGCAAGTACGCTTCAGCCGGCGAAATTCTGTACGGCGATTCCATTGAGTCACTGAAGCAGTTCGACCAGCCGATCGACGTGTTCATCAACGACAGCGACCACTCTCATGAGTACGAGTACCGCGAGTATCAGACAGTCAAGGCCACTCTCTCAGCCCGAGCCATCATCCTGGGGGACAATGCGCACGCATCCGCGAGTCTGCTGCAATTCTCCCGGGAAACAGGACGCAACTTTCTGTTTCTGCGCGAAATCCCCGAGGACCACTGGTACCCCGGTGCCGGTATTGGAGTGTCTTTCCCGCGTTAAGTCTGCACACATTATTTCAACAACGTCGTGATGTACTTCTTCAACTCCACCGGCTGCACGCTCGAACGGTTGCCCAGCACCTGGATCGCCAACGCACCCACCGCATTGCCGACAAAACTGATCACCTCTGCCGGATAACCACGCGCCGCCAGCGGCGACGTGATCGAGAGGAATGCGTCCCCCGCGCCGATCGTGTCAACCGCCTGTTCGGAAAATACCGGCGTGTGATGCATCCCGTTGCCGCGACGGTAGGTCGTTGACCCACGATGCCCACGCGTGACCGTGACAAACGACGCCGACAGATCGTCCACCGCCTTCTGGATCAAGTCCTGCAACGGGCCGAACCGGTCATGATACGTGTGCCGAATCTCCTCCTGGTCGATGCAGACATAGTCCGCACGCGGATACTTGGTCAGGGCGTTGAACCCTCGGTTAGCGCTGTTGACCTGGGTGTTCAACGCAATGAACGGCGCGGTCTCTGCCAGTGCTGCCACCGTGGACGGTCCGATCATCCCATGCCCGAAATCGGTGACCAGCACGAGATCATAATCACTCGCAATTTCCTGCACATATTGGTTTAAGTTTTCTTCAACCTGTTGTGGAAGCGGCCCGTCTTCGATGTACGTCAGCTCGAACATCTTCTGGTACTGGTACTTGTGCAGATACCGGACCTTGCGGGTGGTCGGCCCGTCCGGACGGCTGAAGAACCGCGAGCTGATCTTCGGGTTCAACTTCGATTCGATGAACTCGACCTGATCATCTTCGTCGCCAACCAGGCTGACCAGATGCACGGTGTCGCAGAATCCCGCGACATGATTCGCCACAGCCAGCACTCCGCCAGCGTGACGTTCACCGTCCAGGTACTTCGCGTTGATCGTGGTCGATTTGGACGCCATCCCCATCGCTTGGCAAAAATGGTACTCGTCGATGATGATGTCGCCGATCACCAGCACCTTCATGTCGTGCAGGCTGTCGAGCATCCCGATGATATCGTCCGCGCTCCAGCGTCTGCGGAAACCTTCAAGGAAAACTTCAGCTTCCTCGCTGAAAACGTTAAAGTGGTTGTTCAGCAATCTGGTCGAGCTGAAGGTGATGTCCTGCGTGAAATGCACCCGGCCACCGTGCGCTTCGACCGCCTCGCGCTCATCCACGATCTTTCCGGTGAGATCGTCCTTGTCGTCGGCGTAGTCGCTGCCCTTGACATACACATCCGGCCGAACCTCACCGATCACCTCGACCGCCGTCGGCCAGTGATTGATCGCGACATAGTCCACCGACTCCAGCGACGCGATAAACTCGGCACGCAGCAGTTCGTTGAACACCGGACGGCCCGGTCCCTTGTTGACAAACCGGTCCGGCGTCAACGTCACCACCAGCACCTCGCCTTCCTGTTTCGCCGCCTTGAAGTGACGAACGTGGCCCGGGTGCAACAGGTCGAAGACACCGTGACACTGGACAATCGTCTCGCCACGCTCACGATGCGCGCGCAACTTGTCCGGCAATGTTTCCAGCGGAACCAGTTTCTCAAACGGTGGCGCAGTGGACGTGCCGTTCTGTCCGTTCCGCAACAAGGTCGAATCACTCATGGACTTCCTCCCGGGGACTGAGGTACTCGAACCACTCCTTCGTCGCGACCGAAATCGAATCCGGTGTCCACACCGGCGCCTCTTCCCAGTCGTGAATGTGCTCGAGCATCCGTTTGACCCCCGTTTCAAAACTGACACGTGCCTTCCACCCCAGCAGACGTTCGATCTTGGACGTGTCCGCGAACGTGCTGTCCGGTTCACCGGGGCGTTTCGGGATATACGTGACCGGTCCGCCGAGCAGTTCGACCAGCCGGTTGATGCTGTAGGTTCCACCGCTGCCGACATTCATGATCTCGCCGCTGATTTCCGACTCCGCCGCACACACGACGGCGTCCGCGATGTCGGTGACGTACGTGAAATCACGCGTCTGGGTGCCATCCCCGACCACCGTGAACGGTTTCCCCGCCAGCTTCTGCGCGAGGAAGACGCCGAACACCGCGCCATATGTCCCGGTTGTCCGGGCACGCGGGCCGTACACGTTGAAGAAGCGCAAGGACACTGCGGGCAGCTTGTACACCTGCGCCCAGTGCAGCACCAGCTTTTCACCAAGGTGCTTGGTCAGGGCGTACGGGTATTCCGTGCGGATTTCCGCGGTTTCCGGTGTCGGGGTGACGTCAGGGATGCCGTAGCACGACGAGGACGCCGCATACACCATCCGTTTCACACCCGCCGCACGCGACGCTTCCAGCACCTCGAACGTGCCGTCAACATTAGAGCGATAGTATTCCCGCGGCTTCTGGATCGACGGCACGATATCCGCCAACGCGGCGAGGTGAATCACCCAGTCTGCGCCGTCGAAAATGTCTGCGAGGTTCGGCGTGGCGGCGATGTCCGCCTGCACCAGCGTGAACGACTTGTTGTCCTTCAGGTGTGCGACATTGCGCGGGTTGCCGGTGGAAAAATTGTCGATCGCGGTAACCGTGTGGCCGTCCGCGAGCAGACGGTCAACCACGTGGCTGCCGATAAATCCCGCTCCGCCTGTTACGATGCAATGCTTGCTGCTCATGGCGTCCGTCTTCCGTTTACGCCCCGTAAAAGTCCCGAATCGCGCGCACCACATGTGCCAGCTGCTCTTCGTTCAACTTCGGATGGACTGGAAGGCTCAGGATCTGCCCCGCCAGCCGTTCCGTTACCGGCAACGATCCCAGCCGGTAGCCGAGATCCATCGCCGCCGGTTGCAGGTGGATCGGGATCGGATAGTGCACCGCGCTGCCAATCCTGCGTTCGGCCAGGAAACGCTGCAGCTCATCCCGACGCTCCGCCTGAATCACGAACGTGTGGTAGA
This sequence comes from bacterium, assembly GCA_020444425.1. Taxonomy (GTDB): domain Bacteria; phylum Electryoneota; class Electryoneia; order Electryoneales; family Electryoneaceae; genus BMS3BBIN04. The sequence goes on along the minus strand of JAHLLB010000016.1, from coordinate 26,199 downwards.
CGCTGTATTCTTCGGGCTTCTCAATGGGCACCGTCACCACATCCGCCAACCGCTCGCGATAGTACGCCGCGTTCGCCCGGCGAGCCACGGTCCATTTGTCCAGACACCGCAGCTTGACCGTCAACATCGCCGCCTGAAGAGCGTCGAGACGGCTGTTCACGCTCCAGAAATCACAGGTGTTGCGATCTCGCAGCCCGTGATTGCGCGCCTGACGCAGCCAGTCTGCCAACCGGTCATCGTTGGTTGTGATCACGCCTCCGTCTCCCGCCGCCGCGAGGTTCTTCAACGGATGCAGGCTGAAACAACCCGCCGCTCCGAACGATCCCACAGGCAGCCCGTTAGATGCCGCCCCTACCGCCTGCGCGGCGTCTTCAATCACCCGCAAACCATGCCGCTCCGCGATCTCCAGCAACGCCCCCATCTCCGCTGGGCGTCCGGTCAAATGCACCGGCAGGATCGCTTTGGTGCGTTCGGTGATCACGGCTTCGACCGCCGCCGGATCGAGGTTCAGATCGTCCCGCACATCCGCAAATACCGGGGTCGCGCCGGCCATGACGATTGCGGACGCTGACGCCAGGAACGAGTTCGCCGCCGTAATCACTTCGTCCCCCGCGCCGATGCCCAATCCGCGCAGCGTGAGGATGATCGCCTCGGTGCCGTTGCCCACCCCAATGGCGTGTTTCACCCCGCACACTTCGGCAAATTGACGCTCAAATTCATCCACCGCCGCCCCGAGGATGAACTGGCCCGAGGTGAGGATTTCCTGCACTGACGCAAGCAGCTCCCGGGCCAACTCGCTGGACGGGTCCGCTCCGAGATCGACATACGGCACGCTGATCATCGTTTCCACCGCGTCAACGCTCATCGGCCAGCACCTCGTTTCGCACAGGCAACACGCTGAGCGATTCGTCCCCGTACGATTTTCGCAACCAGCGCTCAATCCCCGCCAGCTCGCTCACATGCCGATGCAGCTGACGGTGGATCTCATCGACCAACTCGCTCGACAACGTTTTTTGCCATTCTTCCAACGGATTCCGTGTCTGCGAATTCACCAGCCCATCCGATCCGCCCATCAACGCCGGCACCGCTTCCGCCGGACCAGTGTCCAGTCCGAGAAACGCGAACAGCCGAGCCGCTTCACCCGCCGGATCAGTGACCAACCGGTTGTAGTGTATCACCGTTGCGGCATCCGCTGGCCATGATCCCAGTTCCGCCGCGATGTACCCGTTAATCACCGTCCACGCTTCCGGGATTCGCGCGAATCCCTCACCGGGATAGATCCGATCCAACGGCAAATCGCGTTCGGCTGCCTGCTGCACCGTGAACTGCTGCCAGCATGGCTTTTCCCCGTTATCCGGCCAGTATGCGACACTCTGACGCTGCTGATACGTGATCCGCTCGAAATGCGACTTCATGCTGTTCGTGTGTGAAAACGGGTCGCGCACGATGTGGATGAATTGAGCATCCGGGAACAGCGCACGCACATAGTCCAGCTTGTTGCCCAGGTGCGGCGACTTGTTCACCGGGCGCACTCCCGGCCCCGCTTTCGCCAGTTTCGACCGGAAAAAACCGTCCATCGCGACACGCGCCTGCTCGGTCGCTTCACCCGCATGACGACTCTCGCAGACCAGCCCGCTCGGCGCACAGCCAAGTGTGGACCATTCGTCGTTCATCTCCCAGCCGATCTGCTTCAGGCCGGGATGCGAGTCCAGCACCTTGCCGAGGATCGTCGTGCCCGAGCGCATGCACCCGACGACGAACACCGGCCGCAAACCGCACCCGTGTTGCGTATGAATCGCCGGGCCGGTGGATAACGCAACAGATTGACCGCCAGCGCTACCGTTGGCCGTTTCTTCAGCCACGCCGTTCGGGCCGGACGCTCTCCTCTTTCCGCTCCGTGCATACCCGAATCGGTCCATTAACTCGCTGCAGGTCGCAGCGATCAACCGTGCCGTGCCTTCACCAACCGCCATGACCGGATCACGCTGCACCCGGTCGGTCCTGATCCGTGTCCCACCAGCGGGTTCGTGCGTCAGGGAAACGCCCATGAACTCACTCAACTGTGCGAACACCGCCGCCGGATCGAGGATCAAATCTTCATACCGCAGGTGCAGGTACCCGTCAGCTTCCGATCCCAGCTCGGCCGCGATGCTGTTGGTCGTCGCCCAGAACCTCGCCTCCAGCGCGATCTGCCGTTCTTCGCTGTAAACGGCGTAATCGGACAACCTGATCTCCCCCAGCGGAGTCTCCAACTCACCCGCGAACGATCGCGTCCAGACATAGCGGTTGAACGGATCATCCAGCAGCGAAAAACGCGGGTGCCGGGCAGGACGTACCACTCCCCGGCTGTCAGGATCCCGCCCGGACAACATCCACATCCGCGGATCACGGGTCAGGTGAATGAACTTCACCCGCACACCCTGCGCCGCCAACGCATCCCGGTACAGCCCTGCGACATACGGGAACTGCGTTGCGTTCTTGGTACCGACCGCGACCGCCGGCGTTTTCACATCCGCCAAGCCGCTCATGAACTTGCGATGGGCCCTGAGCAAGCCCGCATGGATGGGTTCGAGCAGACGCGAATCACCGGGATACTTCCAGTGCGCGACCACCTGACGGCGGAACTGTTCCGACCACAGCAACTCACCGAAGTCCTGGTTGTCTTCGCCGACGCCGCCACGGCGCGCGCCCATGTAGACGCCATTCTCTGCGAGCAGACGCACCAGCAGACGGCTGCCGGAATGGCCGCTGCAAAGGATCACATGCACCGTGTTTTGTGTGGCTGGATTCATCGTTTTACACCAGCGCCAGTTCGTTCATCCGCTTCACGTTGAAGTAGCGGGTGTCTGTCATCGAATCGGGCAACTTGCCTGCCTCGAACGCTTGCACCAGATCCCGCACCGCCTCCTCGATGCTGTGCTGCGCGGAGAAACCAAGCGTGTCCTTCAATTTCTGCGACGATACGTGATACGAGCGGTTGTCATCCGTCGGCTCAACATCCAGCTCGATCCCATCGGGACCGACAGCATCCCGAACCATCTCCGCCAACGCGCGCACGCTGTGGTTGTGATACCCGGCGTTGAACGCCTGCTGACGGATCTTCTCCGCCGGCGCTTCCAGCATCAGCAGGTACACATCAACCATATCCCGGATGTGGATGTTCGGCCGCAATTGATCGCCGCCGAAGACACGGATGCGACGGTTGTTGACTGCATGGTTCGTCAGGATGTTGACGATCACGTCCAGTCGTTGACGCGGGGCGTACCCGCAGACCGTCGCCGGACGGATCGCCGCGGTAACAAACTCCTCGCTGTCATGCCTGAACAGGATTTCCTCGCCCATCACCTTGAACCGGCTGTAGTCGGTCAACGGTTCAAGCGGCAGATCTTCGGTAACGTCCGGATCGTCCTTGATGCCGTAGACGCTGGACGACGACGCGTAGATGAACCGTTTCACGCCAGCCTCCTTCGCCGCGAGTACCAGCGGTTCCATTGCGTCGAGGTTGATCGACTTGCCCAGCTCCGGATCGAGTTCAAATGACGGATCGTTGGAAATACAAGCGAGATGGATCACCGCGTCACTGCCGGAGATGGTGCGGCGGATCAGGTCCGCGTCACGAATGTCGCCCTCGATCAATTCCAGTTTCGGGTGATCCTTGACCGCGTCCAGCACCTCCCGCCCGTAAATGAACAGGTCGAGCACCTTGACCGCGTAGCCCGCGTCCAGCAACGCCGGCACCAGCGCGCTGCCGACATACCCTCCGCCGCCCGTGACGTATACCGTGCGACCGATCATACCGCTTCTCCTTCCGGAATCAACACCTTGTAATGGACATCACCCGGGTACCCCACCCGCGCGAACATCTCATCCCACCACTGTGGCGTCTCGCACACCTGGTGGGTCCTGTCCCACGCCTGCATGTAGCGCAGTTCACGCTCCGTCGTGCCGCACTGGATCTCGAAGAACAGGTTGCCGCTGCTGACTCGAACGCATTCTTTCACCGTGCGCTCGAGGTCGGCGCGCGGCACATGCGGCAACACTTCCTTGCCAATCACCAGTTGGAAATGGCCGTCCGGGAACGGCATGGCCACCGCCGGAGCGTTCCGGATGTACGGCCGCACCTGCGGGTGCGAATTCGAAACGGCGTAGTCGCTGACATCGAACCCCGCAACCTCCAGATCCAACTTGAGGAACTCCACCAGCAGGAATCCCTTCGCACAACCGATTTCCAGCACACGGTCGCCCGGCTTCAGCCCGTAGTGATCCACCATCCGCTGCGCGACTTCGGCGTAGCGGCCATCATAGCGGTAGCTGCCGTAACCGACACCGTGCGCCGGGTTGTCGAAGTAGTCATAGCCGAAATCGAGGTAGCTTGCGCTCACCGCTGACCCGCGCAGGATCGCTTCCGCGAGTGTTCGCCGCTCCTCCGCCCCACGGCTGGAACTGGGAAAGAAGTCAACGTCTTTCATCGCACACCCTTGTTTGCCCGTTTGCGAAGCACGATCAATGCGGGCCCGAGCGCCAGCCGGAACGATCCCTGAATCATCTCCCGATAAAACAGATTGTGCGGACTGTTCAACTCCGTCGCTTCTTCCGCCGGATTCAGCCACTTGGCAAAGCGAGTGCCGAAGTAGTAAGCCGACGCGAAAAAGTTCGTTTCCACAACCTCGAAATCCCGCGAAACCTGTTCGCTGAGTTCTGACCAGACGAGGAAACGAGTGTGCCTGGGTTGACCAATTGGATCAAGATCCGCTGCTTCACGCAGACGATTCAGCCGGCCTAATTCCTCTTCCCGATTTTCGACGAGCACCGCAAGTCCGCCCGGTTTCAGCAGCCGCGATGCTTCCGCAAATGCGTCCGCTTGCCCATCAGCAGACTGGATGTTCTGGATGCAACGGATCGAAAACAGCAGGTCGCAGGCAGCCTCTTCCAGCGGAATTGCTGTCGCTGAGGCGGTGAGAAAGTTGACTTCACGGTAGCCGTGGCGCTCGCTGTAATGCCTGGCCATTTCAACGGAACCCGGGCTGATGTCCAGCGCGTCGTAGTGAGACGGCTGCATCAGCTCATGCAGCTTTTTCGTGGTGTAGCCGACATGGCAGCCAATCTCGAGCACCGATGGATCGCTGTGCCCGGCGGCATACGTACGAATGGCACGCTGAATCGCATTCCACTCAAGCTGTTCCACCGACGGATCCGTGTAGCCGGACGAAAACGGAGCCATCTTCGCCCGCGCCTCCCAGAATTCCTGATCGGCGGCGACAGATTCAATCAGTGGATTGGCGATAGCATCAGACATGAAAATTCTCCTGAAACCTTAAACTCGATCACTCACCCACAAAAGCCGGTTGTTGTTTGCATTGTCCGCGAACCGGTTTTACCCCTGCGCCGATTCGTTCATAAAACAACACGAGACGCCTGGCGATGGCATCCACCCGAAGCGATTCCGGGATTTCTGGCACCGGTTTTGGCACGCCAAAGGAGTGCAACGCGGCAAACGAAGGCAGGATCTGTCCAAACCCGTACCGTTGAATCAGGAACTGCTGGAAACGCCCGGAATGGGCGAGGATACGCAGCCCGGCATCCATGAAGTCGTACAGCTTGTTCGCGGCGGCGTACTCGGGCTTTCGCGCCGTGAATCGTTCACTCTGGAGGTCTACGTTTCGCGACAATACATGCAATCCGTAGTCATAACGGGAAATTGCAGGCACTAACTCCTGCGGTGGTAGCGGTTCATGCAAATGAATGAACTCACGTTCCTGATCTGAAAACGGCCTCTGGTTCAACCCGGTCAGTGTTTTCTCATAGGTGCCGGAGTGAGACGGGTGAATGTGATAATGCTGCCTGTTCGCGGCGAGAATCCCGGCCAGTTCGTAGACATACACTTCGTTTGGCTTCGCGCCGGGAGTTCCCGGATTAAGATTACCGACGGTCGTGAAGTGCACCGAACCGTCCTCGCTGGATAGCTTCCCTTCAGCCCGCAAGGCCGGATCCGCCCAGCAGCCGTCCACCGCAAACAAAACCGGCGGCAAGTTGAAACCGATCGTGCGACGTAGATACCGCAGCTCCAGGTGGCGAGCAACCAACCCGTCCGCATTTTCCAAACAATACCGCTCCGCCGCCGGCTTGCCCGGGTGCTTCCACGCAATCACTTCGTCCTGCAACATGCCGGTCATCACGTCATAGTCGTCGAACAGCACCGGCCCGGGATGCGCCTCAATCACCGCCTTCGCTGTCTCGAAATTCCAGTTGGCGAACACGTGAAACGCCAACGGCTGCCACGTCTGCGCCAACTGCACTGCCTCAGCGGGCGTGGTGTAAGGCAACGATTCCACGAAAAATCGCGCCGGATCAAACGTCGGCGCCTGCTTGTACAGCAACACCACCTGCTTCCCGGCCTGCTTCAGACCATGCGCGAGCTTCGCCTCACGGCTGCGCGGTTCATCCGAGATGAAGACAACCAGATCAGGATTGCAACGATCAAGATAGTTAGGAGTCGAAACCTCAATAGCCGGTTTGCGAGGCAAATCCTGCGGCTTGGACGATGGAGCAGATTCGGCCACTTCCTTACCGTTCGCAGCCATGTTGTAGCCGTGGAAACCATTATCAACGCTGGAGTTTGCAGGTGTTTCAGTCTTCGTTTGCAGCTGCCGGATCAGCACCTGCTCGTACATCTGCGCGTCACGATTGTACACATGCGCCGCGAGCTCAGCGCGGGTAGCGTGCAACGCATCATCGATCCGGCCCAACCGCTGCAGGCAGATCGCACGTACAAGGTTCAGGTTCGGGATCGCGCCCTCAGCCTCCAGCACGATGTCCAGCTTGGCCAGCGCCGACGTTGCGTCGCCACCTTCCATCTCCCGCACCGCGATCTCGATCAACACGTTCGGATCATCCAACCCGGAAGCGGACGCACCATTGCCCTTCGTGCTCGCTCCGGTCCCGTTCGCAATTGCGGCACCGTTGCCGTTGACTTGCGTGGGACTGTTCTCAGCTTGCGCGGTGGAATTGTCCGCCGTCAACCGCTTCACCGGGAACGGCCCTATCGTATCCACGTTCAGGTTCCGCTGCGTGCCCTTCTTGTCGTAGAACGAGTAGAACGTTTTCGCCAGATCAGGATCGATCACGATCTCGTCCGGCAAACGGTCCGGGGTGCGGCTGGGCGGCTGCACATTGAACTTGTCGGTCACGCCGCAGTGCAGGCCGGTGCCGTCCATGCCAACGTTGCGCACATGCGATTCCACCGGGTAGAGGAACACGCCCTCGTCCAGCATCGACCGGATCATCCAGTTCATCGTCCAGATGTCACGGCCATCCAGCGCGTGCTGCAGATTTCGCACGAGGTCGGTGCCGCCCAATGTGAGGTCGAGGTTCGCGCGCGCCGCTTCATCCACCAGCTTCGGCAAATTCGGATCGAAGCGCTGCCAGGCTCGTTTCCACGTCGCCCAGCCCCAGCTCGAAATGCGCGGGAAAAACCACGCGTCGTACGGATAGCGCTGCTTCACCGCATCCGGTTGCGGCACGCCATAGCCGGAAATGCCGGTCACACGGGGGTTAGCCGCATACTTCTCGAGCGCCGCTTCGAGGAACGGGAACAGGCTTGGGAACGGCACAATATCGTCTTCCAGCAGCAGCAGCCGGTCGTGTTTCGCGAACACGTGATTCGCCGCCGCGACAATCGACTTCGCGAGGCCGAAATTCCGCTTACGCTCGATCAACTCAACCTTCGTCCAGTCCACCGACCGCAGCAGCTCACGCGTCTGTCCGACTGTCTCCGCATGCTCTGGCGTCTTCGGTGCGTCGGCGAACAGATACAGCCGCTCGACACCATAGTCCTGCAACGACTCCAGCACCTGCCGGGTGTGATCCGGACGGTTGTACGCCACCACCGCCACCGGCACGTCAAACGCCTTGCGCGTGTTGACGTTCACCGACTTTTCAGGCGTGGTGGCCGGAGTAGGGTCCGGCTGCGCGGACTCCTGCGGATTCGTTTGTTCGTTCGTTGTGCCACGCCCGGGTTCCGGCTCAACCCCCTTCGTCCCGACGACCCAGACCATCTTGTCGCTGAACTCGTAGTTCGGGTCATTGCCCTTCGGGCTGGCGTGCTGCGACTCGGCAAATCCGGTAAACTTCAGCAGGTCGTAAATATCCTGGTAGGTAAAGAAATGCAGGTGGCCGCCGTCGTACGGTTCCGGATCGCCGCTGGTCTTCGGGAAGCGTTTTGTCTCACGCATCTTGTCGATGTGAGCGAGGATGTTCGGTGTCGACAGCAACAGCTTGCCGCCGGGCTTGAGCACGCGCTTGATTTCACGCAGCCCGACTCGCGGATCGAACACGTGCTCGATCACATCGAGATAGACCACGAATTCGAACGTGTTGTCCGGCCACGGCAGCGGCTCGGCGTCAATGTTGACGACCTTTGCGTCCTCGTAGACCTCCTTCGCCTTGGCCACCGCCTCCGGTGCGAGGTCGACGCCGAAAATGCCATCCCGGCGACCTAGCTTGATGCCGAGCGTCCCCCGGCCGCAGCCGATATCCAGCACGCGGTGCTCGGGACGCAACGCTCCGCGCAGCAGGTTCGCGGCGTATTCGACACGACCGCGCCCGTCGTTCTTCAGCCACTCCTCGTCGCTGAGCTTTTTCTTCCACAGATCTCGGTACGCACTTTCGACTGGATCGGCGGGGTTGGGCGTGTTGCGTGGCGTTTCGTTCATCGTCACGGACTCAGTTGTGGGGTTCGTCACGGCCAGCGCGGGCCGCAATTGTCTCGTCATCTCATCGTACAGCCGGTATTCCGGCTCCAGCAGTTCACGCAGACGCGCGCGCTGGTCATCCGACGGCTGAAACTCCGCTTTCGCGGCCCGTTCGTGGACATATTCCAGATCCAGCCCGACTTCGCCACGCAGGGCGTTCAGGTCGGCCTTGAACTGGTCATCCAGCAGCAGTACACGGTCGACCCAGGCGAGACGCTGCAACGCTTCGTCCACGTTCATCTCGCGCGAGAACATGAACACCTGCCGCAGCAATTCACGCCGATCCATGCGCTCAAGAAACCCGTCAAAGCCGGCTTCAATCCACGACGCTTCCTTGAGATAGCCGGGATGCTGCGGTTCGTGATCCCGCATGTGCAGCAACATCTTGTAATGCGACAGCACCCGCGCCGCCGGGTCACGCAGCACGGTGAACGTGTAGGTACCATCCGGCACGCCGATGTTGTGAAACGCCGCATGCGCAAAACCGTAATCCCAGTCCCCCGCCGCGATCAGCGGACGCCGCCAGCCGACATACCGGATTCCGCCGGAGGTGACCGCGCCGTGCTCGTTGATCCGTGCGTACAGCTGCTTTGGATCTTCCCCGGACAGCCGGAAAAACGCGTAGTTCAGGCTCGTGCCGCCGGTCTTGCGGATGTGATAGTGATAGATCCGTGAGAACGACTTGCCTGAAAACAGGCTGTTGCTATGGTTCTGATGCCCGCTCACGCGCCGTTCCGGGAATTGGTTCGGGTGACAATCCAGCGACCGTGCTTGTTGCGCTTGCGCTCGATACCGCCGTGCAACCGCAACGGCGGTGTGACACCGTTGCTTTCACGAACGATCTGCCGCGTCTCCTTCTTCAGCTTCTTTTTGTCGACGAGACGGAAATGCCGCGCGATCAGATGAACCAGCACCATGTGCGCGTCCTCGATGACGCCGTAGTCATCCGACTGGATCACCACCGGATAATCAACCATCGGGCCCAGTTTGCCGCCACCCATGCCGAGGAAGCCGATGGTGATCATCGACTGCTCCTGCGCGGCTTCGACCGCTTTGACCACGTTCCCCGAATTACCGCTGCCCGAGATCACGATCAACACATCACCCGGCTTGCCAGCACGTAACACCTGCTCGCTGAACACACGGTCGTAGCCTTCATCGTTCGCCCACGCCGTGATCAGGCCGGCGTTGTCCGCCAATGACCAGACCTGGAAGCCGTCGGATGGCGGCCCCGGCGGATAGCCGCGAACCGTCTTCGCCAGATCGACCGCGAAATGCGAGGCGGTCGCCGCGCTGCCACCGTTGCCCGCGATGTACACCGTGCTGCCCTCGGCGAACGCTTCTTCCAGCACACGGACTACGTCCACGATCGGATCGACGTTGACCCGCTCAATCGTTTCGCTGAGGTCGCTCAGGTACCCAAGCACAGATTCCAGAGCCGCGGTACGTCGCGCGGCGGCGATGTGGGTCGGCATGATCAACTGCCCTCGTTCAACAAACGTAACCGCTTGTTCTCCATTAGGTTACACCCCATGAAATGACAGGGCGAGAGAGCACGGCACGGTTTTCCACAAGAGCTTCGAGCAAAGAGGGGGCCAGCAGAATGACGTATGTGAGGGAATGGGAGATGTACCCAATAAAGCTATCTAACTAATTGTTATCTAGCCGGTTACAATACAGCTTGCTGCCGTCTGCCGGGTTCCAGTACTGAATTGAACCCTCGCTGTAACTGGAGAAATGCGGAGGAGATTGACCTCGAGTCGGCAAACTGTGCCCCCCCGCCACTAAACCGGCACTAAACCGGGGACAGACGGTAGTTTTTATGTTATGTAATTCACAATTAAACCACCGTCTGTCCCCAATAAAAATATCAGACGGTCGATACCGAACGCTCGACCAGTTCATCAAACAAAGCAGCGTATTCTCCTGCCTGACGCGCTTGGTCGTAGTCGCGTTCGGCGTGAGCCCGGCAACGTTGACGCATTTCCGCGTCGCTTCTCACAGCCGCCAGCGTCCACGCCAACCCCGCCGCCAGATCCTGCACCTCGAACGCCTTCGCGAGGTAACCTGTGCGCTGGTGTTCAATCATTTCCGGAATGCCGCCGATCGCGAACCCGACAGCCGGTGTGCCGCACGCGTGCGCCTCGGCGATGGTGTTCGGCAGATTGTCCTCGAGTGACGGAATCACGAACAGGTCCGCCAGCGAATACACCGCCGCGATCCGGTTCTCATCGGCCAGCGACCCGAGGTGCTGCACACGGAAACTCGCCGGCGGGTTCAACGCAACCGGCTTCCGGCCCATGGTCAGCAGCACCACCCGCTCGTCCGGGCGCAGCCGTTCCGCCAGGTGCGGCAACGCCTGCTCCAGCAACGCGAATCCTTTGCGCAGGTTGCTCACCGCGTCCGCACCGAACAGGATCACCCGCTCACTGTCCGCGATCTGCAACTTCTGCCGCAAAGCGCGTGTGTCGCGCGGTTTGAACACGTCCAACGGGTGCCCGTTACGGATATGTCGCACATCCCGGCCTTGCAACAAGCCGCTGCCGCACGCTTCATTTGCCAGCCACGCGGACGGCGTCACCACGTGCAGATCCAGCTCCCGGTAGAGCGTTTCTCGTTCGCTCCACGTCCGCCGTGACAGATCGTCTTCACGCGCCGACCCCAGCGCCGGGCACGATCCGCAGGCGTCCCGATACTTCGTGCACCCCGCCGTGTAGTGGCAGCCGCCGGTGAACGCGTTCAAATCGTGCAGCGTCCACACCACCAGCTTTCCGGTCAACGCAGGCGCGACCGTGGGCAAATCCACCACGCCCGCTACCCAATGCAGGTTGACGATGTCTGCGCCCCGGACTTCCCGTACCCGATCCAACCGTATCGCGGAACGGCTGTCGGTAAACGTTTCCAGCCCCGCCGGACGATTCGGATACTCCGCCATGTTTTGCCGCCAGCGCTCGGCGGCGTGTTGCCACACGGCGTTTGCTGGATCAGCATCCAGTAACGCCACATCACCCTCACCCGCGCCCAGGGGCAGTACACGGACAGTCGGATCCTGCCGTTTTTTCGTGCCGACGAGCATCGTCGACTCCTGTCCGGCCGCGAGCAGGCCACGGTGCAGCCGCCACGCCGCCGTGCCTGCGCCTCCACTGTCCGACATGGACACGATGACAATCTTCTTCCGGCCCGGCCCCACGCTCACTCCCGCCGTTCGCGGAGCTGCAACCGGGTGAACCGAGTTTACCGCTGACACTGCATCCGCCGACCAATCCGCCTCGCTGTAGAACCGGCTCGCCACATCGTCCGTCAGTTCTCGGATCAGATCAACCGTCGCGGGATCGAGACGGCGCTGCCAATTCTTGATGTTCGCAGCGCTGTCGAGACGAATCGCGTGCGGCTTGTTGTCCGTCAGCTCGCGCGGGTTCTGCGCGCCGGAATGGGCCTGGATCGCCGCACGCACCCGCTCCGTGTACGGCAACCCCAACCGCTGATACAGATTGCTGAATTCGGCTTCCGGATCGCGCGACAAATCCTCGTGCCGCACGTAAATCCAGTCCGGATGCGAGTCCCGGTGCCGCGCGATCACGCTGTGCAGGTATTTCCAGCCCAACGCGGCGGTGGCGGCGTCGTTACCGTCCCGCTTGTATCGCTCCTGCAACTCGAGGTCGTGGTCATCTTCCACCGGATAGTCCCGCATCAGCAACGGCTGTGCGGTGTATTCGTCGAGGCCGTGCTTCCAGCCGAGACGTAGCAGGCTGCTGACAAACGCCGCCGGGTGACGGATCAACACCACTGGACGCGCGTCGAACCGTTGTGCAAACCACGGCAGCGAGACCACCGTGAAAGGGTCTTTGATCAATGGGATTTTGCGCTGCAGACTGGCGTTGGCAAAACCGGCGTACGCCTCAATCAGCTTCAGTTCGTCCTCGCCGTAGCCGGTTTCGTCGACGGGTACGTACGTCAACGCGTTCGCGATATCGAACCGAAACGCGAACACGCGGCGGAATTCCGCGAGATACTGCTGTTCGTTGTCCGCGCAGATGTACTGGTACCAGTGCGGTGGGGTGAAACGGAACAGGCCGCGACGGACTGGATGGTCATTGTGGTTGAGCGGCTCCTGGACATACTGCACCTGCGACGGCAACGCGAGCATTTTCCCCGCCCACGTTGTCCCTGACCGGTGCGACCCGGTGACGATGATCGGCTTTGCTGGCGTCACAGACTCATTCATCCCCGCTCGCCTGTCGTCGCATGACATGCCCGGCATCCGCCAGCACCTGCTCCCGTTCCGCGAGATTGAGGTCGTGTTCGACCATCATCCGCACCAGGCCGGAGAAGGTGACCGTCGGCGTCCAGCCCAACGTTTCACGGATCTTGCTCGCATCACCGAGCAACGCGTCCACTTCCGCCGGACGCAGGTAGCGCGGATCAAATTCGACCACCCGCTCCCAATCCATCTCGAGCACGTTTGCCGCTTCCTCGAGAAACTCACGCACCGAGTGCGTTTCACCAGTCGCGACGACGAAATCGTCAGGGCGATCATGCTGCAGCATCCGCCACATCGCCTCGACATAATCCCCGGCGAAGCCCCAGTCGCGCTTGGCGTCGAGGTTGCCGAGGAACAACGTTTCCTGCAGCCCAAGCTTGATGCGGGTCAGCGCCCGGGTGATCTTGCGTGTGACAAACGTGCCGCCACGGCGTGGAGATTCGTGGTTGAACAGGATGCCGTTGGAGATGAACAGGCCGTACGCCTCGCGATAATTCACGCCGTAATGATACCCCGCGACCTTGCTCACCGCGTACGGGCTGCGCGGATGGAACGGCGTCTGCTCGTTCTGCGGCGGTGACGAACTGCCGAACATTTCGGACGAACACGCCTGGTAGATCTTCGGACTGTTCCGTGAAATTGCGATGTAATCCCGGATCGCCTCGAACAATCTTAGCGTCCCCGTCGCAACCACATCCGCCGTGTACTCCGGCTGGTCGAACGAGACCCGCACATGCGATTGCGCGCCGAGGTTGTACACCTCGTGCGGCTCAACCTCTTCAATGATCCTGCGCAACCCCGTGCTGTCGGTGAGATCGCCGTAATGCAGGCGCAGGTTGGCGTTTTCCCAGTGCGGATCGTCGTAGATGTGATCAATGCGGCCGGTGGAGAAGGTGGACGAACGCCGAATCAGGCCGTGCACCTCGTACCCCTTCGCGAGCAACAGTTCGGCGAGGTAGCTGCCGTCCTGTCCGGTGATGCCGGTGATCAACGCCCGCCGCGGACTGCGGCTGCCGTTGCCGCCGCCGTTGCCGTGCCCACTATGCAGGTTGTGGCCATTGACCCCGTTGCCGCTGAAGCCGTTGACACCCTTTGCGCCGTCGCCTTCGCCGAAGTTGTTGCCGTTGAATCCGTTCATCCATCACTCCCGTATCGCACCGCCGGCGTCACGCCGGACTGACCGCCTGTTCCAACCGCTCCACCGCTGCCTGCACTTCAGGATCGCCGGCGTTTTCCGCCAACGCCTGCCGGGCATGGTCCAGCGCACGATCCAGCTGACCCCTGGTCTCATAATGGGTGACCAGGCTCATCCGGTTTTTCCGGGGCGGGGTCGCGGGTTTCGCCACCCCATTCCCGTGGGACACTTTGCGCGCCGGTTGCTGCGCACGGTTGTCGGCAAACCGGCCCACGGCCACATCGAACGCCAGCCGCACTCCAGGAATCGGATCGACGGACCCGGTCGCCGCACGCTCAAGCAACGAGACCCACGCGGCACTGTCCTTTGACGCCACCACCAGCTTTGCCGCCGCAATCGGCTTTGTGTGCAGCGTCGCCATCCCGGCAAACCGCATCTGACGATCCAGCAGCAACGGATCGGCCATCACCGATGTGTCACCCTTGACATAGTTCGCTGCGTTCTGCTGCGGGACTTCCTGCGCCACGGCCGGGAACAGCAACGGCGCAACCGCCGCCGGTTGTTCGCTGCGCCGCAAGTGGTTCACCAACCGGAACAACCGCTTCTCACCCAGATCGAGACCCGGTTGCAACAGCGCCAGGTGTTCGGTGCCAAAGTGGTCACTACGCACTGCATCCGGCGTCATCACCTTGACTTCACTTGCCCGTTCGCCCAACACCCCACTCAATACCGCGCGGTCGCAACCGTGATCGACTACCGCCACGCGCGCGTTTTCTCCACCGTCCTCGAGCACGCTCGCGACTGTTGCCGCCGCGTCCCATTCTTCGCCCGCACGCACCGGCAGCAGCACAGTTGTCGCATCCGGCAGCACCTTTCTTGGCTCAAACTTTCCGGCGAGCAGGTTCCGGATCGCGGTGACCACATTCGCCGCCGCGCCGCCTTGACGATCCGCCAGGATCTGTTCGCCATACCGTTGACGTTGTTCGTGGAATTCGCCGGGGTTGGCGAACGAACGCCGGATCGCGGCCTTTACCTCGTCCAGCGTTGACGCTCGGATGCCGACATCGCGCCAGGCATACTCGATGTCACGCGGGTCATAGTGCCGGTAGGTGTACTGGTTCGGGTTGTCGAACAGCACCACCGGCTTGTCCAACGCCATGAACTCCATCATCACCGACGAGACATCGGTCACCATCACATCCGCGACGCGCAGCAGATTGGTGATGTCCGGATCATCAGAGTAGATGATGTTCGGGACCGCCTCGGAAAGTTCTTTGTACGACGCCTTAAACTCGGGCAAACTCGAGCTGTGCAGCTTGATCATCAGGACCGTATCATCATCCACCAGCTCGGCGACTCGCATCCACAGAATCGGAATGCTGGACAACGCCATGTTGAACGTCGGCGCGAACAGCACCACCCGCTTCGACGGGTCGACCTTGTAGCGGCGCAACAGTTCCTCGCGGGACGGTCCTTCCGGATCGAACAGCTTGTCCAGCTTCGGGAAACCGGTTGCCACCACCGGGACAAACACCCGCCCACCTTCGGCGATACGTTGCCGGTGGTACGGTCCGGGCACGCAGAGAAGATCTTCCAGATTCTCCCGGTGGATCATGTCGGTGTCAGTGAAATACTGGCCCTTGGACAACAGGCCATGCCCGATATTGACAATCTTCCCGCAGCCGAACAGGTTCCACGCGACGTTATCTGCCATCAGCGTCACATCGGCCTGCCATTCACGTGGATCGTTCAGAATCGGCGCACCTTCGCGGCGAAGAATCTCCACCTCGTAGCTGGACATCCCGGCGCGAATGTGACGGTCGAAGTTGTACAACGCGAACGCGATCTCGAACCCGCCCTGCCGCTTCATCTCATGGTATACCGGCAACATCACCGGGATGTGCACGTTCTTGAAGAAGTAGAACAGGACACGCACCGGCTTCTTTTCCTGTCCACCTGACAACGTGCCCGTGTCCATACCCCCATTCGTGCCCGTGTCCGCTTGCGGACGCGGCTCATCCGCAGATTCCAACCCTTCGTTCGTGCCCGTGTCCGCTTGCGGACGCGGCTGCGCTACCGCCGAAACTCCCTGACCCGTATCGGTTGAGTTCGACGTAACACCCACCGGCTCCACCGTCAGCATCTTCGGCCGGGTTTCCGGACGGTCCGGCGGAGTATTCGCCGCGAAACGGTTCATCAGCTGCGTGCAATAGTCCCGGTTCGCCAACTCGATCGGAATCCGCAGCACCCGGGTCAGTGCCGGATGGTCGACCGCGCCGGGCTGGTAGAAGTCCGGCACACGACGCATCATCGTGCGTTTCGCGTCCACTTCCGCCGCTTCCGGTTGACCGTTGAAATCACTACGTGACCCAGCCACCTTGCGATAGAGGAACAGGGCTGACGGCACCATCTGCGCCTTCCAACCGGCCCGCGCCGCCCGCAGCCACAGGTCCCAGTCCTCGTACGCTCCGACCAGTTCCGGGCTGAATCCACCCATGTTCTCGAACATGGTGCGACGGATCAGACTGTTGACCGGCATCCGGTCCGCCGCCGCCAGCTCGGCGACGTTGAATGGCCGCCAACTCCACAAGCGGTTGTGCCCGCCCGCCTGCACACTCACTGGGTATGCCCAGCCGAGGTTGGCGTCCTGTTCCAACACCGGCAACAGCTGGTCGATGGAATCCGCCGCGAGCAGATCGTCCCCATCCAGCAGCAACAGGTACGGCGCGGTACCGTGGGACGCGCCGGTGTTGCGCGCCCGCGCCGGTCCGGCACCAGCCAACCGCAGCAACGTGATGCGATAGTCTTTGTGTTCGCTGACCAGCCGCTCGAGCAACGCCGGGGTGCCGTCGGTCGAGTTGTCATCAACGATCACCAGCTCCCAGCTGCGGAACGTCTGCGCGATCACCGAACGGAACGCCTCTTCGACATATCTTTCATGGTTATGCACCGTCAGCACCACCGTCACCCGCGGCTCTGCGGACCGGTCAGGTGGCTGCGGCGTCAAGTCCGAACGAACCAGCTCCCAGATCGTCTCCATCGTCTCCGGCGCTTCGAGGAACTGCCCGGCCCGATGAATCCACCTCAGCCGTTCCTCGCCGGCGGTTGAACGGATCATCTGCGCCACTCGCTGGTCCCGGTTCTGCTGCCACCCTTCGGGGACCTGCAGACTGAGCACTCGCAGCACGTCGTGCGTCTTCGTGTCGAACGGTTCCCGCTCAATCGCAGCGTCCAGTTTCGCGACACCCTGCTCGATCTGGCCGGATTGCAGCAGACGGATCCCCTCGGCACGCAACCGATCAACGGGATTCACCGCTGCCTGGACATTTGTTGCCGCTGCCGCCGGGCCGGTTGACGCCGAGCGGCTTTCGGCATGCCCCTTCAGCAACTGCTCCGCGCTGACACTTCGGTCCGGTCTAACCTTTGACGCTTGCAACTCGTCCTGACTCGGGAACGGCAGCCCGGACGGGAGCACCTCCAGCCCTTCGCTGGGTGTTCCAGTCGCCGCCTCGCGAATGATCCGCGCGTTCCGCTCCACCGTCGGATGCTGCGCTTTTGCGGACAGAGCGCCGATCACCTCCTGTGCCTGCTGCTGCTGCCCGGTCAACGCCAACGCGATCGCGAGGTTGTTCCACCCCACCGCCCACTCAGGAGCGAGACGGGTCGCCTCCGCGAAAAAATTCAACGCCAGCGGGAATTTGTTCTTCGGAGTGCCGTACGGGATCTTGTACCCCAACGCACGCACGCCCAGATCAACCAGCGCCTGCGCCTGTTCCTGCGGCGTATCCAGCGCCAGACCTTCCTGCCGGTACAGCACGTACGCCGTGTCCGGGTTGTGAATCTGGCCGTGGATCAACGCATTCTCCCGCTTGACCGTATCGTCCCGGAAGCTGATCGCGTTGTCCTGCACCAGGTACGAGCCGAGCACTTCTTCCACATGCAACGCGCGGAACTTGCGCACAAACCGGATCGCGAAATCCCAGTCACCGGCAGCTTTGAACGTTCCATCGAAGACGCCGATCACGTCATGAACCGTCCGGCGCCACATCGGTTGTGCGCCAAACGGGAAATGCAGCAGTTGGTTCGGGGCGAAAAAGGCGGGAGTGGTGAAGGGTTCGGTACCGGAATTCTCCGCGAAAGGTTCGTTCTCCACACGCGAGACGTACGTGTTCGAATACACCAGCGCGACATCCTCGCGCTTGTCCAGCACACCGGCGAGCAGTTCGTACGCATCCGCGCGATGCCGGTCGTCCGTGTTCGCGTTGCTGATGTAACGTCCGCGCGCTTCGGCGATGGCCCGGTTCCACGCCGTGTACAGCGTTTCGCGCGACACCGTCCGAATGGCGCGGACATGTTCATGCTCGCCGGCAGCCGCTTCGATCAGCGACCAGTCATCTTCCGGAGAATGGCTGTCGACGAAGACGATTTCCAACTCGCCCCGCGCGTACAACGTCTGGCCGAACAGGTCCTCAAGCAGACCGGGCAGGAACTTCGTTGACGCATACGCCGACACGATAGCGGTGACGGTGTACTCGTCCCGAGTTCGGGTGTCCAGCTGCCGCTCGATCTCGTCCGGCCGGTTCGGCCGGCCCGCAAATTGTGGAAAATCCATGGCATCCTCTGGGTCGCGGAGATACGGGTCCGCAAACCTTGGAGCAAGGAGCAAGCCAGAGCGGCGAGACGAGAGTAACTCGCTGGTATTTCACAGGATGCCGCCTATCCAAACCATGATTTCGCGCGAACGGGGGCAGGTTTTACCCCCATACGCGGAGAGATGAGCACTGAGGGATCGTCCCCCTCACCCGGGACATCCTGCGATCCATTCCCGATTGCGCCGGTACGCCCCGCAGAAATAGCTTGCGAGCCATCCCACCAACAACCTGGAGCGATCATGAAATACGCACATCTCGGCCGATCCGGCGTGCGCGTCAGCCGCATCTGCCTTGGCACGATGAATTTCGGTCACTGGACCACCGAAGCCGACAGCCACACGATCATGGACACCGCCTACGACAGCGGCGTCAACTTCTGGGATACCGCCAACGTCTACGGCGGCAGCAAGGGACGCGGCACCTCGGAAGAATACATCGGCCGCTGGTTCAAGCAGAATCCCGGCAAGCGGGATGAAATCGTGCTCGCGACCAAGGTTTACGGGCAGATGTCAGAGGATGGCATCAACGACCGCAAACTGTCCGCGTACAACATCCGCCAGGCGGTGGACGCCAGCCTGAAACGCCTGCAGACCGACCGCATTGACCTGTACCAGATGCATCACGTCGACCGCGACACCCCGTGGGAAGAAATCTGGCAGGCGATGGAGCAACTGATCCAGGAAGGGAAAATCCTCTACGTCGGCACCAGCAACTTCGCCGGCTGGCACATCGTGCAGGGCAACGAAATCGCGTTCAAACGCAACCTGTACGGCATCGTCAGCGAGCAGAGCTTCTACCACCTCGGCAACCGTGCGATCGAATCTGACCTGATTCCAGCGTGCGATGCGTACGGCGTCGGCATCATCCCGTGGAGCCCGCTCGGCGGCGGCCTGCTCGGTGGTGTATTGAAGAAGATGTCGGAAGGACGGCGAACCACAGACAACATGCTGAAGCAGATCGAGGAACGCCGCACCCAGCTCGAACAGTACGAAGCCCTCTGCGACGAAATCGGCGAACGCCCGGCTGATGTCGCGCTGGCGTGGTTATTGGCGAATCCGGCCGTCACCGCGCCAATTGCCGGCCCGCGTACCCTGGACCAGTTCAAGGAAAACATGCACGCCGTCGAGGTCGAGCTGTCCGAGGATACGCTCAAGAAGCTGGACGAGATCTGGCCCGGTCCCGGTGGACCCGCGCCGGAATGCTACGCGTGGTAAGAGCGTTCTCGTGGGATCATCTTGAGCTAAGCTGCATCTCGAATTCACGCGATAATAAAAACCCGAATCCTGCGATTCGGGTTTCGTTTTCTCGAGAAAACCGTCGCGTTACTTCACCAGCATGATCCGTTGCCGCAACGTTTGCGATCCGGTGCGTGCCTGAATCACGTAGGTTCCGCTGGCGACGTTGTCCGCGTGCCATTCAAACGTGTGCTGCCCTGCAGCCCAACGACCCGACGTCAGCAATCGTACTTCCTGCCCGAGCAGGTTGTACACCGCAACTTCCAGATGGCCGGAAGCAGGCAGGCTGACATTGAACTTGGTGATCCCGTTGAAGGGGTTCGGATACGCCCGGCTCAACTCCATCTTTTCCGCACGCACAACCGACTCGCTCGGCACCGCAGTCTCATCATAATTGATCAGACGGGTGTGGAAGTCGGCGTCGCCATTATCCGTGCTGGAGGTATACCCGACCGCCTTGACGAGGCTGTTGTCGGCGTCCCACATCATCACACCGCGGAATTCCTGGTAGCCATCGTTGTCGCCGAACGTGTCGAACCAGAGGATGTCGCCATTGTTGTCCAAGCGGACACCGTAGCCATTCATCACACCGGCGTCCGGGTTGTACGAGCTGCCGACGCAGTAATAGCCTTCGTCCGGAAGCTGTACGATACCCCAGCCCTCATCCCAGCTGTCGCCGCCGATCGCGGTCTGGAACAGCACCTCGGAATCATTGTTGACCAGCACCACGCTCATGTCCGACTCTTCGGATGTTTCCGAGCGGTGCGTCGTGCCAATCAGGACATACTGGTTGTCAGCGTTCCGGATGATTCCGTTGAAGTAATCCGGCCACGGCCCGCCAATCACACGCTGCCAGACCTGGGTACCGTCCTCATCGATCTTGACGATGTAACCGTCCCGGTTCTCCGACGTGAACGAGTGCGTGCTGCCCGCGACAACCACACCACCGTCGGGAGCGCTCACCATCGACGTCAGGAAATCGTGCTCCGGCCCACCATAGATGTAGTTCCAGATCACTTCGCCATTGTCGTCCATGCGCGCGACCCAGAAACTGGCGCGTTGCTCATCCACGACATTCTGGAAGCCGCCGATGTACCAGCCGCCTTCGCCGTCCGGAACAACCTGCGTCGCGACGCCAAACTCGTCGTCGCCGAGACTGCGCGACCAGATTTCCTCGTGGTTGTTGTCGAGCCGCACGATCCACTGGTCGTAGGCCTTGTCACCAAACGAGTTGCTGGTGCCAACCGCGATGTACCCACCGCCAGCGACCGGCAACGCCTGGTAAAACTCCTCCGACAACGTGTCGCCGTACGTGCTCTCCCAGAGCAGTTCGGAGTTTCCATCGATCTCCGCCAGGTAGGCGTCCATCTGCCCCATCGTGTTCGACGACGTGAAGCCGGCGAGCAATGCCCCGCCACCGGACGTCGGAACGATCGATGCAAAAATCTCCGGATCGGTGCCAACCGCGAAATCCGTAATCTCGCGGATAGGCTGCTTGTCCACTGCATACGCCGGTACCAGAGCCGTGACCAGCAACAGGAGTACCAGCACTCGAACTGCTTTCATGATGCTACCTCGGGCTACGCTTGATTGCATGTGCTAATGTAGCAATGAAATGTTTGAAGACCACCCGCCACACCTTACTCCAATCAACTCCACGCGAGATCCCGCCCGGACCCGCTCCGGATCACTTCAGCTGAAACCTCATGATAGTCTCACATTCGAACCCGAACATGGCGAATTCGTGTCCATGCCCGCAACTATCATTGTGAAGTCGTGAACAATTTGGCCGCTCTCTTTGCCTGAGAGCGCTCTAAGAGAGCCAGATTGGAGATACCGGCTCCACTGTTGTAACCTTGGCCAGCGAAAGGGACGTCACAACCGTACTGGAAGTTGAAGTCTCAGGGGCAACGTCGCACCCACCTCTTTCTTTCCCAGATCAGGAGTTGGATATGAGCCGTTTGTACGCCGGCCTGCTGTTCGCACTCTGTGCGATCCTGCCGGTTCACGCAGCACAATCCCTGCGCGGGTTTGTGATTGATTCCACGAGCGAGGAACCCTTGCCCGTGGCCAATGTCGTTGTCGAAGGCGAAGAGCGGGGCGCCTCGACCAACATCGATGGGTTCTTCGTTCTGCCAGGCCTGGAACCCGGCACCCACATCCTGCACGTCAGCTATCTCGGCTACTACCCGAAGCAGGTTGAGGTGACTGTCACCGACGAAGACATGGACCTGCTCACCATCGGGCTGCTGCCAACCTCGATGGCGCTGGAAACCGTAACCTACACCGTCGACAAGCAGGATGACGAAGCCATCCGGGAAAGCCCACGCGTGTCGACCGTTCCGGTGGACGGCACCACGCTGCGCGCCATGCCCAGCCTCGGTGCGGAGATGGACGTGCTGCGTACCATCCAGGCGATCCCAGGCGTCAAGGCGTCGTCCGAGCTGTCCAGCGCGTTGCATGTCCGTGGTGCCAGCCCCGACATGACGCTCATCCTGATGGACCAGTCAACCGTCTACAACCCGTCGCATCTGTTCGGCCTGTTCAGCACCTTCAACGCTGACGCCGTCAAGCATATCGAGCTGATCAAGGGCGGTTTCCCGGCCGAATATGGCGGCCGCGCAGGATCGGTGCTCGATGTCATCACCAATGACGGCAACCGTAAGAAGTACGAAGGCATGATGATGATCGGCCTCATTTCCGCACGCGCCGCGATTGAGGGTCCGCTGCCGGGAGAACGGGGGTCGTTCGCCACATCGTTCCGCCGTACGTACTTCGAACCCATGCTGAACGCGCTTCGCAGCAGCAGCGAAGACCTGAAAGATATCCCGGACTATTATTTCTACGACGGCAACGCAAAGGTCAACCTCGACCTCACCAACACGACCACGTTAACCGTCGGTGGTTACCTCGGCCATGACGACTTCTTCGGCGAGTTCGGCAATTCGGACGCCCGCTTGTCCATCTCCAGCTACTGGGGCAATCGCACCGGCACCGCACGCCTGCGACAGGTGTTGAACAAGACGTCCTTCCTCACCGTCGGCTTCGTCTACAGCTACTATCGCAGCGGCGCCGAACTGTGGGATCTTGACGAATCCAATGAGGGCGAAGACAACCTGATTGATGATTTCCGCAACCGCTTCGAGGATACCTCCCTGCGCGCCGACTGGGAATACATGGGCCTGAAGAACCACCGCATCAAGACCGGCCTGCAGGTCAATCAGCTCGGGGCGGAGGTGCGCGAAGAGTCGGAAGACCTGGTCTACATCAACATCGACACCACCACCTACAACGTCGCTTACTATCTGCAGGACCAGTGGCGCCTCAACTCGATGTTCGAGATTCAGCCGGGCTTCCGTGCCTACTACCACGAAGGCGGCGACTATACCGGCCTCGATCCACGGCTGGCACTCGTCTACCACCACAGCCCGGAGATGCGTTTCAAGCTGGCCGGTGGACGCTACCACCAGTTCGTCAACCTGATCTCCGCCGGTGATCTGCTCAGCTTCTACGACATCTGGCTGCCGTATGACGGCACCACCGATCCGACCGTTATGAACCAGTACGTACTCGGCTGGGAATACGATTTCCATCCGGAATACGAGTTCACCGTCGAGGCCTATTACAACGACATGGAACGGCTGCTCGAATTCAACCAGCTGATCGATGAAGGCAGCTCATTCCAGGACGCGTTCCTCGAGGGTGAAGGCCAGTCGTACGGTATCGAGTTCCTGCTGCGGAAGAAGTCCGGCCGCTGGACCGGTTGGTTTGGTTACTCGCTGGCGTGGTCGGAACGGCGCTTCCCGAACAGCTACCTCAACTCCGGCGACTGGTATCCTCCGAAATGGGACCGCCGTAACGACTTCATCGGGATTGCGATGTACCGTCTCACCGATCACTGGGACATTTCCGCCCAATGGCGCTACAACACCGGCCAGGGCTACACCCAGGGTGTTGCCGGCTATACCGAATACCTGAACGTGGGGCTGGAATACGACGACGAATACGGCCGCTCCGCACTGTACGGCGACCTGAACAACTATCGCTATCCGGCCGATCACCGTCTCGACCTCAGTGCCGTCTACAACCACAAGTTCTTCGGTCTGCCCGCGAAGCTGACGCTGAGCGTTTACAACGTCTACAGCCGCCGCGCGATCTGGACACGGGTCCGTGAAGATGGCACAAACCCGATCGAATTCTCTGAAGTCAAATTGCTGCCGATTCTTCCGCTGGCCGGCTACGAAGTGAGGTTCTAACCATGACGATCACACAGACATTTCCGCGGTACGCCGTCCAGGTGCTGCTGATCCTGATGCTGGCGTCCTTCATCCTGACGGGTTGCGAAGACAATCCCTCCGAGGCGGACGATTTCGAACCGCAAGCCTCCCTGTTCTTCTTCGCGCAACCGGGTGCACCGTTGGACACGCTCCGGCTTGAGTGGACAGAGGCCTACAACAAATACTACGACCGCTCCAACCTCGGCATCGAGAACGCCGACGTCATCCTGTATCCGATTCTCGATGGCGACAGTTCCGCCGTCGATTCCGCTGGACAGGTGCTGCGGTTCATTGACGCGCCCGGACGGGACGGCTACGGCGACTACCTTCCGTCAGACGACAGCTACCGCGTCAACCCGACCTGGACCTATCGTCTCGAAGCCAGCAAACCGGCCGAGGGTGTGGAGCTGTGGGCAGAAACCTGCATTCCCGACACCTTCAGCTTCTACGCCGCGTTCAAGAGCGATCCGTTGACACCGGTGAACATTGACAGCATGTCGCTCACCCGGGAAGACGACGAGGTCTTCATCAACTGGACCGAGTCCGCCGGTGCACGCGGATTCGTGCTCGGCATCGTCGCCCAAACACCACGCGATGAGCTGATACCGCTGGACCCGGAATGGGACCCGGACGATCCGGACGACCAGTTCGAAGACTATGAACTGGATCGGCACAACTGGACCTTCGCCCGCTACGATCAGCGCTCGATGACCATTGCCTGGATCTTCTTTGAATGGTCAGGCTGGAACGAGCTCTACATTAACGCGGCGTCGGAATCGTACTACATGTACATGTTCTCCGTGATCATGCAGCAGGATCCCAGCTTTACCCAGAATCCGGAGTGGAATGTCCACGGTGGGATTGGCGTGTTCGGCGGGTTTAGTCAGCACAAGTTTAACATCTTCCTCGAACGCGCGGAACCGTGATCTGAAGCAATTCTCGCAACTCGGCTCTTGCTCCGTGGCTCGGGAGTAAAGTTATAATACGTGTAACTTTTACGGGGTCAGGGACGCTATATTTCGTCGCCTGACCCTGTCAGTCTCATGAGAATTCGGCTTCGCTTGTCGAATTCTTGCATGCACGATGATACTGGCTGTTTCTTAGGGATTCATTTTAGTGCCTACAGGCGCGACGATGCGCCGCTTTGTGATTTTCATGGGGATGCTGTGACGATGCAAGGAATTCATCCAGGTTCGTCCACCGGGACCATTCTATTGCTGGACGATGAATTCGCGATTCTGGAAACATCGAAGATGATGCTCGAGCTGCTGGGTTACACCGTCACCGGGCTCACCTCGGCGCAGATGGCCATCAAAACGCTGCAGGAATCGCAGGCATTCGACCTGATTCTGACCGACCTCGATATGCCGGACATGGACGGACGCGAGTTTGCCCGTGAAGCACGCAAGCTGGTGAACGGTATCCCGGTTGTGGTGGTCTCGGGCTATGTGCTCGACGAAGAGGAGTGGAGTACCGATTTCGATGGCATCCTGACCAAGCCGTTCCGCGTGCAGGATCTCAAGAGCAAGGTGGACGAGTTCATCGTTAACTGACAGCCCGCAGCAACGCCGTTTTACCCGGACAACATTCCTGCGAATCACGCGATCCCGTGTGATTCGCATTTTTTTCGCCTCGACCCTTGCAGACGAGAACCGTGTCCGTTAGTTTGGAGGTGCCGGAGAGTCCGGCAGGGATGGCAAGATCGTCCCCGTTCCGTCCATCTAACGGAAACGGAGGTGGTGCCTGTGTCAGATCACAGTACGAGCGTATTGAGGTTGCGCGCCTGAGGGCGCATGCCACACGCCGCCGGATCGCAAGGTCCGGCGGCATTTTTTGTGCCGGCAGGTGAAGGGGACATCTGCGGCACTCGAGAAGAATCATCAGCGCGT
>JAHLLB010000015.1 GCA_020444425.1 bacterium | reverse complement strand
GTCAGTTGTCAGTTGTCAGTTGTCAGTTGTCAGTTGTCAGTTGTCAGTTGTCAGTTGTCAGTGGTCAGTGGTCAGTGGTCAGTGGTTTGTGTCATCCTGAATCCGGCCGTATCGGATGAAGGATCTACTGGATGCACCGGTAGCGGATCAACGGCGAATCTCCCCCGTATCTTCAAGCAGATTCTTCACTTCTCTTCGTTCCGTTCAGAACGACACCCCTTTTGTTCACTAGCATTAGCTCTTGCGTATGTATCAATCGCCCACTGCCCTTGGTCCGCATCCCGCAGTCCGCTGCCCTCCCCCCATCCTGTCCAACAACCCTGTTCATTGAACACATCTGTCCAGAAACATAGTTGGACACCCCACGTACCAGCGGATGTCATCAGGAGCGGCTCATCTATCTGTAGCCTGAACAGTTTGTTACGATCACGCTGAAACGTTTCCTCAGCGCACAGTTTCCCTTTCTGCGTTGTACAGAAACCCGCTGGACACTGAACAATTCCTGTCCATATTCCCCGAGGATTCCTCCTACGTTAACATCTGAATATTTCCTGTTATTCGCAGATTCCGCACTCGGTTTTTCGAATTTGGCACGCAGCATGCTTTGTGAAGGATTGAACGAAATGGTTGCCGCTCGGCAACCGGGGCTGTTCGTCACGAGCGTGGGAGCATGAGACTCATGCCGGAGTCGTTCAACGAACACATCCAGGAAGTATTGCGCCTCACGCGCGAAATGATGGTCCTCGCCGACCTCGGGGATCGCGACCGGATTGACTCCAGCTGCGGCGTGTTGTACGGCACCCTGCGCGACGCCGCATGGAAACTGCGCCGTGAAGCGGAACGCGAACGCTCGCTGCACATCCAGTCCGGCCATTGGGACATCCCCGAACTCCACACCGACAACCAACCCACATCATCAGGGGGAGAGTGAGTATGCACGTAAACGGGACAACGATTCGCGTCGAACAAGGCGACATGACGCTGACCGAGATTGAAGCGATCGCCTTTTACGCGACGGAGGATTTGAAGCTCGGCACCGGCTTCGGGAATGCAATCTCGATGCGCGGAGGTCCGCCTGTGCAGGAGGAACTCAACAACCTCGCCCCTCTTCTCCCGTTGCAGGCCGTGGTTTCCAGCGCTGGGGATTTGCCAGCGGAGTACATCATCCACGCCAATGGACCGAAGTTCCAGGAAACGGACATGGCCGGCAAGCTGAAGACGACGCTGGTGAACACGCTGGCGGCTGCAGTGGAAAAGGGTATCACGCGGATCGCCTACCCGCCGATGGGTGCCGGTTTCTACGGCGTTCCGATACAGGAATGCGCCAAGGTGATGGTCAACACCTTCATCGAACACGCCCAACGTGGATCGTCGATCAAGGAAATCGTGATCGTCACCATGAACAAACGTGAGTACCAACCGTTCGCTCAATTGTTGCACGAGGATACGAAGGAGGTGGCCGCATGATCACCCCGGAAGCCATGCATCTCGCTGAATCCATGGCGCATTACGCCCTGATCGTGATGGCCATTGTGTATACGCTACGTCTTCGCTGGTTCCTCGGCTTTGCCGCTGGCAAAGAGCGCCAGGCACCGACCGGCGCGGAGGACACGACTCCGAAGAAAGGCAGCATGTATTCGTTGATGAACATCGCGATGCCCTGGGCGATGGAATCCACGCGCAAGAAGCCGTTCTTCTACATGCAGTTCGTCCTCTTCCACCTCGGGGTTGTATCCGGAATTACGCTGTCGTTCACCATCCCCTTCGCGCCTGAATTCACGGCGTCGCCGGTGGTTCATCTCCTGTTCAAGATCTTCCTCGGTGCAGCATGTCTGGTCGGATTCATGCGGATCATACGCCGGATGACCGACAAGTATGTCCGTGCTATCAGCACCCCGGACGATCACTTCGCGGTGTGGCTGCTGACCGTCTGGTTCGGACTGGCGTTTTTCGCCACCGACATGGCCGGCGGCTGGATGCAATACATCTATTTCTGGATGACGATGTTCTTCCTGCTGTATGTGCCGTTCAGCAAGATCAGCCACTACCTCTACTACCCCTTCACCCGCTGGTACATCGGCAAGACGATGGGACGGCGTGGGGTGTACCCGATCCGCCGTGGACGGGTGGCTGGTTGATCGTGCAGAGGATCTCGGATAACGACAAAGAGATGAGGATAAAGTCATGAGCGTTCAGACGAACGGCAAACAGCGGTCCCACAAGGCGGAGATGGCGCTCAAGCGGATGAAGAGCAAGCTGAACCGTCAGGTGGTCGGGTCACTGGTTGGATGCGTTCACTGCGGGATGTGTACTGATTCCTGCCATTACGTGCAAACGAATCCGGGCGATGTGACCTACGCGCCGGCGTGGAAAGCGGATCGGTTGCGGAAAATCTTCAAGCGTGAGATTGATTGGACCGGTCGTGTATTCCCCTGGTGGGTTGGCGCGAAGAGCGTTTTCAGCGACGAAGATCTGGAAGAGCTGAAGGACATCGCGTTTGGCAAGTGCACAAACTGCCGCCGGTGTACGATCAACTGCCCGATGGGTGTCGACTTCGCCACCTTCAACCGCATGCTGCGCGGGATGCTGGTCAGCGTAGGCGTAATGCCGGAAGGCGTCGCGGTGGTATCGAAAGACCAGTGGGAAATCGGGAACCAGATGGGTGTGTTGAAGGAGGATTACCTCGACACGCTCGAGTGGATGGCGGACGAAATGCAGATCGAGTTGGACGATGAGTCCGCGCAGATCCCGATCGACAAGAAAAACGCGAACGTGGTCTACTCGATCAACCCGCGTGAAGTCAAATATGACCCACGTACCATTTCCGACGCGGCAAAGATCTTCCATATGGCCGGTGAAGATTGGACCATGCCCAGCGAAGGCTGGGATATGACCAACTTCGGCTTGTTCTCCGGGGATGATGACCTCGGCGGCGCGGTTGCTGGAATGCTGTATGACAAGGTGATCGAGCTGAAGGGCAAAAAGCTGGTGATCAGCGAATGTGGACACGGCTACCGCTCCACCCGCTGTGAAGGACCGAACTGGGCGAAAAAGGATGTCCCGTTCGAGATGGAATCCAGCGTGATCACCATGCTGAATTACATCAAGGAAGGCCGGATCAAGGTTGACAAATCGAGGAATCCTCAGCCGGTCACCTTCCATGACTCCTGCAACAACGCCCGCTCATGCGGCCTGTTCGAAGAACCACGTGAACTGCTGCAACTGGTCTGCGAAGATTTCCGCGAGATGTACCCGAACCGTGCGGAAAATTACTGCTGTACCGGTGGTGGTGGCGCGATGTCGATGTCGGAATATGCCGGTCGCCGCTTGAAATCAGCGAAGGTGAAAGCGGATCAGCTGAAGGCGACGGGCGCGGAGGTCGTCGTCACCTCCTGCCACAACTGCGTTGACGGGCTCAGCGACTGCATCAAGCACTATGAGCTCGGCATGGAAGTCACGCAGCTGGTCAACCTGGTCGCCAACGCGCTCGTTATTCCGGAGAAGCCGGTTGTCGTGCCGGTGGAGAAGGAGGCTGAAAAGGTGGTCGCACACGCCGAGTCGCTCGTTAACCGGACGATCCTGATCGTCGATGACGAACCCGACATCCTGACGTTCTTCAGCACCGTGTTGGAGGATAATGGAGCCAGGATTCTGACCGCCACGGATGGCGAAGAAGCGGTTGAACTCGCCATGCGCGAGCAGCCTGACCTGATTACGCTCGACATCAACATGCCGGGCAAGGACGGCGGCTGGGTCTTCTCGCGTCTGCGTGAGGAAAAGGCAACCAGCCAGATACCCGTCTGCATCATTTCCGGTAAACCCGAGCTACGGCGATTAATCTACGAACGCTCGGTTCCGCCGCCGGAGGGGTACGTTGACAAGCCGGTCGATGAAGCGATGCTGATGCGAAACGTGCGCAAGATCCTCGATCTGTCCAAGCGCGATCAAACGCATTCGGTGGAATCGAACTGATCACGGTTGAGGTCCCCGGCGGACACACGGTTCGCCGGGGATGAACCCGTTGTAGGGAGGTAGTCCCCGGGAGGTTGGTGATGAACGAAGCGCACTTCGAGACGTATTTCGACGAAATGCCCTGCTACGTTTCCGTGCAGGACAAGGATCTGAAGCTCGTTGCAGCCAATCGTCGTTTCCGGGAGAACTTCGGTGACATCGAGGGCCGGTATTGCTACCAGGTGTACAAGAAACGGCCAGAGAAATGCGAGGTGTGTCCGGTTGAACGCACCTTCCGTGACGGCCTCGGCCACCGCAGCGACGAAGTGGTCACCTGCCTCAACGGCCAGAGTGTCTCCGTATTGGTGAACACAACGCCGATCCTTGACGACAACGGCGACATCAAGGCAGTAATGGAGATGTCGACCGATGTCACCGAGATGAAAGTGCTGCAGAAACAACTGCGGGAAAGTCAGCAACGCTACCAGATGCTGTTTGATGAAGTGCCCTGCTTCATCTCGATCCAGGATCGCGACTTGAACGTGATCGACGCCAACCGTCTCCACCGGGAAACCTTTGGCGAACGATACGGCGGCAAGTGCTACGAGTTGTACAAGCACCGCGAAGAGGCCTGCATGCCGTGTATCGTCATGAAGACCTTCGAGGACGGCGAGGTTCATGTGCACGAGGAGGTCGTCGCTACGGTGGATGGCCGAAAACTGAACGTGCTCGTACACACCTCCCCCCTGCGCAACGCGGACGGCGAAATTGACGCCGTCATCGAAATCAGCACCGACATCACCCCCATCCGGCAACTGCAAACCCAGCTGACAAACATCGGCTTGTTGATCAGCTCGATTTCGCACGGCGTCAAGGGTCTGCTGAACGGACTCGACGGCGGGGTGTACCTGGTCAACTCCGGGATGAAGAACGGCAACGAAAAACGTGTCGAACAGGGCTGGGAAATTGTGCTGCGCAACGTCGCCCGGATTCGCAGCATGGTGCTGGATATCCTGTATTACGCGAAGGATCGCGACCTGGACCGTGAGAGCATCGATGCCGCTGAGTTTGCCGAAGTCATCCAGGAAGTCGTGCAACCTCGGGCGGACGATCTTGGCATCGAGCTGGCGATCACTGCCAACGGTTCAGCAGGTGAATTCATGGCCGACCGCAAAGCCCTGCGTGCAACCATGGTCAACCTGATCGAGAATTCGCTGGACGCCTGCCGTGTTGACAAGAAAAAGGATGAGCACAAGGTATCGGTGAACGTTGCGGGGACAGAAAAACTCGTCACGTTTACCATCGAAGACAACGGGATCGGGATGGACCGTGAAACCCGGGACAAGGCCTTCAGCCTGTTCTTTTCGTCCAAAGGCAACGAAGGCACAGGTCTCGGCCTGTTCATCGCCGACAAGATTATCACATCCCACGGCGGAAGCATTCAGTTGGACACAACCGAGGGCGAGGGCAGCCGCTTCACCATCGAGTTGCCTCGTACGCCAGTCGACAATGAGGAAGAACCAACACCACTCGAGCGCTTGGATGCGCTGATAGAAACGGGGGACTGATCGATGGACCACAAACCACGAATCCTGGTCGTTGACGACGAAGCCGATACCAGAACCTTTTTCGCGGCGTTGCTTGAAGATCACGGCTATACGGTGGACACGGCGGAAGATGGTCAAATCGGCCTGGAGAAAGCTGCGGCGACAAGCTATGACCTGATCACACTCGACCTCAGCATGCCGGAAGTGAGCGGGTTGAAGTTTTACCGCGAGATGCGCGGTGAAGGTGAACCGCACACGCCGATCGTCGTGATCAGCGGCGTTGCCCGCGACATGAAAACCTTTATCTCGACACGCAAGCAGGTCCCGGCACCGGACGGCTATCTGGCCAAGCCGGTTGATCAGGACGAAATGCTGCGGCTGGTCGAAAACCTGTTGAGTGTCCCGTCATGAGTGACAGCGATCCGCGGGATCAGTTTCTGCTTCAGGATGAGCCGGGAATTCTGCCCGATGCCGTCCCGATCAGCGATGCCGCGGAACGACTAAGCTTGTCGGCGTCCACTCTGCGCAACTACGAGTCGATCGGGCTGACCGTCTTTCCCCGCGACCGGCGCGGGTACCGCTGGGTCAGCGGAGCAGAGATCGCGCGAATCGCCAGCCTGCGGGAATATATGGACGTGAACAAACTGAACCTGAAGTCATTGGTCCGGTTGTGCGCCCTGCTCCCCTGCTGGCAGATTCACGACTGCTCAGGCGAAGAACGGAACAAATGCGCCTTCGTCAACAGCGCGGCGAATCCATGCTGGACCCATCACCGGGATGCAGGCGGCTGCCTGAGTCAGAATTGTCTGGAGTGCACCATCTACAAACAACCGGCTTTCTGGATCGAAGAAACGCGGGCGATGTACCGAAACGGCAGCTGACCCTGCTATCAGGGCAGGCGTTCCCGTTGGAAATGTGGCAGCTACGGCGATACCGGAAACAAAAGACGGGACTTCTGAGTTTTCAGAAGTCCCGTCTGTTTCCTGGTAGCGGGGGCGGGATTTGAACCCGCGACCTTTGGGTTATGAGCCCAACGAGCTACCAGACTGCTCCACCCCGCGATGCGTGACTGCAATGGTAAGCATTCCCGGTTCGTGTGTCAAGGGACTTGTTCCCACTGGAATACACAGAGACCACTTTTCAGTAAGCCCTGAAACCAACCCGTTTTCGCCACTGCGCTCGCTTGAAACGGAGCAGTACCGATTTAGAATTCATACTCCAGATGATCCTGGAACGCGCGGATGCTGAGCAACGCTTCCGCTCCGGTCACGTAGCCATCCGGCTGGAATCGGCCCATGATGTCAGCGTCCATGAACCCACGGTCAACCGCCAGCGCCGCAGCGTTGTAGGTCGCCGTCCCGCTGCGCATGTCCTTGAACCGTGTCGGCTCGCCGATATATTTCGTGGGCAACGTTTCGTCGTGAAGCACATTGGCCATGATGTTCTGCAGGAACAGGGCGAACTCGCCACGGGTCACCGGTTGATCCGGGTAAAACCTGCGGTCGGGAGCGATTTCCATGACGCCCAGGTCAATGACCTGCAGGATCCAGGTCTCAGCCCAGTGACCGCGCACATCCTGCGGAACCAGGCTCATGTCCTTCCCTTCCATCTCCGGCGGCAACAGGTTCGCGTCTTTCGGCGGTACATATTTCGGGTCAACCGTGACGCCCATCGTCCGTTCCATCACCTCCGCCAGCTTCAATTCCTCGAGGAACAGGACCGACAAATCTGCGCGATCCAACGTGTCTACTTGCGCGATTTTCACCCCAATCCGGCTCGCCGGCGCGGCACGCAGAATGTCCTGCACTTCGGCGTAGGCGGCGTCCGCTTCCGCGATCCATTCGCCACGCAACGCAATCGCCCGGGCGAATTTGGCGCCGGCGTCATCAAAATCCCACGCCCGCTTCTTCGCCAGGCCCCACCAGTACCATGCGAGGTCGAAGTCCGCGTCGAGATCGACAGCTTTCTCGAATTGATCGTCAATGTCGCCATCGTAGTCGCCGGGCTCGGTGATCAGGCTGTACACCCGACCCCGCGCAGCCCAGACAAACGGGTCCTTCTTCGCCTTGTCCACAGCTTCGTCGGCGAGGTCCTCGGCTTCGTCAATCTGACCCTGTTGCGCACGAACCAGGGCGATCCCCGCCCATGCGTGGGCGTATTTCGGATCCAGTTCGTTGGCGCGGGCGAATTCGGCTTCTGCCTGGTCCAGTGTACCTTGCTGCAGGTGTTTCAAGCCCTGGCTGACGTGATATTCCGGATTATCCAGCACGGACTCGCTGCGTTCCGGCTTCGGACCACAGGCGGCGAGCAACACGAGCAGAGGGAGTACGAGTGCGATTCTGTAGCGGTTCATCATCAACTCCTAGTCCACGATGAAGACAACACGTGCCTGATGCAGGAAGGTGAGATGCTTCTCGACGGCGTGCAGGAGACGGGCGTTATCGCTCGACACAACCACGTCAGTGCGGTTCGCGCCGGTTGCGTCAACCGCCTTGATCACCAGCGGATTCGAGCCGACACGGTCGTTGGCACGCGCGGTCGCGAGATCGCGGGCGTATTCCACCATGCCCTGCTGTACCAGCCATTGCCGTTCGACGTACCGTTCGCCGTAGATGATCTGGTTCTGCTGGTCGAGGATGGACGGCGCCAGCGCGGGACGGATACCCAGCCCGCGTGCGTCGATAATCAGCCCGGTGTACACGCCCGAACCCAGATTTGTACTGGTTCCGTAGAGTGATCCAGCAGTCGAGTTGCCGTTGGTAAACACCTCAGCGTACAGCTGGCCCGGCCCGGCCATGTTCATCTCAACCGTCAGCTCGATGGAACCATCCGGCTTGTACACCGGATCGCCGGCACGCTGGAAGTTCTTCGCCACACCCTCAATTCGCGACTGGATGCGATCCGAACTCAGCATGTACTCCTCGACCGTGGTTTCGCTGTTGACGCGAATCCCCTTTACCGTCTCAAGAATCTGACGCAGGGCGTCCAGTTCAGCCGCACGGATCTGGCCGGCACGTCCGCCGACTCCACCTTGCACGGAAATACCGGTAGCGCGCACCACCTGGTCAGACCAGTCGATGGTGCCATGCCCATTCACGTCTTCGCTCACCTGGGCTGGAACGGATCCCACCAACGTCAGGCTGAGCAGAACAATCAGTGCGTGTCGATACGGTCGAAGCATTTTTCCACCTCGCTGTGCCGGGGAGGGAACCCTCAAGCGAACCTTCCCACTTCTTTCCGTCATACCCTCATGCAAAGGTGTTGCCAGTTCGAGCTTGTGGAGTTGATGGTAAGCTAACTGACGTATTCACATGGATCTAATCAGTCTCCGTACATCACAATGGCTCGGAGATGAGTTCTGAAACAACCCGCACCGTGTGGGGTGACAACGACACCTGTTGTCTACACCCCACGCTCACGTCCCCTGTTCCCTGTCCGCAGCCACGCTGCCGGTTGCGGGCAAAGTGAGGGACACCTACTTTCCGGTCACCTGTCGAATACAGGTTCATGACGCGTTCCACTGAAACGAGTCCAAGTTACGGATCTGACCATGAGTCCGACACAGCTTCCAAAGTACGCCGCTGATCAGCAAATTCCGGCCGCGCAGTTGTTCTTGTCCGGCTTGATCGATTATGCCGGGATGTTTCCACCGACCGCGCTGCCGCTGCATGACGCGCTGCTGAATTTTGCACGCTACCGCACCGAACAGGACGCGTGGATGCTGTCCCGGTTCATCGTCCCGTCCACCGCGCTGCAAGAGCTGGACGCCTACGCTGACCTGTTCAACGAACGGCCACCGTTCCGGTTCTCCGTCACGCTTAAAGGCGGCACCGGGTACGATTCATTCCTCGACAATTATCGCAGCACGTTGGAGCGCATCCGATCGTTCGAAGCCAAGCATGGCAACAAGGTACGCATTGAAATGATCGAAGCGCGCCTTCCGGTACCCGGCAAATCCCCGGACAACCCCGAGAAAATGCTTCCCTTTTTCGAACTGGTTGAACGGTCAACTCTGGATACACTCGGTCATTCGGTGGATCTGTTCTTCGAGATCCCATGGCAGGTGACCTTCAAGGACGATTTCCAGTCCACCCACGATGATCTGTTTGATCACGCTGCGACTGCGATCCAGTGGTATAACAAGCAGCCTGAAGACGAGCGCATCCACCTCGGCTTCAAACTGCGTTGCGGCGGTGTCTATCCGCAGGAAGTGCCCGCGTCCGAGGTTGTCGCCTCTGCCCTGTCGCACGTGATCCGTTGCGAGATCCCGTTTAAGGCAACCGCCGGGCTGCATCACCCGGTGCGGCAATATTATCCGGAATTCGGCGGCACGATGCATGGCTTCCTCAACGTCTTCGGCGCCGCGCTGCTGGGCCGGAAAAACAAGCTGAACGTCACGCAGCTGACCGGGATCATCAACGAGGAAGACCCCGCTGCGTTCACGCTCAACGACAACACGTTTGCCTGGCGCGACCTGTCAGTGCCGCTGGATGATGTCGAAAAAGCACGCGCGGCTCAGTTCATCTCTTATGGCAGCTGCAGTTTCGACGAACCACGTGAGGATCTCGTCGATCTGAAGTTGCTGCGCTGACCAGTACTTGTGACAACGAGACACCTTAAACACGGAACATTTCCCCATGCCATTGCCCTGCATCATCGATATCCCGAAGGACAGCCATTTCCCGGTTGAAAATCTGCCGTACGGCGTGTTCACCATCAGGACTGGTGATTCGCCCCGTGTCGGTGTCGCGATCGGCGACCAGGTACTCGACCTCGCCGTGCTCGAAGCGGCCAACCTGTTCAACGGTCCGGAACTGACCCACAAGTCCGTGTTCGCGCAGGATTCGCTGAACGCATTCATGGACCTCGGCCGTCCGGCGTGGCTGGAAGCTCGCAGCACGATCCAGGAGTTGCTCACCGGCGAGAATCCGGCACTCAAGAACAACGCAGAATTGCGGCACGCAGCCCTTCATGCGATGGATGAAGTCACGCTCCAACTCCCGGTTAAAATCGGTGATTACACGGACTTCTACTCGTCGAAACACCACGCCTTCAACGTTGGCACGATGTTCCGTGGCGCGGAGAACGCGCTCATGCCGAACTACCTGCATCTGCCGGTGGGGTATCATGGCCGCGCGTCCTCGATTATCGTCAGCGGGCAGGATGTGCATCGTCCGTGGGGACAGGTGCTGCCGGCGGACAGCGACACACCGGTCTACACTCCCTGCCGCCTGTTCGACTTCGAGCTGGAGATGGGCTTCTTTACCGCCGGCAATAATGAACTCGGCCACCCGATCCCGATTGATCGTGCCGAGGACTACATCTTCGGGTTTGTCGTCGTCAACGACTGGTCCGCACGCGACATCCAGAAGTGGGAGTATCAACCGCTCGGCCCGTTCAACGCGAAGAACTTCGCGACCTCGATCAGCCCGTGGGTGGTTACTCTTGACGCGCTGAATCCCTTCCGCGTCCCCGGCCCGAAGCAGGACCCGGAACCGTTCGATTACCTCAAGCCGAAGGACCATTGGTCGCTGGACATCAACCTTGATGTGCAACTGCAGACCGAGGACATGGACCAGCCGCACCGCATCGCCGAGTCGAACCTGAATTACCTCTACTGGACACCGGCGCAGCAGTTGGCACACCATACCGTCACCGGCTGCAACCTGCGCACCGGCGATCTGCTGGCGTCCGGCACCATCAGCGGCCCGGAGAAGCACCAGCGCGGATCGATGCTCGAGCTCTCCTGGCGCGGCACCGAACCGCTCGAGCTGCCAAATGGTGAGACTCGCAAGTTCCTGCAGGACGGCGATACCGTGATTATGAGCGGCTATTGCCAGGGTGAAGGCTACCGTGTCGGCTTCGGGGATGTGCGCAGCAAGGTGCTGCCGGCCCTCTGATCCGAGCTGGGATCGAGGCAGCACTTGTCCGCCCGGCCCGCCACATGTAAGTTCCGACTAACGCCGTTCGGGGTGGTTCGCAACACAAAAATGCGGACCTGAGATCACACCCGACGAACCTGATCCGGGTAATACCGGCGTAGGGATTCGGCGCGACAAGCATTTCGCAGTGCATTGCCGCGACGAACCCACACAGCAACCCGTGTGGGTTTACTCATTTCACAAGCCAAACTCCCCGACGGCGAAACCATATTTTTGGGAGATTGGCGCCATGCGTACCCTTTTTACCGTTGTATTCCTGTCTCTGCTCATCGCTTTATCCGTGTGTTCGGCCGCAACCGTGACCGGTTCGGTGGTCGATCAATCCACCGGCGAACCGGTCGCAAATGCAAGCGTAATCGTGTCCACAGTTTCCTTCGGCGCATCCACCGGCGCCGACGGGCAGTTTACCCTGCTCGGCGTGCCGGATGGCGCGTTCACGATGACCGTCAGCCACGTCAGCTACTGGCCGGAAACGTTCAACCTCAACACCGATCAGACAACCGTGATCGGCGTCGAACTACGCCCGAAAGCGTACCTCGGCGAAGATGTCACGCTCACCATTGACCGAGTCGAGCGTAAGACCGCGACTGTCCCCTTCACCAACATCACCGCCGATGAGCTGGACCTGCGCTACTACGCACAGGACCTGCCGGTCGCGCTGGAGGGTATTCCCAGCCTGACCACGTCCACGGACGCCGGCAACGCACTCGGCTACAGCTACCTCAGCCTGCGCGGGTTCGATTTCAAACGTGTCAGTGTTCTGCTGAACGGCGTGATGCTCAACGATCCGGAAGATTTCTACGTCTACTGGGTCGACCTCGCCGACTTCGGTGCGAATGTGGAAGACGTACAGGTGCAGCGTGGTGCGGGTTCCGCCTTGCTCGGCCTGCCGGCTGTTGGCGGCACGATTGACGTGCAGACTTCCACCTTCAGCCGCAAGCCCGCACTCACCGCCGAATACGGGCTCGGCAGCTACAACACCCAGCGCGGTTCGGTCAACCTGCAATCCGGCCCGATCGGAGAGAAGTACTTCCTCAACGCCCGGTTCTCACGGATCACCTCGGACGGGTACCGTGACGATTCCTGGGCCGACTATTTCAGCTACTATCTCAGTGGCGCACGGGTAGATGAGAGCATGACGACACGCTTCGTGCTCTTCGGCGGCCCAATCAGGAACGGGATGGCATATTCCGGCGTCACCCGTGAACAGCTGGCGCAGGATCGAACCCAGAACCCGCTATCCTACCCGGAGCTCGGCAACTACGACGAGACCGACAACTACTACCAACCGCATTACCAGCTGCACAACACGTGGGAGATCAACGATAACGTCCGCCTGCAAAACACGTTGTTCTACATCCAGGGCAACGGCTACTTCGATGTTTACTATCCGGCGTGGTGGGGCTATGGTTGGGATTTCTGGTCGCTGGACGCGCCGGACTCGCTCGCCATCGGGGATATGGTCGCACGGCAGCACGTGAACAACAACCAGGGCGGCTGGCAACCACGGATGACGTGGAGAACCGGCGGGCATACCGTTGATGTCGGCGGACAGTTCATCAGCCACCGCAGCCGCCGCTACGGCGAACTGCTGTGGGGATCTGTCCTGCCCGACGGTACAACGCCGAACCACAACTGGTATGACTATGAAGGCCGCAAGCGCATCATCTCGGGGTACGTGCAGGACAAGTGGCAACTTACCCCCCAGCTTTCGCTCACAGGCGCGGTGCAGCTCGCGAACATCGAGTACGAGGTGCTCAACGACAAGTTCAATGGTAAATCCTTCACTCAGCCGTACACGTTCGTCATGCCGCGTGTGGGCGCGTCCTATCTCGCCACGGATCAAATCCGACTCTGGGGCAGTTACAGTCGCATCACACGCGAACCGCGCCTGAAGGACCACTACTGGGCTGAAACCGGCTACCCGGTGATTCGATACCCGAACAACAATTTCAACCGTGATCCGCAGATCAAGCCTGAAACCCTCGACGACTTCGAGCTCGGCGCGGAGTGGTCGCAGCGAAACTGGTTCCTCGGTGTCACCGGCTACCTGATGAACGTCGAGGATGAGATCGTGGACATCGGCCAGTACGATGTGCTCGGCCAGCCGGTGATCGAAAACGCGTGTCGAACACAGCGCGTGGGTGTTGAACTCGCCAGTCGCTACCAGTGGGACAACGGCCTGTTCGCGGAAGGGAATGCCACCCTCTCCCGTAACCGGTTCCTCGATTACACCACCGACGTGCTGTTCTATGATAACGCCAGCTTCACCACGCTCGTCGCCGAACTGGACTTGTCCGACAAACAGATCATTAACGCGCCGGAGCAGCTGTTCAACTTCGCGTTTGGCGTGAGACGCGCGTGGTACGATTTCCGTGTCAGCGCGCATTACGTCGGCGAACGCTTTGTTGCCAACACGGAAGACTTGATCGAACCGGAGCGCAATTTCACGAACGCGACTTCGCTCGATATCGCTGATCAGGATCGTTCCCTCGATGCGTACACCCGTGTCGACCTGCAGGCGCGCCTCGCGGTGATCGGTCCGAACGGGTCGCGCGCGTTGTTCAACTACGCCAGCGCGCCGTCGGTGGAGCTGTCGCTGCATGTGCGCAACCTGTTCGATGAGGAGTACAACATCGCCGGCAGCGCGGACGCTTGGGGTGTGTACGTCATCCCCGCCGCCCCGCGACACTATTTCGCAGGCATCAAAGTGACACTGTAGGCGATTGAGTACGCGGCACACCATGATCCGGGGGTAGTCGTCCCCCATGCGATGCCCCCGGGTCGCCGCTTAAGACGGTAACCGGTAGCCGGTAGTCGGTTATCGGTAAATGACAATCGTGTCACGAGCTTGATTTCAGCACGATCTATGATTACCAGATCGAGTACGGATTCTAGCTGCGACGATGGCACGTTAGGAATACCGAGTACCGACAACCGATTACCATAAACCGGTCTTCCCATGCGTCTCGGCAGCATCGACACGGCGATTGTCGCCCTCTACTTCCTCTTCCTGCTGATCATCGCGTTGCGTACAAAACGACGCGAACGATCCAGCGCGGAGGAATTTCTGCTCGCGGGTCGACGGCTGACAGGTCCTGCGTTTGTCGCGACACTGGTGTCGACGTGGTACGGCAGCATCCTCGCAGTCGGTGAGTATTCCTATCTTTACGGCATCAGCAACTGGCTGGTGTTTGGCGTACCCTACTACATCGCCGCGCTGCTGTTCGCGTTCTTTCTTGCGGGACGGGCGCGTCGCAGCCGCTTCCTCTCCATTCCGGATCAACTGGAAGCCGCCTACGGAAAACCGGTCGCGATCACCGGCACGATCATTGTCTTCCTGATCACCGTTCCGGCTGCCTACATCCTGATGCTCGGCGAACTGCTGCAGTGGTTCCTCGGTGGCTCGCTGCTGGTGTGGATGATTGCGGGGAGCGCGTTCAGCTTGCTCTATGTCCTTCACGGCGGGTTCCGGAACGTGATCCGCACCGACCTGCCGCAGTTTGTCCTGATGTATGTCGGCTTCATCCTGCTGATCGTGATAGCGGCGAGCCAATACGGCGGCTGGGATTTCCTCAAAGCCAACCTGCCTGAAGCCTCCCTGTCCCCCACTGGCGGACTCGGTTTACCAGCGATCCTGGTCTGGTATTTCATCGCGCTGCAAACGCTGATCGAGCCGACGTTCTACCAACGCTGCTACGCCGCCCGGAGTGAAAAGGTGGCTCGCCGCGGGTTGCTGGTCTCGGTCGCATTCTGGCTGGTGTTCGACTTCCTGACCACGTTCTCCGGCCTCTACGCCCGCGCGATCCTTGGTGGGGACGCTGAACCAATGCTGTCTTACCCCCTGCTCGCGGAACAATTGCTGCCGGTTGGCCTGCTCGGGATCTTCTTCGTCGCACTGGTCTCGGTCGTCCTTTCGACCGTTGACTCCTACATGTTGCTGGCCGGGCAGACCCTGGGCCATGACTTGTGGAAACGTGTCCGTTCCGGTGTCAGCGACACCGTAACCCCGACTCGTGCCGGCCTGGTGGTCGCGTCGGTGGTCGCGATCTCCATCGCGACGTGGAAGCAGTCAGCGGTGGTCATTTTCCATGACCTCGGGTCCATCGCCACGTCCGCACTGTTGCTGCCGATGGTCGCGGCGTTGTACCGGAAGATCCCGTTGCCGCGTGGCCGTGTGCTGCTTTCGATGCTGATCAGCGGCGGTGCGACAGCGATCTGGAGCTCTTTTGGCAGTTACGGATCCGGCTATCCAATGGAGATTCACCCGATCTACGTCGGGCTCGGCTTGTCGATCCTGATTCTCGGCCCGTCCCTGCTGTCGAAGTAGAGGTATACATCTACCCGCTCCGGCCCACTCCAACCTTTCTGCCCTGCCGATTTGC
Source organism: bacterium (assembly GCA_020444425.1). Lineage (GTDB taxonomy): Bacteria > Electryoneota > Electryoneia > Electryoneales > Electryoneaceae > BMS3BBIN04. Next base: position 74,159 of record JAHLLB010000015.1, on the reverse strand, counting down.
CCCACTGCCAAAACTCGGTTAGATTCAGGATTCACTTCACACATACAAACTAACCAACGACCACCGAGAGACGAGGGAAGGCATGGCGACACCCGCACAGACCGGCGGCCCGATGCAGAAGCCCGGCGAGGGGTTCTGGATGTTCGGATTTCCGATGGGCTATTGGATGCTCAACGGAATCGAGATGTTTGAACGGATGGCGTATTTCCTGATCCGTTCCGTAGTCGCGATCTACATCATGCAGGCGGATGAGGTACACGGCCTCCACTTCACAGCGGCTCAGAAAGGCACGATCTACGCCTGGTGGTTCGTGTTCCAGTCGATCCTGCCGATGTTCACCGGCGGGTATGCTGACCGCTACGGTTACAAGAAGACTCTATTCTTCTCGGTAACCTTGAACATCGCCGGCTACGTGATGATGGCCTACCTGACCTCGTTCTGGGGCTTCTTCACGGCGATCATGGTACTCGCGACTGGTACGGCGTTCTTCAAGCCATCACTGCAGGGTTCGCTCGCGCAAAACCTGACCAAGTCGAACTCGTCCGTGGGCTGGGGTATCTTCTACTGGATCGTGAATGTCGGCGCGGCCGTCGCCCCTATGCTGGCTGCCTTCATTCGTACGGAATATTCGTGGCAGGTGCTGTTCCTTACCGGTGCTGCGATCACCGCGCTGAACTACGGTATGTTGTTCACCTTCAAGGACTTCCAGTCTGGCGCGGACAAGACCGAAAGCCCGATCCAGGTATTTGTGCGCACGATGAAGAACATCGTTGAGCCGCGCCTGGTTGCCTGGTTGCTCATCATGAGCTGCTTCTGGCTGATGATGTACCAGCTCTGGGATCTGCACCCGAACTTCATCACCGACTGGGTCGATTCCGGTCACCTGGCGCACGCCTTCCAGAATTCTCCAATCCCCTTCTTCCACAGTTGGGCGATTGCCACGGATCGCGGGCTGATGGTGCCGCAGGAAATCCTGCTCAATCTGAACGCGCTGCTGATCGTCGCTTTCATGCTGGTCGTCGCCAAGGTCGTGTCCAACATGCGCGTGCTCGCCGTGATGATCATCGGTATGGCGGTCGCGACAGCAGGCATCCTGATCGCAGGGTTGACCACCTCGGGCTACATCTTCCTGCTCGGTGTCGCCGGGTTCTCCTTCGGTGAAATGCTGACCGGGCCGAAGAAAAACGAGTACCTCGGCCTGATCGCCCCGGCCGGAAAGAAGGGCCTATACCTCGGGTACGTGAACATTCCAGTCGGGATCGGCGGCTTTGCCGGTTCGAAGATCGCGGGCTATTTGTACGGTCACTTCGGTGACAAAGCCGTGCTCGCGCAGAAATACCTGCTCGAGCATACGGCGATCGGTGAGGGCAAGGTCAGCATGTGGGATGGCGATCCGGACAAACTCGCCGACCTCGTCGGGGTCACCCGCCCCGAGGCGATGGATCGTCTGCAGAGCGTGATCGGCATGGACCCTGTCCAGACCACGCAGTTGCTGTGGGATACCTACCAGCCACAGTACGCTGTCTGGCTCCCGCTGGCAGCCATCGGCGTCGTCGCGATTGTCGCGCTCATCATCTTCAACCAGATGGCAAAGAAATGGGCGGACATGGACGCCTGATCCATTCTGCTACGCATCACCGCACATTCCCAAGCCCTCGCAGCGAAGCCTGCGAGGGCTTTTATCTCCTGTCATAACTACGTTATCGTCCACAGTGTCTCTCGGTGCTCCCGCGATTTTGGAACTTCTGAGTTAGGTAGGCATAACAGTTGCGTAAGCATTATTCAACATTGAACGATCTAATGTTGAACTGTTCAACCTTGATACACATCGGACCGTGCCATGAAAGATGCCTGTCCCAAACAGGTCAGCCGAATCCGGGATTTGATCCGGTCGATGCGATGCACCGCGGAAGCGCTGCGGCATCACGGCGATGTGCGCACGGACGGTAATCGCCTGAGTTCAACGCAGTTTACCGTGATGGAATCGCTGTTCCTGTACGGGGCCATGAACCAGCGCGAATTGGCGCAGCACAGCCAGCGCACAACGGGCAACATCACCGTGGTCGTGGACAACCTGGAGAAACGTGGACTGGTGAGCCGCTGCAGCGTCGAAAACGACCGGCGAGTGTCGCAGGTAGGTCTGACCGATGACGGGAAATCGCTGATTTCCAGCCTGCTGCCGGCCCATGACAAGCTGCTGCTGGACACGTTTTCAGTACTGAACGAAGACGAATTGGTGCAATTCGAGACACTTTGCCAGCGGCTGAACGACCGAGTTCATGGCAACCTGGATAACGAGTAACACGCAGTTCCCATAACGATACCAAGCATCATTTCCATTCAGGAAAACATGCAACCGAGGAGAGAAAGAGATGAAGAAGTTTATCGCATTGTTCGTCGTGGTTTTCGCGCTGGTTTCCGTGCAGGGCGCAGTCGCAGGTGAATGGATGGTTGACAAGTCCCATACCGCCGTCAAGTTCAAGGTCAAGCACATTTTGACCAACGTCTGGGGTGAGTTCACCGACTACGACGCCGAGCTGAACTACGATCCGGAAAACCCGACGGAATCGACGATCAAAGTAACGGTTAACGTCAATTCCATCGATACTGGCAACGAAAAGCGCGATGGGCATTTGCGCAGCGAAGATTTCTTCTGGGCGGAGAAGTATCCGACCATGACCTTCCAAAGCAAGAAGATCACCGCCGTCGGCAAGAAGCAGCTGAAGGTGCTTGGCGACCTGACCATCCGTGGCGTGACCAAAGAGATCGAGCTGATGGTTGAAGGTCCAAGCGACCCGATCAACTTCATGGGTACGACGAAAGCCGCCGCCAGCGCACAGGCCGTGATCAATCGCACCGACTGGGGCCTGACCTGGAACAAGGCTCTGGAAGCGGGTAACCTGCTCGTCGGTGAGGACGTCACCATCATGATTGACGCCGAGCTGGACAAGGCCGAATAAGAGTACACCTTCCCCTACCCCTTGTGTTTGATGAAACGGTCGCATGGTAACGCATGCGACCGTTTCTGCTTGATGCAGGAGCACATCCTCTGGTTGACGCTGCACGGCCACACCCGCATATTCAGGCATTGATTCAACAACCGAAGTGTGAGGACTACGATGAGTGACCGCCGTTCCACCCCCCGCCCCGCGGATACGAAGCCTGCTGTCATCGAATGCAAGGCCGGTGACTATTACTGGTGCGCGTGTGGATTCAGCAGCAACCAGCCCTTCTGTGATGGCACCCACCGGGAGAAGAGCGAGCTGCACAGCCACAACTTCACCCTGGAAGAAGACAAGTCCGTCGCGCTGTGCATGTGCAAACACACGAAGAACAAGCCGTTCTGCGACGGCAGCCACAAACATGTCGAAGCGGAGTAAGGTTCAGGTGGGTTACCGGGCGGGTGGTCCCCGTCAGAATCCGAGCGAATAGAAGCGCGGCACGAGATAGATGAGGACAGATCCGGAGAGCGCGGCAACAACAATCGCTTTCCAGATCTCGAAGCGGTGAGCCACGCTCAGCTTCAGCACCAGCCACACCATCGCGAACAGGCGCAGGGCGTAGTCGAGGCCAAATAAGCCCCAGAGAACGACGGAACTACCGTCCGGCGGGAAGAACGACGTGTAGTCGAACCCAGCCTGCCGCAACTGTGCACCCTCAAAAAACGCCATCCCGATCCACAGCGGCAACAGCCAGGAATAGGGCACAAACGACCACGCCAACGCTGAGCGGACTTCGGCGTAACGTCCGCGTCCGCCAAAAATCTTGCCGATGATCCAGAGCGGAAGCGTGCCGAGATAGATCCCCAGCACGCCAAACAGTCCGCCAGCGATGCCGAGAGCAGCGATCAGCAGTGGATAGTTGGGTGTGGCGCCGACGCCATAGGCGAGGATGGCGTCCAGCTGCGGGTGCAGGCCGGCGAGGCCGGGCATCGGGTGTAGCCCATGCAGCACGCTGGAGCGCAGGAAGGCCGTAATCCCGGCGACCACCGAGATACTGGTGACGCCGAAGTTGGGATCATCATCCAACACCCAGCGCATGGTTGTACGTGGACGAAGAAAAAGCCGGGCGAAAGCAGGCGATGCCATGACGGTTCCGGATGCCAGATCAGGCGTTGGGTTTCAGCCCAAGCGCGCGCTCGAGACCGTTGTCGTACGCGTCCGCCATTTCATCGAACGACACGCTGAACACGCCACGGAAACCGACACCCTTTCCGCCGGTTGTGCCGATCCACTCGATGGGCAACCCTGCCGCTTCCACAGCCTCCTCGAATTCGTCTATCACCATCGGTGAGACCGTCACCACCACGCGCGACGGACCTTCCGCGAACAGCCATGACGCCGTCACGTCCTCTTCCCGTTCGAGCAAAGCGCCAATGGAGCGGTTTGGACTGGTCAATGCCATCTCGCACAACGAGACCACCAGCCCGCCATCCGAAAGGTCATGCGCCGCACTGATCCAGCCACAATTGATGCTCTTGATCAGGAATTCCTGAAGCTTCGCTTCAAGTTCGAGGTCGATAGGCGTCAGTTCCCCGGACGGCGACCCCTCGGTGATGTTCTGCCACTCACTGCCGGCCCAGCCCGCGCGATCCGGCCCGAGCAGGAAAATGGCGTCACCTTCCCGGGTGAAGCCCATGCCGATGGTCTTTGACGCATCCTCAGCCAGGCCAACAACCCCGATGACAGGTGTCGGAAATACCGCCCCGCTCGGGTTTTCGTTGTAGAAGGATACGTTCCCGCCGGTGACCGGAGTTCCGAACGCACGGCAGGCTTCCCCCATCCCGCCGACCGCTTCGACGAACGTCCAGTACATCTTCGGCTTGTACGGATTTCCGAAATTAAGGCAGTTGGTGATGCCCAACGGCTGCGCGCCGGTGCAGGCGACGTTGCGGCAGGATTCTGCCACCGCCTGGCGTGCGCCTTCACGCGGATTCAGCGAAAGCTGGCGTCCGTTGCAATCAATCGCGATGGACAGCACCTTGTTGGTGCCGGCGACTCGGACCAATGCTGCATCGCCACGGCCCGGTTCGAGCCGTGTGCTCGCGCCGACCATATGGTCATATTGGCGGTACACATGCCGCTTGCTGGCGACGTTCGAGCTGGCGAGCAGCTGCAGCGTCGCATTCCTGAAGTCCTGCGGTTCGGTCACGCTCAACGCCGGAGCGGGTGCGGGTTCTTCGACCTCACGCACATACTGCGGCGCGCCACCGCCAAGCACCAACGTATCCACCGGGATATCCAGCACCAACTGACCGTCCGCGCTGGCACGCATGCGGCCATCATTCGTCACAAATCCAACTTCCACAGCCTGAAGGTCCCACCGGCGGACGATATCGAACACTTCCTGTTCCCGTCCACGCTTGGCGACAACCAGCATCCGTTCCTGGCTTTCGCTGAGCAGCACTTCGTACGGCGTCATCCCCTCTTCACGACGTGGGACCTTGTCAAGATCGAGGAAAATGCCCGCGCCGTCCTTACCCGCCATTTCGCAAGACGAACAGGTCAGCCCGGCCGCGCCCATGTCCTGAATCCCGACCAGCGCATCCGTATCACCCAACTCGAGCGTCGCTTCGAGCAGCAGCTTTTCGGTGAACGGGTCGCCCACCTGCACGTTCGACTTGCGGCTCTTGGATTCCTCGCTCAGCTCTTCGCTGGCGAAGGTTGCGCCGTGGATGCCGTCCCGGCCGGTTCGTGAGCCGATGTAAATCACCGGATTGCCGGGCTCGGTACCCGCCGTCGCCTTCAGCACCTTGTCATGTTCGACAATCCCCACCGCCATCGCGTTGACCAGCGGATTGCCACGGTACGCTTCGTCGAAATACACCTCGCCGCCGACAGTCGGGATGCCGACGCAGTTGCCGTAATCGCCAATGCCGCGCACGACACCGTCAACCAGGTACCGCACCCGGTCGTCTTCCGGCGGGCCGAAACGCAGGCTGTTGAGGCAGGCGATCGGACGTGCGCCCATGGTAAACACATCACGCAGGATGCCACCGACGCCCGTCGCCGCGCCCTGGTACGGTTCCACAGCGCTGGGGTGGTTGTGGCTTTCCACCTTGAACGCCACCGCCAGGCCATCTCCGATATCGACCAGTCCGGCGTTCTCTTCACCGGCCGCAACCAGCAGTTTGCCACCGCTGCGCGGCAACGTCTTCAGCTGCAGGATCGAATTCTTGTAGCTGGCGTGCTCCGACCACATCACCGAATAGACACCAAGCTCGGTGAAAGTCGGTTCACGGCCACCCAGCAGCTCGATAACCTGGTCGTATTCGTCATCCGTCAATTGATGCGCGTGTGCGAGCTCGCGGTCAACCGGCGGATCGGATGGCATCGGGGTTGGAGTCTGGCCGGAGAACGGGTCCTGGGTCATCTCAGTTCCATGGTGGCAGCACGGTGGCTGCGGTTCAGATGATGCGGTAGTTCTTCAAGTGACCATACAGGTCAACAATGAACATGTGAATGATCGAATAGACCGGGATGGCGATAAACATCCCGATTGCGCCGGCGAAACGCCCGCCGATGAGCACCACGAGGATGACCGCCGCCGGATGAATCGACAACGAATGCGACAGCAGCATCGGCTTTACGACGAACGATTCCACCTGCTGCAAGGTAAACATCAGCGCCGTTGTCCAGATCAACGGCCAGAATAACGCCGATTCCGTCAGCAACACCACGGCAAACACCACGAGCATTGTCAACAGAGGCCCGAAGAACGGAATCACGTTGAACAAGGCCGAAATCACACCCAGTGCGAGCGCGTACTTGGTGCCGATGAACAGCAGCCCGACCCAGGTCAAAATGCCGATGAACAGTGACGAAATAATCACGCTGACGATGTAGTCACCAATCGCCCGATTGATCTTGTACACCAGCGACAGCGTCATCTCGAAGAACCGGTTCGGCATGCGGGAGATGAATCCGTGCGCGAAGGCCCGCCCGTCCTTCAGCATGAAGAACACGAGAATCGGCAGCATGCTGAGCAGGGTAAACGCATTGAGCACCCCCGCGAGCACATTCGCCGACTTTTCCAGACCGCTGGCGAACAGATCTCGCAAGCGGTTGAAAATCATGTCCTGCCCGCCGCCCTCGGTCGACATCATATCTCGAGCCTGCGGGATATACTGGCTGACCCAGTTGACCACATTGCTTTGAATCTTGGCGAAGTCGAGCTGGTTCAACGTTCTGCCGAAATCACTCAGCTGCTGGATCAGACTCGGCACGATGAACGCTGCGGCGAGTCCGATCAATCCTGAAAACACGACAAAGATGACGAGAATGCTGACGATGCGGTTAATCCCATGCATCTCGAGAAAATTCACCACGGGACGCAATGCATAACTGATCACAACCGAAATGACAATCAGGGTAACGATGTCGCTGATCAGCGGGAAGGTCCAGATCAGCAGCACCAGAAAGAACAGGCCGAAGCCCAGTGCCAGCAAACGGCGCAGCAACGGGTTGCCCTGGGTCAGCCGGGCTGTCGTTTCCGCGCTCATGCGTCATCGCCCCCGTCGAGCTGATGCGTCAATTCGAGCAGCATCTCATCGGCACGTCGCAGCCGGTCTGCCAGCACACGCGCCAGACGCTCATACAGCAGAGTGCCGAGCCGGGGACGGTCATGCAGCAACTCACGCAACTGCGGCCGGAAGATGCCAATCAACTCGCAGTCTGTCGCGGCAACAGCGGTCGCATTGCGCACACCTTCCTGAATCACCGCCATCTCCCCGAAGAAATCGCCGGGCAGCAGGTGCGCCAGCGTGGGGCTGTCATCATCATCGTTGCCAATGATGTCCACTTCCCCATCGAGGATCACATACATCCCAAGCCCGGGCATGCCTTTTTCGAAGATGGCCTCGCCGTGCTCATACTTGCGGTCGTGAAACAGGTTGGACAACAGTGTCCAGTCACGACGGCCGATGCTCTGAAACAACGGCGTCTCACTCAACACTGAGTGGATGCGTTGTTCGCGCGTGCTGCGGCGTTTGCGAAACGGCAACCACTCAAATGAGCGAATGCGCGGCTTCGCCTGCACCTGTTTGCTGTCCATGATCTGCTGTTCAGTCGCCATCGTCCGCCCGTAGCTGGTCGTCTGCTATTCTTCCCACGAGATCAAGCGCAAATCGTGCGGGCTGCGCAATAAATCATGATGCGGCAGCACACGCACCGACATGGTGTACGCACCCGAACGCTGACATGCAAAGGTGCCCGAGTACTCGTACGCGCCGTCCTCCCGCTTGTCACCCGCCTGCATCGTGATCGGCGAGATGAGCTGTGCATCCTCGTCATGGAGTTCACGGCTGATGTAAATCTCGACCTGCACATCGACCGGTTTCAACGAGCCCAGATGGACACCCGCCTGCACCAGAACCTCGTCACCGACCTTCAGCTTGCCCGAACTGTCGAGGTTGACATTCGCGACGCGAACCTCGTTCCAGCCCTGGTACATCTTCTGCTTCCACGCGCTGAGCTCTTTCGCCGACGCAAAATCGTCGCCTACCATTGTGCTCCACTGCTGATGGTTCGGCAGGTACGCCTTCTCGGTGTATTCACGCAGCATGCGGCTGGTGTTGAAATACGGGCAGTTGCGCAACAACGACCGCTTCATCATCTCCGTCCAGTCGCGCGGCACACGCCCCTGGTTGCGATGATAGAACAGCGGCACGATTTCCTTTTCGAGCAGATCGTACAACAATTCCGACTCGATTTGATCCTGCTCTTCCGGCACCTCGTACGTTTCACCGTGGCCAATCGTCCAGCCGATCTCCGGATTGTAGCCTTCCGCCCACCAGCCGTCGAAAGTGGAAACGTGGATTGTGCCGTTCAGCGCCGCCTTCATGCCGGAGGTGCCGGAGGCTTCCATCGGTACACGTGGCGTATTCAGCCAGATATCAGCGCCCTGGACCATATGCCGGGCGACGTTGATGTCGTAGTTCTCGAGGAACACGATGCGGTCACGCACGCCAGCCTCGCGCGCGATATGGATGATCTCACGGATGATGTTTTTGCCCGGCTCATCCTTCGGGTGCGCTTTGCCGGCGAGGATCAGCTGCACCGGACGTTCGTTGTCGCGGAGCAGACGGAACAACCGTTCCTTGTCACGGAACAGCAGGTTGGCGCGTTTGTAGGTTGCGAAACGACGGGCGAAACCAATGGTGAACGCTTCCATGTCGAGCGCGTCGTACGCCTGCTCAACCGTCGCTCGGGATTCGCCACGCTGCTGCAATTGATTCGCGAGACGGTCGCGGGCAAAAACCACCAGACGCTGCCGCGCACGTTCCTTCGCACGCCACAACTCTTCGTTCGAAATCTTCTCGATCCTGTTCCAGATTTCCTTGTCAGCATCGTCGTGCTGCCAGTCCGGGCCGAGGTATCGGTCGAACACATGCACCATCTCCGGCGACAGCCAGCTCGCGGCGTGCACGCCGTTGGTCACTGAATCGATCGGAATTTCATTGAGATCCAGCGACGGCCACTGGTGACGATACATCTTGCGCGACACCTCACCGTGCAATTTGCTGACGCCGTTCACGTACGACGCCAGATTAATTGCCATCGTCGCCATGTTGAACGGGGACGCCGGATCGTTCGGGTTCGCTCCGCCGAGATCCATGAACGCATTCCGGTCCAACCCGATCTGCGGCCAGAAATCCTTGAAATATTTCGTCATCAGTTCCTGGCTGAAACGGTCGATGCCGGCCGGGACTGGAGTGTGCGTCGTGAACACGTGCGAGACGCGAGTCGCTTCACGGGCTTCGCTGAAGGTCAGCTGGTGATCATCCATCCGGCGGCGGATCCGTTCGAGGGCGAGGAACGCGCTGTGGCCCTCGTTCATATGGAACACGCTGCACTGAATGCCCAGCTCGACCAGCGCCTTCATCCCGCCGATGCCGAGCACGATCTCCTGACGGATCCGCATCTCGGAATCGCCACCATACAGCACTTCCGTTATGCGGCGGTCTTCCGGGTGATTGTCAGCATGACCGGAGTCGAGCAGATACAGCGTGATCCGCCCCACCTTCAGCTGCCAGATCTGGATGATAACGTTTCGGCCGCCCACATCCATCGTAAACGACACCGGCTCGCCATCCTCACGCATCACCTGGGTGATCGGCAAGTTGAACGTGTCGTAAACGGGGTAGTTTTCCTGCTGCCAACCGTCTGCGTTGAGGTATTGCCGGAAGTAACCGCGGCGATACATCAGACCGACACCAACCAGCGGAATCGCGAGGTCGCTGGCTGCCTTCAAGTGGTCGCCCGCGAGGATGCCCAGCCCGCCTGAATAGATCGGCATCGATTCGTGCAGCCCGAACTCCATCGAGAGGTACGCGATGCGCGCGTCTTTCATCGCCGGATGTTTCGCCTGGAACCAGGACGGATCCCTGCGGTAGTCGTCGAACTCCTCCAGCACCTTCTCGAGCAGGCCGAGGAACGCGTCGTCGTTGGCGGCCTCCTCAAGCTTTTCCTGCGGCAGCTCCGCAATCTGACGGATCGGATTCTGCCCCACCTCTCGCCAGTGGTACGGGTCGAGACGGCGGAAAAGGTCAATGGCATCGTAGTTCCACGTCCAGTGCAGGTCGAACGCCAATTCTCGCAGGCGTTCAATCGGTTCGGGCAGGGAAGGCATCACCCGGATTGTGTGTTGACGGCGCATATATCGTATCTCACGTTCGATGAAAAAGATGTACCCGGGGAATACCGCAGGGTACGAGGACGGGGCCAATATACGGGAAAGTTTGTGTCGGATAAACGCCGTGCCGGACCATCACGAGGACAGTCCGGCACGGGTAACATCAGGTCAGTTCAGGATCAAACCGGGGCGTCAGTGGTCAGAATCTTCTCGATTCGTTCCAGTGCCCAGTCAATTTCTTCCCTGGTGATCACCAGCGGCGGAGCGAAACGGATGACGCTCTCGTGCGTCTCCTTCGCGAGGATGCCGTACTCCTTCAGCTTTTCGCAGAAGGGACGGGCGACTCCGCTCTCGCGCTTGATCTCGACGCCAACCAGCAATCCCCGCGCACGAACTTCCTTCACATGCGGGCTGTTGATCGCGTTGAGCTTCTCGACGAAATAAGCACCAAGTTCAGTCGCACGCTCCGGCAACTTCTCGTCGATCAACACCTGGATCGCTTCTGTCGCGACCGCCGCGCCAAGTGGGTTGCCACCGTACGTGCTGCCGTGTGAACCCGGATCGAAGACCTTCATCACTTCTTCGTCCGCCGTTACCACCGACACCGGCATGAAACCGCCGCTGATCGCCTTCGCGAGCATAAACACGTCCGGCTTGACGCCATCATGATCGACGGCAAACATCTTGCCTGTACGGCCAAGACCGGTCTGGATTTCGTCGGCCATGAACAGAATCTGCTGTTCTTCGCAGATGTCCTTGATCGCCTTGAGGTAGCCTGCCGGCGGAATCAGGATGCCGCCCTCGGCCTGGATCGGCTCGATCAGCACGGCGACCGTGTTCTCGTTGACCGCCTGCTTGAACTGCTCGAGGTTGCCGTAATCGACCAGCTTGAAACCCGGGGTGAACGGGCCGAAGCCCTTCTTGTAGTCTTCATCCGAACTGAATCCGACGATGGTCGTGGTACGGCCGTGGAAGTTGCCGTTGAAGACGATGATCTCGGCCTTGCCTTCGGCAACACCCTTCTTGTCGTAGCCCCAGCGACGGGCGAGCTTGATCGCGGATTCCACCGCTTCCGCACCGGTGTTCATCGGCAACACACGGTTGTGGCCCGTAATCTCGGAAACCTTCTTGAGGAACTCACCGAGACGCGGGTTGTAGAACGCACGGCTGGTCAGGGTAACGCCGGTTTCCATCTGGTCGCGGGCGGCCTTCATCACGCGCGGGTGGTTGTAGCCCTGGTTCAACGCACTGTAAGCAGCGAGGCAATCCATGTACTTGTTGCCGTCAGGATCCCAGACCCAGACACCCTCACCTTTTGCAATCACAATCGGCAGCGGATGGTAGTTGTGCGCACCATACTGCGCTTCCATATCGATGAACTGAGTGGATTTCGTCGCATCGCTCATGGCGTCCTCCTTACAATCAGGCTTACCCGTGCAAACTGGTTTCCAGCGTGGAAAACCGAGCTGGGGTGATGGTCACGGAAAAATCGTTCCATCCCCAACAGCTGGCGGAATCTAAGCCGACTTGCGGACAGAAAAAAACGATTCTGGAGACCAATTCCGGCAGGAGTGCAAACAAAAAAACGCGCCCGGAGTTGGACGCGTTTGATGCGGGGCAGACGGGACTCGAACCCGCGACCCTCGGCGTGACAGGCCGATACTCTAACCAAACTGAGCTACTGCCCCATAGCTGTTTCCAGCGAACGCACAATGTAGAAGAAAAGCCCCACCTGCGCAACACATCTCCGCTCCTCTACCTCGAGCCGCGATTCGGAGCCACATCACCCCGGCATACCACCAATTGACAGGGCTCTCAACGTCCCCAGCCCAAGTTTCAGGGCTTCGCTCCGCTGAGACCTCCGGCTGCATCTTTCCACCATCCGGCGCTTCTACGTTGTATCTTTCGCGGTCCTGTTCATCCTCAGCGTACGGAGGAACCTGTGAAGCGGGTTGGTTTCACACTGCTGGCTATCGGAATACTGCTCATGACGCTCGCGGACACCAGTTCGGCACGCGTCCGAAAAAAGACTCCGCTCAATTGGGGTGTTGTCGTCGGGTACAATCTGAGCAACGCCACGGGCAGCTGGACCGACGTTGACAACTACACCCGCAAATGGGACACCGGCCTGATGGCGGGCATCACCGGCGCGATCAACCTCACCAACAATTTCGCCATTCACTCCGAGTTGCTGTTCGGACGCCGTGGCTACCGCCTCATCGGCGATGATGGACAAGCCGTTCGAGAATTCAACCCATACATGTACTACGTCGAGGTTCCGGTCTTCCTCGAGTGGGACATGATGCCGAAGGAATACGTCCGTCCGCACCTTTTCGCCGGACCCAGTTTCGGTACACTGACCGGCAGCGGCGTCGGCATCGACATCCCCGGAAAGAAGAACACCGGCTCGCGGGAAATCACCAACGTCAACGGCGTCGATTTGTCGTTCGTCGCCGGCATCCGAATGTCCTTCCCCGCCGGACGTGAACGCGGCTACCTCGAGCTCCGTTACCTGCACGGCATCCGCTCATTCCTCGGCGAAGAGGACTATCACAAACTGTTCATCAGCGATGATTTCGAAGCGATAACACTCGGTGGGCCGGGAGAACCGTCCGCGCGTCACCAGGTGATCACACTGGCAATGGGCTTCATGCTCGACTTCAATGTGAAAAAGCCGGAGCCGGTTCGGACTGTCGATTGAGCACCTACCCGAGCAATGGGACGCTCGGCGAGTTGAGCACATCTGCCGCAATCAGGTAGAGGTACACCGCCGGTTGCACGAACAACAGGCTGTCGAATCGGTCGAGCACACCGCCGTGTCCGTGTAAGATCGTGCCGCTGTCCTTGACGTGTGCGACACGCTTCAGCATCGACTCGACCAGGTCGCCGATTACCGACAGCATGCCGATGATCGCACCGAGCAGGATGCGATCCCACCACGACAGTACATCCGTCAACGCAAATCCCGCTAGAATCGTCCAGACCAGGGCCATCAATATGCCGCTGGCTGTCCCCTCCAGCGTTTTCTTCGGGGAGAGTTGCGGCGCGAGGGGTCGTTTGCCGAATCTCCTCCCGCCAAGGTAGGCGAAAGTATCCGTTACCCAGACACCCGCCCAGATATACACGATAATCGCCGCACCCTGGAAATGCGTCTGCCAGATGGGATCAAGCCGCAACAGCAACGCCGAGGTGAAAGGCAGGCCGATGTAGAACATGGTGAACGTGGCAGCGATGAGGAAACGGAACCCGTCTTCTGGTTTCCTCAGCAACGCCAGCGAGCCCGCACCGAGCAGACCCGCGATGTACAACCACAGCAGGGCGATCAGACCGTGCAGCGCGATAGCGAACGGCAGAACGGCACACAACCCGCCGACCAGCAACTTTTCGCCCCACGTCGCCTTGCCGGCGGCGAGCACCTTCATCGTCTCCAGTGAAGCGACAACGCTCAACACGCTGATCCCGGCAACGAAGTACCAGCCACCAAACCAGATTGTGGCCACCACCACCGGAATTCCCCAGATAAACAGGAAGGTTCGACTTTTGAAGAACCCTGTCATTCACCGTCCCCTTCGAGGATTTCCGCCTGCACGTACCCCACGCCCACTGCCTTCAAACCAATTTTCTCCGCTGCTGCTTCACTGAGATCGATAATGCGATCCTTCGCGTACGGGCCGCGATCATTCACTCGCACAACCACAGACTTGCCCGAGCTGATCAACGTCACCCTCAACATCGTATTGAATGGTAACGTACGATGCGCGCAGGTCATCTGCCTCGGATCGAAGATTTCCCCGTTCGCGGTGGGCCGGCCCACAAACTTCGGCCCATAATAACTGGCAAAACCGGTAAGTACCTCACCGGTCGTGGTGGTTGGATGCGTTTGCTGCTGTTCGGGTGCACGCTGCTGCTGAGCGCGTGCCGCCGGTTCGTAACTCCGGCTGCGTGTATCACGATACACCGGGTAGGCGGTACAGCCGGACAAAACCAGTCCGGTGACAAGGAGAGAAGTAGCGATGAAAAGCTGATATGTGCGTGTTCGCACACTCACGCCGGCACCCCGACCATCGCTCCACGATCCGTTTTCAAGCTGCCCGTCAACTCGCTCAACGATCCCACCCCTTCGTTGCGCATGTACTCACGTAAATCCGCCGCGATCTGACCCGGCAGATTCGGATCAGCGTACAATGCGGTGCCGATTTGCACCGCCGAGGCGCCGACGATCATGAACTCGACGACGTCCTTCCAGTTGGTGATGCCGCCGATGCCGATGATCGGAATCTTGACCGCGTTCCAGACTTCCCACACCTTCGCCAACGCTACCGGTTTAATTGGCGGGCCGGAGTAGCCACCGGTGATTGTCGCCAACTTCGGCCGACGCGACTTCCAGTCCACCGCCATCCCGACCAATGTGTTAATCAGGCTGACCGCGTCCGCCCCGCCTGCTTCGCTGGCCAGAGCTCCCTGAGAGACCGATGTCATGTTCGGCGTCAACTTGGTTGTGATCCAGCGATTGGTGCGCTTCCGGACACGCGCCACCAGCTCTTCCGTGATGTTCGGGTTAAGACAAAACGCCATCCCGCCCTCTTTCACGTTCGGGCAGGAGATGTTCAGCTCATAGCCCGCGATCCCTTCCACATCTTCAAGCAGCGCGACAACTTCCTCGTACTCCTCCATCACCTTGCACGCCACGCTGACAATCGCTTTCGACTTTCCGGTTACGATCTGCGGTGCGACCTCGTTGGCAAACTTCTCCACGCCCATGTTCGCCAGCCCGATGCTGTTCAGCAGGCCGGGCGACACTTCAGTCAAACGCGGCGGGTCATTGCCTTTCCACGGTGCCAGCGAAATACTCTTGGTGATGAACCCGCCGAGGTTGTCACGGTCAGCGACATCGTCGTATTCCGTGCCGTAGCCGAAGCAGCCGGACGCCGCCAGCAGCGGGTTGTGCAGGCTCAGCGAACCGAGGATGACACTGAGATCGGGTGATGCGGTAGCTGTCATGTCTATCTGTCGCCGTTCAGTTGAACGATACGGTGTGCAACAACGATAAGTTACGCAACTCCGGGCGGATGAACCGCCGCCAGCGGGAACACCGGCCCGTCACTGCAGACCAGCTGGTACGGTGTGTCGCCACCCTCCACGATCACCGCACAACCCTGGCAGACCCCAACTCCACACCCCATCTGCTGCTCGAGCGAAACTTCGGCCAGCTTCAGCTGTGAGTGCGGGATGGTGCGCTGCAGCGCGTTGACCAATCCCCACGGCCCGCAGGAATACAGCGCAGTCGAGCCCAGCGATCCATCGGTTTCCAATGCCTGCAACTGCTCCAGCACCGGTTCAGTGACCAGCCCCTTGCGGAACCCTTCCCCGTTCTCGGCGGTGATCTCGATCTCGTTCAGAAGCGGATCGTCTTCCGCTAACGGGATGTCAGCCCGTCCGCTCACGCCGAGGTGCAACGTCACGGGCAGGTCGTGCTCACGAAACCATTCATACAGGTACACCAGCGGCGGCAGGCCGAGCCCTCCGCCGACAAGCACCCGATGCGATGCATTTACTTCGCGCGTAAACGGCTGTCCCAACGGCCCGAGCAGGTTCAAGGTCACGCCGGGCCGGACATCTGTCAGCATGTCCGTGCCGGTGCCGACCACACGCCAGACCAGTTCGAGCTGATCGCCGTGCACACGGCCAATGCTTAGCGGACGGCGGAGCAACGGGGTCAAAGACGCGTCCACCTTAACGTGGACAAATTGGCCCGGTAGCGTTGCAGCACAGATCTGTGGGCTGCGCAACCACATCGACCAGATTCCGGGACGAATTTCCCGGTTGCTGACGACGACCGCATCCTCGAGGTATTTCATCGCTAATGTTCCGTATCGACCCGGATCGATCTCAAGTTAAAGCCGTGCTTGCAGGCAAACACGGCTGGAAAGGTACTGCATGGTATGAAAACCGTTACCGCTTCGGCAATGGGCGCACGTTCGGCGGAGCATCGAGCGGCAACGTGTACCGCCGTTCCACCTTCGACGCAACCGCTTCGCCTTCCACGCGCGCGGCACGGAACTCGACCGCTTCCAGTCCGGCCACCATCGCACGGCCCAACCCACTGCCCGGCGGGTCTTCCATCACGATCTTGAAGTTGCTCGCGGTCTGGTCAGTGTTAACGACATACCGTAGCAACACTTCGCCGCCGGTCCCCTGAATTACCTCGGCAGGCAGGAGGTTGCGACCTTCCAATGTAGACGACAACGCCTGCATGCCACCGATGATTTGCGCGATTTCATCGACTTCGTCCTCACCGAAGGCGTCAATATCGGCGAACTCCTCGGCCATGCCAACCGTGTCGGCGTCGCTGGCAAACCGGATCGCGTCAAACGCAGAGATTTTTTCGCGAGCCTTCTGCGCCTGGATACTCGCGGAGTAGTCGTCAATGATCGAGGTGAGCAGCTCTTCGGCGGTTTCGCCGTCACCGAGGTGATGCCCGGCGATATACGCGGCGGCATACATCGCACGCGGTGCCCACTCCGTATCGGAGTAGGTGTCGCTGACCCAACGGTACTGGGTGTACGCTTCCTGCATCGAGTCGTCGTCCAGCAGCAACCGCTCCGCCTCACGATACGCCAGCTCGGCGGGTGTAGCCGGTGTTTCTTTCACCATCCCCAGCTTTTCGATCAGCTGATTGCCCTGACGTGTGCCCGGGAATTCCTCCGCCACCTGCAACAGGATCGAATCCGCGGCAGTCGTGTCGCCCTGAAGCTTCTCGATATACGCCAGCACAACCATGGCGCGAGCACGGACGCTGTCCACATTGGACGGTTCCGTCAACTCACGGAAAATCACCCGTGCCGAATCGGGCTGTTCAAGGTCGAACAGCTGAATTTCACCGAGCTGGAACCGTGCGTCCTGCAGATCAACGCGGAATTGCGCCAAACTATCCAGCACCGGCTGAATGTCGAACACCTTGATGATTTCAACGTCCGGTTCAGGCGCGGCAGGAGGCTGGCCTGGAAGACCGGACTGCTGCTCCTTGCCGGCATTCAGATCGGTCATCCCCTCAGCACCGCCGGTCTCTCCAGGCGATGGTGGTAAACCGGGCTGCATCGGACCGCCGCGGCCCATCTGCTGCTCCATCATCATGCGCCGCTGTTCGAGCGCACGTTGCCACTCCTCTTCCGGCATCCCTGGCGGACGCTGGCTCTCATCAGGCATCGCGTACGGATTGTTGTGACGCCTCATCTCCGCCCGACGCAAAGAATCCAAACGTGGCGATGAAGGCTCTCCCTCCATCATCACGGTGCCCGGATTGCCGAACACGTCTCCCGGGTCCATCTCCATCCGCCGGCGAGTGACGGAATCCGGTCTGGATTGCTGGTACTCCCCCATCGGATTGAGCTGCGGTTTCGGACCTTCGTTGCCCGCCACCATCAATGTGTCGTCCGCCATTGCCGCTTCTTCCAACGCCAACGAATCGTCGGCCGCGGCGTTCATCTGCTCCGCTGACAACGATTGGCCGGAGAAATCAATCAGCTCATCTTCACGACCCATAACAGCCTGAGCACTGTCTGCTGCCAGCAGATCCGCAACCAGGGAGTCGCTTGCCAGGCGTGCCTGGGTCAGACTGTCTTGAGCGAGGTCAACAAGGGCAAGGCTGTCCGTCGTTAAACTGTCCATAGCGAGGCTGTCGAGGGCTAAACTGTCGGCGGAAAGCGTGTCGACGCTGGTCGTATCCTCGAGCACGACGGTGCTGTCCCACCACGCCTTCTTCCACAACGGAATCAGCTTCAGGCTGTCAATGGCGAGGGAATCGTAGAACTCGGCGTTCTGGAACGCGGACGTATCATCCGGACTGATCGGGTTGGCGACCCATTGTTCCGTGAAGTCGATCCGGTGACGGGTGCGGACGCGGCTGAGGTGCAGGTCATCGACACGGTTCAGCATCGTCAACATCGAGTCGGCTTTCATCGAATACTTGCTGCGTGCCTTCTCCGTACGGGCCTTGTCGAACTTCTCCTTGGCTTCCGGACGTTCGCCCATCGTCGAGAGATGCACCATACCCATCTCATAATAGGCCTGCGCGGCTTCATCGCTGCGCTGATGGTCGAGAATGGTCTTCTCCCATTCCTCGAAGCCAGTTTCGCGCTGGCCAAGGTCGGTCAACGCCAGGCCCTTCTGCACACGAACCTTGCCGTGTTCCTGGAAGTACCGCTTGTCCTTCAACAGGGAGTTGTAAATCTCCAACGCGCCTTCCGGGTCGCCGGATTCACGCAACGACTGGCCATACAACAACCGCGTCTGGAATCGCATGCTCGGCGTCAGGTCGTACTTGAGCGCACGCTTCAGTTGTTCGGAGGCTTCGACGTACCGCTTTTCACGGAACAGCGACTCACCCGCTCGCCATAACGCCTTCCCGATCAACTCATCATCGTCCGAAATGTCCGGGATGCGGGTGAACTCCTCCGCCGCCTTCACGAATAACGAGTCAACGTAATACAACTCCGCCAGCGCAAATCGGGATTCGCCGATGAGGTATGGATCGTCCGTATCGGCAATCACACCACGCAGCAGCGCTGTGGCTTCCTGGCGTTTCTTCAACTGCACCTGCACCCGCCCAAGCCACATGTTGCTCTCAAGGGCGTGCGGAGAATCCGGATAGTTGCTCAGCAGCTCTTCGAACTTGCGTCGGGCCTTGTGATAGTCCTGCAGCCAGTAATACGCCCGCCCCATGATGTACAGGGTATCGTCCACATATTTCGATTCCGGGTACATCTCGAGCAGACGCGATCCAGCTTCGACGGCGTCGTTGTACTCGGACGGCCGCGAATTCAGGTCGGTGGACCGTTCACGCTTGGTCTCAGCTTCGGAGAACGCGCGCTTGGTGTTGTAGAACGCGTTGAAATAGCTGCAGCCGGCCAATGTCAACGACATCAGCGACAACAGCACGATGGCAATCGCGGTGGACCGGAAACGCGGGATCATCGGCAACACTGGCTTCCACATCGGCAGGCTCACGCCTGCAGTTCACGCAGTTTAGCGACCACTTTCGGCAACGCTTCGCCGGACGGTTCGGAAAAGACCAGATCGGCCAGCGGCGTCAGCTCGGTCGGGTTCGGATTGATTTCGACAAGATACGCTCCGGCCTGCTTCGCAGTAAACGGGAGAGCCGCAGCGGGGTACACGACTGTCGAGGTCCCCACACTCAGAAACACATCCGCCTGCCCGGCCTCTTCCCAGGCCTGCTGTATCGCATCTTCCGGGAGCATCTCGCCGAACCAGACAATGTCCGGACGGAGCAGTCCCTTCTTTCCACACGCACAGACCGGGAGAGTTCCTTTTTCGAAGACAAATTCGTTTTCCGGGTCTCCCTCTTTAAACACCACGCCGCACTTCTGGCACTTGTTACGCATGATGTTCCCGTGCAGCTCGACCACGTTCACGCTGCCTGCCGCACGGTGCAGGTTGTCCACATTCTGCGTCGCCAACGTAAATTGCGGGACTCGTTGCTCAATCTCCGCGAGCGCATAGTGGCCTGGATTCGGGCTGACCTCGCCAATCAGTTCTCGTCTCCAGGAGTACCATTCCCAGACCAGCTCGGGATTCCGCAAAAATGCGTCTACATTCGCCAGTTCTTCGGGGCGATACTTGTTCCAGAGGCCATCCGCTTCCCGGAATGTCGGCACACCGCTTTCGCGCGAGACTCCGGCGCCGGTGAGCACACAAACCCGGTTCGCGGCGGCGAGACGCAGAGCGAGTTGCTCGTACGTGTCTCTTGTCTGGTCGGACATGGTCTTGTATATTCCCCCGCTACAGTTGAAACGAGATTCACCGTACAGGAAGTAGAATGCCACAGCATAAGTCATGTGAAAAACGGATGCGGACTTCCGCCCGTCAGAACGCTCGTAACCGTGCCTATCGTACCAAGATGCGTGTCGCCATCCGCAAGGTGCGCGAAGCACAGGATCCCGAAGCCGCGCAGCAGGCATTGCGTGACGCCAGCAAGGTTCTTGACCGCGTCGCAGGCAAGGGTATTATCCACAAAAAGCGTGCTGCCGACAAAAAGTCGCGTCTGACGAAGCTGGTCAAGTCGCTGAGCGCTGCCTAAGCACACTCGGCTGATCAGCCTGTTGTCCTGCTATTCAGGGAACCCCACGGTTCCCTTTTTCTCGTTGCGGTGCTGCACAGATAACGAATGGTTCCATGCAGGTCATTCTGATGCCGCGGTAGTGTGCGGCAGAAGAAGATCCAGGAGGTCCTCAGGGCTGTGCCGTCTCCCTGATCATATCTGGATCTTCCTCACTTCTCTTCGTTCCGTTCGGAATGACGCTCGCTCTGACCTTGCCGCCTGTCAATAAACCCACTTGCCGCAGTATACCGCTAACCGCCCTACTTCCGGTTTGAGTAGTTCGGCGTTTCCTTGGTAATGACGACATCGTGCGGATGCGATTCCCGCAGGCCGGCGTTGGTGATACGCACCAGCTTCGCGCCCTGCCGGAACGATTCCAGATCATTCTTGCCGCAGTAACCCATCGCGGCACGCAACCCGCCCATCATCTGGAACACCGAGTCGGCCAGCTGTCCACGATACGGCACCCGTCCCTCAATACCCTCCGGGACCAGCTTGCCGGGATCCATCTCGTCATCCTGGAAGTAACGGTCCTTGGACCCCTTCTCCATCGCGGCTACCGAACCCATGCCATGATAGATCTTGTAGCTGCGGCCGTCAAGCAGCACACGTTCACCCGGCGATTCCGCCATCCCGGCGAACAGCGAACCGATCATCACCGTGCTCGCCCCGGCGGCGATCGCCTTGGCGATGTCGCCTGAATACTTGATCCCACCGTCCGCGATGATCGGGACGTCGTGCTTGTCTGCCTCTTCCGCGCACTCCAGCACCGCTGAAACCTGCGGCACACCGACGCCGGCAACGACACGGGTGGTGCAAATGCTGCCCGGCCCAACGCCAATTTTTACCGCGTCCGCGCCACGGTCAACCAAATCACGCACCGCCTCTTTCGTCACCACGTTCCCCGCGATCAACTGCAGATCCGGATACCGTTCGCGGATCGACGCCACCGCGTCCAACACACCGATGCTGTGCCCGTGCGCGGAGTCGATCACAACCACGTCCACGCTGGCCTCGACCAACTGGGCCACACGACGCTCCCAGTCGTTGGCCCCCACTGCAGCGGCGACTTTCAACCGCCCGCGCGAATCTTTGCAGGAGTTCGGGTAGTCGGTGCTCTTCTTCATGTCGAGCACGGTGATCAATCCGGCCAGCGAGCCGGCTTCATTCACCAGCAGCAGCTTTTCGATCCGATGCTTCTGCAACAGACGGCGAGCTTCCTCAAGCGATGTGCCCTTCGGAGCTGTAACCAGGTTCCGGGTCATTACATCGGCAATTGGCTGCTTCAAGTTATCCTCGAAGCGAAGGTCGCGATGTGTTAGTATACCAACAAGTTTACCGTTCTCAACAATCGGGATACCGGAGATCCCGAAGCGCTTCATCGTCAGCACCGCTTCTGCCAGCGGACGGTCCGGCGGCAGGGTGATCGGATTGTCGATAATCGCGCTTTCCGAACGTTTCACCTTGTCGACTTCGTGCGCCTGCATGTCCGGCGTCAAATTCTTGTGGATGACGCCGATGCCGCCCTGACGAGCCATCGCGATGGCCATCTCGGATTCGGTGACGGTGTCCATCGCCGCGCTGACCAGCGGAATCCGCAGCTTCAGCTTGCGGGTGAGCCGCGTCGACAGATCCACTTGACGAGGGAGGACTTCGCTCTTTTCCGGTACCAGCAGAACGTCATCAAACGTCAACGCCTGCTGCGGATCGATGCTACGCATGGATGTATTTCCTTAAGCTTGCCCCGATAACCAGGGCAGGATAACGTCGGAGTAGTAACGAACGTAGTCGGTGATCGCGAAGCCGCCACGGTACACGGTGGTGATCGTGCCCGCACCAATCGCGATCAGGATGAGTATCAACAACCAGGCTGTACGTGAACTGGCACGGAAACCGACACGAATCACACTGACCATGCGCGTCAGGAACCAATACCAGAAGGTGACGAAGAGTAGAATCTGCACCCATTGGAACCACGGGAAATCGAGCAGCCGGTAGAAGAACAGTCCGAGCGGGATCAATGGGAAGAAGCAGGTCGCCGACCAGAAGGTCAACGCGATCGAATGCCGCAATTTGAACTGACCGGGGAACGGAATCGACAGAATCCGTAACAGGAACGCGCCCAGCAGCCACAACACGAGAATGATCGCCGTGAACGCCAGCACCGCATGGATCGGATGCCACGCCCCGTACACCATCAGAGCCTTTGCCTGCGGGAACGGGAACAGCAGTGTGAACAGGTAGTCCAGCCCAAATTCGAAGCGAGAGTGGTTCAACAGCGATGCCAGCAGCACCGCCTGTCCCGCCGCGAAGATAATTGCGATGAAGAACGTTTGTCCGCCCTGGAAATAGCGGCGTTCGACGATATCGACGAAGAAACCGTGTGTGTGCGCAAACACACGCCGCAGGTTGTGGCGGAATACATTATTCTGCCGCATCACCAGCAGCAACAGGCCACCGACGATCAACGTTGCAATCGGGAATTCAACCGGGAACTGACTGGTGCCGACATCGACAACCGGGACATCAATGCGCACCTGGCCGAGCAGATCGCCGACACGCTGCCACGCGATCCGTTCCTCACGCTGTTCCGTAACCAGTCCACGCCGGATCACGCCCGGATCACGCTGCGCGCCCGCGATCAACAGCGGTAGCGCTGCCCTGCGGTCATTGAAACCGTCGATGATGAACCCGGCAACCGGCATTTCACGGACAGCGTTTATCTGACGCACCAACGCATCCGACTGCCGGATTTCGCTTTGCAAGGAATCTTCAGCCAATTGCAACGGACTGGCCAACGCACCCAACCCGGCGACCATCCACGTCCCATGCGAACTGGATTGCGGGGTCAACCGTTCACCGAAACGGTACGGCACACGGTGCCGCATGCCGACAATGCCGGCGGGCAGGTCACGGGCGATATCGCTGGCGAAACCGATCATCAACGGAACGTCGGATTCGGCGAGCAAGCGTGAACGGAACCGCTCCGCGACATCGAACAGCTCCGGAGTCGCCTCCGCCCAATCAAGCAGCTCCCACCCCACCACACTCGGGTGATGATCGTTGCTCTCGATCTCACGCCGCAGCATCGTCTCGAAGCGGCTGTTGAAGGTTTCGTCGACGAATAGAGCGTTCGGCACCGCACGCAGCCCCGTGCCCGGCAGGATCATCAGGCCGATACGGTCGCAAAGCGAATAGGTTGCCGGATGCGGCACTCCGCCGACAATCCGCACCAAGTTGAAGCCCTGGTTGCGGATACGGGACAGGTCGGACTCGATCTGACGCACGCTGATCGCGCCACCAGCATCAACCGTCTCCTGACGGTAGTCGATGCCACGAATCTCGAGCGCCTGGCCGTTGAGGTAGGCTTGCCCCTCCGCCCAGCGAATCTGACGGAATCCAGCTCTCACCGGAACTGTAAACTCGGACTCGCCGAGGGTAATCACGATGTACACGGTGTACAGACGCGGCTGAGCGGTAGACCACAATTGCAGGTTGCGCACGTTTCCGGTCAACGACACCGACTGCGTTTGCAGCGAGTTCAGTTCGATCTCGACAGGATCGGTCGCCCGTCGTGTGGAGTCACCCGGCGCCTGAATCTCAGCGCGTACCGACAGTTTGACCGTGCTGCTGCTGTCTTCCTCCGTGCTCGCATGCAAGCGAAGATCAACACCGAGGGTCCAGTCAGCGCGTGACCGTTCTTCGTTGATCTGCGTCGCCCAGTGCACGTCCTCCACCGTCACCGGCGGACCGGACAACAGCAGCACATCGCCGAAGATCCCGGACCAGGACTGGGAATCGTACAGTTTGGGTTTCAGCGGGATGGATTCACGGGCGGACAGCCGGTCGTCCAGCTCGACCTGGAGGTCGTTGGGACGGTCAAACCGCAGCAGATCGGCCGGCAGGTCAATGATCACCCGCGGCCAGTCGCCCTCGCTGGTCTTCAACAGGCGGCCATTCAGCGTCACCGCGGCGTTCGCACGCACACCCCAGAACACAATCCGGTGATGGTTGAACGCCCAGTCCTGCGACAGATTGAACTGTCGGCGGAGAATAACAGTACCCTGTCCGGTCGGCCAGCTCCCCGGTACCTGCACGTCCAGCCATTCATCCGATCCGTCATTCAGCTGCCAGGAACCGGATAAGGAGAGGGTTTGAGTGGTATCCGCGCCGGTGAGGAACCCATATTCCGGATCGTACACCTGACCGGAGGGCGCAGAGAGATAGGGGAACGCCGCATACGCGGGTCCAAGTGTCGCCAGGATGAAAACAATCAGAAGTGCCAGGATCGTACTGGACGTACGCGGATAAAGAACCATCGCCCTGCCATTTTCGGGATAGATTCGGAATATAGGCCGTCGCGTAAAACCGTGCAACACGGCTTGTGACCCCATGAGATCCCCGGAGTGTAGCAAACACAGGGAAAACGACCGCCATGGTACAAACCAGCCGCCGTCTTTTTGTCGCCGTGCTCCTGTTCACACTTTGTGTTTTTGCGATCCCTCCACTGCTCGCCGCGACCGGAACGAGCGCGACCGGCGGCCCCAACTGGACCTCTCTGCTGCCACCGTTGATCGCCATCGGGCTGGCAATCCTGCTGCGCGAGGTGATCGGATCGCTGCTGCTGGGGATCCTGGTCGGTGCCTTCCTGTTGACCAGCGGCTCGCCCGGCGAAGCGTTGCTGCTGCTCCCGACGGACCTGTTCCTCAACGCGCTGGCGAATCCTGGTCACGCCGCGATTGTCCTCTTCAGCCTGATGCTCGGCGCAATGGTGGGTGTGCTCGCCAGGTCCGGCGGCATGGCGGGCATTGTGCGAGCGCTGCAGAAAATGACCCGTGGACGGCGAGGCGGGATGATCGTCACCTGGCTGATGGGCCTGATCATCTTCTTTGATGACTACGCCAACACGCTTCTGGTCGGCAACACGATGCGTCCGTACGCCGACCGTCTGAAGCTGAGCCGTGCAAAGCTGGCATACATCGTCGACGCGACCTCCGCGCCAATCGCCTCCATCGCTGTCATCTCCACCTGGGTCGGATTCGAGATCGGCCTGATCGAAGAAGCGACCTCGCATCTGCCCAACGTGCAGGACGGCTACCTCATCTTCCTGCAGTCGATCCCCTTCACAGCGTACAGCATCTTCACCCTGATCCTCGTTGGGGCAGTGGCGTGGTGGCAACGTGACTTCGGTCCGATGCTGAACACGGAGAAGCTGGCGCTGGACGGAAACGACCCCTCCGCTGAGGAGTCCGGCAAGACGATGGAGAGTGCGGAGGCGGGCAAATACGGCGTGTTGCTCGCCCTGGTGCCGGTGGGACTGGTGATCCTGACAACCTTTGCCGGACTCTACCTCTCCGGTCGGGCCGGAGCGGGTCCGGACGCTGCCCTGTTCGAAATCCTCGGCGCGGCGGACTCGGCACAGGTGCTGCTGGCGGCCTCCTTCTTCGGCATGGTCAGCGCAGCGATTCTCGCCGTGTATCCGGGCAGGCTCAAGGTGCAAGCCGTTTCCGACGCCCTGATCGACGGTGTCAAGGCGATGATGCCGGCGATGGTCATACTGCTGCTCGCGTGGTCGCTGGGCGACATCACCGACCGACTCGGCACGGCGGAATATGTCATTGACGCCGTCTCAGGCAACCTCGCTCCGGCCATGCTGCCGATGGTTGTCTTTCTCATCGCTGCGGTGATCGCGTTTTCAACGGGGACATCGTGGGGCGTGATGGCCATCCTGATTCCAATCGCGATTCCGTTGGCGTACGAGATGGCCAGTCTCGGCGGGCACGCAGGCGATCCCGTGCATGGAGTCTTCTACGGAACCGTCGGCGCGGTGCTGGCAGGTGCCACCTTTGGCGACCACTGCAGTCCGATCAGCGACACGACGATCCTCTCCTCCATGGCCAGCGGCTGCAAGCACATCGAGCACGTGCGCACCCAGATCCCTTACGCCCTGCTGGCGGCGGGAGTGTCGATTGTGTTCGGGTATCTGCCTTCCGGTCTCGGGTTTTCGCCGTGGATTGGGCTGGTGCTGGGCGCGGCGCTGATCGTCTTTCTGCCGAAGCTGCTGATGAAACCAGTTGAGGGTTGAACACTCGGATTCGGGAACAAGCCAAAGCAGTGTTGGTATCTTGTCTGGTAAAACGCGGCGGGACGTTGCCTTGCACCCTTCCGCTTTGACAGCTACTTTCCGCTTTCACCGTCGTTGTACATTACGGTCAGATCACCATCTCACCTGTTCACTCGGAGCTGATCACCGACATGAACGAGTCACCTGTTCGGAACCGTGCCATGTCCTTCTGGGACCACGTGGCGGTTCTGTTGAAGTACCGGCGCATTTTCATGCTCTATCTGGCGATCATGCTGATCGCATCGGTCAGCTACGCCATGCTATCGCAGAAGTATTACATGAGCAAAGCCCGTCTGCTGCCACCACCCTCCGATTCGTTCGGACTGTCCAGCCTGTTACCCTCGCTGGCGCAAGGGGCGCTGAGTGTCGCCGGAACGTTTTCCGACGAGATGAACCTCGTACTATCCGTGCTCGACAGCCGCGAGCTGCGGGACAACGTGATCACTGAGTTCGGTTGGATGCAGAAGCACAAGCTGGACATCAAGGAAGATGCCTACGATCGCTTCGACTCCCTGATCGGGTGGGAGGTCAACGAAGCCGGGCTGTTGATCGTCAATGCCGAGGAGGAAACCCCGGAGCTGGCCGCGGAAACGGTGAATTATATCGTTGACTTCGTGCGCGACCGGTTCACGGAGATCTCGCGTGCGCAAGCACGGAACCAGCGGGAATTTATCGAACGCCGGCTGGATCAGAATTACGATGACCTCGCCGCCGCGGAAGATGCGTTGAAGGCATATCAGGAAGAAAGCGGCGTGTTTGCGCTGGAAGATCAGCTGCGCGTGTCCGTCGAGGCGATCAGTTCCGTCTACCGTGAACTGGCAATGGCGGAAGTCGCGTATGAAGTTGCCGCCGCCACGCTACCGTCATCGTCCTCCCAGGTGATTCAGGCGAAGCAGGAAGTGGAAGCGTTACGGCGCCAGTACAACCGGCTCGAAAACAGCCAGGACAGTGAAGCGCGGGACATCTTCATCAGTCTCGACACTGCCCCGACCAAGGGGTTGGAATACCTCCGGCGCGTGCGTGAAGTTGAAATGCAGTCGCAAATCCTTGAATTCCTGCTGCCGCAGTTCGAACAGGCACGGATCATGGAGATGCGCGAGGACAGCAACATTTACATCCTCGACCACGGTCAGGTGCCGCAGAAGAAAAGCAAACCCCGGCGCGCGTTTCTTGTGCTCGCGTGGTTGTTCGCCAGTTTCCTCGTGCTGTATCCAATCCTGCTGTTCAACGAATACCTGGAACGGCTGAAAGTGGAAGATCCGGATCGGCACCATTTCATCCACGATACGCTCACTCTGCTGAAGCCCAGCCGGTTCTGGAGTTCGGCGAAACCGACCCGTTCGGGGAGCTCCTCCTGACATGGCGCACGCGGCGACAGTTCAGGAAAACTCAACCCGCACCGTTTTTGTTACCGCCGGGATCGCGTTGTTGCTGCTTGCGACTGCGGCGACGGCTCTGCACGTCGTTCGAGGCCCGTCCTACGCCCTCGCGCTAACCGGAGGGCTGGTATTTCTCGTCTGGGGTGCGTGGAAACCGTGGCTGCTGCCTGCGGGCTACCTCGCGTTCATGATTTTGTCGTCGAACCAGAGTGATCAGGAATACTACCCGGTTTTCTACCACATCATGACCTTTCTACCGGCGTTTACCGCGATGGTGATCCTTCATTTCGCGGACCGCACGGTCAACCCGAATACGATCGACCACTCTCCCCCGCGACCAGACTTTCTCGGCAAACTTGTCCTGCTGTTCCTCGCGTGGTGCACCTTCACGTACCTGCGCGGGCTGGCGATCGGCAACCCACTGAATTTCATGATGTGGGAGATATCCTACATCTCCATGTTCTTCGCCTACTTCTTCTGGCGGGGACGGTTCCGCCTGCATGGCAACATGATAAACTGGAACTGGCTGCTGCTGGCGCTTGGTATCGGTACGGCCTTCGAGACCGCGTCGCTGATTATGATTCATTACACAGACGTGATCAGCCTCGTGTTAAACCGTATCCTCAATCGGCAACCGCAAATCACCATGCTGACCGTGCCGCTCGCAATGACCTTTTTCCTGACACGAAAAACCACCTGGACCCGTACTCTTGGCGGTGCGCTGGTTTTGATTACAATGATTCACGTGTTCCTGTCACAACAGCGTTCGTTGTGGCTGGCAGCCGTCGTCATCGCGTTTGTCTACTTCACCTTGTATGTGTTCCGCAAAGGATTCACGCTACGTACGTTGACTCTGTGGCTCATGCTGATCCTACTGATCGGTGCCCTGTTCGCGGGACTGCTGTTCGGAGCAGCTTATGTGCTCAACGCCGATCTCAGCGTGCTGCTGACACGCTGGGAGGACGTGCAGAGCCTGACCGATGACTCGTTCCTGATCCGCGTCTGGGATTTCCGTAACGCCGTCGAGGAAGTCGGCGGCCAGGGGTGGCTGGGCCTCGGTGGCGGCCAGTTGAATAATTGGGTGCACACCATGAAATATTTCTATTACTTCGACTTCTCCTACGGCATGGCATACTACAAGGGCGGGTGGCCAATGGTGATCCTGATGGTCGCCGTGTATGCTGGCGTCCTGATCCAGGGCTTCCGTCTCTACATCAAGGCGAAAGACCGCCTCGTGCAGCTGCTTGGCATCACATACACGTCCACCATCGCCGGCGTGATGTTCGTCGGTATGTTCAACACCGGCATGCTGTACTTTCGCTTCATCTTCATCTGGATGCTGATCGCGGCATCGGCGACGGTGCTTCTCGAAAAGATGCAGGATGAGGAAGACCGACAACTGGAGGTGGCGAGTGAGTGACACGAAACGGTATCGGATCGTGAAGCTGTGCGCTCAGCACCATCCGTTTGACGGACGGATGTTCCACCTCGAAGCGAAAGCGTTGCGCGACGCCGGTCATCAGGTTACCATCATCGCGCCGAATCCGGGTACCATGCCGGAGCGGTTCGAGGAAGATGGCATCCGCATCATCACCTACGAGAAAAAGTTCAGGGGACCGCTGCGGAAGGCGTACACCCTCTACTCCCTGCTGAAACTGGCATTCGCGGAAGAGGCCGACGTGTACCACGCGCATGAGGCCGACGCAGCCCTGTTTGCCGGTGCACACGCGAAAAGCCGCCGTATTCGCAAGGGACATGATGCGAAACTGATCTTCGACGCCCATGAAGCCTGGCCCTATTTCTACGCCGCGGCGGTGAACAACCCGCTGCTGCGACGGTTGATTGTGCACGGCTTCCTCGAGTACGAACAGTACATGGTGACACGGCACGTTGATGCCGTCATTACCGCGCACAAGCTGGAACAGAAGTATTACCTGTGGCAAAATCCGTTCATCAGCGTCCGCACCGTGCTCACCGCGCCGGAGATCCGAGAGAAGCCGATTGCACGCCGGGGCAAGGTGCGCGTGCTCGGCCATGAGGGTTACTTTACGTTGAACCGGGGAATGGATCTGCTGCTGTCAGCGTTCGAGAAACTGGCGGCGGAATTCCCGGAGCTGATCCTGCAAACCGCCGGCGACTTCCTGAACGAAAACGACCGCCAGTGGTTTGACCTGTGGGCGGATCGTTCTGGCTTGCGGGACCGTGTCATATTGTCCGGCTGGGTGAATCGCCCGGAACTGCCGGAGTTGCTGGACACCATGGACATCGGCGTCGTCGCGCTACGCGAGGACGAACACAGCTCCCGCATCTGGCCGGCGAACAAACTGATGAGTTACGCCAGCCGGGGAATCGCACCGGTTGTCTGCGCCAGCATGCCGCTCGCAAAGCAGGAAATCGAGGAGCGTGGCATGGGACGAGTGGTCCCATTTGACGCTCAACGGTTGTATCATTGCATCAGGGAAATGATTCTCGACCCAACCGCCACCCGCGCCATGGGACGGCAGGCGTGGAAACACGCGCGCGACGAGTGGAACTGGGAGCGGTTCAGGGTGGACTTGCTGCGAGTTTATCAAGATCTTTCTGCACAAACGTACCGGCCAGGAAAAACGGTCACACTTCAAGGATAAACCATGCTGACATGGCTGTTCTACATGCCAATTGCACTGCTGGCCTACCAGTTTATCCTTTTCCCGGTGATTCTCCTTGTCAGCGCTCGTCGTAAAGGTGAACCCTATTACGGCGACATGCCCGATGATCAATTGCCGACCATCACGATGATCATCGCCGCTCGGAACGAAGCGGACGTCATCGCCGACAAGCTTGCCAACAGCGTCGCCCTCGACTACCCGAAAGACAAGTACTCAGTCATTGTCGCGGCCAACGGCTGCACCGACGACACGCCAAAAGTCGTGCGCAGCTTCTCCGACCAGGGCGTGTTCCTCGCGGAATACGGCAACGTCGGTAAGACCGAAGCACAACGCCGTGCGGTCCGTGAACACGCCAAGGGCGAAATCCTCGTTTTCTCAGACGCCAATACGCCGTTCGATAACGACGCGCTACGCGAACTGGTACAACCCTTCCAGGATCCCAAAGTCGGCAGCGTCGCCGGGAATCACATCTACCTTGACAAGGGTGATTCACGCAGCGCGACGGAAGGCTTCTTCTGGAACAGTATCGAGCTGTTCTACAAGAAGACCGAGTCAGCATCCGGCGGGGCGCTGGGCGCGATGGGATCGATTTACGCCGTCCGCCGCAGCCTGTTTGTTGACCTTCCGCCCGACGTGTACGAAGATTTCTGGCAGCCGATGTTGATCGCGGTGAAGGGCTACCGTACCGTGTTCGCCCCGAACGCGATTTGCCGGGAACAGGTCGAGGAACCGGACCTTGAGATTGAACACCGGCGCAAGATGCGGATCGTGCAACAGTCCGTCGCCGGTATCATCAAGTTCCGCTGGGTACTGAATCCGTTCCGCTATCCAAGACTGGCGTGGCTGACCATCAGCCACAAAATCCTGCGCTGGGGCGCGCCGTTCATGCTCCTGGCGATGCTCGTGTCCGCAACCTTCAAACTACTGCTCGGGCGTTCCGACGCCCTGCAGCGTTTCTTCTTCTTCAGCACCACAATACTGGGATTCCTCGCTATCCTCGGACGGGGATTGGGCCGCTACAAGTCTGTCCCCATCCTCACCCACAGCTACTACGCGGTGCTGATGTTGCACGCGGCGTATCAAGGCACCCTTGATGGATTCAAGCTCGGATCGTTCTCGTCATGGGATCGCGTACGCTAAACTGGATCATCCGGCATCGTGCGCCGGCTCTGATCCTCCTGGACCTCTTCGCGTTCCAGGTCGCCCTCTTCCTCACCTGGTCGCTCCGGTTTGAGACGGACCTGTTCAACGACCCGCTCGTGCCGGGTTTCAATGTCCTCTCATGGGAATACCTGATCCTGTCGCTGGTGCCGATGGGGTATTGGCTGATCGTGTACGCTCTGCGTGGGCTGTACAGCCGTAAAACCAGCATCTCCCGTTTCGAAGCGTTTATCGAGATCATTAAGGCTGTCGTCATCGGCCTGGTAATCATTTTCATCGTTACCTGGTCAGAGAATCCGTTCACCACCAGCCGGCTCGTGCTGCTCACGTATGGTCTGCTGGTCATTCTCGCGTCCGGGTCGGCGCATGCCCTGTTTCGCACGTGGATTCGCTCACTGTACCTGAGGCGAATCGGGCAATTTCGATCCGTCATCGCCGGTTACGGTCCCCGCGGACAAAAGTTGTTGAAACAGTTGACCGTTTCCCCCGAGTTCGGCCATGCGGTGCAGGCTGTCGCGACACTACCCGACAACGATTCCCCCGATGATGTCCCCGCGATCGAGATCGACAAGCTCGGCCCATTCATCGACGATCACCCGGAGCTGGAATACGTCCTGATCGCGATGGAACCGGATCAACGCGAGCAGGTTGAACAAATCATTGAAGTCGCGCACTGGCGCGGCCTGCGGGTGATGATCGTCCCCGACTTCTTCCAAATCCTGGTTGGGATGGCGAAGAGCCGTGAGTTGTACGGGTTGCCGTTGCTGGAAGTGTTCCTCGCGCCGATGAGTCCGTCGCAGGTTGTGCTGAAACGCATCATAGACCTGTTCGTTTCGCTGCTGGTCCTGACTCTCGGTCTGCCCGTGCTATTAGCAATCGGCACTATCATCCGGGTAACTTCGCCCGGGCCGGCGCTGTTCGTACAAAGCCGGGTCGGTTTACGCGGCAAAGAATTCAAGCTATTCAAATTCCGCAGTATGTACCAGGATGCGGAAGAAAAGACCGGGGCAGTCTGGGCGGCCAGCGACGATCCACGGATCACGCCGCTGGGACGCGTGCTGCGCGCATGGCGGATTGACGAACTGCCCCAGGCATGGAACGTGCTGAGAGGCGACATGAGCCTCGTCGGGCCGAGACCGGAACGGCGGATCTTCGTCGACAGATTCGTTGAACGAATCCCGTTTTACAACCGGCGGCACAACGTTAAACCCGGCATCACCGGCTGGGCACAGGTTCGGCGGGGCTACGATGCGACCGAGTCGGACGTGCGCGAGAAACTCCAATACGACCTGTTCTATATCGAGAATCTGTCGATTGGCCTTGATATGAAGATTCTAATGCATACATTTGCCGTCGTTCTTGCCGGGAAAGGGCACTGACGACTGTCACACTTCAGCGACTTCCCGGCAGCCACTGGCTGCCGTTTTCACGGATGGGGATCAAAACCCCCACAACATTCAGGACGATTTACTGATGCATGACATAAAACGCCTGCGCCAGAACGCTGACGACGTTAAAACCGCCATCGCCCGCAAGGGGTTTGACGCCGACACCGCAAAAGCACTCGAACTCGACACACGCTGGCGTCAGATGACGCAGCGCGGCGACGAATTCAAAGCCGAGCTGAACAAGGCATCCAAGGCGATCGGCATGGCGAAAAAGGCCGGCCGAGACGCGCAGGAAGAGATGGATCACGCCCGCAGTCTTCGCGAGCAGGCGGCGGCATTGGATGACGAGAAACGCGCTGTTCGCGCTGAGCTGGACACGTTGCTCGCCAGCTGGCCTGCTGAACCCGATCCGAACGCACCCGAAGGTCTGACCGAGAACGAGAACCTGGAAGTGCGGGAATGGACACCCGATGAGCCCGCCCCGGACTTCAAGCTGCAGGACCACCTTGCGCTGGCAGAGGGCTTGGGGATTCTCGACATGCCCCGTGGCGCGAAGATCACCGGTGGTGGCTGGCCGCTTTATGTCGGCAAGGGCGCACGCCTGGAACGAGCATTGATCAACTTCATGCTCGACACCCAGACCGGTGAGCATGGATACAACGAACTGTACGTCCCATTCGCCGTCAACCGCGATTCCGCGTTCGGCACCTCCCAACTGCCGAAGCTGGAAGAGGACATGTACCTGATCGAAAAGGATGACCTGTTCCTCATCCCCACCTCCGAGGTGCCGATCACGAACATGCACCGCAACGAAATCATTGACGGTGACAGCCTGCCCCTGAAATACTCGGCGTTTTCCGCCTGTTTCCGTCGTGAGGCCGGAGCCTACGGCGCAGATACACGCGGATTGTTGCGCGTGCACCAGTTCAACAAGGTGGAGTTGGTCCAGATCGTCGAGCCGGAAACATCTGATCAGACGCAACTGGAAATCCTCGGCCATGCGACCGAAATTCTGGAACGGCTCAAACTGCGCTATCGTGTGCTCGACCTGTGTTGCGGGGAGATGTCCTTCGGCGCTGCCCGTTGCTTCGATATCGAAGTCTGGGCGCCGGGGACGGAATCCTGGCTCGAAGTCAGCAGCGTCAGCAACTTCCGCGACTTCCAGGCGCGGCGGATGAACCTGCGCTACCGTGCCGGTGACCACGGCAAACCGGAGCTGCCGCACACGTTGAACGGGTCAGGACTCGCTACCAGCCGCCTGATGGTGGCTGTGATGGAATCGTATCAGACACCGGAAGGCCGGATCCGGATCCCCGCCGCCCTGCAGAACTACATGGGCGGTCTCGACCAGATCTCAGGAGTCTGATATGAATATCCTGATCATCGGCGCCGGTGAAGTCGGTTCCCATCTCGCACGCTTGCTGAGCCGGGAAAACCACAACATCACCGTCGTCGACCAGGATCCCAACCGCATCGCTCTGATCGAGGAACAACTGGACGTCCTCGCGATCGAGGGCGCGGGGACCAGTCCGTCCACGTTGCGTGAGGCAAAGATTCAGGACATGGACATGATCATCGCGGTGACCACCGTCGATGAGGTCAACATCCTTGCCTGCATGATCGCGAAACAGTTCGGCGTAAAGACCAAGATCGCCCGCGTGCGCAACCGGGAATTCTCCTCCGAACAGTCGTTCCTCGATTCCTCCGATCTCGGCATCGACCTCGTGATTCATCCCGAACATGAGGCGACGAAAGAGATTGTCCGGCTCGTGCGCTACCCGCAGGTGCTGGAGATGATCACCTTCTGTGAACAGCACATCGCCATCGTCGGATTAAAGATCAAGGAAGAGTCCCCGATGATCGGCAAGCAGCTGATGGAGATCGACGTGCAGCACGAGAAGCTGCCGTTCCGTCTCGTCGCCATCAGCCGTGAAGGTGAAACCATCATCCCACGCGGGCAAGACCGGATTCTGCTCGGCGACGACGTGTACGTCTCCGCCCGTACCGAACACCTGAACGACGTTTTCCGCCTCGCCGGGCACACCGTCGAGACCAGCCACCGCGTCATGCTCTACGGCGCGACGTCCATCGGACGCATGGTCGCTGCCGAACTCGAGCAGTTCAAGGACTTGCAGGTCAAACTCGTCGAAACTGATCCGCAACGCGGCGAAGAAGCTGCTGCGGAACTGTCCGAAACGGAAGTCGTAATCGGTGAGATGTCCGACATCGACCTGCTCGGCCGTGAAGGCATCATCGACATGGACATCTACGCCGCGCTCAGCGATGATGACGAAGACAACATCGTCACCAGCCTGCTCGCCCGGCACCTCGACGTTCCACGCACGATCACGTTGACCAGCAACGCCGCCTATCCCCCGATTATTCGCACCATTGGGCTGGAGATCGCGATCAATCCGCGCCTGCTGACCTCAAACGCGATCCTCAAGTTCATCCGCTTCGGACGAATCGTCTCGCTGCGCCACATGGCGGCGGTAAACGCGGAGGCGCTCGAATTCCAGGTCAGTGCGGATTCCAAGGTTGTCGGTAAGGAGATTCGGGACATCAAGTTTCCGGCCGGATCAATTGTGGTGGCGGTCGAACATGAGCGCCAGGGCGTCATCCCCGTCGGCGACACCAAGATCTACGTGGGAGACCGTGTTGTCCTTTTCTGTACGCCGGATGCCAGCCGAAAAGCCATGAAGTTGTTCGAGTAGCTGATGAACTATCGCGCCACGCTACGAACCATTGGTTTCATCCTCGTCTTCGTCGCCGCATCGATGCTGTTATCGGTTGGTGTGGCATTGATTTACGGCGATGGCGACGCGCTCGGCATATTCGCTGCGGCGGCTGTTACCACGCTGACCGGGCTCGCGTTCATCTGGTTCAACCGCAAGCATCGCGATCTCGATATCCGCGAAGGGTTCGCCGTCGTCACCTTCGGCTGGCTCTCGATCAGTCTCGCCGGTATGCTGCCGTTCCTCTTTACCGGTGCGATTCCATCCATCACCAACGCGTTTTTTGAGTCCGCCAGCGGTTTCACCACCACCGGGGCGTCCATCCTGACCGAGATCGAGGGATTGCCACACGGCGTCCTCTTCTGGCGCAGCTTCACCCACTGGATCGGCGGCATGGGGATTATCGTCTTCTCCATCGCCATTCTCCCCTTCCTCGGCGTCGGCGGGATGCAGATGTTCAAAGCCGAATCGCCCGGACCGACAGCCGACAAGCTGACCCCACGTATCCGTGGAACTGCGGAAATCCTCTGGGTGGTGTACGTCATCCTGACAGCAGCTGAAATCGGACTGCTGATGCTCGGCGGGATGGACTGGTTCGACTCCGCCTGCCACGCATTCGGCACCATGGCGACCGGCGGTTTCTCGACGAAAAACGCGTCCATCGGACACTACCAGTCCGCCTACTTCGATTGGGTGATCACGCTGTTCATGTTCATCGCCGGTGTCAACTTCAGCCTGCACTATTACGCCATGCGCGGCCAGATTAAACGCTACTGGCAGAGTGTGGAATTCCGCTTCTTCCTCGGTGTGATGGTGATCGCGTCCCTGATCATCACCGGCTTTCGACTGCTTGACGGATTGCCGTTCACGCTGGCATTACGCGAAGCGGCGTTCCAGACTGTTTCCATCGGCACCACAACGGGATACGCCACCGCTGACTTCGAATTGTGGCACTACTTCCCGCAAATTCTGCTGGTCGCGTTGATGCTGATGGGCGGCATGGCGGGCTCTACCGGCGGCGGGATGAAAGCGGTACGCGTGATGATCCTGTTCAAACAGGCACGGATCGAACTGCACCGGCTGATTCACCCGAACACGATCTACAAAATCCGGATGGGACGCAAAGTACTGAGCGCGAACATCGTGCAGAATGTGCTGGCGTTCTTCCTGCTCTACGCCCTGCTGTTTGCGACCGGTACCTTCGCGCTGGCACTGCTCGGCGTCGACCACATGACATCCATGATCGGCACCATCGCCTGCCTCAGCAACATCGGCCCGGGCCTGGGTGAGGTCGGCCCGGCGGAGAACTACGCCCACATGCCCGTGCTGGCCAAATGGATCCTCTCCTTCCTGATGATCGCCGGCCGACTCGAACTGTACACCGTACTCGTCCTGCTGACAAAGACCTATTGGGAACGATAGATCGGAATTCGGGCTCTGGGCTATGGGATCTGGGCTATGGGCTCTGGGCTCTGGGCTCTGGGCTCTGGGCTATGGGCTCTGGGCTCTGGGCTATGGGCTCTGGACTGTGGTTGTGGTTGTGGTTGTGGTTGTGGGCTGCAAAAGATGATGTACCCGTGTCAGCTTGCTGACGCGGACGTACCGACTCTTGCCCGTATTGGCTTTGCCAACGCGGGTCTGAGCTACTTGGCTACCGGTGGACAATCCCGACCAGCAAGCTGGTCGGGGCACACACTGACAACTAGACGCCTGCGGACTGCGGACTGCTGTCTACGGACTTCGAACTATGGGCTGCGAGGCATGAATCACTGAACGCGCACCGCAGTCAAGGTGTCATCCTGAATCCGGCAGTATCGGATGAAGGATCTGGGTTCAAGTTGGACAGCCGGTCAAAACAGCATCTTGCCCGTGTTGGCTTTGCCAACGCGGGTCTGAGCTACTTGGCTACCGGTGGACAATCTCGACCAGCAAGCTGGTCGGGGCACACACTGACGACCGAGGAATAGAGACTAGGGACTGAGGACTGAGGACTGAGGACTGTAGACTGGGGACTGGAGACTGGGGACTGAGGAAAAGAATCGGTACCAATAATGAAAATGCCACGGATCATTCGTCCGTGGCATCGTTGTTTCTTCTGCGTTTGTGCAACTTCGCCGGATCAGCGAACCAGCATCACCTTTTTCATCTCGTTCAGATGACCCGGAACCATCGCGTGCACGAAGTACACACCACTGGCGAGGTTCGTCGCGTTGAAGTGCAGCTCATGCTGACCGGCACCAACAACGCCGTTGGCCAACGTTGCAACCTTCTGACCGGTCACGCTGAACACCTCAACCGTCAACGGAGCCGCTTCCGGCAGGTTCACGCTGACCGTCGCCGACGCGTTGAACGGGTTCGGGTACGGCTGCGCCAGTTCATACGTCGCCGGCAACGACTCGGACGCCGCAAAGACATCCATCTGCTCGCCGCGCTGCGACTGGACATTGCCACCCTGCTGAACGACGGCATGCGTCGCGATGTAGCCTTCAAAACCGCAGTAGCCATCCGGAACCGGGATCTGGTACGTCACGATCGTGACGCCAGGATCATGAGTTTCATTGATCTGGAACTGCCCCGGAATCGGATTTCCGCCACCATTCTGCGGAATGTCTTCAAGATCATTGCCAAAGCCAACATGTGTCTCGATCATTACCCAGTCGTTCATGGTTTCGATCTGGACAAAAATGTCGTTTCCGAACGGCTGGTTAATAACCTTAACGGTACCAACATTAATGTTCTGTCCACCCCAAAGCGTGTACGTATCCAGATTCGCGCAACCGGGGTTGCAATGGATCATCTTGGTGAAATACAGCGCCCAGTTGCTGCCCGGGAATTCATACTCACCCGCCCACGCCGTCTCAGTCTGCGGATTTGTTTCCGCAAACGACGACACCGGCATGATTGACAAACTCAACATCAAGACAAGGAAAGAAAACACACTCAGCTTCTTCATCATCACATCCTCCTGGGATATCCCCCTCCGACTCCGCGGGGTCAACGTTGATCTACCGTATCAGTCCGGTGAGCGCCGGGGCTCTCTGATAGGCGTTCCTAACTTCTGAAACCAACAATACACCGAAAGCACTCCAGATACAAGTGTCCTGGATCACACGTTCGCGTTTTCGACTCTTCGAGTCGCATTGCAAACGATGCAGATAAACGTTCCGGTTCTTACGTGTTTCAGACATAAGAAGCGGGACACTCTTTGAAAAGTGTCCCGCAAATTCGAACGACCGCGAGTCTTAACTCCTAAGTACTTCTTCGAATTCAGGAAGTGTTAGGAATACACAACTTACCGCACGAGCATCACCTTTTTCAGTTCGTTCAGCTTGCCCGGCACCGTCGCCTGGACAAAGTACACACCCGAAGCGAGATTCGCCGCGTCGAAGTGGAACTGGTGTGTCCCGGCATTGCTCATGCCTTCGGTCAACGTTGCGACCTGCTGGCCGGTAACGCTGAAGACATTGATCGTCAACGGAGCTGCTTCCGGCAAGGTCACGCTGACCGTTGCGGACGCGTTGAACGGATTCGGATACGGCTCATCCAGCTTGAACTCAGACGGCAGGTTGCCGAAGACGCGCGCATCGCCCTCGCTCTGCAGATCGCAGGTGCAGGGTTCAACAACCGCATGCGCGGCGAGGTAAATGTCCGCTTCGCAGAAGTCGTCCGGAATTTCAAATACGTAGTTCACGACATGTGTGCACGGCGGGTGGGTGTCATTGTACATGAAATGACCGATCTTCGGGTTGCCGGAACCTGTCATCGGAATCTCATCGAATTCATAGCCGAACGTCGCGTGTGTTTCCACGAGGCACCAGCCATCCGCCATTTCGTAACGAATCCAGACATCATTCTCGCCGGCCTGATGACCCACCAGAACTTCACCAACAGCGGTGTTCTGACCCGCCCACAGCGTGTTGTGTTGCGCCATGTAGCAACTCGGGTCACAGTGCACGTTGTACATCATGTACAAGGACCAGTTTCGGCCGGGGAACTCATAGTCTCCCGCCCAGGCTGTTTCCTGCTGCGCTGATACAACACCAGCGGCGCCCATCAGCACCATCAAACCTACCGCAAACAACGCAAGAATCATCTTCATGATCGTCTCCCTCGTTCCAGGCCCACCAGGTTATTCAGGGGGGCTGCCCTTCTCCATGCCCTTCCGTGATTCTCGATACTGTAAAGCAATTCAATACGGTTAGGGTACGCTAACTTCATGTTTTAGTGTACTCTAAATGTGGGGCTTGCGCCAGTGATTAGTATCACAATTTCTGATTTTATCCTCTGGGAGGCGAAATTGCACTTGTTTGTATCTGCGCTATTTGCGTTTCGATCTCCGGTCCATGAGCAAAAAAAGGACCGACCCTGTTCGGATCGGTCCATTACTATCAGGCGAAACCTGTCGAATTACTTCTATCCGCCAAACGTGGCTTAGTACATCCCGCCGCCCATGCCACCACCCGGCATCGCAGGAACCGATGGCGAGTCTTCCTTCGCTTCGTAGACAACCGCTTCGCTCATCACCAGCACGCTGGCGACAGACGCGGCATTCTCGAGCGCGGAACGGGTGACCTTGGTCGGGTCGATGATGCCCGCTTCCATCATGTCTTCGAATTCGCCGGTCAGTGCGTTGAAGCCGTAAGACGCGGACTTGTGCTCGCGAACCTTCTGGACCACGACAGCACCTTCGAAACCGGCGTTGCCGGCGATCTGACGCAGCGGCTCCTCGATCGCACGGAGAATGATCATGCGACCGGTGTCTTCGTCACCCTCAAACTTGATCTTGGCCAGCGCCTGCTGCGCACGGATCAGGGCAACACCACCACCAGCGACGATGCCTTCTTCCACCGCAGCACGGGTTGCGTGCAGGGCGTCTTCGACACGCGCCTTCTTCTCCTTCATCTCGACTTCCGTGGCGGCGCCGATGTTCAGCACGGCAACACCACCGGCCAACTTCGCGAGACGTTCCTGCAGCTTCTCACGGTCGTAGTCGGACGTGGTCGCTTCGATCTGCTTCTTGATCTGCTCGATACGACCCTGGATGTCAGTAGCTTCGCCAGCGCCTTCGACGATCGTCGTGTTGTCCTTGGTCATGGTGATGCGCTTGGCTGAACCGAGGTCGCTGAGCTGGGTGTTTTCAAGCTTCAGGCCGGCGTCTTCGCTGATCACACGGCCACCGGTCAGGATCGCGATATCTTCGAGCATCGCCTTGCGACGGTCACCGAAGCCCGGAGCCTTGACGGCGGCTATTTTCAGGGTGCCACGGATCTTGTTCACGACCAACGTCGCCAGCGCTTCGCCTTCGACGTCTTCCGAGATGATGATCAGCGGCTTGCCCATCTGTGCAACCTTCTCGAGGATCGGCAGCAGGTCCTTCATCACGCTGATCTTCTTGTCGTAGATCAGGATCATCGGATCGTCATGGATCGATTCCATGTTGTCCGGATCGGTGACGAAATACGGGCTGAGGTAACCACGGTCAAACTGCATGCCTTCGACGACTTCAAGGCTCGTCTCAATCGACTTGGCTTCTTCAACCGTGATGACGCCGTCGTTGCCAACCTTTTCCATCGCGTCGGCGATAAGCTTGCCGATTTCGCTGTCGTTGTTGGCGGAAATCGCGCCGACCTGCGCAATGCGGTCCTTGCTGCCACCAACTTCAACCATCTGCTTGTGCAGTTCTTCAACCACGACACGCACAGCCTTGTCGATGCCACGCTTCAGCAACAGCGGGTTCGCGCCGGCGACGACGTTGCGCAGACCTTCACTGAGGATCGCCTGGGCGAGCACCGTCGCGGTGGTGGTACCATCACCAGCGACATCGGAGGTCTTCGAGGCAACCTCGCGCACCATCTGGGCGCCCATGTTCTCAATCGGATCCTCGAGCTCGATTTCCTTGGCGACCGAAACGCCGTCCTTGGTCACGGTCGGAGCACCGAATTTCTTTTCGAGAATGACGTTGCGGCCACGCGGGCCGAGGGTAACCTTCACTGCCCTCGCAAGCTGGTCGACACCAGATTTGAGACCATTGCGGGCTTCGAGATCAAAGGCAAGGATCTTGTGAGCCATCTTTACGTATCTCCTGACTTGAATTCTGTGTTTGCATCTCTGTGCTGCTTACCGCCTACCACGAATGATCGTCCGTGGTAATGATCGAAACACCGGACCAGGCCGGATTAGTTCTCGATCACGCCAAGAATGTCGCTGCGGTTGACCAGCAGGAACTCTTCCTCGTCAACGGTAACTTCCGTGCCGCCGTACTTCGCGAACAGCACCTGGTCACCAACACTGACGATCTGCGACAGCGGCTTGCGCTCGAGATCCTTGTTGACGATGTCATCGCCGAGGGCAACGACTTCGCCGATCTGCGGACGTTCCTTGCTGACGGTATCCGGAATGATGATGCCGCCGGAGGTCTTCTCATCCTTCTCCACTACCTTGAGCAACACACGCTCGTCAATCGGACGCACGTTCATCGTGATGCTTCCTCCATCAATCGAATCGGTTTGCACTTTTTCGACGAATCCTGTCGGCACTTAAGTCAGAGACAAGCTTGCCTGAACGGTGATTCGTCGTAGATATATGAAATGTATGAACTTACGTTTCTGTTAGCACTCGATTGAGGTGAGTGCTAACAAGGGCGAAAGTATAGGATTCCACTACGGAAGAGTCAAGCAGTTCCCACTGCACCGGG
This sequence comes from bacterium, assembly GCA_020444425.1. Classification (GTDB taxonomy): domain Bacteria; phylum Electryoneota; class Electryoneia; order Electryoneales; family Electryoneaceae; genus BMS3BBIN04. The sequence continues at coordinate 31,281 of JAHLLB010000015.1, read as the reverse complement.
AGACCGGCTTACCCCTGCCAGACCGTTGTTTTCTGCCGCTCGGGGCCTACCCGCGAGGCATCGCTGAGCAGCATCACGATACAGCCGCGTGTATATTCTGCGCGATGCGGACTCACAAACCCACAACACCGTCCACCCACGGGCCGGAATCCCCGGCGAAACGTACCGTGCACACATCAATCCGGCGCAGGTTCCGGATTGTCTCCGTGCTCTCGGTGCTGTTCCCATTGATGCTGCTGATGCACCTGGCGCAGGGACAGGAACCGCCGCCCTCGAACAATCCGTCCGCCCCGGCCGACAGTACGGTTGCGATCAAGCCGGACAGCCTGTCGGTTGACAGCATGCTGGTGGATTCGTTACAGGTGGATTCTGTAGGTGTAGATTCATTGACCGGGGATACGTTGCGGGTGAACGGAGAGCCCCTCCCCGCCGACAGTTCCGCCGCAATCGATTCGCTGGTTGTGCTGCCGGAACCGTTACCGCCGATCATTCCGCCGGATTCGACCGCACCTGTGACCCGCTCGCAAACCTCGCTCAAGCTGACCAATCGCGAGTTTCAGCGGCACACCTTCCGCGACGCCGGTCAGGCGATCACCAGCGCGCCCGGCCTGTTCCCGCGTCATCCAGACATTTACGGGCAACCGTTCTACGTTGTCCCCGCCGGAGGATCGCCACGCGACGTCGGCGTCTGGTTCCGCGGACGACCTTATGACGACCCACTCACCGGCGCGACAAACTTCAGCAGTTTCGTCCCGGAAGAGATCCAGATTGCCGAATACGAGCCTGCCGCTACCGGTTACCGCATGTCCAGTGGTCCGACAATCAACCTCGTGCAGCCGTACGTTTATGAGCGCGTGCCGGTCACACGGATCGTCTACCGTCAGGGCTGGTACGGACTTGGGCGAGCGGATTGGCGCATCGCCAACCAGCTGACGGACGCATTCGCCTACCACATCGGCGTGAACATCGCCGAATTCCAGGGCCGCTACGCCAACACCGTCGCCAACACCAGCCATCTGCGTATCGGTGGACGGCAAACGATACGCGATGTGGGCATCCTCTCCGTGCAATGGATGGAGATGCGCGACCGCTGGGGCCGGGCGTTCGACACGAAAACGTCCAGCATCCACCGTAACGACATCGACGTCAGCCTGTCTTCCGGCGAACCCGGCGACAGTCTGTACCGTGAGGCTGCGGCGTGGTATGTGCGTTCACAGAGTGGATTCGGCTACGGTGACGAGGACGGCAACCGGCTCGGTCTGCGCGTAGAGCAGGGACGTGCTGATTTCTACGGCCACAACTTGGCTGTCCGTGCGGACGTGGAGCGGATCGCCGCCCGGTTCAACCGTCGCAAGAACAACATCGACCCGCAAGCCAGCCGCTTGACCGCCGGAATCGGCGCGGAGGACCAGTACACGCTCGGTCCGTTCGAGCTGCAAGGTTCGCTGCGAACGGAGTATTCCACCCTCAGCCTGCAACCGGACACGATCGACGTGGACGACACGATGCTGATCGGCGGTTCGGCCTCCGCGACGTACAGCGTCACCGATTCGCTGCGCGTGCTGGGGTTGATCTCTTCCAGCTGGCGCTACCCGGGACTGGATGAATCGGCCGGGTACTGGTCGGTGCGTACACCGGACCGCTGGATGGACATCCTCCCCGTCCCCGACTACACAACGTACTACTACGGCGAACCGGCGCTGAAACCGGTGAAATCGGACTACGCCGGTGCGGGCGTGAGCATGGGCTGGCCGGATTACCGGCAGATTTACGTGATGAGCGGCGTGCGGCAATGGCGGGACCAGATCATCACCTATGTCGAATCCGACATCGCGTGGTCACGCAAGAACACGATCAACTACACCACTTACGAGACCTCAGCGTACGCATGGACACCGATCTGGGGACCGCTGAGCGCGGCGGGATCGTTCACCTATGCCGAAACGATCACACCGACCGCGCCGGTGCCGGAAACCTACGGCTGGGCCAGCTTGCGCTTCATGGACCATTACTACGAAGGGCAGTTGCGGATTCGCGCGACCGTAAACGCGTATTACTGGGGCGAGTACCAGACATCGAACTACCTTCAGGATGCTGCCATCCTCTACGACGCCATTCTCAATGCGCGGATCTTCAATTTCGAGGCCTACTTCGGCGTGCGCAATCTTCGCAGCACTCCCTACCAGTTCATTCCCGGCTATCCGAACATGCACCGCTCTGAGATCTGGGGTGTTCGCTGGTTGCTGTTCAAGTGATGGGAATCGTTTGTCCGGGCAGGAAAGTAACAATCGTCGCAGCGCGGGGATAAGCCCAATACGTCCGATCCGCGTCGGGCTAGTCTGTGTCTCTATCGTTCGGCGAACCGCCCGGTTCCTCACCCAGCAACCGCGCCTGGTTCACACTCCACGTCGTCGACTTGCGGTCGCCATGCTTCTTCACAAAGCCCAGCCTGCGCAAATTTGTGAGGTAACTACGGGCGGTTGAGGGCCGGGCATCCAGCATCTCCGCCAACTCAGACGCCTTGAACTGCAGCTGATCCTTCTGCAGTAGAAAGACGATCAACTGTTCAATCGGTGCCGCGCCAATCCGGAAATCCGCTTCCTCAAACACGTTCAGCACCCGTACGATCGCATCACGGTCCCGTGTGTTCATCGGGAACCAGTTGTGCGCATCAAAGAACAGGTGCACCGGTTTGATGATCCGCTTCGTCTTCAGCAGTGCCCTGTCCAGCACGGTCCTCAGTTCCGACAGATTCCCCGGCCACGGATACCGTTCGAGCTTGTGCTGCGTGTCCATGTGAAGCACCGGCTTCTCGATGCGGTACTTGGACGCCAGCTGCCCGAGGATGTGGTCCGCCAGCATCGCAATATCTTCCCGCCGGTGACGAAGCGGCGGCAGATCAATCTGCAGGATCGCGATTTCCAGGAACAAGTCGTGCCGGAACAACTGCCGTGTGGCGAGCAGGTTGATGTCTTCGTTTGTTGACGCGATATACCGAGGCACGGTATACGTGTTGCCGCCCGGCGACTCCGGGTTGTGCCGCTTGCGCAACTGCTCCGCAAAGATCGGCTGCAACTGCAACGGCAACTGGTCAACGTCCGCGAGGTACACGGTCCCGACCTGTGAAAACAGAGCGTCCAACCCCCGCAGCTCGGATACGTCAGCAAATTCCGAGATCAAGTCGCGAATTTGCAGCTTGAAGTGTTCGTGCGACAGGAACTGGCAGGGGATCGACAAGAACGGTTTGTCGGCACGCATGCTCGAATCGTGAATAACACGAGCGATCTGCGATTTGCCGGTACCCACCTCCCCATTGATCAATGTCGGGACGTCGCTGAACGCCGCCCCCTGCACCACTCCGATCACATCCCGCCAGATGCGGGAATCACCAACCAGCGTCCGTAAGCCATGCTCAAGCCGCAGCCCGGTGTCGCCCGGCATCTCAGAAACAGTGTACGATCGCTCGCGCAGGAACTGCTGGAACGGGTTCGGCAGGAAGGACGATTCCGAATACGAAAACGCGCTCTCGTGCAGCTGGCCCAGCTTCGAGGCGCGCCAACGCGCGTACTCGTTAAGCTGCGTAATATAGTAGAGATAGTCGCGTGGAGGAACTGAATTCGGTCCGGAGGTTTGCCACCAAGTAGCGGCACTGTGGATCAACTCCTCGTCCGAACTGTTTCCTTTCAACAGTTCAGGCAAGGCCTCACGCAGAACCTGCTTCCGAAATTGTGAGGATTGTGGCGAAGTGGATGCGTCCATAATATAGAATTTTATCGCTAAAAAGTAAACGAGAACTTATCTAGAACCGCAACAAATGTAAGATTATCCCACAAAAAAAGTCAACCTCCGAAATCCCGCATTTTCAACCATCACGAGCTGAGTGTGCTGGAAGTCCAACCTGCCTGCGGGAGTAGACTCTACACGCTCTCCGCAAACAAAGAGGCAAGAGTCTATACAAAAATCGACACGATGTTAACATTGATTAGTTCTTTATCCAAAATACTGATAATAAACTCATCACGATAGACAGCGCTCTGCATCAGCCAATGAGAGTCCGAAGAGTACCAATTTCGGAGCTCGTCACTGCGACCACATCACCGACCTGCATCGGTCCAACTCCAGCCGGCGTTCCGGTAGCGATGATATCACCGGCTTCCAGCCCGGATGTCTCGCTCAGATCCCGAACAACTGTGACCGCATCCCACAGCCATAAGGATGGATCGCCATCCTGAACCACGGTACCGTTGAGCAATGTCTGGTAGGTGAACTCACGCAGATCCCGTGACTCGGACACGGTACGCAGCCACGGCCCCATCGGTGCGAATCCGATCCGGGCCTTCGCACGGAACCAAGGCTTTCCCGCTTCCTTCGCCTTGTTCTGCTCCGCACGATCGGAGATGTCATTCAGCAAGGTGACCGCCACAATCGACTTGCGCGCCTGGAGGTCATCAATCGGTCCGCGCAACGGTTCGCCGATAATCAACGCCAGCTCCCCTTCGTAATCCACGCGGTCGCTGCTCGGTGGACGGGTCACCGTCGCTTGATTGGCCGCGAGACAGCCACGGGATTTCATGAAGAACATCGGCTTGCCCGGTACCTTGTTGCCGAGTTCGGCGGCGTGAGCGGCGTAATTACGGCCCACACAATACAGCGATCCGCCGGTATCCGGCACCGCCCACGACCAGCCGTCAACGCTGGCCTCCAGTGCCGTGGCCGCCCGTTGCTCCAGCCATGTCAGGTTCGTAGACACGTCACCGGATCGGAAAATGTCCGTCAATGCCGGGTGTTCCGGATCGTATACGCGGAACGGTACCGTATCCGCCGCCTTGAGCAGGTCCGCGACACGAACATGCCGATCGTCATCCGTTAAAATGAACAATTCCGGGATCTCCCCGGAACGCATCATCGTCAACCGCATCGTCTTTCTCCATGTAAGACCATCAGAATATACATGATAGCCGGGGGCCCAGAGGGTGCCTCGAGCCAATCTGAAAGCTGCTTGCCGTGCAGGGTGAGCGCGGCTAAGTTTCCGCAGCAAGAGGAAGGGAATTTGTGACGACACGATCCGAACATACCCCCCACCCGTGGTTCATCTTCGCCGTGCCGTTTCTGTTAGGTCTCGGCACCTACGGACTGACGCAACTCAACTTCGTCGGTCCGGGTGTCGCCGCCGGATGGGCGAATGTGCTCACAGCCACCGGCGAACCGGCCAGCGCGGCGATCTCCCCTCTATACCGCACGATCCTGCTGTTGCTGGGGTCGATTCCGATTTCCAATACTTTGCCGCACCTCATCGCAGGATGGCTGAATGTGGTGCTGATGGCGGCGGCGTCCGGATTCTTCGCACTGTTCGTGTATCGGGTGATTGACCGGCTTGTGCCCTGGGGCGCGAGTTCGTTGGCGATGTTCACCGGTGCTCTTGCCGGTGTCACGCAACTGGCCTGGACGGCGGCGTTGACACTCAACCCGGCCCCGCTGGCGCTGGCGCTGGCGCTGGCGGCGTTGTGGCTGGTGACGGAGTACCCCGGCAGTCGTCCCCGCCTGCTCTCGGTCCTGCTGTTCGCATTGGCGCTTTCCGCGCACGCTGCCGTGGTGTTTCTGCTGCCCATCTTCGGCTGGTTTTTCGTGCAACGGCGAACGCTCATCCGTTGGATTGCAACCACCCTGGCCGGTGTCCTGCCGCTGGCCTTGTTCCTTCTTCCCTCAATGAGTCCGGTGTTCGTGCTGGATGGCTTGTTCAGTCAACCGCCGAACGTACCGTCCGACCTCACCGGGTTCAGCCTGCTGACATGGAGCAAGCTGCACGCGCTGACACCCTTTGCTCTCCTGTTTGTCATTGTTGCCATCATTCGCGCGGAACGCAGCTGGATCATGCCCGGTATCCTGCTCCTGGTCTCCATTAACCTGGCTTCCCTGTTCCAGTTTTCTACCGAGTTCGCTGCGATTCTGGCGGGAATGCTGGTGGCCGGATTGACCGCGTTCGGTCTGGCGGTTCTGTTCAACCGGCTGCCGCGGGGGTTGAGCTTAATCGCCTGGTTGATAATCCCTACCCTATGGTTCGTGCAGGGACCATCGATCAGTCGTCATGGCGAAGACTTATGGCAGATTCACGCTCGCAACGTGATGGTCACCCAGCGCTACGAAACTCTGATCGCGACTACCGATCACGAACGACTGCTGGCGCCGTACCTCTACATGCAGCAGGCGATGGATCTGCGGCCGGATCTGATCCTGGTGGATCCGACATTGCTGACCAGCGCCCGGTACCTTGAATCCTTCCACCTGGACACGTTGCTGCAAACCGAGCGTGCGCTGGCAAGTTACGCAGAGTTGCGTCAGACACTGGCCGCCAATTCAGATGCAAACCAGCGTCAGCGCGCGAGTCTGCAGTTTTTCAGCGTCTGGATCAAGGATGCGCAGCAGTCGCTGACCAGCGGCGTGCTGTTCAGCTCCGAACTGGATCCAGGGCCGGAAGTGCCGTTGATACCGGAAGGCATGCTGTGGAGGGTGTACGCGGGAAAAACCTACCCGTTCCTGTTCGACGGGCTGGACCTCGGCCCGATCTACCGGCGTGCGGATGATCGACCGCTGGTGCAGCAAACCATCCGTGACTACTCGATGATGTTCATCCAACGGGCGGAATACCTGCGGCAGGAAACGTTCACGATCAAGGTGGCGGATTACATTCGCTGGGCGGTTCGAATCGATCCGGCGTATCCACCGGCTGTCGACATGGCCCGCGAGTACCAGATTCACGGCGATCCGATCCTGCTCTCCCCGAAAGTCGAGCCGCGTATCGGACCGGCACTGCCCGGCGTTACGCAAACCGTGGACGACTAATCGCCTAGCCCCAGTCCGGGTCGGGAGCGTAAAAGTGCAGGCGTGTCCCGCCCACCTTGCGGTCATCGTCGAGGACCCAACCTTCCATCTCTTCAGGGTCCACGATGTGGCGGGTTTCGTAAATGAACAGCCCGTCGTCGGTGAGCAACCGCTGATCCCGCAAGACTTCCAGCAACGCTGTCAACGCGGGATCGTCATACGGCGGATCGGCGAAGATGAGGTCGAACGGGCCGCGCAACTGCAGGGGTTGACGCAAGCGCTGGTAGACATCCCCGGGGACGACGTTGGCGCGGTCAGTGAACTTGCAGCGTTCGAGGTTTCCACGGATCACGCGCAGCGCTTCCCGGTTCTTCTCCACGAATGTCGCCATCTCCGCACCGCGTGCGATCGCTTCGAGGCCGAGGGATCCGGTCCCGGCGAACAGATCGAGCACGCGTGCACCTTCGAGATGGTCTCGCAGCATAAAGAACAGTTGTTCGCGGATACGGCCGGAGGTGGGGCGCACATTGTCTGGAGCGTCAAACAGGACCCGGCCTTTTCCTTCCCCGCCGGTTAATCTCATGGCATCATCAATACGTGGTAGGCATCAGTGCCGATCTTGTGGACGGACAGCCGCCACGGGCGTTCGCCCGTTTCCGCCATCCGGTTGAACAAAGAGGTCAACGCGGCACGATCAGCCGTGTACAGGCCCGCGCCGGTCGCATTCAAGCCAGCTTCCGTGGCGAGCATGTCGAACTCGGTCACCGTCAGTTGAGTTTCCGGAACGTCAGGCAGTGTGACCGAATCCAACTGATACGATCCACCGCGAGATTCGTGAGGTTGCGGAGCCAGCGACAATCCAGAAAACGCGGCCGCTTTCCACGCGCTCAATGTCGCATCATCGCCGGAAGCCTCGAACAGCACTTCCCGTCCCTGCAAAATCACGCCGCTGAGGTTGACATTCTGCTCAAACGCCTGGGTGAACAACCGGTCGAGCATATACCCAGCACGTTGCTGCATCAGCTCGGATGGTGCCGAGGTCCCGGTCGGCGCAGGTTCGGCGTCGCCAGTTATCTCTGCGCTAGCTTCAGTCTCTTCAGGTACGGATTCAGCGAGTTCCGCAGTATCCGTTTGCGGCTGCAACAGACCCAACAACGGATCGCGGAAGAACCAGAACACTACAGCGACAACGACCAACACACCCACCGCGCCGAGCATCCACGGCAGGAAACCACGTTCCCGGCTGGGTGTCAACGGTTCAAACTCGACATCGTCCAGCTCATCAACCGACACATGCCGGCTCAGGGCGTCCGCGTTCAGCTTGACCGTCTCTTCTTCATCTTCGTCGACATCGGCCTCGAGAACGTCTTCATCCTCAGATTCCTCAGTCGAAAGCTGGACATCAATCGAGTGATCGATGCCATTGGTTTCCGGTTCGTCCTTGGACTGCCACAAGTGCAGCAGTGGAAGCAGGTCCGCTTCCTCTTCGATTTCCTGTTCGACCAGGCCGGAGGTAATCGTCACGGAGCTCAGTTCGAGGCCACGATTGCGGAGCAAATCTTCCCAGAAGGACAGGAGTTCCGGACGGATGACGACGGCGTACGCTTCACCGTTTACCCGGTTCCACGCGAAAATGTTACTGTGCAGGGAGTCTTTCAGGCGCTGCTGCAGTTCCCATTCGACGTGCTCACGGACATCTTCGCCGCTGAGTTCGCCGACGGGAATCTTCCAGGCATTACCCCAGGGCGGGGAGAACGCCACACTGATCTTTTCCACCCCGTGCAGCCAGCCACGCATGAACTGGACGATCGTCCGTTCCACCACCTTGCCCAGTTCGGGATGGGTTGCAGCCAACGGTGTCGGTGGAAACGTGATGGCAGAGGACGCCCGGACAACGTAGGTTTGATCCGGTTGCCGCTCCTCAAGAACAAGCCCCCGCGAGTCCCAACTCAGGCGGTATCTCGGGGGGCGTTTCGCTTCTTGTGAACTAACGTCTGTCAGCGGGTTTCGCTCCACGACAAGTCGTTGTTCTCAATGTACCCCGGATTGTCGATCGGGCCGACGGTGAAGATCGATTCAAGGAACCCTTCCGACGGCAGATTGTACTCATCACCCATCTGCGGACGAATCGTCACACCAATCGTGTCAATGCTGGTCACACCGATCGTTTCGGTGTACGTCAGCTTGGTGATCACGTCCTGCACCATCTCGAGATCCGTCCAGACACGAACCAGGCTGTCATATTGAACGGTGAACAGCATGTCGCGCAACCGATCAATGTCCTGGTACGATTCCACCGAATCCACCGGAGTCATGACCTCGGTGTTCGCGTCAACTGTCGTCGTCTTGCGCGGCGTCAGCAATTCGACTTCCACCTCGAAGTAGTCACCCTGCAGCTCAAGTTGCATCTCGTACAGTGTGGTGTCCTTCTGCATGTCCTGTTCAAGGCGTGACCGAGCCTGACGTGCGAGGCGGTTCACAAACAGATTGGTGTACAACTCTTTGCCCACAACCGGGTTTTCCGGTTCGCCACGGCTGACCATCTTGTAATCGATCTTGCCTTCAATCGAAAGCCGGGTGTTGAGGTTCAGCAAGTACTCGGTACCCGTGATCGGATCGTTACGCAACTCGGACAGCGGCATCGTCAACAGGTATTCCTTCGACGGAACGAGATACTCTTCGTACGGCAGGTAGTCACGCGTGATCTTGCCGTCACCCCAGACAATCACCGACTTGTCGTCCACACCCTTGGATGGGTAATAGAAGTGCAGATCCTGCGGCGACACCATCTTGTACAGCACCGGACGCACGACGCCCTCAAATTCCGGCTTGGGCATCATCTTCAGCAGAATGGAATCGACCAGCGCGCTCTCCATCTGGGCTTCGCTGACCATCTGCCCCTGGCTGTAAGCTTCCGTCACAATTTCGGAGAAGTGGAACTTGTCCGAGAAGTCGACGATGAACGAGTCGTACGGGGCGTCGTACAGCGACATCTTGTCCATTTCAAACGTCGCCCGCTTTACCGCGATCGAATCGTTCTCCATGAACCGGAGCAGGCTGTCGAGATCCGCGATGTAGCTTTCGTTCGCCTCATGGTGGCGCTGAACGACAAAATTCAGGTTGTCCATCGTGAGACGGCTCGCCGCGGTCAACGCGTCCTGCTTCTGCCACAACTTCTGAGGATAGAGCACGCTCGCGACCAGGGCGACAACGAGAATCACAATCAGGATTTTCAAAATCCAACTGCCGCGCGGTTCATAGTGACGGGTTTCAGCCATCGTGCTTCCCCTTACTCTCCACTAGTGACCAGGCTGGACGTCGACATGTTGCCGCAACGTGGCCAGCCGTTTCTCGCCAATTCCTTCAACCAGCAGGAGGTCTTCCACCCGCTGGAAGGCACCGTGCTCGCTTCGCCATTGCAGGATCCGTGAGGCCAGAACCTGTCCGATGCCAGGAATACTCTCCAGCTCGGACGCCGTACACGTGTTCAGGTTTAAACGCTGCGACCGCGAGGACGGTTCAGCGGATGCATCACCCACACGTAACGTAACCTGATCCTGCTGTAACTGCGGAGAAACGTCGCTCCAGCGCCCGGGATCGGATGTAGATTGATCCCCACTACCTCCACCCGGAGTATCCGAAACGGATTCCCCCGAGGCGGATGCATGCAAAACGGAAGGTACATCTTCAGACGTGGAAGGTGCCAGTGAACCTGAGGCATTCCCGCCCGGGAGTGCTTCCGCCGACGAGGAGTCATCCGGAAGCGCCGCAACCGGCGGAGCGCCTTGGATCACAACGCCTTCCTCACGGTCAGTCCACCGCAACACCTGCTTCGCAACCAGGCCGATCACCAGCAACAACGCCAGCACGAAGAGAGTCCGCTTCTCCATTTCGGTCAGCGCGAACGTTGGCTTGCGTTGGTCCCGGTTCATCGGTGATCCCCGTGTTGGATCTTCGCGAACGGCACTGGTCAACAAAACGGCGTGTTGCTCACAACACGCCGTCACTCACACTCACTTGAAGAATGCGTTCTTCACTTTCTGGAAAAAGCTGTGGTCCCCGTCCTCCGGGGGCTGCACTCCATCCATCTCACGCAGGGACTCGAACACGTCCCGCTCTTCACTGCTCAACTTGGTCGGAATGTACACGTTCACCTGCACCAGCAAATCGCCCTTGCCGGAACTGTTCAGGTGACGCAGCCCCTTGCCGCGCAGACGCAGAATCTTGCCGCCCTGTGTGCCGCTGGGGATGTCCACCTCCACCGATCCGTTCAACGTCGGCACCTCAACCTCTCCGCCAAGCACCGCCTGCGGGATCGAGATGTGGAGGCCGTAAAGCAGATCGTCGCCATGTCGTTCGAACTGTTCATGCTTCTTGATGTCGAAAACGATAATCAGGTCGCCGGACGGGCCACCATGCGGACCGGCATGTCCCTCGCCGCGCATGGTCATGTAGTTGCCCTTTTCGACACCGGCGGGCACATTGATCTCAATCGTCGACGAATTCTTGTTGCGGCCTTCGCCGTGACACACCTGGCACGGATCCTTGACCACCTCGCCGCGCCCGTTGCACGTCGGACAGGTGCTGACATTGACCATCTGACCGAGCAGCGAACGCGTCACCTGGCGAACTTCACCAGCACCACGGCAAGTCGGGCAGGTCTCGGTCGCGGTACGGTCCCGCGCACCGGATCCGCCACATTCGACACAGCGCTCGTACCGGTTGACCTTGATCTTTTTGGTCACCCCTTCCGAAACTTCCTCGAGGGTCACCGCAAGGTCGACACGCAGATCACGGCCTTTCATCGTGCGACGGCCACGCTGTCCACCGCCGCCCGCACCGCCGAAGATGTCGCCGAAGCCCATCCCACCAAAGATGCTGCTGAAGATCTCAAACGGATCGATGTCAACACCGCCGCCGAAACCGCCACCACCAGCCGCTCCGCCAAGGCCGGCGTGCCCGAAACGGTCGTACCTGGCGCGTTTGTCGGCGTCGGAGAGAATCGAGTACGCCTCGCCAACTTCCTTGAACCTGGCTTCCGCGTCCGCATCCCCCTTGTTCCGGTCGGGATGGTACTGCATCGCCAACTTGCGGTAAGCTTTCTTGATCTCTGCTTCGCCCGCGCTGCGCTCTACACCGAGGACATCATAGTAGTCACGTTGAGCCATTTCAGCCTTCCTGGTCAGATGCAGCGGCAATGATCACACGGCTCGGGCGGATCAGCTTGTTGCCGAGTTTGTAGCCAGTCTGATGCACGTTCAGGATGGTGCCGGGTTCGGCGTCCGGACTGGGCGTTTCCAACAACGCTTCGTGCAGATCCGGGTCGAATGGCTCGCCTTCCGCCTTCACCTCTTCCAGCCCGCGCTTGCGCAACGTATCGCTGAATTTCTGCTGAATCAGCTTCGCACCTTCGAGCAACCCGGCGACGTCCTGCTTGTCCTCGGCGTTGTTGATCAACAACGCGAGGTCATCGAGCACCGGAAGCAGATCCTCGATCAGGCTCTCGTTCGCCAGCGCGCTGAATTCTTCGAACTCACGGTTCTTGCGGCGGCGGAAATTCTCGAACTCCGCGCGGGCACGCAGCATCTGGTCCCGAAGACGGTCGTTCTCTTCCGTCAGTTCCGTGATGCGACGGTCGAGATCATTCTCCTCGACTTTGCTGCCATCATCGGTGATGTTGATGTGCTTCGTCGCTTCAGCCGTTTCCGCGGCGTTTTCCGCCGCTTCAGCCTGTTGTTTGTCTTTCTTGCTCATCTTTGCCAAACGTAAAATCTCAGGTTTCGACACGTAGTTGAACCGCTTCCGCGGCGAATTTCACAAGGGATGAAAGGTGCGCGTAATTCATGCGGGTCGGGCCGATGACGCCGAGCGTGCCCTCGGTGTCGCCAATGCTGTAGCTGGCTGCGACAACGCTGCAGCCCTCCAGCACCTGTTGACCCGTCTCCTCGCCGATGCTGATGCGCACACCGTGTTCTGTCTGATGCTGGCCCGTGTTCAGCAGGTGCAGGATCACATCGCGATCCTCCAGCACTTCGATGACCGCGCGGGTCTGATCCAGATCCGCGAAATCGGGCTGATAAAAAACGTTGCTCGCGCCGTCAACGTGAATCTCGCCGACACGATCCTCACGGAAAATGTGATCCGCCGAATCGACCACCAGCTTCAACAACGGACGCCCCTGCTGAGCGATTCCAGCCATCCGGCGCGCAATGCTGGTCCGTACCTCGCCCAGTTTCAAACCGGCCAGGCGTTCGTTCAGCACTCGCACGGCACCGTCGATCTCGGCATCTTCCAACGTGGACGCGATGTTGAGCAGAATGTTGCGCACGAAGCCATTGCGAATGGTCAGAATCACCATCAGACGTCCCGACGCAATCCGCACCATATCGATCCGGTGCAGGATGCCTTCGGCGAGCTGCGGCGTCAACACCACCGCGATAAGCGCACTGGTTCGGGCCAACGCATCGCTGGTACGGTCGAGCACGTCGTTGATCCCGCCGATCGCAACCTCTTCCAGCGCACGCATGATGGTCTGACGCTCCTCCTGTCCGACCTCGACACGCTCCATCATCGCATCGACGTAGAGGCCGTACCCGAGGTTGGTCGGGACTCGCCCGGCCGAAGTGTGCGGCTGCTGGAGCAGCCCCAGCTCCTCGAGATCGGCCATCACGTTGCGGATCGTCGCCGGCGACAACTCCATCGCCAGCCGTTTGCTCAAGGTGCGGGAACCCACCGCGCGCGCCGTGAACAAATACTCCTGCAGCAGAGCTGTAAACACAGCCCGCTCCCGTTCGTTCAGGTCGCGGTTCAGTCCCGGCACATGAGACATCGTACGAAATACTCCTCTCAATTCAATCCTGCGATAGCTTAGTAGTATAACGGGTGATCCGAAACGCTGTCAAGCGAGCAGGGTTCAGCCGCCAGCACGCACTCGACGTGCTGCGCCAAGCCAGCCCACCAGCGCTGGAAGCGCCAATGCGGCCAGAATCGCCCGCAACGCCGGAGTCGCGATCCACGGAGACGAGGCCAGCAGCCACTGGGCTCCACCGATCACCGCCACTCCGATCAGACCTCCGAACAGCCCCATCAACAGGCCGCTGACCGCCAACGGTCCACGCACCTGTCCGTGCGATCCGCCGACTAGAAATACCGCCCGCGCCCAGGATTCGCCGGTCTTCGCGGCGACCTTCACCGCCTGCACGGTCAACAGCACTGATAGCAGCACGATCACCGCGCCGGCAATTCCGGCAATCAGCAGTACCTGGCCACTGAGTTGCTCGAACCGGGCGAGCAGTTCGCCCTCGAACGCGACATCTTCAATATCCGGATCGGCGGAGATTTCATCGGCTTCCATCGCCAACCGGTCCGCTGAAATCGCACCAGGGTCATACCGTAGGATGACCGAAGCCGGAAGAGGATTCTCGGCGAGCAGGCCGGTCAGGTCCTCTCCGTGCCGCTCGGCGAACAATTCCGCCGCCTGTTCCCGGGTAATGGTTTCGATTTCACGGACACCATCCCGATTACCAAGCCGAGTACTCACCTCGTCAAGGTTGCGTTCCCGTCCAGGCTGGAGAAACGCCTCGATCTCGAAACCACCGAGCAACCGGTCCCGCGCGATGTCAACCGTCTGCTGAAACCCGGAGAACAGCATGATGAACGCCGACACAATCGCCAGCGCGATCATCGCCAGGTTACCCGCCAGGCCACTGCGCCGCCACGCAACCCATCCTTCCCGGAGGATGAAACCGCCGCTCATGGCGTCCCCTCCCGCAGCTCGCCGTTCTCGACGTACAGCTTTCGCACCGGGTACCCGTCGAACAGTTCTGCCCGATGGGTTGCGAGCACGATCGACGTGCCCTGCGCGTGAATCTTCGCCATCAGTTCGACGATGGAGGTAGCGGTTTCATGGTCGAGATGAATCAGCGGCTCGTCCGCGACTAGCGCGAACGGCTGCGCGACCAACGCGCGAGCAATTGCCAACCGTCGCATTTCGCCGCGGCTGAGGTTGTGCGGATACTGGTCGAGGTGGGCGTGCAGGCCGACGCGGTTCAACACACGTAACGCTTGCACCCGAGTCTGCTTCTTCGTCCAGCCGAGCACTTCTCCGACGAGGGAGACATTGCGGTAGACGCTGCGATCCGCGACCAGCGTCAGGTCCTGATCGATGATTCCGAGCAGGCGGCGAACGGTGGGCAGATCCTTGTCTTTCACCAGGGATAGCCGATGACTGCCGACGATCACGTCGCCATTGTCCGGACGCAACGCCCCGTACATCATCCGCAGGATCGTCGATTTGCCCGCGCCGGAACCGCCGACCAGCAACACCCACTCGCCCTTGTTGATGCGGAAGCTGACGTCACGGACGCCGCGCCCGCGATCATACGTTTTGCTCGCCCGCATCAGCTCGATCATACCGGCTCCGCCGCGATGTGGATCCGATCGCTGGTTTCGTCGCCCGGTTTGAACGTCAATTCGTGGTACACGTTCTTCGGCTGAAACCCGTTTTCCCGCGCGATGTCCAGCACCGTCTGGATCATGTAGATGCGTTGCTGATGGTGTTCGACGTACACCGTGTCCTCGCCGTCCGGGTAGATGTTGAACACGTTGTGCTGGATGCGTTCCTCTTCGTCGTAGCGCGTGATTCTGCGGTACGCGCCGCCCTTAAGGTGTTCCTCCATCGCCGACCCATTGAAATGGATGCGGCTGTTGATCTCGGTGCTCAAGTCAACAACCAACAATCCACCCGTGCGGATCACCTCATGCGCGTTGCGGAAGAACGTCGCCACCTCCTCCTCTTTCAGCAGGTAGTTCAGCGAGTCGTACACGCAGATTCCGAGGTCGCAGGGTTCAACGTCCGGCGTTTCGAGAAAAGAGTACACGCCCCATTGCATGACTCGCCCGCGCGGCGGCTTGATCGCCTTCGCTTCCTCGACCATCGGCGAAGAGGCATCGACGCCGACCGTATCCCAACCCAAGCGTGCGAGGTAGGTCAGCAACGTGCCCGTCCCGCACGCGAAATCAAGCGCCCGGCCACGCCTGAGGTCATGCCTTTTGACCGCCATCTTATCAATGTAGGACGCCCACGCGCGGTAATTGACGTGGTCCATCACCTCATCGTAGAACTGCGCCAGCATCGTATACGGGGCGACATCCACCCGCTTTGATCGAGCATCCAGCCCTCGTCCGCGCGACTTGCTCCTCACGCCTCCAGCCCCTCTAGCAACGTTTCCGGCAGACGGAACAACTTCACCGCCGTCTTGGTTGTCTCAAAGATCACCTTGTCCAGGCTGACTCCGTGTGCCTTCGCCAGGGCACCGGCCACATAGCCGACGTATCCCGGTTCGTTGGTCTTGCCACGACGCGGAACCGGCGCCATGAATGGGCTGTCAGTCTCGATCATCAACCGATCCAATGGAACCAGCTTCGCGATCTCAGGACGATCGGACTTCTTGTACGTGATGTTCCCGGTGAACGAGATGTGGAAGCCACGGTCCAGCACCTGCTTCGTCATCGCTTCGTCGCCGGCGTAACAGTGGAACACCCCGCCGGGGCCGTCGATGCCGTCGTACCCGACGTCGTCCAGCACCTCCAGCAACCGTGCCGACGCTTCCCGATCATGAATCACGACGGGCTTGTCGAGATCCTTCGCGAGTTGCAACTGCTCCGCGAACCAGCGTTCCTGCACCTTCGGATCGGTGTGGTCGCGGTAAAAATCGAGGCCGATTTCGGCGACCGCGACACAGCGGTCATCCGTGCACAACGCCATCACCAGCTCGAGATCGCCCGCACGCGCACTGCCGGCATCGTTCGGATGAATCCCCGCGCCGAACCAGACACTGTCGAACTGATGCGCGTGTTCGCGGCATTGTTTCGAGGTTTTGACATCCGTGCCGAGATCAATTATCGCACGCACACCAGCCTCGTTCGCCCGGCGAACCACCTCCGCGACCTGTCCGTCGAAGGTTCTCCATGTCAGATGGACATGTGTATCAATCATGGATCATTCCAAATAGTCATGAGTTACGTTTTCTTGTCTCTATCTCCAGCTCCCGGTCTCTCTTTTTCCTCCCGGAGACTGCAACCTCCAGGGCCGTTGAGCTGTCCTATCACTGAAAGCACGACAGGCGGTCTGACCCACCGCCTTCAACTACCCCGACGGGAATACCCTCCACATCCCGTCTTGCGCCACCTTGGCGCTCCTGAACCGTTCGGCCCGGACCCTCCGAGCGGTTCTTTTTTTGTCTCAACGTTTCACCATCAATGCCGCGCGAGGATGTGATAGTCCGTGTCCGAACGCAGCAACTCACCATGCTTCATGTCCGCGATCAGCCGTCCCTGTTCAAAAAGCAGCACCCGCTCCTCCGGGTCGAGATCATCCAGCCGATGCGTCGCCATCAACACCGTCTTCCCCACGGATACCTCGCGCAGCGTGCGTTCGATTTCGCGCGCGACATCGCCGTCCAACGCAGACGTTGCTTCGTCGAACAACAGGATCGGCGGATCGTGCAGCAATGCCCGGGCAATGGCGATCCGTTGACGTTGGCCGCCGCTTAACCGTTCGCCAAGGTTGCCAAGATCCGTGTCGTACCCCTGCGGCAGGTCACGAATGAACTCGTCTGCATGTGCCAGCTTCGCCGCACGCTCAATGGCCTCCCGCGACGCATCCGGCGACCCGTACGCGATGTTCCCTGCCACCGTATCCTGAAATAGCACGATCTCCTGAGTGACAATCCCGAACAGACGGCGAAGTTCCGCAATTGGAAGGCGGCTGATGTCTCGCCCGCCGACCAGGATCGAACCCTCGCTGGAATCGTAAAAACGCGGCAACAGGTTGAGGAAGCTGCTCTTGCCGGAACCGGACCGTCCGGCGAGTATCACCCGTTCGCCGGGCTGGATCGTGACGGTTACGTCCCGAAGCGCGAGCGCACGTTCGTCCGAATACGCGAGGCTGACATTCCTGCATTCCAAACCGGGCTGGGCCTCTGGTGCCGTGGCCTTGTTTGTGTTGTCCACGTCATGAATCGAGTAGGGTTCGTCCAGCAAGTTGAACACTCGCTCCGCCGCACCTTCCGCGACTTTCAGCCGGGCCTGCACCTCGCCAAGGCTGGTGATCGGTGCGAGCAGGCCGAACAGCAGCACCAGGAAGCGTACGAACTGATCCGCCACCAGCCACTGCCCGCCCAATACCTGTCCACCTGCGACAAGCAGAATCACCGCGATGACCAGCACGCCGACAAATTCACGCATCGGCGAGACGATTCGCCGCAACCGCTCCTTGCCGATTGCCTGCCGGAAATGCTCGTTCGTCGCCTGCTCGAAGCGGCGGATTTCGCTGACTTCTCCACCGTACGCCTGCACGATGCGGATGCCGTACAACGCTTCGCTAAGCCGTGCGGTGACCGCGCCGACACGTTCCTGTGTCCGCTTTGACTTTCGTTTCAGGCTGCCGCCCATGGCGTTGGTGACGATCCCGGTAATCGGAGCAATCAGCACAGCCGCAAGGGTCAGTTGCCAGGAGATCGACAGCAGCAACACGAGAAACAGGATCGCGGTCAGGGGATCACGCAGCAACTTGCCGAAACTCTCGGCCAGGCCGGCGTTGAGCACGGTGATATCGTTGATCCCGCTCGAAATCAGGTCGCCCGACTGGCGGCGATGGAAAAATGCGAGATCCTGGCTGAGCAGGTGCTCGACGTACTCGTCCCGCATGTGACGCGCGATGCGTTGTTCCACAGACGCAGACAACACAAGCTGCAGGTACAGCGCGAGATTCTTCAGTGCGAACGCGATCAGGATGAACAGAATCGCCCGTTTCAACGTGCCCAGCGGACTGTCCGCCATGACAAGATTCGCGCTGTAGTGAGCGAGATAGTCAGTCAAATTGAGGAAGCCGAGCGGTTCTTCGGGCAATGCCGGAACCTGCGCTTGCCCGGTGAACAACGCTTGCACGAAATCCGCCGCCATCCAGTACGCAACACCGGAGAGCGCGACAAACCCCAGCCCGGCGAGGAACATCCCGAAGATGCTCAGGCTGTGCGGTTTGAGGTAGGTCAGGTAGCGGCGAAAAAAGGTCATCGTGTCAGGTTGTTCGGGTTTCGTGGTTCCCGCCACCTTGTGGCGCGGGTTCGGTGTACGGCGTCAGCAATTTCAGGCTTTCGAGCTTGCCCCAGCGGTCGAAACTGAAGCGGTACGCCGCATTCAGCAGCCGGTCGATTTCCTCGTGTGCGTCACGTGTCAACTTGAAGCGAGTCGCGTTATCAAACCCCTGCTTCAGCAGCATCTCCAGGCTCTTGATACTACCCGGCGCGATGCGCATCCCCTTATCCCGAGACGAATCCACCTGCTTCGCCGAAATCAGCCCCTGTCCCGGAATGAAGACCAGCGGTTGAGTGGAGTCGCTGTTTGCGTCCACGCTCAACTCGTATCCCAGCTCACGCAACGCCAACAGCCGGAACAGGATGAACAGGTTTTCGTATCGGGCCGAGGCCTCGCCCAGCGCGTGCAGGTAGGTCAACGTCAAATCGAACAGGTCGCGGTGCTCTTCCTCACCGGACAACGTCCGCCCCAGCACTTCGATCCCCGCCTGCGCCCAGGCGAGCCGGGTGAAATCAGCGTGTACCGGCCCGAAACCATCCACCAGTGACCACTCGCGCAGCAACTGCAATTCGGACCGTGTCGAGGTTGCCCAGATGAACTCCAGCTCCACCACCGGCACCAGCGGTACCGGCGGTCGCTTTCCACCCGACCGCGCGCCTTTCGCAATGAACGGCACCCGTCCATGATCACGCGTAAACGCGTGCAAAATCAGGCTGGTATCGCCGTGACGGATGCGTTTCAGAATCAACGCGTTACTCTTGTGGAGCTTGGGCACTCGAATTCCCCATATTGCTGGCCAGCCCGCAAGGTACAGTCCCCATGCACCCCTGCAAAACCCATTGACGTGCCCGGAGACGCAGGTCCGGGGCATGTTTCACAACCTGTTTCACGAGTACTGATGATTTCCACAATGTATCCGACTCCTGTTGTTTTGTTCGTTCAGATTTCACATTTTACAGGTTATACGTTTCGCGAGAACGAGTGTACCGCTAATTCACCTGTTGACCGCTGGTTTCGGCAGGATCAAGTGACACCGGGATTTTCATGGACGAAGCTAAAAAACGCGAGCTGGAAGAATTACGCAAACAGATCGACCCGAAAGTCCTGGAACGCGTGTCGAAAGCGATGAGCGGCGGCGGCGGCGGAGGTGGTGGCGGTGCAGCTCCGGCGAGTACACCCAGCGGCGGCGGTAGTGGCGGGGGTGGTGGCCGGCCGGCCGGGCGACCGCCCCGGTCCCATGGCAGCAGCCTCAGTGAGTTGAAAGCCCGCATCGCCCGCCGTGAGAAGGAACTGGACCTGCCGGACGATCCGGACATTCCAGCGCCTTCGGGAACCAAGGGTGCAAGTGCGGTAGTAAAACCAACCATACCGAAAGCTCCAGAGGGGCCACTTAAAGACTTTATCATTTACGATATCAATATGATGCGCGGTCGACAAATCCTCGCGTACATGCAACGGATGGGACTGCAACGTGCGCATGTGACCGGCGACCCGAAACGTTTCCTCGAAGCGCTGATCAACGCGCTGAACTCCGAGGAAGACAGCTACCTTTCGATTATCGCGCACGTTGATTCGTTCCCGATTGTGAACGCCATCCTCGATTCCGACGAACTGCGTACATTGCGCATGAAGATGCCGCAACTTGTTGGTATCGCGAAGTTTGCTGTCTATGAGCAAGACCGTGAACTGGCGCGGTTGACCTCTGTCGACGCGCGCTACGTGATGAATCTCAGGCATGAGCCGGCGTTCAACAAAAAACGTATCGAACAGGTGTTGAAACTCCTTCACAGGCCATTCTGATCGTTCCATGAGCGAACCCACCCGCGGCCCACTGCCCGCACCGAACACTCATCCCGCGGAGTTTGATGCTGGATTCACTCTGCATGACGGCTATGCCTCCGCCCTGCTCCATCTCTACGGACGGCTGAACACCGAAGCCCTCGACCCCATCAACTTCGCACGAGTCGATCGGTCACTCGAATCGTATCGGGCGTTCCTTGCCGAGCTGGACGATCCGCATCTCGCAAAGCCAACCGTCCACATCACCGGAACCCGCGGCAAGGGTTCCACGCTCTCAATGCTGGAAGCGATCCTGCTGCAGGCAGGTGTCAGCACGGGTGCAACCGTCTCACCGCACCTCGTCGAAGTTCGTGAACGGATTCGAATCGACGGAATCGACCTCACTCGCGACCGTTTCACCGAGATGTACGAACGGATCCGTCCGGTTGCCGACAAACGCATGAGCCAGGCCAACTACCGCACTGTGTTCGAACTGCTCACCGCGCTGGCGTTCGTCACCTTTCAGCAGTCGGACATTGACGTCGCTTTGGTCGAAGTAGGCATGGGCGGACGGCTGGACGCGACAAACGTCGTCTCCCCCCTGCTGTCCATCATCACCCGGATCGGGCTGGACCACACACACATCCTCGGCGACACCGTCGAGAAAATCGCCGACGATAAGGGCCAGATCATCAAATCGGGCGGTCCGGCGATCATCTCCCATCAACCCGACGGAGCCCTGCGTGTGCTCGAGGACCGCTGTCGTGAGGTTGGCGTCGAGTGCTGGAGGTTGGGGCATGAAATCCAGATCGAAAACGTTTCGGTCACAACAGACGGAACCGAATTCACCGTCCACACGCCATCACGCTCCCACACCGGCATGCGCACGCCGCTGCTTGGACGGCATCAGGCGGAGAACGCCGCTGTTGCCGTCGCCGCCGCAGACCGGCTTCTCGTTGACGGACACTTCAGCCTCAGTGAGGACGCTGTACGCACTGGATTGTCGAAGACACGCTGGCCGGGTCGCGGAGAGATTCTCGATCATGACCCGATCCTGATGATCGACGGAGCCCACACCGATCAGGGTGCAACGGCGCTGAGCAACCTGCTCGACGATGTGTTTCCGGAACGTCCCCGTATCCTGATCCTCGGCATGAACCGCGACAAACATCCGAAGGAGTTCCTCGACTGCTTCGCCACCTCGCCGAGGCTGGTGCTGGCAACCCGCGCCGAATCCCCGCGTTCAATGGAAGCCGATGAACTGGCAGAGATCGTGCGCGAACGCGGCTTTGAGTGCCAGACCGTCGACTTGCACAACGCCCTGAACATGGCCCGCGAACTGGCCAACCCGGACGATCTGATTGTTGCCACCGGGAGTTTCTACGTAATTGGTGCTCTGCGCCGGCTCCGGTTGCGTGAGAATGAGGAAGATTCTACTTTGCAACGTTCACGTTGACTGCAATTGCACGCGCAAAGGAAGCACCCATGAACGGCACCACACTGATTCGACTGCTCCCAAGTCTGCTCCTCAGCCTGATGCTGATGGCGTTCATCAGCGGCTGTGGATCACCATCTTCTCCCTACGGTGGTGGCGACACCAGCCCGTCATCCAATTATGATGTGATCGGCCAGTACAGCACACGCGGCTGGGCGATGGACATGGATCTGGAAGGTGACATACTGTATGTCGCGGAACGTTCGGGCGGTGTCGGCATCTATGATGCCTCTGACCCGACAGATCTGGTGCTGACCCGTGTCCTGCGCACCGGCGACCGCGCGCAGATGGTCAACGCTATCCCGGAAGTCAACGCAATTGTCGTGGCCCTCAGCGACATCAACACCGTGTACTTCCTCGATTCGCTCGAGAATGACCTGTCGACGGCGTTCGGCAGCGGCGGAGTCACCGAAATCCTCAGCTTTGCGGTCCAGGATTCAGCGAAGAGCCGCAATTTCACGGATGCTCCCTGGGCATTGGTGGACGTGGCCCGGACACTGGTCTGCGACGGTTCCGACGGTATCCAGGTGTTCAACGTGTATCTCGATTCCACCGACAAGATCGTTTTCCCGGTTGACACTCTCCGCGTGCTGAGCTGGGATGAACGGATGACGCTGAACTGGCCTGGTGTTGCCGAGGCTGGAGTCGCGGTTATGGAGGATATCTACACCGTGGCCGTCGGACTGAAGGATTACGGTGTCGCATTTGCCGACATTTCGGCCGCAGTTGAAGAAGAAGATGGTGTCTGGTTGTCCGACATCGATACCCCGGGCGAAGCGCAAGGGCTGGTTTACGGAGACGGCTACGTTTACGTCGCGGACGGTATCGGCGGTCTGTCAGTCATCGACGCCACCAACATCACCACGCCGGAACTGGTCGCAACGTGGAAGATTGACGGGCTAGACCACGCCTTCCGCGTTGAGATCAACGAACACCGGCTCGCGGTCATTGACGAATTCGACGGCGTCTACTTCCTCGATGTCACGGATCCGGCTGAACCGGTGCTGATGGACTGGATCGAGATGCGGAATCCGACTGACCTGATCTTTGTGGATGAAGGTGTCGCGATCATCAGTTCCGAGCTGGACGGCCTGACCACCGTGCGCCTGCTGTACTAGGACTTCCGCACTTGATGATGTACCTTCACAAGCCCGGAATCATCCGGGCTTGTTACGTTTCACGCAGACCTTGACCGGAGTACAACTCCACCATGATTCACCCGGACCTGGCGGGGGTGCGCACCCTCATCTTCGATATGGACGGCACGCTGATCAGCAGCGGTAAAATCGCGCTGAAGTCATTGCGCAACGGTCTCACCCGCTTCTATCAGCAGTACGGTGAAACCGCCCCGGAAATGACCGACGAGCAACTGGTTGCCGGGATTGGCGCTCCGTCGGACGTGTTCTACCGCAGCCTCCTGGACGACAAGCATCTGGACGACTGGGAAGAGTTCCGCGCAATCATCTTCGAGGAAGAACACAAGCAGCTGCAGACAGAACGTATCACCTACCCCGGCACCATCCATACCCTCGAAACGCTGCGCCGGCGAGGGTACAAACTGGCGCTGGTGTCAAACTGCGGCAGCTCGTACCTCAATGCCGTCATCGACACGCAGAACATCCGCCGACATCTTGACCGCGCCTCCTGTATCGGCGATCGTCAACGGTCAACAAAAGCCGAACACATCGCGGACACCGTGCGTGAGCTGGGTGGCAGGGCTGCGGTAATCGGCGACCGGGCATACGATGTCGAGGCCGCGCACGCCAACGACCTGCCCGCTGTTGGAGCCTTGTACGGCTACGGCAGCCGTGACGAACTGTTCGGCACCGCGACCTGGGTCGAGGATATCCGCCACCTGCTTTTCCTGTTCAACCCGGTGCGGGAGCTTGGCGCACGTATCGCCGTGCGCGCAAATGAGCTCCGGCCGCTGGACAAACCGTTCGTGATCGCGCTCGACACTCCGCATCCGGCGCTGTCCTTCCCGCTGACGCAACATATCCTCAACGAGCTGACCGACCTCAACGTGATCTCCGCAGCCGTGCGCATGGCCGACATGCGGATTGCCAGGCACGACAGCGACACATCCGCCGATTGGATACACCAGGCGTACCCGTGGAACACCGTCTCCGAGTTGTTGCGAGAGCGGAAGAACGGCATGATCGACATGTCCCTCCCACTAAGCGACGGTACCCGGAAACCGTTGCGCTCACGGGCAGGGAACGTCGTCCTCGTCACGGGAACTCAGCTCACCGGCTCACACCAGCCGGAACAGTTCGACCTGTACGTGAAGCTAGAGGCGAAACCCGCGACCCTGTCTCGGCTTCTGAAGTCTCAGGAGGCCATCAAACGCTTCGCCAAGCTCGCGGGCGCACTGTCGGTTCCTGATGCCGCTCAGCCCGAGGCATGTGACTTGTGGCAACGCTGGCAGGCCTGGGGCGAGCAGGCAAAGTCCCTTTACACAGATGCCACGACTAGTCAGGCCGTTTCCGCCACAACCAGGCAAGATGCGGACCTGAACATCAACGGCGACGCGTTGCAACGCGGTGAAATCGTGCGGATAAACTGGTAGGCTGAATAGGCTGCGGACTGCGGACTGCGGGTTGCGGGTTGCGGGTTGCGGGTTGCGGAAAGCGGGCTGCGGACTGCAAGGAACTGGCCGATACAAGGGTGTCATCCTGAATCCGGCCGTATCGGATGAAGGATCTGGGTTCCAGATCATCCGCCAGAGGGACTCGTGAGTCGCGGGCTACGGAAGGCGTGAAGGCTGTCGCTCCTGTCTTTTCCTGTTTTTTCTTGTCTTTTCCTATCTTTTCCTGTCTTTTACTATCTTTTACTTCTGTTGCGTCTGTTGCGTCGGTGGCTCACTTCACGAGCGTTAGCTTGCGGTTGAGTGTCAGCTCCGTCGTATCGAGGTGCAGAAAATAGGTCCCAGACGACAACCCGGACCCGTCGAACGAGACCGTGTGCTCACCCGGACGCGCGACGCCGTCGTACAACTCCGCCACCCGCCTGCCGAGCAAGTCAAACACAGTCACCGTGACCGTGCCCGGACGGGTTACCGTGTAACGGACCGTCGTTGTGGCGTTGAACGGATTCGGGTAGGTTTCCAAGGTGACATAGTTCGCCGGCTGAAACACCCACACATCCTCTCCCACGGCAGATGTCGGATCGTCCAGATACGCCAGCCCGACACCCGTATCCAACCACAACCGGTCACGCCATGGGTCATACTCCAGCTGAAGCGTGACTTCGCCATCATAAGGACCGGGCATGACGATTTCCTGTTCCTCCCAAGTCCATCCCATATCATGCGAGATACATAATTCATGGATACAACTCGCCCCGGCAATGATTAACGTGTCTTGATCCGTCGTCATCAGATCCCAATCAAGGATAATCACGCCCTCAAAATTTTCACTGATTTGGCCTCGTTGTTCCCATGGACCTTCGGGGGCTAATGCCCATATGTAATCCTCTCCTCGTATGTATAACGTATCGTTACACGCCAGATGAGGAGTCCAACCATTGTTAATCAGGACTTCTGAATCGGGGAAATCCAGGCTCTCCCATGTTTGTCCCATATCATAACTACGGTATAAATCACTCTGTGAAGCAGGCAAACTCTTAACTGTTAGATAATTATCGACTTTCATCAAGTACTTATACTGAAATGGCATCGGCAAATACTGCCATGTATCACCGTAGTTGGCAGATACGGCTAATTCCGGGCTGTTCTGATCACAGATAATGTATTCATGGGAGTCAGTCATGATGGATAGTGGATTACCGGGTAAATTATCTGCTTCACAATCAATAACAGCTGATTCAGACCAATTGATTCCATTGTCATCTGACGATATAATACAGAAATCAGCATCATTTCCAGTGTACTCGTAACGCGTTCTTAAAATGGAAATTGTATCCATTTTGTACATAGCTGGGTAAATTGAATATCGCATCTCATCGTCCAGACCAATCACCGGTATTTCGGCGAACTGAGTGTTATTCGCTGTAGCATAATTGACCGGTCCCCACAATGATCCCTGAAGTACACCCCCTTCATCAATGATCAATCCCCTTCCCTCTGAGCTTTCGCTACCGACAGGCGGACCGGGGACTTGTTGCCACGTTTCACCGAAATCGGTAGACCGGAACACTCCCTGAGTGCGCAACCCGATGTACAGATGACCGCTCAATGGATTCCGATACATGGTTTCACAGTACCGTGGAACTTCCGGCAATCCACGGAACAATCGATGCCAGGTTTCGCCCGAGTCATTCGACTCCCAGATCCCTCGATTGCTGTGGCTTCCGCAAATCAAACGACCAGGCACCTCTGGTGCCGCAAGAAATACATCGGGACTTGCATCCTCTACTGAATCATCCGAGTCGACCCATGACCAACTCTGACCGTCATCATCAGACCTGAGAAAGAAGGGATAATCATCCGTTGGATAATCCATCACCAGCGCATAAAGAGTCCCGCCCGCACCACGTGCCATTGCATTCACCTGTCCGTCGTGATCCGTCAGATCCTGCATCGGTGTCAACCGTTGCCAGGTCCATCCGCCATCGTAGCTGGCAATGATCCCGCCCACCTCAGGCCCCCAATTGCCCCACTCCTGACCCCAGGAACCATACAAGTAGATCGTGTCGGGTCTCGCCTGCTCAAAAAACATACCTTCGATACCGCGGTGAAAACGGTTGATGTCGACAATTATCCAGGTGTCACCATCATCGTCGCTGATCGCAAATCCGTTCTGCCGTGCGTAATAGATCCGATCTGGCAGAATAACAACCGGATCTCCACCAAATGTGATATTATCCAGTGTATCAGGCCAGAACGGATTAATATCATAGTAATCCCAGGTTTGTCCACCATCAAAACTGTGAAAGTGGTTTTTGAATGGCTGTCGGGGTTCATGGAGATTACAGTTTACTATAAGTGTATCGCCATTACTTCCTGAGATGTTCATTCGACTGGATGCTGGTCTTAGTACCTTCGAATCTCCTGTGATCCTGCTGTTCAATTGTTCCCATTCCTGCCCACCATCATTGGTCAGCCAGATCCCTCCTGTTCGCAACCCAACCAGAATTCGATTCCCGGATGAATCGGCAGCGATCGACACCGGATCACATTCGCCGTGAATGGAACTCCGCCAGTCACCGAATGCCATATTCGACAGCAGGAGAGCCATAATCCATAACCAGTAACTGCGCATCGTTCCCTCTAATAAGAAATGCGGTATCCTGACGGATACCGCAATGTGTGTCTTCTCGGGTCAATTTCTTACAAGGTCGATATCACACCAGGCGTAGGTAACATCCCAACGTCCACTTAGCCAGGATATCCGCATCCAGCCGTGCAGTGTGTTTGTTGTCGCGAACTCCCACTCATCGTGGACATCGACTTCATCCGTATCATGGATGATATAAGAGCTTTGGGAAACAATCACACGCACCGAAGCTTCGTCATTTTCATCACCACCGATGTACGTGTTGCAGTAACCGTAAATATCAACTGGAGGAGGATTGGGTGGTTCAGAGTCAAAGTACGGAATACTGATCATATCGTAATCATCCGGTGGATCAATCCACACACCACTAGACCACGGCAGCTGTTCCGCAGAAGCCTGCGCCACCATGAGAATGAGTGGTCCTGTAACGATCACCATCATCTTCTTCATACTTCCCCCTTCAAGTAAATTACAGCCGATGGGTGCGTCTCGCCTAATTGCGTCTGGCGCCGTGGACACAAATCCGGAGACGCTTGCTGATAAAGTACCCCCCTCATTTTGCGCATGTTGCGCATGTCAAGAACAATCTAAGAATTGTAGCCCAACAACAGGAAAGTTAAGAGAGATTAATCGCTAACTTATTGTTACAAAACAAACAAGCACGGTGATCGACCACGTGCTTGTCGCCAGTTTTCCTCATGTCTATCGACATCTCTGCCGTTAACTGTGGGATCTATGCCGCTCCATTCGTAAGACTGTCACTTTTTCAACAACCCCCTCGCCTTATCCACCACTGCATCGACGGTGAAGCCGAACTTCTCGAACAGCTTCGCGCCGGGTGCGGACGCGCCGAACCGTTCCATCGAGATACACGCGCCGGCCGTGCCGACATACCGTTCCCAGCCCTGCGACACGCCGACCTCGACACTCAGCCGTTTGGTCACGTCCGGCGGCAGGACCGACTGCTTGTACTCGTCGTCCTGTTCCTCGAACGCTTCCCAGCACGGCATGCTGACGACACGAACCTTGACGCCGTCCGCGCTCAACCTCTCCCACGCCTGCATCACCAATCCCACTTCGCTGCCGGTCGCGAGCAGGATCAGCTCCGGCTTGCCGCCTTCAGCATCCGCAAGCACATACCCGCCACGCGCCATGTTTTCAACCGATGCGAACGTCGAACGGTCAATGATCGGCAGCTTCTGACGTGTGGACAGGATCGCCGTCGGACCGTCCGTGCGATCATAAGCCAGCTTCCAGCCGTACATCATTTCCGCCGCATCGCCGGGACGCACGACCCACAGGTTCGGAATTGCGCGCAGGGCGGCATAGTGTTCCACCGGTTGATGCGTCGGGCCGTCCTCGCCAACGCCGATGCTGTCATGGCTGAAGACGAAGATCACCGGCAGGTTCATCAGGCCCGCCAGACGGATTGACGGACGCATGTAATCGCTGAAAATGAGGAAGGTTCCGGTGTACGGGCGCAAGCTGCCGTAAAGCGCCATGCCGTTCGCGATCGCGCCCATGCCGTGTTCACGGATACCGAAAAAGATGTTGCGCCCGCCTTTGATTTCCGGCAGGAACGGATCACCCTTGACCATCGTCTTGACCGACCCCGCGAGGTCGGCGCAGCCGCCAACCACGCCCGGATCGCGTTCGGCGATGAAGTTCAACGCCTTACCGGACGCCCCCCGTGTCGCGACCGGTGTGTCGAGATCAAACTCCGTCGGCATTTTCTCCGTAACATAGTCGCGGTTGCCACCCCCGACGAGATGATCCCACAGCTCACGGCGTCCAGACAACCCCTCCATCCAGTCGTCCAGCTTCTTCAGCCAGGCTTCGTGCGCGCTGCGGCCATGATCCGCCGCCTCGGCGTAGACTTCGTAGACCTCATCCGGCACCGCGAACGGTTCCAGCGTCCAACCCAGCTTTTCACGCGTCAGCTTCAGCTCGTCGTCACCCAGCGGCGCACCGTGCGAGGACGACGAGTCCTGCTTGTTCGGGCTGCCGTAGCCGATGTGTGTCGTCACCTTGATCAGCGACGGTGCGTCGATCTCCATCTGCGCACGCTGGATCGCGTAGTACACCGCTTCCGGATCGTCGCCATCAACCGCCTGCGTGTGCCAACCGTAGGCTTCGTAGCGTTTGCAGACATCCTCCGACCACGCCAGGTCGGTGCCGCCGTCGATGCTGATGCTGTTGTCATCGTACAGCACGATCAACCGGCCCAGCTTCTGCCGTCCCGCCAGGCTGGATGCTTCCGCGCTGACACCTTCCTGCAGGTCGCCGTCGCTTGCGATCACGTAGACGTAGTGCTCGAGCGGGTTGAACTGCTCGGTGTGGCCGAGGGATTCACGAGTGTACCGCTGCGCCATCGCCATGCCGACCGCGTTCCCCACTCCCTGCCCCAGCGGGCCGGTGGTCGTCTCCACGCCCGGCGTGACACCAAATTCAGGGTGGCCCGGGGTACGACTTCCGAGCTGGCGAAAGTCTTTCAGATCATCCAGGCTGAGGTCATAGCCGGCGAGGTGCAGCAGGCTGTACAGTAACGCGCTGCCGTGTCCGCAGGAGAGAATGAACCGGTCACGCGCCGGCCAGAACGGGTTGTCCGGGTTGAACTTGAGGAATCGCGTCCACAGCAGATGCGCGGGCAGGGCGAACCCCATCGGCATCCCCGGATGACCGCTGTTTGCTTTCTGCACCATCTCCGCGCTCAACATGCGGATCGCGTTGACCGAAACCACATCTTGCTCGGTCCAGGAAAACGACTGGGCGGCCATGAAAACCTCATTCTGCTGAATTGTCAGGGAGGGAATGTGAACGAGTATCCCGTTCGCGATGTGCGGAATATCGGCTCCTCAGAGCGAGCGGGCAAGTTCGACTCCTGAGAGCGGTTACGGAAATATCACATTCCCCTTGCCGTGCGGCGGGAAACTACGTACTCTCCCTGCATGGTTAAGAAAGCGATACGACGCCCTACGGGTACGCCAATGTCGGACACCGACCCGTTCGGACTGCGAAGCCTCGAGGGAAGAGTCCTCTGGGTTACGGGAGCATCCGGCGGTCTGGGTCCGGGAATCTGCCGCAAACTGCACGAAGCCACCGGCCTGAACTTCGCCCTGCACGCGAACAAAAAGGTCAAACTGGCGGAGCAACTGGTCGACGAAATCCGTGATGCCGGCGGGTCCGCGTTGGTTACTCACGGTGACCTGAGCAAGAAAAATGTCGCATCGGACGCCGTCGCCCGGATTCACGCCTCCCTCGGCAACGTGCACGGCCTGCTCCATCTCGCTGGACCGTATGTGCGGAAACCCATTGCCAAGCATTCGCGTGCTGAATTCGACTCGATGATTCACGGCAACCTGACCAGCTTTTTCGAGTGCGTGCAAGCCGTGCTGCCGGACCTGCGACTCGCTCGCAAAGGCGGACGCGTGATCGGCATGGCCATGGCCGGTGCGCAGTACACGACGCCGATGGTCGAACACGGCCCGCACCTCGCCGCAAAAGCCGGCCTCGTCGCCCTCGCACGCACGCTGGCGCTGGAGGAAGTCAAGCATGGCATCACCGTCAACGTGATCGCGCCGGGGCATATCGTGCACAAGGATCTTGATCGCGACACGGCGCGCGAAACCAGCGCCGGAACGGATCATCCGCTCGGTGTGCACGGGAGTTACGAAGACATCGCGGACGCGATCCTGTACCTGCTGTCGCCCGCGTCCTCGTATGTCACCGGCGCTGTGCTCGACGTTTCCGGCGGCTGGCGGCAACCGGAATGATGGTAGTCGGTATTCGGTATTCGGTATTCGGTAGTCGGTAGTCGGTAGTCGGTAGTCGGTAGTCGGTAGTCGGTAGTCGGTA
>JAHLLB010000069.1 GCA_020444425.1 bacterium | reverse complement strand
TCGGATCAGCCACGACATGAATGTCGTGGGCATGTTAACTTTCACCGGGTCCGCGCCTATAAACAGACACGGGCAACAATCCCGCGCTCGGATCAGCCACGACATGAATGTCGTGGGCATGTTAACTTTCACCGGGTCCGCGCCTATAAACAGACACGGGCACCCATTCTCTTACTTTCCGATGTCGCGTCGGAGCATCTTGCCGTCAAACTGGATCTGGTCGGCGGCGGCGTATGCTTTGCTCAGCGCGTCCTCGAGCGTGTCACCCAACGCGGTCACATTCAGAACACGCCCGCCACTGGTGACAACACCACCCTCCCCCGCCTTCGTTCCGGCGTGGAACACGACCAGATCCTCCTGCTCTTTCGGCAGACCGCTGATCGGCTTGCCCTTCTCGTACGAACCGGGATACCCTTGTGATGCCAGCACCACCGTCGCGCAATGCTTCGTTTCGGTGACACTCTGCCAATCTTCGCTGTGCAAGTTGAACTGCTGCATGAACTCACCGAGCTTTTCGCCGACCGCGAGCAGCATCAGGTCCACGAGATCCACCTTGAGCAACGGCAGCACAACCTGCGTTTCCGGATCACCGAAGCGGACGTTGTATTCCAACACCTTCGGGCCGTCCTCAGTGAGCATGATGCCGGCATACAACACTCCCTTGTATGGGGTGCCGTCTGCCTTCAACTCACGCAGGATCGGGGCGATGATGGTTTCGCTGCACAGCTTGACCGTTTCCGCGGACAACGCCGGGTTTGGTGCGATGGCGCCCATGCCGCCGGTGTTCGGACCGGTGTCGCCCTCGCCAACGCGCTTGTGGTCACGTGACGGCACCAGCACCAGGTGATCGGTTCCGTCGCACACCGCGATCAGGCTGGCTTCGGTGCCGACCAGGCGTTCTTCGATAATGATTTCCGCGCCGGAGTCGCCGTAGGTGCGGTCGACCATGATCGCCTTGACCGCTTCCACTGCCGCCTCGGCGCTGTTGCAGACGTAGACACCCTTCCCCGCCGCAAGGCCGGACGCTTTCACTACCACCGGTTCGTTGCGTCGCTTGAGGTACTGGATCGCTTCGTCAGCATCGGTAAAACCCCGCCAGCGTGCGGTCGGAACACCTGCGGATGCCATCACCTCTTTCGCCCAACGTTTTGAGGCTTCCAGTTTCGCCGCGCCCGCGCCTGGGCCGAAGACGAAGTGCTGGCCGTCGTTGGGGAACGCGTCCACGATCCCGTCCGCCAACGGCGCTTCCGGTCCGATGACCGTGAGGCCGATCTCATTGTCGACGACATACTTGACGACGGCGTCCGGGTCGGACGTGTCGAGCTGCACGTTCTCCGCGACAGCAGTCGTGCCACCGTTCCCCGGCGCGCAACCGACCCACGTCACGTGCGGACTCTTGCGAATCTTCCAGGCGAGGGCGTGTTCACGGCCGCCGCTGCCGATGATCAGGACTTTCATCAAGACCTCTCAGGTGTGAGGTATGAGGTGTGAGGTATGAGTAAAACCCTCAAACAACCTGTATCACAACTTGTTTCTGAATGAATCGATCAACCCGCGCAACACACGGATCGTTTCTTCAAGAATAAGTTCCAAGTCTTCGATACGCTCCATGTTGAAATAATTCAATCGTTTACCCAGCGATACCTGGTATTCCAACTCACGAATTGATCCAAATGCCATATCCAGAAATCTAAGAAAGTCCGCGTCTGTATTACGTCCACAGCCCTCGGTGATATCAGATACGACGGATACAGCCGCGCGCCGAATTTGTGATCTCAACCCAAAAGTCTCATCCTTTGGGAAGGTCTTCGTTTCTATGTAGATCATTAAACAGAGCTTGTCTGCAAGTTGATACGCCTTCAATGATCTATGATCCCGCACGTTATCCTCCGTACTTATGTTTCAAATCTCCGATGCTATACGAGTTCACTTTGGCGCTATGTGTTTGGTGTTTGGTGTTTTGTTTTTCCTCATACCTCACACCTCACACCTCATACCTTCTTCTTCTTAAACTCCTCAGGCACATTACTCCCCCGCAGCCGATCAATCTGATCACGCAACACCACCGCCTTTTCGAACTCCAAACCGTCAGCCGCGCGGAACATCTGCTCTTCCAGGCGTGAGATCAGGGCGTCCTTCTCGTCGTCGGTCAGCTCAACACCTTCGCGTCCTGGAATCTCCACCTCGTCTGTCTTGCGTTCGTGCGCGGCGTGAGTCTGCGCGAGGATCTCGTCCACCGTCTTGCGGATCGTCTTCGGCTCGATTCCGTGTTCTTCATTGTAGGCCTGCTGCACCGTGCGGCGACGGTTCGTCTCGTCGATCACTTTCTGCATGCTGTTGGTGATGTTGTCGGCGTAGAAGGTGACCCGCCCGGCGGCGTTACGCGCGGCACGCCCGGACGTTTGCATCAGCGACGTTTCGCTGCGCAGAAAGCCTTCCTTGTCGGCGTCCATGATGGCGACCAGTCCCACTTCCGGCAGGTCCAGCCCTTCACGGAGCAGGTTGATCCCGACGAGCACGTCGAAATGACCGAGCCGCAGGTCGCGCAGAATTTCGATGCGTTCGAGGGTATCGACTTCGCTGTGGAGGTAACGGACTCGGATGTCCAGCCGGCGCAGGTAATCCGTCAGATTTTCCGCCATGCGCTTGGTCAAGGTGGTGACCAGCACCCGCTCGCCGGCCTCGGTCGCCTGACGCACCTGCTCCATCAGATCGTCCACTTGCCCCTCGGTCGGGCGCACCTCGATTTTCGGATCGAGCAGGCCGGTGGGCCGAATGATCTGCTCGACAATTTCCCCGCCGGTGCGTTGCAGCTCATACTTCGACGGCGTGGCGCTGACGAAGAGCAGTCGTCTTGCTCGCTTCTCCCATTCGTTGAATTTGAGCGGACGGTTGTCCAACGCGGAGGGCAGCCGGAAGCCATACTCGACCAGCGTTTCCTTGCGTGACCGGTCGCCGACATACATCGCACCGATCTGCGGGATGGACACGTGCGACTCGTCCACAACGCAGAGGAAATCGTCCGGGAAATAGTCGTACAGCGTGAACGGTGGATCGCCGACATTTTTGCCGGTGAAATGACGGCTGTAGTTTTCGATCCCCTGGCAGAAACCGACTTCGCCGAGCATTTCGAGGTCGAACCGGGTGCGTTGTTCCAACCGTTGCGCTTCGAGCAATTTTCCCTGGCTGCGCATGCGTTCAAGGGTCTCGTCCAGCTCCTCGCGGATGGTCTTCATCGCGCGTTCGAGCCGGGTCACCGTGGAAACGTACTGCGTGTTCGGGTACAGCGCGACACCCTTCAGTTCGGACCGCGTTTCGAAAGTCACTTTGTGCAGCTTGGTGATGCGTTCGATCTCGTCGCCCCACATCTCAATACGCACCACTTCATCGTCATACTTTGGCATCACTTCGACCGTGTCGCCACGGGCGCGGAAGGTGCCATAGTCGAGGTCGGCGTTGGTGCGGTTGTACTGAATCTCAACGAGACGGCTGAGCACCTTGTCGCGCGAGATCTTCATCCCCGGTTCGAGATAGAGGCAGAGTTGCTTGAAATCGGCCGGGTTGCCGAGGCCATAGATCGAGCTGACACTGGCGACGACGATGACGTCGTCCCGCTCGAACAGGGACGATGTCGCGCGCAGACGCAGGCGGTCGATCTCGGCGTTGACGTCCGTTTCCTTCTCGACGTAGGTGTCCGTCGTCGGGATGTACGACTCCGGCATGTAGTAATCGTAGTAACTGACGAAGAATTCGACGGCATTGTTCGGGAAGAACTGGCGGAATTCGCCGTAAAGCTGGGCGGCGAGAGTCTTGTTGTGGCTCATGATCAGCGTCGGCTTGCCGAGCTGCTGGATCACGTTGGCGACGGTGAACGTTTTCCCCGACCCGGTAATCCCGAGCAGAACTTGCGCATCCGAGCCGGACTTGAAGCTGTTGACCAACGACTCAATCGCCTCGCCCTGATCTCCGCGAGGTTCATAGGAACTTTTCAATTCGAACGATTTGCTCACTTTTCCCTCAAAAATGACTTATACTCGGATGTTCGCCCTGAGGAGGAACTGTCATTTTGGCATGAATGGGAAAGTACCCTCATCCGGCCAATCCCGCAAGCGGTAAAACCAGCTACGAGGTTCCCCGATGATCAAGCTGCCCCGCTTTGACGTGCTCATCTTTGTCGCGCTGCTACTGTTCATTTTTGTGTCCGGATGCGCGGAACACACGCCTGAGGAACAAATCCAGCTCGCGCTGGAAGAATACCGGTCGATGGTGATGGAGCTGTCTGACACCATGAGTCAGCTTCGCGACAACGAAATCAGCGCCGAGGATGCACAGAGCAAGCTCGGTGCGGATTATGTCCAGCGGCTGACTGAACAGGAAACGAAAGTGCGGACGATGGTCGAGGAGATGCGCCGCTCGATCGGTAACGACACCGCCGATGCGTTCCTGTTCAAGTTGGAAGAGTATCGCAAGTTGGGACGGCCGACGGTGAAGGACTCAACCCGGGAACGGGACGCGCCCCGGGAAATCGCTGAGTAGCCTGCCGTTCAGGCATTCTTTTCCAGCAGCATGTCGCTGTAGGATGAGGTGAGGAGATCGTCCTCACGGATCTGAAACCGCCGCATCAAAGCTTCACATTGATCGCGGAGTTGATCATCTGTGTGCGTACCCGGCGCGCCGATGGCCTCAATCTCCACGAACCGGCCCAGTTCATCCACCTCGTCGAGGTGGATTTTCACGTTGTCGACGAACCAGATCTCGCGGTGTTTGTCCACGACAACGAGGATACCGTGTACCCGTTCGAGGATCGCCTTGAGCGAGTCGGTCTCGACCGGTTTGTGCAGGATCACGTCGCTGCGTTTCGGCCCGGTCTGGTTCGGGCGATGATAGTAAATCAGGTTCTTCTCGATCGTGCCTTCGCGCAGTTTGAGCCGGTTCTCCGGCACCTTGAAGTAGGTATCGACCTGGTGATCGAGCCCGACACAACGGGCGTTGAGGGCGTTGAGTCCGGCACGGATCGGTTCGTGGTCCGCGCAACGCGCTTTGATCTCCACCAGCAGCTTGTTCATTTCTCGTCCCATCTCTTGTGCACACCGAGCTCGTAGCGCATGACGCGCGTGATGTCACGAAATCCCATCTCCCGCCAGAATTTCTGACCCTCCGGATTGACCTCCGCGACCTGCAGCTGCACGTTGTCCCGGCTTTCCGCCTGCGCCCAGTCAATCACCCGTTGCGTTAATTCTCGGCCCAACCCCATGCGGCGGAACGGTTCCCGCACCACCATATCCTCAAGGATTACCGTCTCCTGCCCGACGAACACCGGCGGAGTGGTCGAAAAGCGAGCAGTGACATACGCGGCGGGCTGATCATCCACGAACGCCAGCCACAGTTTGCCGTCCTCACGTTCGATATACTGCTTCGCGTAGTCACGGAAGAGGACATGCGCGCCCTTGCGTGAGGTGAAACGCACGTCCCGCTCGGAGTGGTACTGCATCAGCTCGGTCCACAACTCGACAACTGTGTCGAGATGCTGCTCGTCCGCCTCGATGATGGTCCATCCATCCATGATCGTCTCTCCCCTCGGTGAGTTTGAGAGCTTACGAATCCCGAAACCGCTCCGGAATCGCCGCAGTCCCTTTCCCTCCCGGAGGCCAGATCCTACTTTCCACAGCATGAGCGAGAACGAACGCAGACGACATGTGGTCATCGGCACCGCCGGACACATTGACCACGGCAAGACTTCCCTGATCAAAGCCCTGACTGGGCGTGACCTCGACAAACTCGCCGAAGAAAAACGGCGCGGGATTACCATCGAGCTCGGGTTCGCGTTTTACGGCGACAGCGCGGCGTTTGTCGATGTGCCCGGCCATGAGAAGCTGGTGAAAACGATGATCGCGGGCGCGTCCGCAATGAGCGCGGCGATGCTGGTGATCGCGGCGGATGACGGCGTGATGCCGCAAACCCGGGAACACCTGACCGTGCTCGACGCGCTCGGCGTGAAACGCGGGATCGTCGCCATCAGCAAGGCCGACCTGGTCGAAGAGGATTGGCTCGACCTCGTTATCGAGGAAGCGCGCGAATTG
The DNA here is from genome assembly GCA_020444425.1 of bacterium. Taxonomy (GTDB): domain Bacteria; phylum Electryoneota; class Electryoneia; order Electryoneales; family Electryoneaceae; genus BMS3BBIN04. The sequence continues at coordinate 2,399 of JAHLLB010000069.1, read as the reverse complement.
ATGGAGGGCACAGCTCTCGCCGGATCGCCGGTGCTGGCGGTGGACAGCCTGAGCGGACGCGGCATCGACGAGTTCCGCGCTGAGCTCGACAAGCTGATCGCCGAGACGCCGCCCCCAAGCGAGGAAGATTTCTTCCGGCTGCCGATCGACCGCTCGTTTGTGATCAAGGGACACGGGCGCGTGGTCACTGGAACCGTCTGGAACGGATCCGCGAAAGCCGGTGACAAGTTGCGGCTGCTGCCGGGCGATCAGGACGTCAAGGTGCGCGGCCTGCAGGCACATGAACAACCGGTGGACACAGTGTTTGCCGGCGACCGTGCCGCGCTGAACCTGACTACCGACGCCGAGCCGGAACGCGGGCAGCTGCTGGTCAACGCAGGACGCGGCGTGGTCACCGATTTCCTCGACGTCGCGGTCACGATGGCCCCGGACGCCCGTCCACTGAAGCAACGCGCACGTATCCGGCTCCACCTCGGCACGGCGGAGGTGATCGGACGCCTGCTGCTGATCGACCGTGAATTTTTACAGCCGGAGGAACGCGCGGATGTGCGGCTCGCCCTCGAAGAACCGGTGGTTGCGATGCATGGCGACCTCGGCGTGCTGCGCTTCTACTCCCCCACTGACACCTTGGGCGGCGTGCGTGTTCTCGACCCGGCCCCGGTGAACCGTAAACGGTCCGCGTCGAAACTCGCCGAACGGCTGGCCGCGTTGCACCAGGACCCAAACGTCGTCCTCAGCACACTGCTCGAGACGCGAAAGCTGATGACCATCCCGGAGCTGCTGGCGATGTTGCCGGTGTCGCGGGCGGAGTTGGATCACACAATCAGGGAGCTCGTCGCTGAAGAGTCGCTGCTTCTGGTTGAATCCATCGAGACACTGCTACCCGTTTCGGTGTACAACCGTTGGCGGGATGCCATCCCAGAACACGTGGCAGCCTATCACCATTCCACGCCGAACGACCCGGGCATGCCGGAACCCGTATTAGGCATGGAGGTCTTTGGCCCTAGCGTACCCTATGAGATTGCTGACAATCTGCTGAATGAACTGGTGGATTCCCACAAACTGATCCGGGAGAGTGGATACGTGCTTTTGCCGGGGCATGTCCCAGCCATCGCCAAACCGGATCAGGCGGACGCTGACCGGATTCTTTCGCTGCTGGTCGATGCAGGGATGAATCCGCCGGTGCCGTCCAAGATCGCCGAGGACCTTGGCATCGCGGAAACCCGTGTGCGGGCATTGCTGAAGGCGCTCAAAAACATCGGCCGGGTGGTCATTCTCGAGGACAAGCTGGTGCTCGCAAAAGTTTCCGTCAATATGGCCTCCTTTAAGCTGAATGAACTGCCCGAAGAATTTCGGCTGACCGAGTTCAACGCCGCCGTGGGCACGTCGCGCAAGGTCGGGGTTCCGTTGCTCGAATGGTTCGACAAACAGGGGATCACGCAACGGGACGGCGACGTGCGGAGGGTGATGGATACCGGCGATTCGTCCTCATGAGCGGCGGCTCGTTCATCCTCCGGCGGCTGGGCCGTGAGGTCGCCAACCTGCTGTGGCCCGCACAATGCCTGGTCTGCGGTAAGGCCAGGGATGAACTGGACGGCGGCGTCTGCATCACCTGCTGGGGGCGGTTGCTCGCCGCGCCCGCGGTGGAACGGCCAAAAACAATTGACCGCCTCGCGGTGGGCTACTCCTACGACGACACCCTGCGCGCAATCATTCACCGCTTCAAGTTCGAACAGGCACCCGGCCTCGCACGTCCGCTCGCCGAACACTTCCGCGACCGTCTCGAGCAAATGGGCTTCATCTTCCTCGAACCGATCTTCGTCCCGGTTCCGGCGCACCCGGCACGACGGCGGGAACGGGGCTACAACCCATCCGCCCTACTCGCGAAGGAACTGGCGGCGCTGCTCGATCTGCCCTACCGGCCGGACATCGCCGCACGTGTCAAACACACCGCGCACCAGTCATCCCTACCCGACGGCGAGCGCAAACGGACACTGAAGGACGTGTTCCGCGTCGCTGCTCCCGATGAGAAGACGCCGGAGTCCGCACGGTTGGTGCTGGTCGATGATGTGGTGCACACGGGGCGGACGATCGGACAGCTCGCCAAAACCGCGCGAAAAGCCGGATGGAAACAGATCGATGCGATCTGTTTGTGTGCGTGAAAAGGGTGGCTGCGGACTGCGGGCATCGAGACAGAGGTGATGGGTATTGAAAACAGGAACCTGCTTGCGATTTCCGTACGTGAGCCCGACCAGCCCTTTTGCGGTCGGGGCAAACAGCATGAGATGGGCGGTAAATTGCGGATTATCCGCGTTCGCAAGCGAACGCGGGCACTTTGAATAACCATGCCCTCGGGCTTCAGCCCGGGATTCACAGCCGATCAAGCTATCACAGAACCA
>JAHLLB010000014.1 GCA_020444425.1 bacterium | reverse complement strand
CTATGGGCTATGGGCTATGGGCTATGGGCTATGGGCTATGGGCTATGGGCTATGGAAAATAATGAGTTAGCTTCGATGAGAGCGGATCAAACCATGCAGTACCTTGGATGCTTGCTTTGCCAAATCCAGTAATTCCTCGCTGTTTGGTTCTTGTAGATAGTGCAATCGTTTCGCCAGTGTAATCTGGTACTCAAGTTCACGCAGCGAACCAAACGCGATATCCAGAAACCGTAAATAATCTGCTTTAGAATTTCTGGCGCAACCTTCAACAATATTTGAAGGTACAGAAACCGCAGCACGTCTCATTTGAGACGTCAAACCATACAATTCATCTTTTGGAAAAGCACGTGTCGATTGATAGATAGCTACTGCCAAATCATCAGCTAATTGAAAAGCGGTAAGCTTTGTATGATCGCGCATACAATCGCCCCCTTGTTTGTCAGGGTTTTCCTATAGCCTACAGCCTATAGCCAATAGCCTGATTCACAATAAATCCGCGACGGTAGTCGTCGCCAGATACTCAACCAAGCCCCGCCGGTAGGGCTGCCAGCGTGCGCCGAGGGCGTCGGTGAGGTGTTTCGGTGCGCCGTCCATGGCGTCCATCGAGGGATCGTCCCCGGGGATGTCGTCTGTGGCGGCGGCGATGTCGCTGAGTTTGATCCGTTGCGGCGCTCGGGCGAGTTTGACTCCCCCACCGCGTCCCCGCTGGCTATCGAGCAGGCCTTCGCCAGCCATCGCCGACAGCACCTTGCTCAGGTAACTGGCGGGCAGGCCGGTTTCTTCCGCCAGCTCACCCGATTGCCAACGTTTTTCCGGATCCGCCGCTGCCGCCATGTGCACCAGAGCACGGACACCGTATCCCCAGCTTTTCGAGAACGCCATCATTCCCTCGCAGTCGTTGTGGTACCGGCGAATATAAGAATTGCGGGTGGCCGGTCCACAGGCGAAACCGGTGTTTTTTCGTGCGGTGAAACCTTTCGGCTCGTGACTTGTGAGTGTGGGTGAACGTGGTGCGGAATATGGGTCTCCGGGAGGCCATGGGTGGGTACCGAACGAGCGGGTTAAAAACGATCTTACGTGTCCTCAACAACAACATCAAACTGGATGCATTGGAGGCAAATCCATGTCGGTAATTCCGTTCAAGAACGAGCCGTTGACCGATTTCAGTGTACCCGCGAACAAGGCGGCGTACGAAGCGGCGTTGGAGAAGGTGCGTGGCGATTTCGGCAAGCACTGGGAGCTGTTGATCGCGGGTGAACGTGTCGCCAGCGAAAAGAAGATTGAATCGTACGATCCGGCCGATCCGAACACCGTGGTTGGTAGCGTCGGAAAGGCGAACAAAGAGCAGGCGCTCAAGGCGATCGACACGGCGCATGAGTTCTTCCAGAATGAATGGCGCTTCTTCGACGGCCATGCGCGTGCCCGCATCCTGTTGCGTTCTGCCGCGATGCTGCGTGCACGCAAGCATGAGTTCAGCGCGACGATGACGTACGAAGAGTCGAAGAACTGGGTTGAGGCGGACGCCGACACCGCCGAAGCGATCGACTTCCTCGAGTTCTACGCGCGCGAGATGATGCGTTTGGATCGTGAACAGGAAGTGGTGCCGTATCCGGGCGACGAGAACAACTTGTACTATGTCCCGCTGGGCGTCGCGGTTGTAATTCCGCCGTGGAACTTCCCGTTGGCGATCATGGCCGGGATGACGACGGCCGCGCTGGTGACCGGCAACACCGTCGTGTTGAAGCCGGCCTCGACCGCGCCGATCATTGCGGCGAAGTTCATCGACCTGTTGCTGGAAGCCGGGATGCCGGCGAAGGCGATCACCTTCTGCCCGGGCAGCGGTGGTGAGGTTGGCGATACATTGGTCGATCACCCGAAAACCCGTCTGATTGCGTTCACCGGTTCGAAGGAAATCGGCCTGCGCATTCACGAACGCGCGGCGAAGGTGAACGAAGGCCAGCTGTGGATCAAGCGTACGATCCTCGAGATGGGTGGCAAGGACGGCATGGTCGTCGACGAAACCGCCGACCTCGATTATGCCGCCGACATGGCGGTCGCGGGCGCGTACGGTTTCCAGGGCCAGAAGTGCTCGGCCTGCAGCCGTCTGATCGCGGTCGATGCGATCTATGACGAGCTGGTCGACAAAGTCGTGGAACGCACGAAGAAGCTGAAGATCGACCACCCGTCCAAGAACCCGAACATGGGTGCGGTGATCGATGCGGCGTCGCACGGCAAGATCCTCGAGTACATCGAGAAGGCGAAGAACGACGGCAACGAAGTGATGTGCGGTGGCAAGGCCATCGAAGGCGGCTACTTCGTCGAACCGACCGTCGTCAAGAATGTCAAGGACACCGACACCATCGCCCAGGAAGAGATCTTCGGGCCGGTGCTGGCGTGCATCCGTGCGACGGACTTCGAAGACGCGCTGCGGATCTTCAACGGCACCGAGTTCGGTTTGACCGGCGGCTTGATCTCGAACGTGCGTGAGCGTCTCGAACGCGCCCGCCGTGAGTTCCACGTTGGCAACCTGTACCTGAACCGCAAGATCACCGGCGCGCTGGTTGGTGTGCAGCCGTTCGGCGGCTTCAACATGTCGGGTACGGACAGCAAGGCCGGCGGCCAGGATTACCTCGGCCTGTTCATGCAGGGCAAGTCGGTGACGGAGAAGTTTTAAGGACAGTCCTGAGACCCGAGTCTTGAGTCCTGAGTAAGACACTGACGGGGCACTTTCGCGGAAAGTGTCCCGTTTTATTCCAGTTCAATTCCTGGCAGTATCAATTCCCAGCTGCGGGATGTGTCATGCTGTACGCAGAGACCGATCTGCTCGTTGCAACGGTAAAGGCGGGAGCGAAGATCCTTCGCCGTATCTTCAAGTAGATTCTTCACTTTTCTTCGTTCCGTTCAGAATGCCGTCTGCCAATTTACAAGTGACAATCACCATCTTTCGAACGGCACCATGATTACGGCCGTGGCGGAACCTGCAGCTTGGTGGGTTTTCCGGCGGATTTACGGACAGCATTCCACTCGTTGCGGTCGATGAACGCCTGCGTGCCGGATTGGCTGCTGATGATCTCGAAGAAATCGAGATTGTACTTGTCGGCATTGACAATGTCCGGCGGGTTGCATTTGACAACGTAGACGGTTTGCACTGATTGATGGTCCCACGCCCGCCAGGTCTGCCGGTCCTTCAGCAGTGTGTAGGTGTGTCCTTCCAGTTCGGAGATCACCGCCTCGGTGTCGAAGCTGCCCGCGCGTTCGACGGCGGCCTTGTACTCGTAGACGATGGTGTAAGCGGACGCCCCGGCGGTACTGGGATAACGGCCATAGCGTTCGCTGAATGTCTCGACGAATCCCACACCGCGCGGGAAGTTATGCTCGTAGGGTAGTTTCCACGTCCACGGCAGGGTTCCGATCACGCCCTGCATGACCTCCGCCCCGCCGAGCTCCGCCATGCCGATGGTCAGGTTGGGCACGACGATCTGGCAGTCGTCCTTGAAACCCATGTCGTCCGCAATACGGATCGCGGTTGACATATTGGCCCCGAACAAAACCAGCACGAGCACGTCCGGATCCGCCAGTTCCGCCAGCTGAAGTGCTTTTCTGAAATCGGAATCTGTCGCGTCCGGGAATGGTGTTTTCACCCCCTTGTGCGACTCGGTATCCTCGGTCATGGTGTACGCGCGCATGGCCGCTTCGGTGGTCCGGCCCCAGGTGTAATCCGCGGTGATGTAGAAATAGGTCTTACCAGAGAAGTGTCCACGCATGTACTCCGCCATCGCGCTGGCGCTGGCATGCGAGTCCGAGCATTCGCGGAAGACGTATTTGTTGGCTGCCTCGCCGGTGGTTTCGGTGGAATACGACAGGGTGGCAAAGAAAAGCGTCTGATGTTTCGCGCATTCCTCCCCGGCGGCGATGGCGACGGCACTGGACGACCCGCCAAACACCATTTTGACTCGGTATGTCTCGATCAGCTCGGCGACGTTGGCGCGGGTACGATCCGGTTCGGACCGTGAGTCCTTTCGGACCAGATCGACTTGATGGCCAAGGATTCCGCCGCTGGCGTTGATCTCCTCAATCGCCATTTCAGCCGCACGCAACTGATCCAGCCCCTGCACCAGATAAGGTCCGGTTTCGGGGTAGTTCAGTCCGAGAGCGACGGTCTCTTGAGCGTAAAGTGATCCCACTTGGAGGGCAATCAGGAAGGTAAGCAATAGCCTGTTCAACCACGTGCGCACACACCACCTCACACATGCTGAATCTGTTTTACTGCCGATTGTTTCAGACGAATGGTGTCCCCGAAACAAGATGCACCAAAGAAATACTGAAAGGCAAGCGACAATCTAAAATTATTTAAGTTATGTTAAGAACGAGTCCTACTTGTGGCGAACGTTGGATTAGTATCTGCGTCCACCACGATAATCGTCGTAGGGCTGATCCTGCCGGAAGTTCGGCGTGTCGTAGCCTTCCATTTCATTGGAGTAGATCTCACGGTACAGCGGTTTCCAAGCAGCGTACTGTTCCTCGGTCAACAGGCCTTCCATCTGACGATCAAACTTCTGCAACCGTGATTTCTCCTGCTCCTTCAACTCGATGATCTGCGCCCGGTATTTATCCTGGATGCGTTGCCGCATGCCGGCGTTGTCCATCACCATTTGCCGCACCTTGATCCGTTGATCAGGAGTCAGGTTCACCTCCTGATCGATCAGGTCGGTCATCGCCTCGACTTCGGTCATCGGCGGGATGAGGACGTCCTTGTATTTCGACGCGCACCCGGAAAACGCAATCAGGGCGATCAGGGCAATCAACAGCGTCATGGAAAAGTTCAGACGGTTCATCTATCGGTTCCTTCGGTTCTCAACCGCAGAAAATGACCACGACATTCATGTCGTGATTGGTCGTTGACAAACTCCGGATTGTCAGGGGGTGTCATTCTGAGCGAAGCGAAGAAGGTCCAGCTTTGCTGCCAACCAATAATCCTAACCCATTGATAATCTGGATCTTCTTCACTTCTCTTCGTTCCGTTCAGAATGACGCGACAGCCGAGTTTTCCTTGAATCCCAAACATTGCCACTTTGTCAGCAGTCCGCCACGACATTCATGTCGTGATTGAACCGTGTCCGCCAGTTTTAACACGGGAACATTGATCCACTCACGGGATAAATATTACTCCAATGGCGGCAGCGACGCCTTCTGCAGCGCGAGCGAATCACGGACGATGAAGTTGCGGCCGTTGACAGCGAGAATCTGTTCGTCCTGCAGCTTTCGTAACGCACGGGACAAGGTGGCCTGGTTCATGTTCAGCATCAACGCCAGCTCGCCCTTTTTCACCGGCAGCGTCAGTTTGGATCCACCGGGACGGCCATCGTCCACTTCCTGTTCGAGGCTGGTAAGAACGTAATGCGCGAGCCGGGCGGTGGCATCATTGAGCGTCAACTGGTCGATCTTGTCGACGAGCCGCTTCATCCAGATCGCCATCGCGTCGAAGATACGGCGCATGAAGCCGGGGTGACGGTCCATCAGGTCGAACACGTCTTCCTGCCGCAACAGAATCAGTTCACTCGGCTCAGTCGCGACCGCCGTCGCCGGATAATGGCCGAGGAACAGGGCCGCCTCGGCGATAAAACGGTACGGCTGTGCGAGGTGCAGGATGACTTCGCGTCCGTCGATCGTGTAGCGCACCAGCTTGACCAGTCCCCCGCTGACGAGAAACATGCCACGCGTTTCGTCCCCCTCCTGGAAGATCATCTCGTCCACGCCGGCGTGTTTCGCCGTGCCCCGGCTCAGCATTTCCGTACACAGTTCGCGGCCAAAGGAGCGCCCGGTCGGCGTCGCGAGTAACGGTTCGAGGTGTTTTTCCAGCAGGGTCAAGTGTCCTCCACGTCAACAGTGTACCCATGATACGCGTTTCAGACGGATGGAGAAAACAGCGGGCGCGGGTCTCGGGGGATCAGTGAGCGGAAGACGGAAGGTAGCCTACGCCGCCGTACCCGGGAGAGCAAAACCCGCCGCACCTTTCGGCACGACGGGTCTGGCAACCGAACGTGAACGTGGTCGACATTCACGTAAGGGAGGGTTACCGTTTAGCTTTGCATGGCGCGCATCATCCACGCCTGCTTCTCGAAGACCGTCAAACGGTCATCGAACATCGCGACCGTGGCGGCATCGCCGGCTTCATCCGCCATCGCACGCCACTGGCGCATGCTGCGAATCATCCACTGGTAATCGTTCAGCAGATCGCTCAACATCTGGTCGGCGGAGGCGTGTTCATTGCCCGCCTTGATGTTCGACAGTTCCTGCATCGCGCGCAGGTTGCCCGGCGCCTTGAAGCCAAGCTGCAGCACACGTTCCGCGATCTCGTCCATCGACTCGTTCAAGTCGGTGTACAGTTCCTCGAAGAAGTTGTGCAGCGTCTGGAAATGCATGCCCTTCACGTGCCAGTGGTAGTTCAGGGTCTTCAGATGCAGCGTGTACGTGTTCGCGAGGAAGCGCTGCAAACCGTCCACGATCTCTGCGCGCTGGTGTTCTTCAATACCGATATGCGGTTCAACCTTCGTGGTCTGAAGGGTATCAGTCTGTCCGTTGTTGTTCTGCATGGTTACTCCTCCTTCTTTTATGGTTGCATGACCTGCGGGGGAAGGTGCTCAACCCCGCCGTCGTTGGTTGATCCCATGATAATAGGATTCATTCTTATCTACAAACTAAAACCAGATAGGTTCCGTCTCGGGGAGACGGAGGAGAGCCGGGTCTGGTGGAGAGACTCAGGTGGAGATACACTTCCCGCTCGCTGGATCGGGCAAGTTGGGCTTGCCCTCGGGCGGTGAAAGCTGCAAGTTTAGCGCGGAACGTTTTGGTTGAATGACAGGTTTGGAGTGACTCATGGTTTCCGAAGTTGAAGCCCGCGAAAGCTGGGAAGAGATAAAGCGCAAGACCTCGCAACTGCGGGGGTATCTTTGACCTTCCCTCCCACCGGGAAAAGCTGGTTGTGCTGGACAAGAAGGCCACGGAAGAGGGGTTCTGGGACGACCAGGAACGTGCGCAGAAAATCCTGAAGGAAGCATCGACCCACCGTAAGCTGATCGAGAAATACGACTCGCTGGTGCAGGAAGTCGAGGACTTCGAGGTGTACCTCGAGTTGTTTGAGGACAGCCCGGAGGAAGCGTCGAAGGCGTTGCGCAAGCTGGAACGGCGTGTCGACGAGATGGAGCTGGCGAAGATGCTGTCCGGTCGTGATGACGAGAAGGACTGCATCATCACGATCAAGCCGGGCGCGGGTGGAACGGAGTCGCAGGACTGGGCGCAGATGCTGTTCCGGCTGTACACGCGCTACCTCGAGCGGATGGAGTACACGTTCAATGTGATCGACTTGCAGCCTGGCACGGAAGCCGGGATCAAGGAAGCCTCGATCGAGGTCAGCGGCGACCACCCATTCGGCTACCTGAAAGCGGAGACCGGCGTACACCGGCTGGTGCGCATCAGCCCGTTCGACTCAAACGCCCGGCGTCACACCAGCTTCGCGTCGGTGTTTGTGTTGCCGGACGCTGGCGACGTGGTCGAAATCGAGATCGACGAAAAAGATATCCGGATCGATACGTTTCGAGCCTCCGGCGCGGGCGGGCAGCATGTCAACAAGACCGATTCCGCGATCCGCATCACGCACTTCCCGACCAACATCGTGGTCAGCTGCCAGAACGAACGCAGCCAGCACAAGAACCGTGACGCGGCGTTGAAGATGCTGAAGGCGCGGTTGTATCAGCGTCACCTCGAGGAAGAAGCGAAGAAGCGTGCGGAGCTGGAAGAGACGAAGAGTGATATCGGCTGGGGCAACCAGATCCGCTCGTACGTGTTCCATCCCTACAAGATGGTGAAGGATCTGCGGACCGGCGTCGAAACCAGCAACATCGACCAGGTGATGGACGGCGACATTCACGAGTTCATCACCGAATTCCTGCTCGGCCGGAAACGTGTCAAGCACGGCGGACAGACGGAAGAGGACTGACGGTGGTCGGTGGTCGGTAATCGGTGGTCGGTGCTCGGTTGTCGGTGGTCGGTGCTCGATATTCGGTGGTCGGTAAACGGTGGTCGGTAATCCTTAAACGGTGATCGATGGCCGAAATTCGTTTATCTGTTGCCGGTTGGTCACCGCGTAGCGGTGAAGGGTGGTTAGCGTGTGGCTTCAGCCACACGAAGGCAGCCCCAACACAACTGCCGTCCTGCAGGGACGGCGCCCAGCCCACAGCCCATCGCCCATTGCCCGGAGAAACCCATGGACGCGAAAGACCTGCTCGCGATGTTTGGCGCGACGGAATTCACCTTCAGCCAGAACATCTCCGATGTGACGCACGAGATGTCGTTGATCCCGTCCACGGAGGGCGGCAGCTCGATCAATTTCCTCGTCGGGCACGCGCTGCGTTCACGCCAATCGGTGCTCGAACTGTTCGGCGCCGAGGTGGTAATCCGCAATGAAGAACTGCCGCAGTACGTCAAGGGTGAGGACTTCAGCCCGGAGAAGGCGTTGCCGTTGGACGAGCTGACCGCGATGATGCACGAGAGCTTCAGCCGCATGAAGCGGGCGTTTGTCAAGGCGTCGCAGGACAGTCTCGACGAAGAGCTGTCGGACCCGTTTCTTGGGCAGAAGGTGACGCGTGGACGGATGGCCGGCCTGTTCAGCTTCCACGAAGCGTATCACATGGGGCAGGTCGGGTTGATGCGGCGGCTGGTCGGGCTGGGCGGGAAGATCCAGGCGAAGTAACCGGTATGGCCGATACCTGTGCGAAACACCGGGGACACTTTGAGGACAAAGTGTCCCCGTTCCTCTCAGATTATTAGAACACGGAAAACCCGACCCGGACCTGTGATGTCCGCACGCGTTCCTTGTAGTAGCCGCCGATGTCGCTAATCCGCCAGCGTTCGTAGTTGAACCACGAGAACGCGGTGTGTACCGCGAATCGGTCCCCGCCCGCGCTGACGCCGAGTGTCCATTCGCCATTGGAAATGGGGGAATCGTCGTTCTGGTTAACCTGCAGCAATGTCTTCCACGCCCACCCGCCTCGAACCGCGAGGAACGCCGGTCCGTTTTCCAATCGTTTTTCCGCCCCAAGCCGGTATTCGGTGATGTCCCCGGCGGCACTGAGGTCGTATTGGACCGGGTCTATCGAACCGCCGCCCGGACTGGATGGTTGATCCTCGTCGGTCGCGGTGACACCGTCGAAGAAGTAGCGTTCGATGTCCCCGGCGAGGGTGAACCCGGCCCAGGTCGCGGCGACACCGCCGCCGGCGGTTCCGGGTTGGTCGTTGATCAGGCGGGGGCGTCGTGTCGGCCCCCACGCCCGTCCGACGAGACCGGTGGTGACGGTCACCGGGCCAAACAGGTCGGGCAACCGCCAAGTCACGCCGCCGGTGTAGTACGTCCCGAAGTTGCCGAAATTGACCGACATTCCGATGTTCAGCGGATCCAGCGGAGTCAGGGCGAACCCGAGGCCGAGGTAGATGGTGTTGAACTCCTGCCTGCCGTCGTAGAAGTCCTCCTCGAACGGATCGTGCACACTGACACCCCACGCGAACTTTAGAGTGTCCAAGCTCTGCACGGCTGCCAGTTGACCGCCGCTCCAGGCGTCATCGTCCGGTGCGTACCCTTTCACCGTTCCGAGTACATCGCCCGCTTGATTGTCGGTCAGGGGAGGATGGTCGAGGATGTCATACTGCTTGCCCAAACCACCGAGGGCGAAGAAGACTTGATTGTCAGTTACGGCACGGAGGCAGGCGGGATTGTTCCAGACAGCTGCGGCATCGTTGGCGGCGGCGATTTGCGCGCCACCCATGCCGAGCGAACGGACCCCGACGGCGATGATCTGCATCCGGTTGCGGGGTTCATGCGGATCAATGTTTTCTTCAATGAATGCTGCGGCAGGTATACATGAGAAACACAGTACACCAAGAACAAGCCAGAAGCAGATCAATGAAACCCGTCGTCGCGATGTCATCTGGTTGTTACCCCCCCGGTTCAACCCTGTTTCTTATAACTTGCGCAGTACAGACTACAGAATGCAACCGTCACAAGTATTGCGGTTCATGTTTGTAAATGAATGAACGTAAACGGGGACAGCCCCTTGCAGCGACCGTCCCCGTTTCAGATGTCAGGAAATAACCAGCTACACCAGCAGGATCACGTCCACCGCCTGCGGTCCATGCACACCGAGCACGAGTTCCTTTTCGATGTCGGCGGTGCGGCTGGGTCCAGTGACGAAGACCGCGGAACCGTTCGTGTCCCCCACCTCCTGCCAGCGTCGCATCAGCGCCTCGATATCCGGCACGACCTGGTCTGCGCGCAGCACGGCGACATGGTTCACCGGCAGCAACGAGACCGCGCGTTGGTCCGGGTGACGGGGTGCGAGCAGCATCGACCCGGTTTCTTCGGCGATGCCGAGGGCGGAGCTGATGCCGGTGTCGGCGGCGGCAAGGCGTTTCGTCCACGCGTCAACCTGGCCCGGTGTGGAATCAGCGGTCGGGGGTTCGATCAGGTCGAGGCCGCTGTCGTTCAGCGCGTCGATCAGCCCGGATTGCACGAGGATCTCCTCGTCGGTGTACGCGACCGACTTCGCGCCGGAATCGGTCAGGATGGCGAGGATCGCGGACGCCGCGTTGCCGTCATCCGGGACGAAATGCAGCTTGGAATCGACCGCGTTCAGCGCGGCTTCGAGTGTCGTGAACTGGTTTTCATCAGCCATGATCGGACCTGTGTGCTACTAGTAACGGTGTAAAGGGTGTCATCCTGAACAAAGTGAAGGATCTGCCCGGTAGACTGGCATCGGCTCGACGATGAAGCGTTCCTGTATCTTCAGCTAGATTCTTCACTTCTCTTCGTTCCGTTCAGAATGACGCAAGTTACCAGTTATCGCTATGATCAACGATTAATTTACCTCGATCTTCTTCACTTCTCTTCGTTCCGTTCAGAATGACGCATGTCGCCTACTTTCGTTGCGTCCGCGTCATCCACAACTACTCATTCTTCCTCATCATTCCACAACTCCCGGAACGGCTTCTTCGCGAAACGGGGCGCGTCGCGATGATCAGTCCAGCCGGGAATCGGCATCTGCTTGCCGGGCCAGGCGGATTGGGCGAACCGGGCGGCGTTGGCGGCGAACTCGTACGCGCGGCGTGAGCCCATCGTCTTGCTGAACACGGTCCAAATCGGCTTTTCCGGATCGGCGCCCGGCCGCGACTCGACACGACGGTGCCGCAACGTGAGCATCATCTTCGGCAACGGGATCGACACCGGGCAGATCTCTTCGCACGCTCCACACAGGCTACTCGCGAACGGGTGGTGCGGTGCGTGGTTGATACCCTTCAACGCCGGGGTGAGTACAATCCCGATCGGGCCGGGGTAGGTGCCGCCGTATGGATGTCCGCCCACCTGCTGGTAGATCGGGCAGGCGTTGAGGCACGCTCCGCAGCGGATACAGCGCAACACTTCGCGCAGCTCCGGGTCGTCGTTCAGGCTGCGGCGGCCGTTGTCGACGACGACAACGTGGACCTCATCCGGGCCGGTGGGTCCGGGGGACGGGCCGTGCATCAGGTTCAGGTACACCGTCGCCCGCTGGCCGGTGGCGGACCGTGCAAGCATCTGCCAGAGCAACGCGAGGTCGTCCAGGTTACGGGTGACGCGCTCATACCCCATCACCGCGATCACGGTCTTCGGCACGGAGGATACCATCCGCCCGTTGCCCTCGTTGGTGACCGTGGCGAGGTGGCCGGTCTGTGCGACGGCGAAGTTGACGCCGACCATGCCGACTTTCGCCGCGAGGAAGCGTTCCCGCAAGACACGCCGCGCGACCTGCGTCAACGTCGGCGGGTCGTTGGTGTATTCGATGCCGAGCTTTTCGTGGAACAGTTGGCCAACGTCGTTGCGGTCGAGGTGCATGCCCGGCATGGTGATGTGGCTCGGGACCTCATGCCGCAGCTGCACGATGTATTCGCCGAGGTCGGTCTCGACGGGTTCGATGCCGTGGCGTTCGAGGTAGTCGTTGATGCCGATCTCTTCCGTCAGCATCGACTTTGACTTGAGCACGTTGTCCGCGCCCTTGTCGCGCACGATGCCGAGGATGATGTCGTTGGCGATGGCGGAGTTTGGGGCGTGATGGACGATGATCCCGTTCGCCTGCCACTGTTTGGTCAGCTCGGCGTGGATCTCGTCCAGGTGGTCGAGCACGTCCTGCCGCCGCTCGACGACCCGTTTGCGCCGTTCCTCGAAGTCCGGCCACTCGGCGTAACGGAGGTCACGTGTCCCCACCGCCTTACGCGTGTTGGTCTTGAACGGCGGCGGATCACGGCGTTCTCTCAGCTGCCGCTTGATCTCGGTCTTGATGTCTGCCGGAGGCGTTCCGTGGGCCATGCTAGTCCTTAATTAGGTACTCACTAACATCAATCGATCCACTTCCCTTCTTCCTGTGCATAATAAATGATTCTCCCTCTTTATATATGACTACATGCCAGTATATTCGTTCTTTTGACTCTGTCATCCAAGATTCCTTTATCCAAGCAACAAATTCCTTTGAGGGCAATAATAGGATTTGTTCAGGCGAGCCACATCCTAGAGCTATATATCCTTTAGATACACTCATTAAAAATTCTTCTTGATGCGGATGAAATGCGAACCAATAATTCGGATTTGTATCAGGTTTATGTGTTTTAGATACAATACAAACAACACCAACATCTTCAACCTTTGAATAATATGTTGATTTCGATTTCTTTATTAGATTCTCTGTTAATCTCTTTCTAATCACTTCAATAACACTTGAATGAAATGCTACTGGCGTAAACTTCTTTTCAACAACATCAGCATTTTCTTCAACCTCTTCAGCATCTTCAATATCTCCATATTGAACTTCTTTTGCAGTAGTGAATAATAAATCTACAATATTATCTAGTTTAGTAAACTCTCTTGGTATTAAGATTTCGTGAATTTGGTTAACAACATTAGGATCATCCACATCCTCCTTAAGAAGCATCAATCTGCATAATGAAGATACGCTTATTACTCTCATATCCCATGCATATTTAGATCCTCGTATCTGAGCTTCAAAACCACCAGTATTCTCTTCACCAACAACCCATAACATATATGTTGATTCCAATAGAACCTCACCTTTACTAATGAGTTCTTTTCTGTACTTAACAATTGGTGTTAAATCAGTAAGGTAAGTATCACTAGTTTTAACCTCTACTACAATTGCGTTACCATTAGGTAATCTCCACAAACCATCATGTTTTGACCTATATTTCCCATAATTAACATCCATTCCAATTCTAATTCCAATCTGGTTTATGATATCCTGCAATGCCAATCCAGAGTCGTTAAACCTTTCTGACAAACAGTCATTAGCATATTTTACAAGCAATTCAGATGGTATATAGTCTAGAAAATCTCTAAACTCCAAAGATGCATCACTTCCATCTAACAATTTTCCACCACCAGCGAGTGGCATTATTTGTTTAAGCTCTTTTTCTGAAAGTTCTTCTTTAGATGCTTTCCAAAAGTCTAGCAAAGGCATGTTGTTCTCCGATTATTTACTAGTGAGAATCCGCGCGTAGTGCAGCACCTGAACCGGCGACTTGCGTTTTGACAGCATCCCGCCGATGTGCATCAGGCATGAATCGTCGGTGGCGGTAACGGTCTGTGCGCCGGACTGTTCAATCGCCAGCAGTTTGTCTTCGCCGATTGCCGCCGATAGTGCGCTGAACTTCGCGGCGAAGGTGCCACCGAAACCGCAGCACTGTTTCCGGTCCTGCAGTTCGACGAGGTCGATGCCTTCCACATGCCGCAGCAATTCCAGCGGCTGGCTGTCGATGCCGAGTTCACGGTAACCGTGGCAGGAGGTGTGCCACGCGACGCGCCCGTTCCACGTCCCGCCGATGTCGTTGATCTTGAGCTCGTCGACGATGAACTGGCTGACCTCGAAGATCCGTCCGCGAAGGTGTTCCCAGTCGTCCCGGACGGAAGCAGGCAGCTCCAGCTCGCCGTAGTGTTTCTTCACCATTGAGAGGCACGATCCGGACGGCGCGACGACGTATTCGGCGTCCTTGAAGAGACGGATCCAACGTTCGGCAAGCCGCACGGTCTCCTTCTGAAAGCCGCTGTTGAAGGACGGTTGCCCGCAGCAGGTCTGCTCGCGGTTGTAGGTCACACGGCACCCAGCGCGTTTCAGCAGCGTCGCAGTGGCGAGCCCGGTTTCCGGGAACAGTTGGTCGACAAAACACGGGATGAACAGAGAGACTGTCGGCGCGGACACGTTTCGCCTCGTTGCGTGATCGGAAGGTGGTAAGGTACGTGCATCGGTTGTCCGGTGAAAGCCCGAGGGCGGAGGGGACCGATCTCCTCCACCTCGGCGGGCTTGGCTCGAAGCTGTATATTGGGCATCATCCAAGTTGATTACCTGAGAGCGGTCATGCGTGTCTTGATCACCGGCGGCGCCGGATTCATCGGTTCGAACCTCGTCCACTACCTGATCCGGGAGCGTCCCGACTGGGAGCTGGTCAACCTGGACGTGCTAACGTACGCCGGCAATCTGGAGAACCTTGCCGGGCTGGAAAGCAACCCGCGCTACACGTTCGTCAAGGCGGACATCACAGACGGAGACGCGGTCCGGGCGATTTTCGCGGAACACAAGCCGGACGTGGTCCTGCACCTCGCCGCCGAGTCGCACGTCGACCGTTCGATCCTCGACTCCAGCGCATTCATCCGGACCAATGTGCTCGGCACACAGGTCCTGCTCGACGCGGCCCGGTCGCTGGGAACAGACACGCGTTTCGTGCATGTCTCCACCGACGAGGTGTACGGAACTTTAGGCGCAGACGGCAAGTTCACAGAATCAACTCCGCTCGCTCCGAACAGCCCGTATTCAGCGTCCAAGGCGGGTTCGGACTGTCTCGTGCGCGCTGCGCATGAAACGTTTGGCATGAACACGGTGATCACGCGGTGCTCGAACAATTACGGACCGTTCCAATTCCCGGAGAAGCTGATCCCATTGATGATCGCCAACGCCCGGGCGGACAAGGATCTGCCGGTCTATGGGGATGGGATGCAGGTTCGGGACTGGCTGTATGTTGAGGACCATTGTTCGGCCCTGCTGACGGTGCTCGAAAAAGGAACAGCCGGCGAGGTCTACAACATCGGCGGCAACAACGAATGGCCAAATATCGAGGTGGTGCGGCTCATCCTGAAACACCTGGACAAGCCTGAAAGTCTGATTCGTTATGTGCAGGATCGTCCGGGTCATGACCGTCGCTATGCCATCGACGCGAGCAAGATTCACCGCGAGCTGGGCTGGCGCCCGGCGTACAGATTTGAAACAGCCTTGCCAGCCACCATCGAATGGTATCTGGAACATGGGGAATGGGTTGAGCGTGTCCAAACTGGACGTTATCAAGAGTATTACGAGAATCAATACGGATCCCGTTTGTCCTCGTAGAGCCCCCCCTCTCTTGAGCAACATCTGAGCACAGTCTTCATCCAATGCTAACAGTGTAGCAGAGTGATGCGGTTAGCTTAGGTATCGGATTTGCTACATTGAAAGGTGAGGATGCGATTGTTGTCACAAAGTTTTGATTTTTAGCAGATTTCACCAAATCTGTGGTGGAGTCATCGAGTTCCCGAATTGTGATCAGGACGGTGTTTGGAGTTATATTTAGGATTATCAAGAATCTAGTTGTCATCAAGTCACAAATAAATTATGTCCAGCGACACATAATTTGGGAATTGAAACGAGACACAAACCGTGAGACTTAGGTTCAACGATCGTATCTATCATCGTTTCTTTACGTAGTAAATCGAAAACCCCGAAAGAGGAAGTGGATTTTCACATGAGCATATTTGGTCTGAAACGGACTCGTGGAAACACTGAGACAGTTGAAAAGGCCGGTACATCATGCCTGCTTATCGACTATGAGAACCTGGCCATCAGCCTGCGGGAAAACTGTCCGGATTGCACGCTGGATCTGGGTGCGGTTCTCGACGAAGCGAAGAAACATTCCCCCGACGGCCGTATCGACGCGATGTACGCATACGCGGACTGGCGTCATTTCGCCCAGCACGCGAATGCGCTCGTACGTCTCGGGATAAAGACGGTCCAGGCCCCCAGTTTCCGGTACCAGGGCAAGAACGCGACGGACATCCAGATGGCTGTCGAAGCGACCGACCTGTTGCATTTGCACCCGGAACTGCAGGTTTTTGTCCTCGCCACCGGCGACAGTGATTTTACCCCCTTGGTACAGCTCCTTCGTTCACGCGGCAAACGTGTGATCGGCATTGGCGTCAGCGGCAGCGTCAGCAAGCATCTGACGACAGTCTGCGATGAGTTCATTCATTACGAGGAACTGACCAACGTCGAAGCGGCTAACCCGGCGAAGAAGGCATCGACGCCGATGTACCGTGAGCGTGTGCTGGCAACTGATCCGGACCTGAAGAAGGTGTCCGAATCGACGCAACCTTACAGAACCAACCAGCAGTCGACCCGCTTGAATGCCAGCCCCGTGAAGGCGGCCCCATCTCGGGAGAAGCCGCGAGTAAATGGTATCGGGAACGGCAAGCCAAATGGCAACAGCGCTGGGTCGTACACCAAGCCGGCTGCGGATTTGTCCGGACTGGAAGCATCGCGCGAGGCGATCGGTCTCGACCCGAACCACTTGTTGACCTCCAGCCGTCTCAAGCAGTTGTTGCCGATGGCAGCGGAAGCGTGGCACGAAGCCAAGCCGGAATATGCACCGCAGATGAAGCATGTGTTGATGCGCCGTTTCCCCGATCAGATGAACCAGTTCGAAGCGCAGGTGATGGCGAGTCTGCTGGAGAAGACCAACGGCCTCGGCCAGCAGGGCTGGCTGGTGGTTGGCGGATCGGACGGCGACCTGTTATTCGACCTGCTGTTGCATGCTTCGCAGCGCGCGTTGAGCAAGCAAGGCAGCAACAACGCGGATGATCCGGAACGTCTCGGCCAGGTGCTGCTGCATGATTCGATCGAACGGCCGGAGCTGCGGATGCGTATCGTGCGCGGCAAATCCGCGGTCCAGAGGTTCTACCAGTTGAACTGATCCCCCGGCTTGCATTGCGAGTCGGCACGAGCGATTTTTCAGCCGCGGCATGGTTGCCGCGGCTTTTCTCTCCCGGGACCTCTATGACTGGCACCAGCACACCACGTCTTGAGCTTCACGACCTCACCCTCTCGGTGCCTGAGGAAAACGGAACTCGCACCCTCGCGGAACACCTCACGCTCTCCCTGCAGGCAAATCAGCTGGTGGCGGTAAACGGCCCGTCCGGGTCGGGCAAGTCGACGGTGCTCCGTGCCTGCATCCGGCTGCACGAACCGGCGTCCGGTACGATCACGCTGGATGGCGAAGCGATCACTTCGTTGCAGCCCCCGGTGTTGCGGCGGCGGATCGCGTACTTGCGTCAGTTCCCCGTGTTCACCCCGGGGACAGTCGAGGCTACGCTGCTCGAACCGTTCGGCTGGAAGGTTGATGGTTCGGACAAACCAGCGAAGCAGCAACTGGAACAGGGGCTGGAGTCGCTCGGGTTGCCAGCCTCCCTGTTGACTCAGGTTACGGCCAAACTGTCCGGCGGTGAAGCGCAACGGGTCGCGCTGCTGCGCGCGTTTCTGGTCCGGCCGGATGTCTTGTTGCTGGACGAATCCTCCGCCAACCTCGACCCCGAGCATGAGGCGACGCTGGTGCGTGAGATCAAGCGCTGGGTGGACGAGGACAACCACGCGGCGATGTGGGTGACGCACAGTCGCGGCCTGCTGCGTGAACTGGATGTAGATAGCTACCGTCTCACTCCGCAGGGCTTCGAGCACGTGGAGGACGGACAATGACCAACACCGTCCCTTACGAGCTGGATGTGCTGCGCGTTTCGCTTGCGGCCGGGTTTGTCGTTGTCGCCGGGATTATCAGCGTGCTGTACAACCTCGGCCTCGCCAAACGTCTGGCGATCTCAACCGTGCGCACAGCCCTGCAGCTCGGTCTCGCCGGGGTTGCGTTGTCGTTTGTCTTCGGAATTGAACATGTCGCGCTGGTGCTGCTGCTTGGACTGGTGATGGTTTTGCTCGCTGGACGGGAAGCGCTTAACCGGCAATCGGTCAAGTTGCGCGGGACGGCGTTCGATGTCTTCCTCGCGATGACAGTTTCGTCGTTCACCGTCAGCCTGGTGGTGACCGGTGCGATCATCGGCGCGGAACCGATCTGGCGGCCGCCGGTGTTCGTCCCGATCCTGGGCATGATCCTTGGTAACTCGCTTAACGGGATCTCGCTGGCGCTAGACCGGTTCCTTACCGGTTGCGTCGATCAGCGCGCGTTGATCGAGACCCGGCTCAGCCTTGGCGCGACGGCAAAGGAAGCGGTGCAACCCCTGGTTCGGGACGCGGTGCGTACCGGAATGATCCCGATCATCAACGCGATGGCGATTGTCGGGATTGTCAGTCTACCCGGCATGATGACCGGCCAGCTGCTCGCCGGGGCGGATCCGAAAGATGCGGTGATGTACCAGGTGGTGGTGATGTACATGCTGGCGGCGAGCACATCATTCGCGGCAATGATCTCGGTGTTGATGGTGCGCCGGCGGGTGTTTACCTCAAGCATGGCGCTACGGCAGGATCTCGAACGGTCCTGAACGAGAAAACCCGGTTCCACAGCGGAACCGGAATCCATCATTTATCAAGGCAATTCGGTTCAATCATCAAGCTGATCGGCGAGAGTAACGTGCTGTTCCTCGCGGATCTCTTCGTCCATTTCGTCCTCAAATGCCTTCACTTTCTCGATCAGCGCTTCATTGATAAACGGTTTCACGATGTAATCATTTACGCCATAGCGCAGCAAACGCTGGATGAGCGCGGTTCGGTTTTCCGCAGTCACTGCAATAATCGGGACCTTGTCCATGGAAGAGATCTGGCGAATACCCCTCACCAGCGAAAATCCACCCATGCCGGGCATGTAGATGTCGGTCAGGATCAGGTTGACAGCTTTCAGGCGCGTCATCGCTTCCGTGCCATTGGCTGCTTCCACGATATCCGTGTAACCGGCTTTTTCCAGCGCATGTCGGATAATCTTCCGCATCGCGCCGACATCATCAACTACCAGGATGCGCACGGTAACCTCACTCAGCAGAGTAGCAGGTCGGTATCAGAATCATCCACAATATAATAAATAAAATCCCAAATACGTAACCGAGCACCAAAAAACTTAAAACTCGGTTCCATAGTAGACTAACTATCCTTGTCAACCCTTGTTTCGGTTGAAGAAACCGAGGATGACTCCCAGAGCCGTCGCCCAGACGGCAGCGAGTCCGACCTGTAAATGACTGGGTAGACTGAAGGTTAGGGTGTGCGCGGGGATCCAGAACCACAATAATGTGACCCATGCTTTCTGCAGGCTGGGCCAGTGCATCGGCTTCTGTTCGATGGCGTTATCAGTCCAGCGGTGGAAGAGCATCATCACCGGGCCGAAGAGGAGGTTTGTGAACGTTGAGACCGAGAGTGCGCGGACGAATCCACTGTCTGCGACGTGGAACCAGAGGCCTTTGTGGATGAGGGCATCCACGAAGCCGAAGAACCCGGCGAACGCGTACTTGAACGAGATACCGAGGAACGCCCAGACGGCGATCTTGGCGAACAACTGCCAGCCGCCGAACAGGTGCCATCGTCCAAGCCGGATGCGAATCGCGAGCAGTTCGCCCACCATGCCGAGAATCGCGACTTGCACCGCACTGGACAGGATGGGATGGTCAATCACAAAGCTGAGGTACAGATCGATCATGCTTTCCCCCGGGTTTCAGGGGAAGGTAGGATCTCAGAAGCAGCTCATGGCGAGAGAACGAGCCGGTCCCATGCTGTCGCTTGAACCAGGCTACACCGGCGAAACCCTGGCAGTTTTTTTCAATTTCACCTGCCGTCGCATGAACCAGTTCACCAGGAACAGCGATCCGGTGAGGATCAACGGGCCGGATATGCCAAAATAGGCAGCCAGTGCGACTTGTCCCCACGCCAGCACGATGTAGGCAAGCCCGAGACCGATGAACAGCACGGCCCCCGTCCATTCCCAGCGCCATGCGACCAGCAGGGCGATAATCACCAGCGAGGTGGGAACCATGTGCATCAAGATCGCGACTAGTAATTCGCCGAAGTTGTATCCTTCCTCGAACACGTCGAGCGCAAACAGAGAAATGAAAACAGCGAAGAGGATGCCCAGGATTCTAGGTGGCCAGTAGATGAGGCGTTGTGTGGAACGTTTCATGACCCACCTCCCGTGATAATTCTGAAGACAGGATAGCGTAGAAAGGGGGATACCTGATAGCAAGGTATCCCCCGAATATGTAGCGAGTTTCGAGCCTTACGCCATCGTGGCGTGTAGCTCTTTGGCGGCGTTGATGCCGACGTCCAGCGCCTTCATGTTGTACATCTCGGTGCCTTTCGGCGCGCGGCGTTTCAGCGCTTCGCGGATGGATTCTTCCGAGACGACGTCGGTCAGCGCGACCATCGTGCCGAGCGCGACGGCGGACGTATACACCATGCGTCCGAGGTTCTTCGCGGTCAGGTCGATGATCGGAATCCGGTAGATGGTGTACAGCTCTTCGTGTTCCTTCGGAATCTCGACCAGGTTCGGGTCGATGACGACCGGGACGCCCGGTTTCAGGTCGACGCCGAACTGTTTGTACGACTTCGTCGCGAGCGAGAGGAAGAAGTCGATTTCCGAGGTGCGCGGGAACAGGATCGCGTCATCGTCGACGATCACGTCCACTTTCGTCGGGCCACCTCGAACCTGCGCGGTGTAGGTTGGCGAACCTGCGGCCTGCAAGCCTTCGAGGAAAGCGGCGTCCGCGATGATGGTGCCGGCGAGGATGATACCCTGCCCGCCAACGGCTGAGAAACGTGCTTCGAAATGCATGGCGGTTCCCCCTTATGCCGACTGCTGTTCTGCCAACTTGGCGATCAGTTTCTCGTACGTATCGCAATACTCGGGACGTTCGGTGTCTTCGTGCAGCACGCCAACCGGGAAGTGTTTCGCCCGGTCGTCGTCCGACATTTTCTCCCACTTCCGTTCCGAAACCGCGCGGTCGTTGATCCAGTTCACCATGTTCATCGGATCGGCCATCTTGTTGCGGCGGCCGAACTGGGTATGGCAGTTGGACACGATCTCGACAAAGCTGAAGCCCTTGTGCTCGAACGCTTTCTTGAGCAGTTGCGCGACCTGCTTGCCGTTGCCGACCTGACCACGCGCGACGAAGCTGGCGCCTGCGCCGGTGAGCAACTTGACGAGATCGAAGGACGGTTCGAGGTTTCCGTACGGAGCCGTCGCCGCCTTTGCACCCAGCGGCGTGGTCGGCGAATACTGGCCGCCAGTCATGCCGTAGATGTTGTTGTTGTTGATGATGACGGTGATGTCAATGTTGCGCCGTGCGGCGTGGATCAGGTGATTGCCGCCGATCGCGGACCCGTCGCCGTCACCAGAGATGACCACGACGTGTTTGTCCTGCCGGTGCATCTTGATACCGGTAGCGAAACTGATCGCGCGGCCGTGCGTCGTGTGCAACGTGTTCACGTTGAGATAGCCCGGCAGACGGCTGGTGCAGCCGATGCCGGAGACGACGGCGATATCTTCAGGTGCCCACTCGAGTTCGGAGAACGAGCGGATCATTGACTTCATCACGGTCCCGATCCCGCAGCCGGGGCACCACATGTGCGGCATTTTTTCCTGCCGGATGTAGGGCATGTAATCGAATGCCATCAGGCCACCTCCTCGATTGCGGCGAGAATTTCGTTTGGGTAGATGGGCACGCCACCGACCTTGTTCACTCGCTTGATGGGACGGTCGAAGTGCACCGCGCGCTCAACTTCATACACCATCTGGCCCATGTTGAATTCCGGCACGACGAGATACTTCTTGTCGCGGCCGAATTCGTAGACCTGGTCCTTCGGGAATGGCCACACGGTCACCGGACGCAGCATGCCGACTTTGACCCCGGCTTCACGCGCCTTTTTCACCGCGGCCATTGCGGCGCGGGCAGTGGACCCGAAGCTGATGACACCGATTTCGGCGTCGTCGGCCATGTAGTACTCGACCTTGTCGATCTTGTCCCGGTTGCCAAGCACCTTGCGGATATGGCGTTCCATGTCGGACTTGATGTACTCCGGGTTAGTCGTCGGGAACCCGGTGGCGTCATGGTTCAGACCGGTCGTGTGCCACGTTGCGCCGTCGAAGTACGGACGGAACGGCGGCACATCTTCCTTCTCCACATTGTAGGGAAGGAAGGTCTTCGGATCGCCGGTATCCATCTTCCGGTTGATGATCTCGAACGAGCCGGGTTCGGGTGGGATCACCCCTTCGCTGAGGTGGCCGAGCACCTCGTCCAGCAGCAGGATGACCGGCATCCGGAACTGTTCGGCGAGATTGAACGCCCGGATGGTCTCCATGTAAATTTCCTGGTGGAACGAGGGGGCGATGGCGATCGTCGGATGGTCGCCGTGCGTACCCCAACGTGCCTGCATCAGGTCGGCCTGCGCTGGATGAGTCGGCAGGCCGGTGGAGGGTCCGCCGCGCATCACATTCACCACCACGCAGGGCGCTTCGACCATGTAACCGAAGCCGAGGTTTTCCAGCTTCAGGCTCATGCCCGGACCGGAGGTGGCGGTCAACGCTTTCGCGCCGGCCAGACTTGCGCCAATGACGGATCCCATCGCGCCGATTTCATCTTCCATCTGGATGAAATGGCCACCATGCCTGGGCAACAGCGCGCTCATGTGATGGGCGATTTCTGAGGACGGCGTGATCGGATAGCCGCCAAAGAAATTACACCCCGCCGCGATCGCGGCTTCCGCGACAACGATGTTGCCGGGCCAGAATTTTACGTTGTGTCCGTTATCGGTCATCTCTCAGCTCGCGTGAGATGGATTGGATACTCGCCCCCCAGGTCCATGCCCGGATGACGATCACGTGTTTCGGGTTCAGACGGCAGCCTTCTTCTTTTTCTTCTCACCCTTTTCAATCAGGATGGAGAAATCAGGACATTGCAGCTCGCACTGCATGCAGGCGATGCAGGCGTCCGCATCAACCACGACGGCAATGGTCCCCTGCCAGCGTGTGCCGATTGGCTTCATCTTCAGCACGTCCGTCGGGCAAACCTCAACACAGATCGTACACCCTTTGCACCACTCTTCGAGGATGGTGATCTTGTGCCCTTTTTCCTCGCTCACGACGACGGTTTCGGTTACGTCTTTCATGGCGTCCTCCGCCGGAAGTTGGGCCGGCGCGTTCAAATGTGGAGAGGGGCGGAGTCTGTCCGTCTGGACAAACGCCCACCCCTCGCTCTATTCAGACCGTTGACCTGCGGGACGGTTGTCGACCGCCGGTCGTTGGTTGTTCATATCTCAACTGTCTTTCACGACTGTGCGTGATGGATGCCGTAGCCATGACCCTGGGTGATTTTCCCACGTATGCGTCGGCTTGCGGGAAAAGGTACACATGAGATGGCGTTAGGACAAAATAACACGAGTCCTGTCTCCCGGGGGCAACGGAAATAGCAGTATTTGCAGGTGATTTTGGTAAAATCTTGAATAACCGTGGGTTCCGGTCGATTGTGAGTGTTCAGAGAACATTGGAACGGCGTTTTTCGACCTGAATAACAACAAAGATATGATCCTTTTTTCACAAAAAGACGGAATGTTGTTACCTATCGGCAATTGTTCAGTTCGGATTCTGCTTCGTAACCAAGCCCCCGCTTGTGCCTCCATTCACCTGTTAAGTAAAATACCAGAAAAGCTGGAGCTTGCCACTCTCGTGCGACATCTCCGGTTTGCACATCGATTGACTGTTCAAGGCCATCTTTCCCTTTCGGGCGTGTAAGTTGAAGCTGAAAGCTGACTGTTTCTCGACACGTGAGGGTTTTACACCGGGCATTCCGGGGGGACTTGATCATGATGTATTACCTGCTGAAACGTTTGATCCGTCCGCGGGACGAACGGGAACGTGCCGTCAAAAACCTGATCGCGTTGCGCAAGCAGCTGGACAGGGAGATTCCGGGCAAGGATCTCGGCGGTCATTTGCTGCTCGCGACGTGGAATATCCGTGATTTTGGCCGCACCGGGAATCGTTGGGGCTATGGCAAACGCATCCGTGAGTCACATTTCTACATCGCGGAAGTGTTGTCCCGGTTCGATGTCGTCGCGGTGCAGGAGGTCAACAAGCTGGACGAGCTCGAGACAGTGATGGAGATCCTCGGTCCGGACTACGAGTACATCGCCACCGACCGCGACACAAACGTCGGCGCGAACGATGAACGGATGGCGTTTATCTGGGACAAGCGCAAGGTGCGTTTCCAGCACATCGCCGGGGAAATTGTGCTGCCGGACAGCATGCTGATCAGCAAGGTGCGGCTGGATACGGGGAGCGGGAAAAAAGTCAACGCCGGTAAGCAGTTCCGGCGGTCGCCGTTTGTCGTCACCTTCCAGAGTGGGTGGCTGAAGTTTGATCTCTGCACTGTGCACATCTACTACGGGGATGACGACGAGGACAGCGAGAAATTGCAGGAACGCGTTGAGGAGATTGATCGCATCGCCAAATGGCTGTCGAAACGGGCAGACAAGGACCTGAAGGACAACAAGGCGTTGATCCTGCTCGGCGACTTCAACATCGTCAACCCGAACCACAAGACGATGGACGCGTTACTGGATAGCGGCTTCACCGTGCCCGAGGTGCTGCGCAAACGCAGCAACGTGAAGAGTGACATGTATTACGATCAGATCGCGTTCAAGACCGACTCGTTGACGATCGATTATATCGAGGCGGCCTCTGCGGAGGATACTGTCGCCGGGGTGTTCAACATCTTCCAGAATGTGATGAAGCCTAGCCAGGCGGGCGACTACCTGGAAGAAATGAAGGAAACCACCGGTGCCGCGGGCAAAACGGACGACGAGCTGAAGGGTGCCTACTTCAAGAAGTGGCGCACCTACCAGTTCTCCGACCATATGCCGCTGTGGGTGCGTCTCCGGACCGACAGCAGCGAAGCCTACCTCAAGCGGATGCAGGAGGATTT
This sequence comes from bacterium, assembly GCA_020444425.1. Taxonomy (GTDB): domain Bacteria; phylum Electryoneota; class Electryoneia; order Electryoneales; family Electryoneaceae; genus BMS3BBIN04. Next base: position 67,078 of record JAHLLB010000014.1, on the reverse strand, counting down.
AACGGATTAGGTCGTGGGATGATCAAAGGGGACATCTGGCGGCACTGGATGCCGATATAACTGTGTGAGCAACAGGATGAACCGTCACTGTTCGCCTGCCGACATGCACGATTTGTGCCGACAGGTGTCCCCAGGACTACCAGCTCAATCGGGGACACGTGAACGGCTGGACCCTTTGATCGCATACCCAGATCAACCATCTCTTCGACTGCAACACATCGAACCACCCCTCGCGATCCGTTCACACATCCCCATACTAAACGGATCACCCGCGATAGCCGCCGAAACTGATCGGCGGACAATCACGGGCACCAAACGTGTACATTTCCCCGGAATTCGGCTACCCGACACGGACCACGGAGTACTGACTACTGTTTACTGAGAACTGACTTCACATTCCCCACCGCACGCCAACACTGACGCGATGTGTCGCGCCGAGGTCTTCGTTACCGATGAAGGTGTAGTCGAGGGCAACGCTGCCGATCAGCAGTCCGGCGCCATAGGTGAGGCCGTCGCTGAAGGCCTGGTCCGGGTCGGCACGCCGGCTGCCGTCGTAGCCGATGCGTGCGGCGACGATGTCGCGGACGCGGTATTCGAGGCCGGCATGCACGGCGAACGCGTCCGGATCGTCAATCGACTCCCCGCGCGCCTGGAATTCGACCACCGGCATGATCGTTGAGTACATCCGTGTCCACTGGAATTCGTAGGCCGCGCCGGCACGCAGGGTCGGATAGATCACTTCCTGCCGGCCGGTGTCCCAGGTGAGCACGGTGACGATCGCATCGCGCAGCTGCGCGCCAACATGCAGATCGCCAAAGCTGCGGGAGTACCCGAGGTCGATGCCGAGGCCGTAGCCGTTTGTGTCGTCGAGGTGCTTGTAGAGCAGTTTCGCCGATCCGCCGATATTGCCCCAGGAACGATGCCCGGCATACGACAGCAGGAATGCATACTCGGACGCGCTGGTCGCGCCGGTGCGGATGACACGGTTGTCGATGCCGATATCCTGGCTTGGGTCGCGCAGGCGGGTTACCGGAATGTCGTCCACTCCCTGCCGCACGAGGCCGAAGCCAAGGTAACGGTCATCCTCGAGCCGCCGGACGTAGTCGACGTGATCCACCTTCACCGCCGATTCGAAACGGTCGGCGTGCATCAGGGATATCGCGTGACCGTACGGATTGGCCAGCCGTGACGGGTTTGCGAGCACAGCGGACGGACCTTCGGCAATCGACACGCCGACACCGCCGAGTGCGAGCAGGCGGGCTGTGGATTGGCCGGTGAGGTAGTCGCCGGCGTATTTGGACGAGAAGTCGAATTCCGCCCGTACCGGGGATACGTTCACGAACAGCAGGCAGAGCATGATCAGCCCGGCGAGGGCCAGGTTGAGCTTGAGGCTGGGCAGCGAATTCATCATGAGAGCAGACCTCATTTTCGTACCGGTTACCGGGTCGTGCAACCGGGGAAACAGAAACGCCCGAACCGGGGGCTCGGTTCCGAAGACCGGCTATGCACGTGCAACAGGAGGACGGAGCGAAGTTCGCTCCGCGGACCCTGATTCCTCACATCACCGTGCACAACGCTCGTATTCGGCAACCTCCTGTTCGGACGATCAACAATAAACTAACCGCTTACGTGCCGATGAGCAAGCGGAGGACGGGTTTCAAGCGGATAATCCGGCTCTCGGGATACCGTTCTGTTTTTCTCCCGGGGGGAGTACCGTTTCGGAGTCTGCGTTATACCTTCCGCTCATTGCACCCTAGTTTACAGCTGGTACGATGATTTCTTCACAAGGCGCAAGGAACATCCCATGCATCCAGTATCCCCGACCCATCTGCGTGATGCCTGCCTCACCCTGATGCGTGAAGCCTACCCCGGCGGCGACCCGAACCATTGCTGGTTCACCTGGGGCGGACCGGAATCCGGCGTGCTCGGCACGACGGCCGAGTTGAGTGCGGAAGAGGCGTCCACTCCGATCCGTGACGGCGGCCCGACAGTCGCCGCGATCGGCGGGCACATCCGTTTCCTGCTGCAGTATGGCAACACCATGTTCCGTGGCCAGAAGCCGTCAATGAACTGGGACGATTCGTGGCCGGTTCGTGGGGTAAATGAAAATCAGTGGGTGCAGTTGCAGAAGGACATTGAGAACGAATACGCGACGGCAATCCAGCTGATCGAGAATTTTGAGCACTGGGACAATGAGATGGTGATCACCGGCGCATTCGGGCAGATCGCGCATGTGGCGTATCATTTGGGTGCGATGCGTCAGATGATGCTCGAGATCCTCGAGGCGGAGGAGGACGTCGAGGACGACGAGTCGTAATCCGTTTCCGTTGGCACCCCGCCCCAGACATTCATGTCTGGGCTGAATCGCATGATTGGGTTGATTCGTACCCGATGTGCCCCTGATGGCTTCGCCAGCAGGGATGAGTGAAGGGAGTATTGCTTCAATTCAGGACGAACGGTTCGCCTTCCCGCGCCGGACGGCGTGAACCGTCAGACTGAACGCCGCATAGAGCACACTCGCGCCGAGGAACGCCCACGCCGGCCAGACAACGCTTTCCGTACCGAGCAGCAGCCACAGCAGATACCCCAGCGCCAACACCAGCAGCAACACCCCTTCGAGACGGGTGATCGTCATTCCACTCACCGCCAGCGGCAGGACCAGCACCGCCGCACCGAGCACCACGGCCATGTCCGGGCCGACCATGGTCTCCGGCAATACGAGTTGACCACCCGCGACTCCACTCAGTCCGAGAATCGCCAGCAGGTTGAACAGGTTTGACCCGATCACGTTCCCGACGGCCAGGTCCGGCTGTTTGCGGATTGACGCCATCACACTGGCGGCGACCTCCGGCAGTGAGGTGCCGATTGAGACCAGTGTCACCGCGATCACTCGTTCGCTCACCCCCGCCCACATTGCCACTTCCACCGCGCCGTTGGTGAAATAGCGCGATCCAAAGGTCAGCGCGGTGATGCCGACCAGCAGTGATCCCGCTGCGTACACAATCGCGCCAGCCGTTACCGGCTCGGGGGACTTGTCCTGTAGCAGGTCGTCCACGGTCTTCGTCTTGCGCGCATTGAGGTACAGCGATCCGGTGTAGGCGATCAGGCCGATCAGCAGGATGAAGCCGTCGGTGGTGCTGAGGGAACCGTCACTGAGCAGAAACCACGCGGCAGCGGTGGCCACGAGCAGGACCGGGATGTCGCGACGGACGAACTGTTCATTGACCGAAAGTGGCAGAATCATGGCGCCCAGCCCGAGGATCAGCAGGATGTTGAGGATGTTGCTGCCGATGATATTCCCCACCGCGACCTCGGGGAAGTTGTTCGCAGCGGCGGTGACACTGACCGCGATTTCCGGGGCGCTGGTGCCCCACGCGACGAGCGTCAATCCGACCAGGATCGCGGGTGCGCGCAACAGTTCGGCGGTCTTGATCGCGCCACGCACGACCAGTTCCGCTCCCGCGAGCAGCAGGATCAGTCCGAGTAGAGTGAGCAGGATGGCTTCGGCCATGGTCCGTCTTTCGTTCGTTCGCGGAAGATAAGCACGACTGGGGACGGTGGGCCAAGGTCTTCGACGGTCGCACACGTGCCCCTGATGGCTCCGCCAGCAGGGATGGTCAGAGGTCGGGTGGCTGGCTGTGGATCATCCGCGTCCGCAAGCGGACACGGGCACGTTCTGCTTGGCATCGCTGCCAATTCAACGGCTGATGAGCCCCTGATGGAATTTCAAACCGGGGACACTTTGGGGACAAAGTGTCCCCGGTTTGTGTTTTGTGTTTTGTGTTTTGTGTTTTGTGTTGTGTGTTGTGTGTTGCGAGAGACGAGGGACCAGAGACGAGAGACTGTAAAGGCCCTTTGATCTGTGCAAAGAACCGAATCGCGTGGTGTGACTACTCTAAGTGCGGAAGCAACATGGGACGTTGCTTGTGAACCCTGGCACGAAGAGCGCCGCGATGATCATCTACCGCACACCCGAAGACGACACGACTGAATTGACCGCCACGATGCCACGAAATGGCATCAATGGATCCGCAGTTCCGACGATGGAAGCTTCAGGCATGGAAGGAACGTATTCGCCTCGCGGAAATACCCATCCGAACACCGCGCCAGCCCGCGTGAAACGGTTGACGAAGCCGATGTCGTCCGACCCGCGCAAGTTCAGGTGGAACCGGAAGCACTTCGCGTTGCAGCAGGGGAAGATCCGCACCAGCGGTTGGCGGTTCCTGTCGCAGGGATTTTTCACGGTGCTCTGCATCGTGCTCGGCTGGCAGTTCATTCAGTTTGTTGACGCGGCGTACACGACCACAGCCGGACCGTTGCCGACACGTCCCCCGGGAGTCGAGGGTTTCCTCCCGATCAGCGGCCTGATGGGTGCGCTTGACTGGATCTACCAGGGCAGCTTGAACACGATCCACCCCGCCGCGACGATCCTCTTCCTGCTGTTCGTTGCGCTGGCGGTGGTGTTCCGCAAATCCTTCTGCGGCTGGATTTGTCCGGTCGGGTTGGTCTCGGAAACTCTGGCGCGTGTTGGCCGCTGGGTTTTCGGGAAGAATGTGAAGCCGTGGCCGTGGCTGGATTTCATCCTGCGCGGGCTGAAGTATTTCATCCTCGGCTTTTTTGTCTGGGCGATCATCGGGATGGGCGCGGAAGGGTTGAACGCGTTCATCACCAGCCCGTACAACAAGGTTTCCGACATCAAGATGCTGGAGTTTTTCCGTGACCTGTCGCGGGTTGGCGGGATTGTGATTCTGGTCCTGGCGGCTGGATCAGTGGTGATCAACGGATTCTGGTGCCGGTACATGTGCCCGTACGGCGCGCTGATGGGATTGGTTGGCTGGTTCAGCCCGGTCAAGGTACGACGTGACGACAGCAAGTGCATCGACTGCAAGCTCTGCGACAAGGCGTGCCCGGCGAAACTGATTGTCAGCACGCGTGACACGATCACCAAGGTCGAGTGCATCGGCTGCCATGACTGTGTCTCCAGTTGCCCCGCGCCGGGAGCGCTGATGTTTGGTACGAAGAAGCGCAGCCTCAAACCCCGCACCATTGCCATCGCGATTGTGATCGCACTGGTGGCGGCGACAGGATCCGCGCGCCTCTTCGGAGTCTGGCAGAACAACATCAGCGATGACGAAATCCGGTTCCATGTCGCGCGGATGGAGTCCGAGGAGTATGGCCACCCTGGCCGCTAGAGAAACCACTGGAACTCGGTACACAGAGGATCGTACAATGGACGTCCGAACCATCGTCGAAATCGATGAAGCATTGTGCAATGGCTGCGGCGATTGCATCCCGAATTGTGTTGAAGGCGCGTTGAAGATCGTTGACGGCAAGGCGAAGCTGGTCAGCGACGTGTTGTGCGATGGATTCGGTGCCTGCCTCGGCCACTGTCCTCAGGACGCAATCCGGATGGTGGAGCGTGAGGCGGATGAGTACAATGAAGCAGCCGTCGAAGCGAATCATCGCTCGGGCTCATTGGCGCTTGGACAGTCGGCTATACGGCGTAAAGCACAAGGTTCCCCCCATGTGTTTGGTCCGGCGCCAATGTGCCCGGGCTCGATGGCGCGCAATTTGAAATCGCCATCTTCCCCACCCACGGTCCAGGATCCCGAACCACAGCTTGTCCGTCAAGACAGCCAGCTCAGCAGCTGGCCTGTGCAGCTGCATCTGCTCAACCCGATGGCTCCGTTCCTTCCGGGTAGCGACCTGCTGTTGTGCGCGGACTGTGTCCCGTTCGCGTTGCCAAACTTTCACCAGGACTATCTCAAGGACCGGATCGTGGCGATCGGTTGCCCGAAGCTGGACAACGTCGCGCCGTACCTCGACAAACTGACCGCGATGCTGCAGCGTGATGTTCGATCTCTGACCGTGCTGCACATGGAGGTGCCGTGTTGCGGCGGGATTGTCAACCTGGCCGTGCAGGCGTGGAAAGGGGCGAATGTGAACATCCCGTTGCGTGCGATCCAGGTGTCGATCCGGGGTGAGATTCTGGCGGATGAGTCGTACGGGCCAGTGACACAACATGGCGCGGCGTAAAGCCTGTGCCCCTGATGGCTCCGCCAGAAGGGATCGTCCAACCTCAGCGAATCCGCGTCCGCAAGCGGACACGGGCACATGCTTTTGGGTATCACTCCCAGTTTCAGCTGCTGATGTGCCCCTGATGGCTCCGCCAGCAGGGATGATCCGTGGTTGCTGGTCCGCGATAACAGTCACGAACGGATGTGACGGATTATCACGGGCACCAGTGTATACCAATCGGGGACACTTTGGGGACAAAGTGTCCCCGATGTATTGTCTTAGAGACAAAGGACAAGAGACGACGGACGCGCGACGGTCTTACGCCACCCAGGTGCGTGGAATCTCGGCGGGTAACCGGACCAGCACTTCGTAGTTGAGGTACTGACCGAGATCGGAGAAAGTGCCGAGGCTGATTTCCTGTTCGCCCTGCTTGCCGATGATGACGACTTCGTCCCCGGTTTGCACCTGCCCGATGTCGGTGGTATCCACGAGTATCATGTTCATGTTGACCGTGCCGATCACCGGCACCCGTTGCCCGCGTACCAGTACGCTGCCGAGGTTGCTGAGGCTGCGCGCGAAACCGTGCCAGTAGCCGATCGGGATCGTGGCAATGTGAGTGCTGCGGGTGGTAAGGAAGGAAATCCCGTAGCCGATGTATTCACCGGGCTTGACCGTTTTCACGCTCATCACGCGGCTCTTCCAGCGGATCACCCGTTTCAGCGGGTCGACATAGTCTTCCACATCCTCGATGCCGGACTCGAGGAAGTAGTGCATCAGGGTTTCCTGGCTCGGCCAGTAGCCATACTGGGCGATCCCGACACGGACCATGTCCTGGATCGTTTTCGGATAGGCGAAAGTCGCGGCGGAGCTGGCAATGTGTTTCGCGAACGTCTTGATTCCGAGTCTTTTCAGCTTGCCTGTCATGCGGCGGTAGTTCTTCAGCTGTTTCTGTATCCGCCAGTAGTTTGCCGTTGATTCCGCGCCGGCGAAATGAGTACAGACACCATCCACGCTGATCGTGTTGCCGTTGTTGAGAATGAGATCCGCGACGTCGCTGAGTTGATCTTCCGGCAGGCCGGTGCGGTTCATGCCGGTTTCCAACTCGAGATGCACCTTGGCTTTTTTGCCGACATGTGCCGCGGCGCGGTTTGTCGCGTGTAGCCGTTCCAGGTCGAACACGTAGAACGCGATCTCATTTTCCACCGCCCACTCGAGCTCGGCCTCGTCGATGTAGCCCATGATCATGATTTCACATGGTTCGGTTCGCGCTTCAAGCACCGCCAGCGCTTCCCCGGCACTGAACACGGAGAAATGGTCAACGCCGCATTCCTGGGCTTTGGGGATGAAATTGTTGATGCCGTGCCCGTACGCATTCCCTTTCACCACCGAGCTGAAGATGGTCTTCGGGCCGATTCGATCCCGCAGGAATTCGAGGTTGGTCCGCAGTGCGCGTTCGCTGAGTTCAATGATGGACGTGTGAAACATTTAGCCGAGTACCTTCCGGATGATCTGGTCAAACATGTTGACGCCATGCACGAGGATATCGTCAGGGAAATCGTAATCGGGGTGATGCAGTGCCGGATGCTCGACACCCGAGCCGAGGCCGAACAGGGTCGCGGGGCAACGTTCGCCGAAGTGGCCGAAATCCTCCGACCATGGGAACGGCAGTTTCGGTTCGACCAGGGTCAGGCCAAGAGCTGATGCGCTGTTCCGAACCACGGCGGTTGTGTCGGCGTGGTTGACGGTCGCCGGGAACGGTTCAACCCACTCGACTTCCTGCTGCAAACCGTACGCTGCCGCGATATTCGCCGCCAGTGTCGCGCACTGATCCTGCAACGCCTGCAGTGTCTCGGTACGATGAGCACGCAGTGTTGCCATCACCACCGCTTCACCAGGAGAGGTGCCAAACGCAACTTCGCCGAGTTTCGTGTGGATGATGGTGACCTTCGCCGCTTCACCCAGCGAGGTGTGATACTGCGGAGCGGCGCTGAGCGCGTTGATCAGGGCAGCCACCGCCAGCGCCGGGCTGGTGCCATGCTCCGGCTCGGCGGCGTGGGAGGTGGCACCGTGCAGGTCAATCCGCAACCCCACCGACGCTGACGCAAATCCACCCTCACGCAGGATGATCGCGCCCCGTTCAAAGCCGGGCAGGTTGTGCAATGCGTACGCCTGGTCAGGGTCAATCCGGGAGAATTGCGGGTCGTCGATCACCTTCGCCGCACCCTCGCCGGTTTCCTCGGCGGGTTGGTACAACAGCACCGCTTCACCGCGAGCGGGACGTTGCCCGGCCAACCGTGACGCCAGCGCCGACAGCATCGCCATGTGGCCGTCATGGCCGCACTTGTGCGACACGCCCGCACGGGTGGATTTGTAGTCGAGGCTTGTGTTCTCGTGGATCGGCAACGCGTCCATGTCGCTGCGTATGAGCACGCGTGGCCCATCCTCCTGACCACGATACACCGCCGCGATGCCGTGCCCGCCCAGCCCAATCAGCAGGTCGTCCGGCTGAGTCGCGCGCAGCCAGGTCAGGATGCGTTCGGCGGTGCCGGACTCGCCGTGTGAGGGCTCCGGGTGACGGTGCAGCTCATGCCGCAACTCGATCGCTTGCTGTACCAGCTCGTTCATCAGGTTGGGTTGTTGTGGTTCGTGCGTCGCCGTCGCCTTGTTGGACAGCGAATATCGGAACCGGTGAGAGCTTGCGGTGTCCGGTAATCCATGTTGCCCGGACACGGGACTATGGTAGTGTCTCCGCGCCGGTGGATCAACGTTCGACGGCTTACGGAGCGGGAACAGGTGTCAGCGGCCTGATACTCATCAACCCGGGATGAACATGCTGCGGACATTCATCTCTGGGATGATAGCTTAGGATGCCCCGGGCTGAAGCCCGAGGACGTGGTTGCTGTTGTCCTGTGACCGATCGACTATCCCGGACTGAAGTCCGAGGGCACGGCGACGGTGCGGTTGCCTGCAGTCCGCAGTCCGTAGTCCGCAGTCCGGAGCCCGAAGCCCGGAGCCCCGAGCCCGACGTCCGCTATTTATGCGCGAGGTACCACTGCACCGCGATGATGGTCTTGGCGTCGACAATGGTCCCGTCGTAAATCCCGGCCGCCAGCTCTTCGCGTGTCATTTCGATCACTCGCAGGTCTTCGCCAGCGTCCACCCCGCCGCCTTCCTCGATACGATCCTCGTCCGTCACCTCGCCGTAGTAGAGCCACATGCGTTCCGTCGCCCCGCCTGGCGTGGTGTAGTAGGTCAGTATGTGCTCGAGTTCGGGCGCACGGTAGCCGGTTTCCTCGAGCAGTTCACGGTGCATTGTTTCGAGGGGCTCCTCGCCGTCCACATCCATCAGACCGGCCGGCAGTTCGGTGATCCAGCCTTCATCGCCCTTGAGGTACACCGGCGGACGAAATTGTTCGACGAGGATCAGGGTGTTGCGTTCACGGTGACGCAACAGCGCTGCGACCGCGTCATTGCGCCGGTAGACCAACCGGCTGAGCACCGGCGTCATGCTTCCGTCGAAGCGGGTGTGCCGCAGCAGAACGGAGTCAATCTTGAAGAAGTCGTCAAACACACGTTGTTGTTCGAGCAGCTCTACGTGACGGTTCATCCTCTCCTCGGCTTCAGGCTGCGGCGTTTCTCCGGAGCCCGTTTGGAGTTCTACGTGTTGCAATGGGCCAGAAAGTTCCCTAAATCGGAATTATTCTGATTCACCCTTGCATCAGGGGTGTCGGTACCGTTATTCTAAGAAGTGGATTTTGTTACGATTACCAACAGTACGGATGAGCGCCATGCAGACGGAACTCACCGATCGGTTCATCAAGATGGCCCGGGAACGGAAGTTGAAGGTAACACCGCAGCGCGTGGAAATTTTCCGCACGCTGGCGTTGTCCCACGAGCACCCCTCGGCCGAACAGATTCATAAGGACGTGCGCGAGCATTTGCCCGCCGTCTCTCTCGACACCGTCTACCGCACCCTCGCGACTCTCGAGCAGCATGGTCTGATTGACCGTGTGAACACGTCCGACGATCGCGCGCGGTACGAGGTGCACGATCACGATCATCACCACTTCGTATGCGTCAAATGCAAGGAAGTGTACGATGTGGAGTGGCCGGAATTTGACCAGTTGCCGCTCCCGGCTGGAGTGGCGGACCTGGGCCTGCCGATGCAACCGAGGGTTGAACTGAAAGGCATTTGCAGGAAATGCCAACAGCAAGGCTAAGTTTCTGACCAGCGGGCGGCAAGAAATTGCCGCCCGTTTTTTCTGTCCCTTACCATAAAAAGGCTGCCTGAGCGATCAGGCAGCCTTTACAGTTTATCGATGTGTGAAGAATCAGTCTTCGTCGACCGCGATATCCTCGCCCTCATCCTGCAACGTTTCGTAATCGCGTTCCATCTCGAACGATGACGACATCCGGTCAAAGTGCCAGGCGGTGAGCAGGTTGCTGACGATCAGCAGCAGCAGCGACACCCAGAACTTGCGGAACAGGGCGACGATCAGGCTGAATCCGAGCGTAACTCCGCCGCCGATGTTGAGCAGCCGGTCGAGATCATGCGGACGGCGCAGTGCCCAGACCTGTTCGCCCCGCATGGCGCGGTTCATCCACCGGTCCTCGCTGCTTGGTGAAAAGACGTATGGGCTCACCGCGACAAACGCGAGCACACCCAGCAGATTCCGGAAGCTGCGGCGCAGCGATCCGACCCAGAGCAGGACGGGTGCACCGAGACGGACCCACCCGCTGACTTCGTTGGCATTCAGCGACCAGTCACGGTACCCGCCGTCAATCAGGTCGCGGATACGATCGAGATCCATTGTTGTCTCCTCCATTTTCCTGCGTATCGTGTGTTTCCCGAAGGTAGCAAGCGCGGGGCGGGGTGTGCAGCGTGGATCTCGCAATCCTGTCGCAGGGAGGCCAGGTTGTTGCAACGAGAAAAGGCCTCACGAGGAGGCCTTTCTGTCGGGTAGCGGGAGAGGGACTTGAACCCCCGACACGAGGATTATGATTCCCCTGCTCTGCCAACTGAGCTATCCCGCCGGGTTGCCGTAAAACGGCAGACGTCGAATATAACGGGCTGCTCCTGGTGGTGCAAGATCTGGATCTCACCGTGGAGACGAATCGCCAGAGCTCCATCCGCGCCCGCAGGCATAAGTTAGCACTTACTAACCCGCCGCGAAAGGTTCCCGGCAAACTCGAAGCTTTTTCCTGAGATCCCCCATCCGGGAGCACTCCAGATTCGAGGAAATCGTGGATTTTGCGAACTCACTCTTGTTTTTTCGTCACGAACGCTCGCAGATTAGGTACAAGCAGTTTTGCCGGAAATCCGAAACAGGATGGTTCGCCAGATGAACCGCACGATCACCAATCAGCAGACCGCCGTCGCTCGTTGCAGCCGCAACGTTGCCAAGGCGAGCTCTGTCCAGACCTGGTGGTATTGGTTCACAGCGTCCGAACTCCCGGATCCGGCCCCGTGCTGATGTGAATCAGCCAACCATGCGCGACCAACGCGCCGGCCCTTCCGGGGGCCGGCGCTTTTTTGTTGCCTGAAAACGACGAAGCATACAAACGCAAGGAGATGTACCGATGGAAACGACGAAGTACCAGTTGCCGGAAAACGAGATCCCGTCCGCCTATTACAACATCGCGGCTGATTTGCCGGAACCGTTGGCACCTGTGATTCACCCGGCGACGAAACAGCCGATCGGACCGGACGACCTCGCGCCGTTATTTCCGATGAGCCTGATCCAGCAGGAGGTGAGTACAGAGCGGGAGATTGAGATTCCGGAACCGGTACGTGACGCCTACCGCCTCTACCGTCCGACGCCGCTGATTCGCGCGTTGCGTCTCGAACGGGCGCTGGACACACCGGCGAAGATTTATTTCAAGCACGAGGGCGTCAGTCCCGCAGGATCGCACAAGCCGAACACGGCGATCGCGCAAGCGTTCTATAACAAGCAGGCTGGTGTGAAACGGCTGTCCACCGAAACCGGCGCGGGCCAGTGGGGCTCGGCGTTGGCGCTGGCGGGGTCAATGTTCGGCCTCGAGATCAGCGTGTACATGGTGAAAGCGTCGTTCACGCAAAAACCCTACCGCAAGAGTATGATGGAAACCTGGGGTGCATCTGTTCTGGCGAGTCCGAGTGACCGCACCAATGCCGGCCGCAAGGTGCTGGCGGAGATGCCGGACTCGCCGGGCAGCCTCGGGATTGCGATTTCGGAAGCGGTTGAGGAGGCTGCAACACGGGACGACACGAACTACGCCCTCGGGTCCGTGCTCAATCATGTGTTGCTGCACCAGACCGTGATTGGGTTGGAAACGAAGAAGCAGCTCGAGCTGGCGGGTGACGCACCGGACATCATGATCGCCTGTGTCGGCGGCGGATCGAACTTCGGCGGGTTCGCGTTCCCGTTCATCGCGGACAAGATTCACGGCAAATCATCAACCCGTTTCATTGCCGTCGAACCGGAGGCCGCGCCGAGCCTGACCCGTGGTGAATACACATACGATTTCGGCGATACGGCGATGTCGACGCCGTTGATGAAGATGCACACGCTCGGCCATGACTTCATCCCCGAGCCGATTCACGCCGGCGGGTTGCGTTATCACGGCATGGCGCCGTTGATCTGCCACCTCTACGACCTCGGCCTGATGGAGGCGGTGGCGGTGCATCAGAAGCCGGTGTTTGAGGCGGCGGTGCTGTTTGCGCGGACTGAGGGCATCCTCCCCGCGCCGGAATCGAGTCATGCGATCCGTGTTGCAATCGACGAAGCGTTGAAGTGCAAGGAGAGTGGCGAATCGAAGACGATTGTGTTCGACCTCAGCGGGCACGGCCACTTCGACCTGTCCGCGTACGATGCATACAACGCCAACGCGTTGACCGATACCGAGTTTAACCCGCAGGCGTCCAAGGCTGCTCTGGAAAAGACGCCTCGGCTGAAAAGTGCCCCACAGATGGGGATCATGATGTGACAAACAAGCCTCCGGTTCCCTGGCCGGAGAACAAGCGAGCAGAAGTGCAAATATCTCCTCCTGGTTTTCTCTACCCCCAGGCGCCGGGTTCTTCACCTTCCCGATGTGGACCCGGCGCGCTTCTTTTTTTCGAGTTTTCATACGCGAATGGTTGCCAGTTTCCGCTATATTCAGCCGATCGGTTGAACACAGAAACTCTCGATAAACCATGAACCCATTGGATTTTACCACCATTCGCCCCGATCAGCCGCATCCGTTGTTGTTGATCGCCGGGCCATGCGTGCTCGAAAACGAAACGTTGACGCTGCGTATCGCCGAAACGATCCGTGAGCTCACCGAGCGGCATCAACTTCCGTACGTCTTCAAGGCGTCGTTCGACAAGGCGAACCGCACGTCCGGCGGCTCCAAGCGCGGGCCGGGGATGGCGGAAGGGCTGTCGATGCTGGCGAAGGTGCGCGAGGAATTCGGTTTGCCGGTGACGACCGATGTCCACGACGTGCAGCAGGTCAGCGACGTCGCGGCGACGGTCGATTTGCTGCAGATTCCGGCGTTTCTTTGCCGTCAGACGGATTTGCTGATGGCGGCGGGCGCATCCGGCAAGCCGGTGAACGTGAAGAAGGGCCAGTTCATGGCGCCGGAGGACATGCAGTACGCGGTGGACAAGGTGCGGCTCGGTGGTGGTGAGGTGATCTTCCTTACCGAACGTGGCGCCAGTTTCGGGTATCGGAATCTGGTGGTCGACATGCGTTCGTTGCCGATCATGCGGCAGTCCGCGCCGGTGATTTTCGACGGCACGCACTCGGTGCAGATGCCGGGCGGCGCCGGAGGGAAAACCGGCGGAAAGCGTGAGATGGTGCCGTATCTCGTGCGTGCGGCCCTGGCGGCCGGGATAGACGGCCTGTTCCTCGAAGTGCACCCTGATCCGGACAGCAGCCCCAGCGACGGGCCGAACATGATCACTCCGGCGACGCTAGAGTCCAATCTACCCCAGTGGCTTGACCTCTATCAGATCGGTTCGACTGCCGCAGGTTCTTCCAACGCGGCAAACGCATGAGTGTTTCTCTGCTCCCAGTTCCGAAAGTGGTGATTACCGGCGGTCTCGGCGGATTGGGGACGACTCTGGCGCTGGCGTTACGGGTGGAAAATGTGCCCGTCACGGTGATCGACGCGCTCCACCCGGGTTGTGCGCCATACCCGGTGTTCGAGAATCGGAAGGCGGTGCTAGAGGACGCCGGAGTCGAGGTCCGATTGCAGGATATGCGGCTGCCGGATTTACCCGCTGAGGTGCTGGTGCCCGCGGACCGGTACGAGTCTCCGTTGCCGCCGTTGTGGCTGCATTGCGCCTTCCCGCCGCCTCCGGATGTGCCGGACGTGCCGCTGGAGAGCTATCAGCAAATGGCATACGATGCTCCGGCGCAGTGGATCGACTATGCGATGGAACGCGGCTGGTGGTGGATGGTGATGCAGCACCTGCCGGCGGTGTTGTCCGATGATGCACGGCTGCACTACGCCTCATGGGGGACGATCTTTGCCGCTGAAAGCAAGCTGCGGCGTGAATTTTTCCGGGATGTGATGCGTAAACAGCAGATGGGCCTGTTTCCTTTCCTGCCGGAGCTGTTCGGTCACCATCAATCTCCGCACACGATGCCGTTGCGGCAGTATCTGCAAATTCTTGCGGGACGGGATGTGTCGGTGTGCGCGTTTGATAAGCCGTGGAGCGTATCGTCCCTCGATTCAACCGCCCGGGATCTGCTGCAGGTGTTGCAATCCTACGCCGCGAGCCAGGGGATCGAGATCGAACAGAAGCCAAACACCAACCCGGACCTGCTCGCTCGTGGGGAAGACTGGATTTTACACTTGCGGGTGCTGTTGCAACTGAGCCATTTGCGGGTGAAGTCCGACCAATCACCAGGCAGTTACTACCCGACCGATGCGATTGGCCAACGTCTGGCGCAACTGCCGGAGTTCCAGGAAACAGGCTTTGCGATACTCGCGGCGGAAGAGGTCCGGCGTGTCAGCCTCGATGATGTACGCAACCTGATCGCGGGTTGGGGCGAGCTGCCGTGGATGCCTCCGCCCGATTGGCCGAGGCAGGTTAGTGGGGGACGAGGCCGGAGAAAACGAAAATCTTAACCTTTGCGCATCAAGTCGCCGTGCTTACTTTACGGCTTCCCTAACTTAACAGTTTCTGGTAAAAGGATTACGACCGGGATGACTCAGGATTCTTCGAAACCGTCGCAGCCGGATCAGGCCCCAGACGCACCGCAGGCCGCTGCTGCACAGAACGCGACGGGCGAAAAATTCCGTCGTGGACGTGGACGTGGTGGCGGTGGCCGCCAGATGTTGAAGAACCTCACCACGAATTTCCTTGCCATCACCGTGCAGATGCTGCTCGGGATGGTGCTGACACGATTCCTGATTCGCACCCTCGGGCCTGCGGAATATGGTGTCGTGCCGCTTTCCTTCCAGCTGATGACGTTCCTGACGCTGGTCACGTCCAGCGTGAACGCGTCGGTCGGGCGCTTCCTCACCATTGAAATGACCCGCAATGATTTGCAGGCGGCACGCGGGACGTTCAACTCCTCGTTCTGGGGTCTGCTGCTGGTGTTCACCGTGTTGATCCCGGTGGCTGTTGGCTTTGCGTGGCTCTCCCCCAGCATCCTGAAGTTTGCTCCGGGTTCGGAAGCTGCGTCGCAACGGGTGCTGCTGGCGACCATGTTTTCGTTCTTCACGGTGACGGCGTCCAGCAACATCATGATTACCGCGTTCGCCCGTAACCGGCTTGACTTGCAGAACTATGTGCGGATCGCGTGGCATATTACCCGTGTCAGCGCACCGTTGGCCCTGGTCGGTTGGTTCGGCTGGGGGCTGGACGGTGTCAGCGTGGGTATCGTCCTCGGCGCAGTCGTTCACCTGATCTTCAGTATCCGGACCTGGCGCCGGTTGAACCCCGAACTCAAGTTGACTCCGAAGCTGTTCAGCAAGAAACGGTTCATGGAGTTAACGGACATGAGCGTCTGGCTGATGATGGACAAGATCGGCCGGGTGCTGCAGTTCAACGCAAGTATCCTCGTCGTCAACATCATCCTCGGCGCGGCGGCTGCGGGTAAATATGGCGCGATCATGATCTTCGGCCGCAGCCTGATCATGTACAACCGGTCGATGCGTCTGGTCGCGACACCGGTTGTGTACGCCATGTACGGACGCGGCGAATTCGATCAGATGAAGAAGTTTCTGATCAGCTTTGTCCGCTTCGAGGGCATCATGCTCGCGTTACCGCTGGCGGGTTTGATCGTAATGGCTGAACCGCTGCTGACCGTCTGGCTCGGTGCGGAGTATGCGGATCTGGCGCCGGTGGTGGTCTGGATGATGGTCGGATTGATTGTGACCATGCCGAACGTGCCGGTGCGGATCATTTTCGCGGCGACAAAGAACGTGCGTGAGCCCGGGATTCTGTCGATGGCGACCGGGATTGTCAACATCCTTGTCTCGATTTACATGGTCCATCCGACCTGGGGCCTGGACATGGGGCTGGTCGCGATGCCGCTTTCCGCGTTGTTCACCACCCAGCTGAAGAACTGGCTGTTCCCGCCGTTGTACGCGGCGCACGTGATGAAGTACAAGTGGCACACGTTCTTCGTGCCGTTCATCCGCATCGCCATTTCATACGCGTTCATTCTCGGACTCGCGTGGGGTCTGCGTTGGTTGTTCCAGCCGGATTCATGGTTGGATCTCATTTTCGCCGGCCTGATCGCGATGGTGATTTACCTGCCGGTCGGATTCTTTGTGCTGATGACGAAGGAAGACCGCGACCACATCAAGATGGTGCGGAAACGCCGTGGCCGGCGTGGTCAGGCGGCCGCTGGCGAGGATCCGGTTGATCCGGCGACACAGGTTGACACCAGCATGGATTAGACACGATTTGAATCCCATAGCTCCCAAAAAGGCCCGGAATTCTCCGGGCCTTTTAAGACTGTTGACAAACCCCGGATTGCCAGGGGAGTCATTCTGAGCGAAGCGAAGAAGGTCCAGCTTTGCTGATAACTAGTACTTATAACCCGTTGATCATCTGGATCTTCTTCACTTCTCTTCGTTCCGTTCAGGATGACGCGACAGCCGAACCAAGTTGACGTGATAGCCGAAACTTCCTCGAATTCTGAACGTTGCCACTCTGCCAGCAGTCTGAAGAAGCCCGGAAAACTCCCCGGGCCTTTGGTTTAGCTTGCAGCTCTGGCCTCGGTTTACCGGTCACCTTCGTCGAGGGCGACAAGGTACTTGTCCGGGTTCGCCTTGAACTGGTCACGATTCTCCTCGTTGACGAAGAAATAGCGCTTGTGGCCGATCTTGACCGACTTCGTCTGGTTCGACAACGTCCCGGTCTCGCCGTTCACCGGATCACGGTAGGTCGCACCACTCGATCCGTAGGTTTCCAGGTTCGCCGGAATGAAGAACGATTCACCGAGGTATTTCTCCGGTGAGCTCGTCAACTTCGCCTGTTCACTGGAATGGCAGAGGTAGAACGTTTCGTCGTCCACCACTGCCTGTCCCTTCGCTTCGTCCATCGTGTGCAGCATCTGGCACACCGGGCAGGTGAAGAAGGTTTCTCCATCGTTGGCCGTCCACGTGTTACCGTCCACGGCGGTTTTCTTCATCTCCGGGCTTGCCTGTTTCAGGTGCGGATCTCTGGCGTGCCCGTTGGTGAACCCGGCCACCAGCAGCAACATGGCAAGCGCAGCCATCATCATCGTCTTCATCGTTCTATCTCCTTCAAAATTGATGTGTGCGTCGTTCAACAGCCTCACCCGCCGAAGTTGGCGGAGAAGGTGAGCATGACGGTCCGGCCCAACTGCGGACCGTAAATCATCGCGGAATCGAGCCGGCGTTCGCCGGTGTCCGGGTTGATTGTGAACACCTCATCCGGCTGCACGTAGTCGGTGATGTTCTCGGCCTTCAACGTCAGCGCAAACTGATCCCACGACTTACGCAGCCCAAGGTCCATGATGACGTACGTGGGCGACTGATCGCGTCCACGTCCATGCGGCAGTTCCTGCGGGCCGAAGACACGGCCGTCCACATTTGCCCGTAAGCCGATCCCGGTCCATTCCTTGACCAGAGACGCGCCGGCGGTGTAAAAGCTGCGCATTTCTTCCTTGCGCCACTCGGTGCCGTCGTGATACTGGATGTCGGACACGGTTCCATGCACATTCGCGGACCAACCCGGATCGAATGCGTAGCCAAGTTGCAGTTCGACTCCTCGGCTGAACGCGTCGTCAGCGTTCGCGTAGATCACCTCGCCCGTTTCAGCGTGCCCGAACGCCACCACCACCTTGTTGTCGAAACGGGTGTAAAATCCTGTCAGGTCAGCGGTGAAGGCGCGGCTTGCGCTTCCGCCGCGATACTGTGCGGTCAGGCTGCCGCCCGCCGTGCGTTCGGCATCCAGATCCTCCGGGATCGCGATGTTGTCGAAGCCGGCGTGTGCAGCCTTGTCAAGGCTGAAGAGGGTGACGATGCGATAGCCCAGCCCGGCTGATCCGATAAATGACCAGCTGTCATCGGGGCTGAAACGCAGCGATGCGCGAGGGGTGGCGACATAACCGTCCTCGTCGTACAGCTCGCTGAGCACACTCGCCCGTGCCTGCCAGCGTTCGTTCGGCAGCCATTCATGCTGCAGCAGCAGGCCGGGGATGTAGTCGGTGCGGTCGGTCGGGGATGACAGACGCAGGTTGTCGTCGTATACCTCGTGCCGGTACTGCAACCGTGCCATCGACTTATGCATCACACTCCAGTCACGGTTGATGGTGAACCGGGCAAGGCCGATCACCTGTACGGCGTCGTATTCCGTCGTACCGTACCAGGAATCCTGCTGATGGAAGGCGTACGCACCGTCCAGCTTCCAGAATCCCCAGTCCAGCTCTTGCGAGACGAAGCTGACTCCGGTGTCAACGCGCCGGGTCTGGATGTCGCGTCCGTAGACCGTTGCGCTGCCGCGATCGTCCTCGGTCCAATGGGTTTCCCCGGCGAAACGGTCCTCGCCGTACCCACGGACACGTGTGGTCAACGCACCTGCGGGAAGCGCGCGCTTGGACGACAGGGACAGGTTGAAACGGGTGTAGCTCGGAGTGTCGGTCAGGCCATCGCTGTTGCGGTCGATCTTGCGCGGTTCGGCACCGTAGTTGGCATTGATCCGCACCGGCATGTCGGCCACCGGGACGGTGATCGCGCCGTTGAGTCGGTGGCGTCCGGTCTCACCCGCCATGGCTGATAGTTGGCCGGTGGGCAATTCAGCAAGGCTGAGGTCGGGTGAATTGGTCACCAGGTTGACCGCACCAGCCATCGCTCCCGCACCGGCATCCGAGCGGGTTCCGCCCTTGCTGATCTCAACCTGCTGGAGGTCGGACACGTTAATACCGTCGAGGCCGTACAGCGCGCCGAGTCCGGACAGAATCGGCAGCCCGTCCACGTTGATCTCGGTGTAGGACGGGTCCAGTCCCTGCATACCGACACCGGCCGATCCGCACAGCGCGCACGGCTTGGTATCCAGTCCCGATCCACCTGACAAAGCGGATAACAGCCCACCGTCCGCGGATTGTTCTTCGAGGTCGTCGCTGGTCAGCACTTCGACACGTTCCGCGCCATCGTTGACCGGTCCAGATTGCGAACGTTCGGTCTCGAACGTGACCTGTTCGAGGGCAACCGCGTCTGGGTCGAGCTCGATGGTGATGCTGGGCTTACCGGAGTTGGCGTCGGTCGCGGATGCGGACACGACAAGGGTCCGGGTTTTGTAGCCGAGCAGGCTGACGGTGAGTGTCAGCTCGCCCTGAGGCACATTCTTGATCAAAAATTCGCCGTCGAGGTTGCTTGCCGCGCCGAGGCTGGTGCCTTCGACGACCACGTTGGCGCCGGCGAGCGCGGTGCCCTCGTCATCGAGGATGGTACCGCGGATGTCGGCTGCTAAGCCTGCAGTAGAAAGAAAGAGAACGACGATCATCGCGAATGCAGATCGCGTAACTGTTCGTACAACCATGAAGGTGCTCCACTGTCATCCGGACAGACTTCACCCTTTGCAGGGAGAGCTGTCACGCGTTCGCTGGTCGCAGAACCGTATCGGTTCAGCGAGAGAGAGCTTGGGCGTGTTTACGACAGGGAGTGTTTCGGGACGTGATCGATCGAGCGGGCCAGCGCGTCTTCCGGGCGCTGATCCGGGATGGTTGTAAGGGCGGATGATGTGGACGGGTTCTGCCAGGCATCGTGCGTCGTCAAATAGGCGGACAACTGCACCGACACCTGCACCTGCCCGTTGCTGGCGCATTCCTGCCCCGCGCTGCTGCAGCAGTTGGATGCTTCATCCGGAGACGCTTCGGTGGAGGTGGTGCAGCATGTGCAGATTGCGTCTGCGCTGTCCACCGTGCAGCAGCACTCGTGAGCGGCGTCTGCGGTCAAACTGAGCGGTGTGTCTACGGCAAGTACGATGGGTTCGCCCGTATGCGCGAGCACGCCCATGCTGGCAAACACCAGCACGAGGGTGGCACTCAAGACGCTGCGGACAATTTTTCGCACAAGACTAACTTTCGCTAACACTTTGTAAATACTGGCGTTTGACCACTGAGTATACAACGAACCATAGACTATCGCAAGCGGCCCGGTCTGTCAAGCATACGCAGTCCCTCCGCGAGGGGTTCCCGGCGGCGAAGATGGTTTCAATGAGCGCTATCTTTTGTAACGACAGGTAAGAACCCGGCAGGGAGATTCCGTGAGCACACAAGACGGCAAGGTGGCGATCATCAGCGGCGGAACCCGTGGGCTCGGGGCAGCGTTCGCGCAGGCGTTGCTCGAACAGGGCTGGCGAGTGTGTGTCTTCGGACGGCGGGACAGTGAGTTCGTCCAACAGGCGCGAGCGAAAGGCGACTGGTCAGACCGATTCATCGCGCGCACCGTCGATGTCCGTGACAGCGCCGCGACGCAGAAACTGGTGCGTGAACTGAACTCCACTTGGGGCCGGATCGACCTGCTGGTGAACAACGCCGGGGTATCGGTGCCGTCACTGATCGCGCTGGCGTCCGACGAGTACCTCGACAAGCACCTCGACACCAACCTCGGCGCGGCGATGCGGTTGACACGGCAGGTGGTGCAAGTGATGCTGCCGCAACGCAGCGGCAAGATCATCAACATTACCAGCGTCGTCGGATTGCAGGGGTATACCGGCATGGCGGCCTATTCCGCCGCGAAAGCCGGGCTGGACGCAATGACCCGATGCCTGGCGAAAGAGCTGGGACCGGCGGGAATCACAGTCAACGCCATCGCGCCGGGCTACATCCCGACCGAGATGACGGAAAAAATGCCGGAAGCGGTGGTCAAGTGGAACCTTGACAACACTCCGCTGGGACGGCTGGCGACGATCGAGGAGTACGTCCCACCGTTCCTGTTTCTCGTCAGCGATGGCGCGAATTTCATCAACGGCCATACGCTGGTGGTCGATGGTGGATTGACGGCGTGATGCTGAAGTGGATAGCGGAAAAGCCGCGATAGCCGTCACAAACGGACGTGACGGTCAATCACGGGCACCTTGCAGGCTGTGGGCTGTGGGCTGTGGGCTGGAGTCGCGAGATGTGAGATGCGAGATGCGAGATGTGAGTAAACTCTATTACCACGGACTTCAGTCCGTGGTAATAGGGTGTCATCCTGAATGCAGTGAAGGATATCCAGATTATCCACATTTGACAATCACGTCATTCTGAACGAAGTGAAGAAGATCGGGCTTAATTGACCGTTATCTAAGCTGGACCTTCTTCACTTCTCTTCGTTCCGTTCAGAATGACGCATCCCATACGTTTTCCGGGTTATCCTGCCAGATTCTTTATTCCACTTCGTTCCGTTCAGAATGACACCAAACACATCCGTCACCACTGTTTGTATTCTACCAACTACCGATCACCGACTACCGTTTACCGAGTACCGCTTTTCGTAAACGTGAACGCGCCCAGCCCCATGTGACGGCTGCCGTTGGGTCCGCCGGGCGGGATGGCTGGCGGCGCGACGCCGACATGCAGCTCGAACGTGTACTCCCCCGGTGGTGCGGCGGCGGGGATGTCCAGCGGGACTCTGGGACGGTAAAACGTCTCACCCGGCTGCAATGTGACGGTGATCTGCTGTAAGGGGAACGTGTTCCCGGCGGGTGTGGTGACAGTTGCCCAAACATCGAAGGGTGATGGATCAACGAGGATGTTGTTGACGTATGCCTGATAATGCAGCCGCATACCCTGTGCCGGAACAATGTCCACATGCGGGTTCAACAGCACATTAACCTCAGGCTCCCACGCAGTAAGTGCAATGGCTTCCGAGTGATCTCCTGTCCACTCACGTGGCGTCCAAGCTGCCACGATTGATCCATCACGCCCTTGATCAATGGAAGTAATCTCACCGCCTATAATCTCTGTACTCCATAGAATTTCTCCATCGGGTGTCGCTTTGATTAGCCATAAGTAGTCATCGTTTACTACGCCACGTGTTTGACCGCCAACAGCAATGTTTCCGTCAGCAAGAAAACATATATCATAAGCTTTGTTATCTTCGTTAAGTCCAGGCTCTGGATTTACAAGAAACAAAGCCCAAATCACTTCACCAGTCGAATCTCGCTTAGATATATAGAATGTGTAAGGTGGGTCAGGATGTCGCACATAGCCGCAAACAAAGATATTTCCCATTTCATCTTCACGTGCACAAGTGGCCCATCCATATAGAGGATTTCCTTCTTCCGGTTCATCGTTCATCCACAACAGATTTCCATTGGAATCGAGCTTGAAGATCGCCAATGACCGAAATCCCATATCTTGCCGGTAATGATGATGAGCGACGATGAAGCCACCATCAGCTAATGGTGCAACCCATTTTGGCGCAAAAGAATCATCTGGATCTGGTACCATCCACTCCCAAAGAATCTGCCCTGTCTCTGCAAAGCGTATAACAGTGGGATCACCCACTTCACCGCAAGCGACATAACCACCCGCTGGAACGGTGCGGACACAATAGAAGAGGTCAACCGTATTGCCGCCATCCAACGCCCGGGCCCATTCCTGGTTGCCGTCAGCATCCAACTTTCGGATCATGGCGTCGAATCCATTGCCAGGCTCCTCAGAATAGATGTCGCCTGCCTGGATGAAACCACCGTCAGGAGTCAGATCGATGTAATGGCCGGCGTCGGTATCGTTTCCTCCCTCGAGGTGCAGCCAGACCTCGTTGCCGTCA
The DNA here is from genome assembly GCA_020444425.1 of bacterium. GTDB lineage: Bacteria > Electryoneota > Electryoneia > Electryoneales > Electryoneaceae > BMS3BBIN04. The sequence goes on along the minus strand of JAHLLB010000014.1, from coordinate 43,852 downwards.
TCATCGAGACGAGCCGTCCAGACCTGTACCACCTCCGGAAACGCGATGAACGCGAATCCCGTTGCGATATAGCCGCCCTCGGGTACGGCTCGGACACAATCGAGGTAGTCGTAATCATCTGGATAATCCCAGATCCTGGTCCAGGACGTGTCGGGAGGCTGGGCGTATACGAGTATGGTTGGAGACCACGCAACCAACAGGGGGAGGGCGATCAGGCTAAGTGTCAGGAGACGGCGTGCTGGCGCGAAAAAACGGCGTGCGTGTGGCAGGATGCGACGTGTTGATGCCAGGAATGAGTGTGTCATTGTGGGCCTCGGTGGATTCGAGATCTTTGGCAATATACAACGGGGAGGGGCTTGCTGGTGCCCGGCGCCGAAGGTGCCGAATCTGACTAGCTCCGGGTGTCAACCCGGAGAAGGGATCGTTCGTCATCTCCCACGCCGTCCGGTTGTTCCAACCCCGAAGGGGTTGAACATCCAATGATATCGCACAGAAACAACGCACAAACCGGGATGGCTTTCGCAAGACGTGATCGAAACCGGTCTGCGAAGGCATTAGATGCCACCCCGTTGGGGTGGAATACGCGGCGCGGGGGAAACATAGGTGGGCACTCGTTCTCCGGGGGTTGACACCCCCGGCTAGTCAGATGTCACCCCCTTCGGGGTGACGACACAACGCCGGGGATAAAAATGCAACGCGGGGGGATTGGGTGGGACGCTCGATCTACGGGGGTAAACACCCCCGGCTAGTCAGATATCACCCCTTCGGGGTGACGACACAACGCGGGGGGATTGGGTGGGACGCTCGTTCTCCGGGGGTAAACACCCCCGGCTAGTTAGATGCCACCCCTTCGGGGTGACGCCTGCCCCATGTGAGAGTTGAACGATGTGCACCGCCATCCGATTCCAGGCTATTCCCCTAACAACCAAGCTATTCCCCTAACAACCAAGCTATCCACTCCCGACCAGGCTATCCGCGTCCCGGTAGATCCTTTCTGAACACCTCTTCCCGGCATTTCGGGCAGTAGCAGGGTGGGTCCTGGATCGTCTTGGCGAGTTCGGTGCAGCACTTGTCGAGACCGGCGAAACGTCCGCAGATGAATTCCACCCCGCAGCGTTCACACGTGCGCCGGTGTGCGGTGGCGACGGATTGAGCTGAACTCTTCGTGCGCAGCTTGCGATGGGCGATGGGCTTGCGGCGGTTGATCACGACCCGCTCCCGGACTCCTTGTCCCGGTTGGCGCGGCCTCCAGCCTCCGTATCCGATTCAGAGCCTGACGCGTCGTCATGATGCACTTCGCGGTAGTTCACATCGACGACGTCGTCTGGCGAAATCGTAACGTCCGGTTCTTTTTTCTCGCCGGGTTTGACTTTCGCGTCGTCGGACGTGCCGAACAGGTTGCCGACGAGCCCTTTCAGCCCTTTCCACGCGAGGTAGAATCCAATCCCCAGCAGCAGAAACTTGAACATGGCTACACCTCGGTCGCCGGGTTGTAGTAGGACAGGCCGCCGGGCGCGTTCATGATCTGGGTAAACAAATCATCGAACTGGTCGGGGTTGCGGACAAAGTCGAGGGTGGTGGCGTTCACGATCATCAGATCGCTCGCCTTGTAGCGGAAGAAGTGGTGGTTGTACGCTTCCACCAGCGCCTCGATGTACTCCGGGTTCATGCCGCGCTCATATTCACGGTCACGGAGGCGGATGTTCCGCATCAGGCGTTGCGTATTGGATTGCAGATAGACGACCAGATCCGGGATCGGAGCATCACGTTCGAGCAGGTGCGCGACTGTGTTGAACAGCGCGACCTCGCGTTCTTCGAGCGTAATTGCGGCGAAGATGCGGCTTTTGCTGAACAGGTAGTCGGTGACGAGATGCTGCGCGAACAGGTCGGATTGGCGCAGCTCATCCATCTGCTGCCGGTGGCGGCTGAGCAGGAAGAACAGTTCGGTCTGGAACGCGTACCGCCGCGGATCCTTGTAAAAGTCCGCGAGGAATGGGTTTTCCTCGTGCTGTTCGACCACAAGCTGCGCGTTCAGCCGTTTGCTGATCATGTCCGCCAGGGTGGTTTTTCCCACCCCGATCACACCTTCGATGATGATGTACTGGCGTTCGCTGCTCACGCGATATCCGGCGGATGGTTAGCTGGTTGTGTTGGAAGTGTAATGCACAAGAAGATAGTCAAGCAAAGGTGCTACGAGCGTTTTTCCGTCTCGCGCCACTCAGTCCACGGCTGATCGCCGAGCGCGCGCAGCTCGCCATCGTCGGAACAGGCCGTCAGAAGTTCTGTCAGATTCTGCTGATAGCCGGGCAGGACAGTTTCCCCGGGCAGTAGATCCAGCAACGGCTGGAGCACAAACCGGCGCTCGTGCAGACGAGGATGCGGCACCGTCAGCGCTTCTTGTTCGATCCGTTGCTCGCCGAAAACGAGGATGTCGATGTCGAGCCGGCGTGGTCCCCAGCGGGTTTCGTCTGGACGGTGTCGGCCTGCGTCCCGTTCGATCCGGCGGATCAGGTCGAACAAGGACTCCACCGTTCCGGCCCACGGAAACGAGATCGCCATGTTGAGGAAATCCGGCTGGTCGGAAACACCCCACGGGCTACTGCTGTAAAGGCGACTGCAGCGTATCGGCGACATGACTCCAGCCGTGCCCGTGTCCTTCTTAATGCCCGCGGGAGCTGTGCTACCACGGCTGACCGAGAGTCGATCATCCCTGCTGGCGGAGCCATCAGGGGCACATACTCCAGCCGATGTTCGTTCACCGTCCTCACCCAACGACGTGACCGTGTTTGCTTGCGGACGCGGATTGGAATCGCCGTCCTCACCCAACGACGTGCCCGTGTCCGCTTGCGGACGCGGATTATCCACCATAATGGAATAGATCGTGCGGATCGCCTTCGCGAAGGCCGCCTTCACATCTCCCACATTCCCCCCGAGTCCAAGTACAACAGGGACCGGTTCAGCGGCGGACTGGTGGGCGGGAAGTGTCGTCACGAGGCCTATTTCCGGCGGAGGATTTCGACTTCGTACCCGGCGGACGGTCCCGGCAACGGAACACGGTCCTTGTGGAAACGGACTCGTACCGCTTCAGCGGCGAACTTGCTCAACAGGGCGTCCGCGATGTTCTCAGCGATGGTTTCGAGCAGGTGACGCGGCGGACCGGTGACGATTTCCCGCACGGCGCGGTAGATGTCGGCGACATCGGCGGTGTCGCTCAACGAATCGCTGGCAGCGGCGGGGCGGGTGTCCAGGTACAGTTCGACGCTGACGCGGAACATTGCCCCGAGTTCACGTTCGGCTGGAGAACAGCCGTGACGTCCCTGGAAGTTCATTTCCTGGACGCGGATGACGTCCAGCCCGACGAGATCAGCTTGTGTTGCGCGTGAAGTCATGTTGCCCTCCTTGCGCTGTAGTCCCCTTGGGGACACTTTGTCCTCAAAGTGTCCCCAAGGGGAAACCCTTCTACTTGTCTTTTTTCTTCCAAAACTCCGGTATCATATCATCAGGAACATTTTCTTGCAACGCCGATTCCCAATCATCTGCATAGTCCACTAAAAGACTAACATTAACCAATAAATCATCCTTATCATTTATATGTGCAACCGCGCTGCTATATAACCATTCCTCCGGCCTGCTCACCAACCCTGCTCTCATAGGATTTTGCTCGATATACCGAGCTGCATACAAGAGATGTTTTTCATCCATTGGAATGGAATGGAACCTCTGATCCCAATTAACTTTACTTTTATCCTGTATTTTACGCCAGTATGTATATGACCTGGTTGTTTGTTGTATTGTCAGAGAAACCGATCCCGCTGATTCTGCTGAAACAATGAGATGAATATGATTTGGCATCAGACAGTAGGCCCAAACGTCAATTCGGTACTTCTTACAGTTATTAGATAGAATTTCAAGATATTTAAAGTAATCAAGCTTGTTAAAGAAAACTTTCTCTTTATTTTTGCCCCTGTGTGTAATGTGATAGGGAACATTGGAGTCTATGTGTCGAGCTGCTCTGGCCATGGTTTGTTTGCTTAAAGGTGCGGGTAATTCTCAAGATGAATCAGTTGCATCCATCGGGGACACTTAACGGAGTAAGTGTCCCCGATGGAAGATCTGCTTGCGCTATTCTGTCCCGGTGTCCTTGTCTTCCTTTGCCTCGAGGGAGGCCTCGACGAAGCGGTAGAACAGCGGGTGGACGTTGGTCAGGCGGCTTTTCAGTTCCGGGTGGAACTGGCAGGCGACGAACCACGGATGGTCTTTCAGCTCGACCATTTCGACGAGGCCTTCATCCGGATTGACGCCGCTGAAGAGCATACCGGCCTTTTCCAACGGCTTCTTGTACTTATTGTTGAACTCGTAGCGGTGACGGTGGCGTTCGTAAATCAGTTCCTTGCCGTAGGCTTCGAACGCTTTCGTGCCACGTTTCAGGTGGCAGGACCACGACCCGAGCCGCATGGTGCCGCCTTTTTGCGCGACCATGCGCTGGCCGGGCATCAGGGCGATCACCGGGTAACGGGTGCGTGGCTTGAACTCGGTGGAGTTGGCGTTCTTGAGACCGGCGACATTGCGCGCGAACTCCGCGACCGCCATCTGCAACCCGAGGCAGATGCCAAAGAACGGCACCTTGTGTTCACGGGCGTATTGCACCGCTGCGATTTTACCTTCCGAGCCACGGGAACCGAAGCCGCCGGGGATGAGGATGCCGTCGAACTCCTTCAGCATCTCCTCGGCGCCATTCTTTTCAACATCTTCAGCGTTCACCCATTTCACACGAACCTTGCTGTCCAGTTCCGCGCCGGCGTGGATGAACGCTTCACCGATGGATTTGTAGGCATCCTGCAGGCCGACGTACTTCCCGACCACGCCAATATTGACAGCCCGGGTCGGGTTGACGATGCGGTCGACGCGTTTCTTCCAATCGTCCAGTTGCGGCTCTTTCGCTTTCATGCCAAATTTCTTCAGCACGATTTCCGCGAGCCGTTCCTTCTCCAGGTTCAGCGGGACTTCGTAGATCGATTCGGCGTCTCGTGCCGCCATGACGTCCTGCGGGCTGACATTGCAGAAGAGCGCGATTTTCTCGCGTTGTTCACGTCCGATCGGCTTTTCGGTACGGGCAACGATGATGTTCGGCTGCAGACCGATTTCGCGCAGGCGGTAGACACTGTGCTGCGTCGGCTTGGTTTTTACTTCGTCTGCAGCGGCGATGTACGGCAGCAGCGTGACGTGGATGAAGAGGACGTTTTTTGGCCCGGCGAGCAGGTAGAACTGGCGAAAGGCCTCGAGGAAAGGCAGCGACTCGATGTCACCGACGGTACCGCCGACCTCGGTGATGATGAACTGCGGCTTTTCCGGCGAGCGGGCGAGATTGCAGATGCTGTCGATGATCTCGTTGGTCACGTGCGGAATCACCTGCACCGTACCGCCGAGGTAGTCGCCGTCCCGTTCCTTCTGGATCACGCGTTCGTAGATCTGGCCGGAGGTGACGTTGTTCAGTTTGCTCATCGACTCGTCGATGAAGCGTTCGTAGTGGCCGAGGTCGAGATCGGTTTCCGCGCCGTCGTCGGTGACGTAGACTTCACCGTGCTGGAACGGGCTCATCGTGCCGGGGTCAACGTTGAGGTACGGGTCCGCCTTCATGATGGTCACCCGGTAGCCGCGCTGTTTCAGCAGCAGGCCGAGCGAGGCCGAGGTGATTCCTTTGCCGAGACTGGATACCACGCCGCCGGTGACGAACACGTATTTCGCCCGTGGAATGCGTGGTTTGTTACGCCCTCTTCTTTGACCCGACGCCATTGTCGTTCACCCTCCGAATCCTGCCACCGTGGACTGGTTGAGGTCCGGCACCCGCATTCCGGAATGAAGACCAGCCCTGTCTTTGAAGTAACCCGCGGGAAGATAGCTCGCGGGGTAGAAATTGCTTTTGTCCGCCTCTGCGAGACGATGGGCGATTCCCACCCAAAGTCAATACCGGGCTCATGTGCCCATGATGGTTCTGTCAGCCGGGATTGTCCAGCCCTCCAGAACGATTCCCGGGGACACCTACTCCGTTAAGTGTCCCCACTGAGAAAATCTTTGGGCAAGTATTCCCGTACTTCCTGCAATCTGAACGATTCCCGGGGACACTTTGAGGACAAAGTGTCCCCGGGAATCGGGCCCGCCCGCGAATCCAGCAAGACTTACATCAACGACTTTACCCGTTCCAGGTCTTCCGCCGTATCCACTCCGCCCGGCCCGGCGTCCCCGGTGACGTGGACAACCATCGTGCCGCCGTCCTCGAGCAGACGTAGCTGCTCCAGCTTTTCACATGCCTCGAGCGGACTCGGGGTCAGCATGCAGAACTGGTTCAGCGTCTCCCGCCGGTAGACGTACAGCCCGATGTGCCGCAGCGCCAGCTTGTCCGGAACACCGCCCTCCCGCTGATGGGGAATCGGCGCGCGGGAGAAGTACAACGCCCGGCCGTTTTCCGCACAGGCAACCTTGACCACGTTCGGATCGGTGTAGTCGCGTTCCGTCGCTGGTGTCGCGGCAGTGGACGCATCCGCCTCGGGATGGTCCAGCAGCATGCGCACCGTGTCATCCACCAACTCAGGCGGCAACAACGGTTCGTCACCTTGCACGTTCACCACGATATCGCCCGGCTGTCCGAGGATTGCTGCGTGAATCCGGTCAGTGCCGGAGGGCAGTGCCGGATCGGTCAGGATCGCGTCACCGCCGGCGGCCTGAATGGCAGCGACGATGCGTTCGTCGTCGGTTGCGACCAGCACGTCATCAATCATCGTGCAACGCTTCGTGTTCTGGAATGTGCGCACGACCAGCGGCAGCCCGTTCAGATCGGCGAGCATCTTGCCGGGAAATCGGACGGACGCATACCGTGCCGGAATAACTGCGATGATATGTGGGCGATCACTCATGGACGTTGCCCGCTGAGTTGACATTCTGTCAGAATTTTGTCTTCCCGGATTGCGAAAAACGACACCAAAGAAGAAGCGCCGGGGGACAATCCCCCGGCGCCGGTGGTCAGACCTGGCAAATCACAACGAAGCGGTCAGCCCGTTGGCCCGCCATCTGCGGGCCGTGCCGGAAGTCCCAGTAGAAGGTGTTGGTGGCGGGCACCCCCTTCTCCTTCTTGACCTTTTCCTGGAGCTTCTTCGCGGTGTTCTTGATCGTCTTCAGCGGGCCTTCATGCACGTCCGAGAACATCTTGCTCTGTTCAAGCTCGAACACGTATGCATCGTACGCATCCGGCTTGTGCACGTTGACCAGCAAGCGTCCCTTCAACATACCGGGCTGAATCAGCACCATCGCGTCCTCGGTGACCTGATATTCCTTGGTCGCGATTTCGGCCTTCAACTGTTGCCCTGCTTCGTAAAGGTTTCGTGGTGTGCCGAGCAGACAGGGCAGATCAACGAAATAGAAGACTTTGTGCTTCCAATCGAATTGACGATCCCGCCAGAAATCCGGTTTCAGCCATTCGCTATCTGCGTTCACACAGCACTCCTTTGTTCGTACCCCTGAATGGCGCTAAGATAGTAGCGATCCTCACACCCCGCAACTAAGCTGAGGCCGAGCGCATCCCGTCTCAACTTGACCCTAACAGACTCCGAACGTACCTTTCCGCTCCCTGCGGGGCATGCCGTACCACCAACACCCAACCCGTCCGCACGCCCGCACCATCACCCCCTCGCGGGCTTGCGTTGACATCAGGCACTGAGGACACGCATGAGCACAGCAAAGCCTTCGGATCAGCCGCACGACTGGCAGAACACGAGCTCTCTCCCCTCTCATCCGGAACCGTACAAGATCAAGATGGTCGAACCGATCCACCTGCCGGATCGGGCCGAGCGGGAGCTCATTCTTCAGGAAGCCGGGCTCAACGTGTTCAACGTTCCCGCCGACCGTGTCTTCATCGACCTGCTGACCGATTCCGGCACCGGTGCGATGAGCGAACACCAGTGGGCGAGCCTGATGGAGGGCGACGAATCGTACGCCGGCTCGACCTCCTTCCATCGGCTTAAGGCGTCCGTCCAGGAAATCATGGGCTTTGAGTACATGCTGCCGACGCACCAGGGCCGTGCAGCGGAAAATGTGCTGCATTCGGTGCTGGTTCATGACGGCGACATCATCCCCGGCAACAGCCACTTCGACACGACCAAGGCGCACATCGAATTCCGTCACGCGCACGCCGTCGACTGCACCGTCGACGAATGCTTCGTGCCGGATGTCGAGATTCCGTTCAAGGGCAATGTCGACCTCGACAAGCTGCGTGAGGTGGTGGACCAGACCGGCGTGGAAAAGATTCCGTTCGTGCTGATCACCGTCACCAACAACTCCGGCGGTGGGCAGCCGGTGAGTTTGCAGAACGTGCGCGACGTGCACGCCTTCTGCCAGGAACGCGGCCTGCGGCTGGTAATCGACGCCGCCCGCTTCGCCGAGAACGCGTGGTTCATTCAGCAACGTGAACCGGGTCAGGGCGACCGCACGGTCCGCGAAATCGCGAAGGAGATGTTCTCGTACGCCGACGCCGCGACCATGTCCGCGAAGAAAGACGCGATCGTCAACATGGGCGGGCTGCTGTGCATGCGCAGCGAAGAGTTGTACACTCAGTGCAGCTCATTCAACATCTTGTTCGAGGGCTACCTGACGTACGGCGGCCTGAGCGGACGCGACATGGAAGCGCTGGCGACGGGGCTATACGAAGGCACGGAAGAGGACTACCTCGCGGCGCGTATCGGGCAGGTGAAACGCTTCGGCGACTCGTTGACCGAGGCCGGGATTCCGATTGTCCGTCCTCCCGGTGGTCACGCGATCTACGTGGACGCCAAGTCCTTCCTCCCGCACCTTGACCAAGAACAGTTCCCGGCACAGGCGCTGGTGTGTGAATTGTACCTCGAAGGCGGGATTCGTGGCGTGGAAATCGGAACCGTGCTCGCCGACCGTGACCCGGACACCGGCAAGAACCGTCCGCCGAAACTCGAACTGATGCGGATGACGATTCCGCGCCGGGTGTATACGGACAACCACCTGCAGTATGTACGCGATGTGCTGGTCACATTGAGGGATCGCCGAGAGTCCATCCGTGGGCTGAAATTCACGTACGAACCGCCGATCCTGCGGCATTTCCGCGCACGGTTTGAGTGGGAATAAGGTGTTCGCGCGTTTGATCAGCTTCGACTAATACAGAAGCCCGGCTAAACCAAGCCGGGCTTCATACGTAAACAGATTTATTGTCGTTACGCTGCCCCGCCGCCGGCATTTGTCTTGCTGCGTTCGATGGCCTGCAGGGTGAGGTAGCTGTCGCCGAAGCGGCCGAGGTTTTCGGTCTCATCGTCGTATTGGTTCCAGTGGCGTTCTTCGTCGGCAACAAGCTGCTCGAACAGTTGTTTGGTCGCCGAGTCATAGTTCTGCGCGCATTCCATCGCAAATTTGTTGTACGCCTTCGCGCTGCTTTCTTCCATGCCTTTAGCGATCTCGAGCATTTTCTTCACGTCGTGCTCTTTCTTCACCGCTTCATCGGTCGCCAGCTCGACTTCACCGTTGAGGAACAGGATACGGTCGGCGAGCAATTCGATGTGCATCATCTCTTCGATGGCGGTGCGCTTGAACAGGGAGGCGAGCAGATCATAGCCCTGATCGTCGCAATGGAAGTGGAAATACATGTATTGGTGGACGGCGTGCAGCTCATCCGCCACAGACGTGTTCAACAGGTCAATGCTCTTCTCGTGCATGGCTGAATCTCCCGTTTCGTTCGAGTGGTGTCTTGTGTCTGAAGATCATGGTTGAGCTGTTTCGGATCAATGAGTTAGGGAGCACGAATGTTCCGGGAGACGGAGAAAACCTCAACGCACTGAGTTCAGCCCTGTGGAGGAAGCCATTGTCATGGGACGTGTGGGAGCAGATATTCCGTCATTTGAATTTGATCCGGGCAGGAGGGCGAAATGGTTCGCAAGATTGCAGTGGTGGATGCGTTTACGGGGAAAGCGTTCGCGGGGAATCCGGCAGGAGTGTGCATGCTGGAGGGTCCGGCGGAAGACGCGTGGATGCAGGCGTTGGCCAAGGAGATGGCGCATTCGGAAACTGCCTACCTGCTCCCGATTGCCGAGCATGGTGCCCGCCGGTTTGCGTCCTGGGGCTGGGACGTGGAAGCCGCGACCTCGGTTGACGCTTCCCGGTCGTACGTGTTGCGCTGGTTCACACCGGGCGCGGAGGTCAATCTCTGCGGCCACGCCACTCTCGCCACCGCTCGCTACCTGTTTGACGCCGGATTTGTCGAGGGCAACATGCCGGTCTCGTTTTATACCCGCAGCGGCCTGCTCCACGTCGAACCGGAAGGCAATTTGCTGAAGATGGATTTCCCTGCCATCGAGGTGGAAGAAACCGATCACCCGGTGTGGTTGGACAAGGTATTGCCGGGTGTGACCGTCACCTTCACCGGCAAAGCCCGCGAGGATTACTTCGTGGTAGTCGAGGACGCTGAGGTGGTGCGCTCCGTGCAGCCGGACATTGAGGCGTTGCGTGCGGAAGAGGTGCGTGGGATGATTGTCACCGCGAAAGGTGATCAGGGCTTTGATGCTGTCTCACGCTTTTTCGCGCCGGGAGTTGGTGTGGATGAAGATCCGGTCACTGGCTCTGCCCATTGCGCGATTGGTCCGTACTGGTGCGGACGGCTGGGCAAGAGCGAGGTGCGTTGCTTCCAGGCATCGCAACGCGGCGGCGAGATGATTGTCCGTCATCTTGGCGAACGGGTCAGTCTGGTCGGCCAGGCGGTAACGGTACTGACCGGCGCGCTGGCGATGGGAGTGTAGGAGGCCGGGTTACGGTGAAGCCAGCTCGTTCAACGCTTCCCGTGCCCATTGATTGGTGCTGTCCAATTCGACGGCGGTCCGGTAGGCCTGGATCGCCGTTTCTGTGTCTCCCACAGCCTCGTGGATCTTCCCCAGCCGGTCCTCGCGGGCGTCCAGGTTGTCCGGATCGAACTCGATGGCGAGGTCGACGTGATCCTTGAACTTGTTGGCGTAGCGGCCTTTTGTCAGCAGGTTGGCTTCGATGGCACGCTGACCGTACGTCCGGGCAAGCCACAAATGGAACAGCGAGCTGCCCTCGGTCAGATCGGTCGCCTGTTCGAATGATTTCGCGGCTTGTTTGTACTCTCCGTCCTCGAAGTGTACCCGTCCGAGGTAGTACCACGCGGAGTCGCTCTCCGGATGTGCCTCCGCGTACGATTCGATCACCGCACGGGCGGAATCGGAATTGGCGCTGTAAAACGACAGTAGCGCACTTGCGAGCGATCCACCGTCGGCTGCGTTTGCTGTAGCTATCAGCAGCAGAAAGGTGGAGAGGACAAGTCCGGATTTCATATGCAGATCCCGTTTGCGAATGGTACTCAAGTTTGCGTGGAATTCGCTCATCGTTGCAAGTGGAATTTCGGTGATTTCCGGGAACGAATGATTGTTCACAAGGGAGATTGTTAGGCGGCGTAAACCCTTACGCTGCCTTGCGTACAGATTCACAAAGGTGTTCCCTTGGCTTGAGCGGAGCCACAGGCTGCATTATCTTGTTTGCGCCGGAACGTAAAGTAGAGTGGTTTCTTTGCGACAGATTGCACAACCATGGCTGGGAGACTGTGGTTATGTGATACGTGAAGCGGCCAGATCCTTGCCAGACCGGCAACTCACCAGACAGGCCTTGACAGCCGTAACCGCATTCCAGGAGGGTGCATGGCCTCACTTCGTACCCGAGGGTACTCCCACTACCGCTGGCGGACCGGCCAGATCGCATGGCTTCTCCACCGTTTGACAGGATTGGCGCTCGTCTTGTATGTGTCGATGCACATCTGGGTCGTCTCCACCCTGCAACTCGGTGAGGGAACGTTTGAAGCGACGATGGCTGTGGTTCAGGCCCCATTGTTCCGTTTCCTCGAAGTCGGATTGCTGTTCTGCGTGATTTATCATGCGTTGAACGGCTTGCGTTTGATCGCAATCGACTTCTTCGGCGCCACGGAGAAACACGTCCCGTTGTTCTGGGCGGTGATCATACTCGGCGGCGCGGCATGGATCTGGGGTGGTTCGACGATGATCGGGCATGCGCTTCATCAGCTCGAACACGGCCAAGCTTTTTTCCCATTCTAATAGGAGGGTGAGACCTTGTTGAAGATGCTCGCCCGTACCGGCACGGGTTCTGGCGGTTCAAACGCCTGGGTGTTGCAGCGGATTTCGGGGTTGTTGCTGGTCGTTGCCCTGTTCCTGCATTACCTCTTCCTGCACTTTCTCAATGGCGGTGACGTAACGTGGAATGAAGTCACCACGCGTCTCGCGTCGCCACTGTTCAAAACCATCGACCTCATTTTCCTCGTTTCGGTGCTGTTCCACGCCGGGCAGGGGTTGGTGATCAACATTCATGACTACATCCACCGTCCCGCTCCGCGGGTGATCCTCGTCAGCCTTGCGTGGCTGCTGATGATTGTGCTGCTGATTACGGGCACGGTGACGATCGTAACCCTGGAACCGGGATTCCTTCAGGAGATGCAGATGGGACAGGCTGCCGGCGTGATTGACGCGATTCAGTCCCAGGGGGTGGCGTTATGATCCACCGACATGATGTGATTATCGTCGGCGCTGGTCTCGCCGGATCTCGTGCAGCCGTGGAAATCGGCCAGGTGGCGGATGTCGCGGTGTTGTCGAAGGTGTACCCGAGCCGGTCGCACTCCGGCGCGGCGCAGGGTGGTATCGCCGCCAGCCTCGCGAACATTTCGAAGACGGACCGCTGGGAATATCACATGTTCGATACCGTCAAGGGATCGGACTACCTCGGCGACCAGGACGCGATCGAGATGATGGTGCGTGAAGCCCCGGAAACCGTCATCGAGATGGAACACTGGGGTTGCCCGTTCAGCCGCACGGCAGAGGGCAAGATCGCCCAGCGCAAGTTCGGTGGGCACACGCTCGAGTTCGGTAAGGAAGCGTCGCTGCGCGCGTGCTACTCGGCGGACTACACGGGTCACGTTCTGCTGCACACGCTGCATGAACAGTGCCTCAAGCACAACGTCAATTTCTACTCTGAATTCCAGGTGCTGAGCCTGATCTTCCGCGATAATCGGGCGATCGGTGTTGTCGCGTTGGATATGGTTCACGGTGGTTTGCACACGTTCTACGGCCGCGCGGTGATGTTCGGCATGGGCGGCTATGGACGTGCGTTCAGCATCACGTCGAACGCCCACGCGAACACCGGCGACGGTCTCGCGTTGGTCAGCCGTGTCGGCCTGCCGGTTCAGGACATGGAGTTCGTCCAGTTCCACCCGACCGGTTTGTGGAAGAGCGGCATTCTGGTTACGGAAGGCGCACGTGGTGAAGGCGGCTACCTTCTGAATAACGAGAAGCGCCGGTTCATGGAAGATTACGCGCCGACGTTGATGGAGCTCGCCCCGCGCGACATGGTTGCGCGCGCGATGCAGCAGGAAATCGACGAAGGCCGCGGCATCAACGGTGAGGATAAGATCTTCATCGACGTTACACACCTCGGCGAAGCGAAGCTGATGGAGCGTCTGCCGCAGATCACGGAGTTGGCGATGAACTTCGCCGGTGTCGATCCGCGGAAGGAACCGATTCCGATACAGCCGACCGCGCACTACAGCATGGGCGGCATTCCGGCGAACGCGAACACGCGTGTCACGTTTGACGAGAAGCGCACTGAAACGGTCGGTTTCTACGCCGCCGGCGAGTGTTCCTGCATCAGCGTGCACGGCGCCAACCGTCTCGGCACCAACAGCCTGCTCGAAGCGTTGCTGTTCGGCCGCCGTTCCGGCAAGCAGATCGTGGAAGACCTGCCGAACCTCGAGTTCCCGACCCTGCCTGCGGATTATGAAGATGCCGCCCGGGAAGAGGTTGACCATTTCAAGAACGTCTCCGGGAAGGAAAAGGTCGGCACGATCCGCAAGGAGCTGCAGGAAACGATGATGCTCGACTGCGGCGTGTTCCGCAGCGAAAAGCAGTTGGTCAGCCAGAAGGCGAAGATCCAGGAACTGGAAGACCGCTTCAAGCACATCACGGTGGACGATAAGTCCGACCAGTTCAACACCGACCTGCTCGAGGCGATCGAACTCGGTCACCTGCTCGAGTTCAGTGGGGCGATTGTGGAAGGCGCGTTGGCGCGTCAGGAAAGCCGTGGCGGTCACTACCGTAAAGACTTCCCGAAACGTGACGACGAGAAGTTCCTCAAGCACACGCTGGCATGGCGCAAGGGCGCGAATTGGGAGCTGACTTTCGACAAGCCGGTAATGCTCCAGGGCGTGACGCACAAGGGCTTCGAGCCGATGGAGCGGAAGTATTAAGTCGAAAAGAAGTCGATAGTACAAAGTCGACAGTCGGAAAGAACAAGTTTTCCTTTTCCGGGGTTGTTTCCCGGTACGTAGACTACCTGTTCTACAACAAGCAACGCATCCAGCAGGCCGAAAGGCTGCGTGTACTTTGTACTCTGTACCCGGTACTTTGTACTTCGTACTTGGAGACGATATGCCAAAGCGTACGTTCAAGATTTTCCGGTTCAATCCGGAGACGGACAGCAAGCCATCCTACAAGACTTACGACGTCGAATGTGAGGGTTGGTGGACGGTTCTTGACGCACTGAACGAGATCAAGTGGTTTGTCGACGGGACGGTGACGTATCGCCGGTCCTGCCGTCACGGGATCTGCGGCTCGTGCGCGATGATGATCAACGGGAAGAACGACCTCGCTTGCGAGCTGCAGATCAAGACGCTCAAAGGCACGATCACCGTCGATCCGTTGCCGGGCTTCGAGATCTACCGTGACCTCGCGGTGAACATGGACCCGTTCTACGCGGCGCTGAAGCGGGTGAAGCCGTGGCTGATCAACAACGATCCGTACCCGTCCAAGGAACGCATCCAGTCGCCGGAAGAGTTCAAGCTGATGGGCGACAGCATCGCCTGCATCCTGTGTGCGGCGTGCACCAGCTCGTGCCCGAGTTTCTGGTCGGACGAACAATACCTCGGCCCGGCGGCGCTGCTGAAAGCGTACCGTTACACCTTCGACACACGTGACAAAGGCCTCGGCGACCGTATCGACGCGTTGGACAACAAGCACGGTCTCTGGCGCTGCCACAAGATCACGAACTGCTACCACGCGTGCCCGAAACACCTCAACCCGACCGAGCAGATCTCGAAACTGCAACGCCGGATCATTGAGGAAAAGATGTAACATAAAAGGAATTTTTTTCTGAAAATAGCATTGAATATACCTAGGATTGGCGATTGGTTTGCCATTCGCCTTTTGATTCCCCTACTACCTGTAGTAGTAGGGGAAGTTGTGGTTTTTGCATTCTCAAACAATTATACTTTTGCACCCGACCAAAGATTTCTGGTCTTTGCCTATTTATTGCCTGCCTTCTATCTCATTCAAGCTAAAAACAACACCGTTCAGCTTCTTCTAATGTCTGTTTCTGCTGTTATGCTTGCCTTTTACGCGGTAACATTAGTTGCAATAAATAATAATATAGACAATAATTACACTGAGGCAATTATTTTTTTAACCAATATCGGTTTCCGCGCTTTTAGTATTGAAGCTGGGCTAGCATTCATAGTTGAGCTGCTTCGTAGTTTCGAAAAGAGGACATCATGAAGTATTTTACTACGATTTCAGCGATCATTGCACTGATGTCAGTGCTTGTTGCTATCTTTACGTTTATTTACCCAGATAATTTTCTCAATAATTATAGAATTTTTGCCATAGCGTTATTATTATTAGTATCAGGCAGTGGCGTATTAATAATAATCATTAATATTATGCCTCAGCAACTAAAAATGAATAAAGAAGTTGATAGAATTGATAAAAGGCTAGAAGAAGTGAAAAACGAACTTAACTATGTTGGAGAAAACACAGAACTTCTTAAAAAAGTAACTGAAGGACTAGGAGAATTTGTACTATTTGATAAGAGACTACCCGTGATTACAGAATTATATGGCGATATCGCTGACATCAACACAATATGTTTGATTAATATGTCTAATACTGTGACAGAAAAAGTTAAAACTAGTTTATCAGAATTAGATAATAACATCACAATAATTGAATTGCCATTAACTCATGATAAATTTCATAGAAGAGAAATATTAGAAGCTTCTGCTATATCATCTTCAGTGTTGATGATAGGTACAGATAATTTAGAAAAAGATGAATTTACATATATTGATATAGCATACATATATGGCCTAAGCGTAGCATTAAATAGGTATTTGATTGGATTTAGTATAGAAAACAAAAATCTTCCTGGTATACTTGATAATATTATTATGATAGACGAGAACGAGTATTATAGCAATCCACAGAAAGCTAATAGAATAGTTTATGATTACATGGAAATAAGAAGGAAACAATTTAAACCACTGGAAGAGTTAAAACAACTAGAAGGGAACAACCAATGATTAGTTGCAAAAATATAATCGTTTTTTTTTTAGTTATTCGATAAGTAATATACTGATAGTATTTTCTTGCTGATATATGAATTGAGTAGTTCCGCTATACTAATCATGTTCCTCACTAATAACACATGATGGATAAATATTGACAGACATATGTTTATATCTTATCTAGCGACCTCTATCTTTTAACATTCTAATCCTTATATGGGTGACCAACTCCACCTATGCCTTTCTTTCTTCTTGTTCTTCAGTGTTGGCAGCCACCGCATTGATAGCACATCTCTTGATCTTCGTTTATTTCAACCTTCACTAGTCATGGGAAAGGAGTTTTACTATGATTTTAGAGCCATGAGTTATAGTTCATGAGATAATGCACCATACAGATGCATGTTTTTCAAAAGTTCTAGTTGATACTGTAGATCGAAATGGCTATCATGTTTTGACGCAATCAATCACACTGGACACCCGCCTGTTCGTGGGGATGAGTGTCGACACCATGGGGGTAAACGATGCGCATCCGTGACCTGCTGTACCTCGCTGTAATTGTGGCCTTTGCAACATTCCTGTCCGTCAATTTTGCCAGCGCCCAGCCCGAGTGGCCACGTCATCTCGTGCAGGGCAGTTTCACGCCGGAGTCATCCGTGTCGTTTGACAGCGACGGGGACGGTCTGGACGAAGTTTTTTGCCTGGAGGCAAGTGACGGCTCCATCCGCCGGTTTTCCTGGAGTGCTGGAATCTGGACACAGGACACCATCTTTGAACCGCAGGCGGCTGGCGGCGATCTGGCTGCCGACGATATCGATCAGGATGGTGATCAGGACTTGATAGTCTTCGACTACATCCTGGGGTTGTATTGGCTTGAGCATGACGATAGCAGCTGGATACAACACGAGATCGCTGAATTTCCAGACAGGCTCGTAACCATCCACACCGGCGATCTCGACCACGATGGCGATCCGGATGTGCTGTCCTGTATGCGGTTCCAATCGCAGATCTCATGGTGGGAAAACGATCCTGACGGGTGGACGGAGCATCTCATCGTCACGAGCTACGACTGGATTGACGACGCCACAACTGCTGACATGGACAATGATGGGGACGCTGATGTGGTCGTCGCTCATGTGACCGGAACAGCGTGGCTGGAGAAGGATGACGACGGCTGGATTGAGCATGATACCGGGCTCACGTTTGGGGAAAGACCGCTTACCACTGGCGATTTTAACGGTGACGGGTTGATGGACATCATTGCCGGAGGGCCCACCTATAAGTTGTACCTGAACCTGCAAACCGGGACCGACTGGACAACCGTCCTCCTGAACAACTGGACTATCGATTTGAGGAGTCTTGAAGTTGAAGACCTCGATTTTGACGGCGATCTCGATTTATACGCTGGCTATGAGGGCAACGAGGCCCAGCTGACCTACTATTTGAACGACGGCGAGGGCAGTTTCAACGTTTGGCCCGTGTCGTACGACCTGAATGATTTGAACACTGTTTCCGCCAGCGACATCAATGGGGACGGCTTCCTTGACTTCGCCATGGCTTCTGAGCTGGATGGTGTCAAGTGCTTCCTCAGCGAAGACCTGTTCACGTGGATTCGCGAAGATGTACAACCCGGCTACGCAGGGTCGATACGTATCGCCGTCGCGGATTTTCGCGGGGATGGTCAGCTCGATTTCGTAGCGGACTTCGGGTTTAGGGAACTTCGCTGCTGGCATGACAACGGGCAGGATTGGGTGTACAATACAGTGGTTGATGGTGAGTATCGGTCTCTCGCGGCGATTGACATCAATCAGGATGGAAAGTTTGAGCTGGTCAGCGCGGAGTTTGGACTCTATGAACTGAACTGCTGGGACTATGCGGACGGGTCGTGGAACTGGCTCTTCCCGATTGATACGGATCAGGTTTGGATCGACGCCATCGAGGTCGCGGATCTGGACCAGGACGGGGATTCGGATATCCTGACGGGAAGCTACGAAGGCCTGGTCTGGTGTGAGAATCAGTATGGATTCTTCTCACCTCACTGGATCCTGAACCAGAACATGACTCATATCCTGGCGATCGCCGCCGCGGACATGGACAACGATGGACGTCTGGACCCGATCACGCTTCGCAACAATGGCGAGCTGAATATCTGGTTCAACGTTGAGAATACATGGTACTGGCAGGTTGTTGGCTTAACGGATGGTGGGTCGCGGGCGATACTTCCGGTGAACCTTGATGCCGATCCCGAGCTCGAGATCATCACGGCTACGTATTCCCAGCTGCTGCGGTGGGATAAGCAACCGAATCAGAGTTGGGAATCCAGTGAGGCTTTTGCCGGAATCGAAAGTGCAATGGATCTCGACGCTGCGGACATTGATGGGGACGAGTGGACGGACATTCTGATCACTCATTCCGACCGTCTTGTCTGGGCTGAACAGACGCAGAGCGGCGGCTGGATCACACGGATCGTTTATGAAGCATCGTTCAGCTGTCTCGAGGAGTCGGAGCTGATCGACATGGATCAGGACGGTGATATCGACATCGCATCGGTGGGACAATTGAATGATCTGTTCTGGCTGGAAAACACCGGCAACCTGTTCGTCGCGCATGAGCCGGCGGCAACCCTGCCGCAGACAACAGTGCTGTATCCGAACCATCCGAACCCGTTCAACCCGACAACGCAGCTGACGTTCGCGCTGCCACGTCCCGGGCACACGTCGCTGGTGGTGTACGATGCAACCGGCCGTGAGGTCGTGCGTCTCGTGGACGGCGAGCTGTCTGCCGGAACGCACCGCGCGATGTTTGATGGAACCGGGCTGGCATCCGGCGTCTACTTCGCCACGCTGACCGGGCCGGACCAGCAGGTGCAATCTCAGAAATTGGTACTGGTGAAATAATCATGAACAGCGTCGTGTTCGATTGAACGTGTTCATTGCTTCTGAATCGTGAATTCCCGTTTGTTTGGGGAAATGTATCGACACCGTGGGGGTAAACGATGCGCATCCGTGACCTGCTGTACCTCGCCTTTCTGTTGACTATCGTAACTCTGCCGTTCACCCATCTCGCCACCGCTCAGCCGGAGTGGCCAATAGCGGTCATCGAATCCAATTTCGATCCACAGGACGCTTGTTCGTTCGACTATGATGGTGACGGCGACACTGATTTGATCGTGTTCAACGGGTACGAATCCACAGTCTTGTTGTACACCTGGACCGGAGACGGTTGGTCCGAGGAAGAACTGTTTTTCAACGATGGCTATGCCTACAACCTGCGTGCCGCGGATCTTGATGGAGATAGCGATATCGACCTCGTTGTCCATGATTACGAATGGGGTCTGTTCTGGTATGAACGGGATGGTGACGACTGGCTGCGGCACACCATCTGGGAGGAGCAGTGGTACCATTGCGAGCCGGAGATTGCTGACCTGGATCAGGATGGTGACTTTGACATCGTTTCGTCCAAATTCTACAGCAACAGGATCGAGTGGTGGTCAAACGATGGCGCTGGCAGCTTCACCCTGCAGACGATCAGCTCCGACTTCAGCAATCCCCTCGATCTCGCTGTGGCTGACCTGAATGGTGACGAAGTAAACGATATCGTCGTCACCGCCTTGTCACAACTGGTGTGGCTTGAACGGTCTGATAACAACTGGATCGAACACATTGTCAGCAACGACTATGAGGGTGGACAGGTTGCCACCGGCGATATTGATGGAGACGGCCGGATCGATATTGCGACTGCCTTCCATGGCCAGTGGTTCTGCTGGTGGGCGAACACCGTCGATGGCTGGGAAATCCGCAACCTGCAGGACACAGTGTTTAATCCCGTTGACCTCATGCTGGTTGACGCGGACAGCGATGGCGATTTGGACGCCATCGGCGGGTTTACTGATTCTGTCGGCAGATTGTACGTCTGGGAAAACAGCAATGGACAGCTGAACGGCGGGGAAATCGCGCATAACATGGAACAGTTCAACGGTCTGGCAGTGGGCGATTACGACGCAGACGGTCTGCTCGACCTGATCGGATTGTCACAGGTCCACGGTCTTACGGCTTGGATGGCATCCAGTGAACTGGATTGGGACCGGCTGGATGTGCGGATGGGATACTTCGGGTCAGGCGATCTCAGCGTTGCAGACTTCGATATGGACGGCGACCTGGATATCGTCGGCAGTTACGGTTATGAACGGCTGGCATGGTGGAAAAACCAGGGAACTGGTTGGAGCAGCACACTGCTCGATGAAGGCAGTTACCCATGGACGGTCGACATCATCACAACCGATCTGGATGAAGATGGTCAACCGGATTTTCTCGTCAGCACGTCAACCAATTTAGAAATTCGCTGGTGGTGGCAAGAGGAAGGGGACTGGCAATCCATCCCGATCACCGATGAATACGAATTGCTGTGGGCTTCCTCACTCGAAATCGCAGACATCGATCAGGATGGTGACAACGATGTTTTCGCCGGTTGGGTAGACGGTCTGTCATGGTGCGAAAACACGGGTGATGTTGAATGGACTATCCACGAGATTACGGATGCACCGAACGCAAAATACATTGGGCTTGCGGTAGCGGATCTGACTGGTCACGGTGATCCTGATATCATTGGACTTGGGAATAGTGGTCAGCTCAACTGGTGGTCTTCTGAAGATCAGGAATGGGAACAGCACAGCATCGGCGCAATTGGTGAAGCAGGCCGGTGTGTCCGGGCGGTCCAGCTGGATGGCGACGATGAGCTTGAGATATTCGCCGCGAGCGACGTTTCCATCTCCATGTTTGATCGTACCGGAATGGAAACCTGGAATGAGTCACAGCCGATCACGGACGTTTACAGTGCGCAGGATCTTGAATTCACCGATCTGGACGGTGATGATCTGATCGATCTGGTCATCACCAATGTAGACGGGATCTACCGTTCCGAACTTGGTCCAGACGGCTGGATAACAGTAGCGCTGAATACAAACGAAAGCGGGTTGTATCTGGATTCGGAAGTTGCTGACCTCGACGATGACGGAGATCTCGACATTCTCGTCGGGATGTACTACCTCGGTCTGATGTGGCTTGAGAACACGGGCGACACGTTCGTCGCGCATGAGCCGGCGGCAACCCTGCCCCAGACGACGGTGCTGTATCCGAACCATCCGAACCCGTTCAACCCAACAACGCAGCTGACGTTCGCGCTGCCGCGTCCCGGGCACACGTCGCTGGTGGTGTACGATGCGACCGGCCGAGAGGTCGTGCGTCTCGTGGACGGCGCACTGTCCGCCGGAACCCATCGCGCGATGTTTGACGGGACCGGGCTGGCATCCGGCGTCTACTTCGCCACGCTGACCGGGCCAAACCAACAGGTTCAGACTCAGAAGCTGGTGCTGGTGAAGTAGTTCGTTGAAGCCAGCTGGCCAACCAGTATGATTCATGCGCTTTATACCACGGACTAAAGTCCGTGGTAAGCTGTGCCTGATGGCCGTACCACATGGCTGTCGACCGGGCTGGAGGCCGTCTCCCGCGTGGGAGGCGGCGTTTTTGTATCTTCGCATGCGAAGATGCATCCAACCACGGCAACACCTTCGACGATGGCAA
Organism: bacterium; assembly: GCA_020444425.1. Lineage (GTDB taxonomy): Bacteria > Electryoneota > Electryoneia > Electryoneales > Electryoneaceae > BMS3BBIN04. The sequence goes on along the minus strand of JAHLLB010000014.1, from coordinate 21,862 downwards.
ACACACATCACATACCGGGAACAGAATGAACGAGGCGGGACGGCGTTGGCTGAAGGTTCCGGCGGCGGATTATGACGGCCACATGGGGCTGGAATCTGTCGGGCAAACGCAGAAACTAAGCCGCATTTTCGCGGACCTGTTGCAGCAGCATCCGCCGAAGAAGGGGATAGCCGTACTCGGCTGCGCCACCGGGAATGGCTTCGAACACATTCCCAACGACAAGATGGTGCGCGTAGTCGGTGTCGACGTCAACCTCAACTACCTGCACCTGCTGAAGGAACGGCACGGTGAGCGTCTCCGCTGGCTGGAAACGCAGTGCTGCGACGTGCTGCGTTGCCAATTCCCGGAGCAGGCGTTCGACCACATCCACGCCGCGTTGTTGTTCGAATACACCGATCCAAAGGCTGTGCTGGAAAAGGTTCGGCAGTGGTTGACGGATAGCGGCGTGTTGAGCGTTGTGCTGCAGCACCCGAGCAAGGCGGTGGGCACGGTCAGCGACTCACCCTTCCCTGGTGTCAAGATCCTGCACGATGTGATCACGCTTGTCCCACCTGATGAGTTTATCGCGCTGGCAGAAGGTGCGGGACTCACCATGCAGTCCCGTGAGCATGTCCCGTTACCGCAGGGCAAAGCGTTCGAGGTGCTGGTGTTCAAACCGGCCTAGCCCGGGAGACCGGTGCGTTTCATCAGCCGGAGCGCCCCGATCCTGCTTGCCTCTCCCCCGCTCCGGCAGTAGGTTCCATGATCACATAAGACGGGGGACACTTTGTCCCCAAAGTGTCCCAAGCCGTTTCGCCGTGTCAGACGAGGATGGATCAACTCCACGCGAACGGGGACACTTAGCGGAGTAAGTGTCCCCGTTGAGCGTGTCCCAGTTCATTCATCCTTCATCAGGGAGGAAACGCCGCCGTGTTCCGCATCCCATCGTCCGTGCAGACCAACGATCCCGAGTTCAAGACCAACGTCGAGCACCACAAGCGTTTGGAAGGTGAATACCTCGAGCTGTACGAACGCATCAAGGCGGGGGGTCCGCCGAAGTATGTGGAACGGCACAAGTCGCGTGGCAAGCTGACGGCGCGGGAGCGTATCGACGCCCTGATTGACGAAGAAACGCCATTCCTCGAACTGTCGGCATTGGCGGCGAACGGGATGTACAACGACGAAGCGCCGGGCGCGGGAGTGGTCACCGGTGTTGGAATCGTGCATGGCCAGGAAGTGATCATCGTCGCCAATGACGCGACGGTCAAGGGCGGCACATACTTCCCGATGACGATTAAAAAGCATCTGCGCGCGCAGCAGGTGGCGCTTGAGAACAACCTGCCGTGTGTCTATCTCGTCGACAGCGGCGGCATCTTCCTGCCGGAACAGGCGGGCACCTTCCCCGATCAGGAACACTTCGGCCGCATTTTCTACAACCAGGCGTTGATGAGCCGGCTCGGGATTCCGCAGTTCTCGTGCGTGATGGGTAGCTGCACGGCGGGCGGGGCGTATGTCCCGGCGATGAGCGATGAAACGGTGATCGTCAAGGAACAAGGCACGATTTTCATCGGCGGTCCGCCGTTGGTGAAGGCGGCGACCGGCGTTGAAACCACGCCGGAGGAGCTCGGCGGCGCGGATGTTCATACGCGCATCTCCGGTGTTTCCGACCACTTCGCGGAGAATGACGAACATGCGCTGAAAATCCTGCGCAACATTCTGGAGAATGTCGGCCCGCGCCCCAAATTCGAGATCGAACGCGTCGCGCCGGAGGATCCGTATTACGATCCAGAAGAACTGTACGGCATTGTCCCGGCAGACCTGAAGAAACCGTATGACGTCCGGGAGATTATCGCGCGAGTCGTGGACGGGTCGAAATTCCACGAGTTCAAGACGCGCTACGGCAACACGTTGATCACCGGTTTCGCGCGGCTGATGGGTTACCCGGTCGGGATTGTCGCGAACAACGGCGTCCTGTTCAGCGAATCGTCCAAGAAGGGCGCGCATTTCGTGACCCTGTGCGCGAAACGCAAGATCCCGCTGCTGTTCCTGCAGAACATCACCGGCTTCATGGTCGGCGTTGAATACGAACACGGCGCGATCGCGTCGGACGGCGCAAAGATGGTACACGCTGTGGCGAATGCGGACGTGCCCAAGTTTACACTGGTTGTCGGCGGCAGCTACGGTGCGGGTAATTATGCCATGTGTGGACGCGGCTACTTCCCGCGGCTGATGTGGATGTGGCCGAACGCACGCATCTCGGTGATGGGCGGCGAGCAGGCGGCGAATGTGCTGACCCAGGTCAAGCAGGACCAGCTTGCGGCCAAGGGTGCGGACCTGTTGACCGAGGACCAGGTCGCCCAGATGCAGGCACCGATCCTCGAGAAGTACGAGCAGGAGGGACATCCCTTCTACGCAACCGCACGGATCTGGGATGATGGCATCCTGACCATGCGTGACTCACGGATCGCACTGGCGTTGGCGCTCGAGATGAGCCTCAACAAGCCGATTCCGGACATGGAGATGGGCATTTTCCGGATGTAATTGGTGGAGGATTCTGTAACCGGTTTGCGAACGGCCAAGTCTCATCTATATTAAAGGTGAGACTTGTTTGTTGACTGCTTGCTCGGAGAAGCCTTCATGAATAGTTGGTCTAGCATTCGAACCCGCGTCATTCCGATGGTTGTGCTCGTCCTTGCGGTCACGTTTCTGCTTTGCGGAACGGTGTACGCACAGGGCTATGGGCGTGTGATCAGCCAACCGGAAGACGAAGACGCAAAGGGCGTCCGTCCCTACCTCCTGATCAACCTGGGGTATGGCAACCCGACGGATGACGCCTACGACCTTGCGTTCGACAACCCGTATTTCCGTTTCGGCGGTGGGTTTGGCATGATCTTCAACAACTTCGGCGCGGAAGTGATGCTGCGTCGCGGCATCCAGGAGGAGACACACCTGGTCGCGGCGGAGTACGATCAGCAGTATCTGCGCTCCTTTTACCTGTCCACCACCGAGATCCAGTTCCGGTTGTTCGGGCGGCCTCGTGTCGGTAAAGTGACCTTCCCCACCGGCTTCGGCGTTGGGTTGGTGACGATGACCGTCGACCGTGGTTATCCCGGCGTATTTGACCGGTTCAGCGGATCGGGCTGGTACATTGGCCCGTTTGTCGGTGCGGAGTACCGGGTGAACGAACTGGTCGCCCTCGGTGCCGAAGTCGAGTATGCCATCAGCGAATCGTCCTTCAGCGGGTCCAACGCGTGGGAGACGCAGCATTCTGCCTTGATTGATCAGCAGGGCGGGTTCTTCCCGGCGACGGAGGACGGGTTCTGGGATACAGTTGGCGGATACAACGAGGAGTTCAGCAACGGCGGTTTTATCTTCTCGATCCGTGCGATTCTGTACATCCCCACCTACACCGGGAACTGACAAGGGTAGACATTCACCATGGCGGAGACCACGGTTTCCCGCGAAACCGCGTACCTGACCATTGCGGACGGGCTGGCGACGGTTGTGATGAACCGGCCCGAACGCCGCAATGCGTTCACCAGCGAAATGGTAAGCGACCTCACCGAACTGTTCCAGCTGCTGGTTGATGATGCGGCGGTGCGCTGCATCGTTCTGACCGGCGAAGGGCAGGCGTTCAGCGCCGGCGCGGACCTCAACTACATGCGCTCGATCAAGGACGCCGGCGAAGCGGCGAACATCGCCGACGCCAACGCGCTCGCTCAGCTGCTCGAGTTGATCTACACGCACCCGAAACCGGTGATCGGCCGGGTGAACGGTCCGGCGATCGGCGGCGGGTTGGGACTGGTCGCGGCTTGCGACATCGCCATCGGCAAAACTGGCAGCAAGTTCGCGTTCAGCGAGGTGCGGCTCGGGTTGGCGCCAGCGGTGATCGCACCATTCGTGGTCAAGGCTATCGGCGAGAAGAACGCTCGGCGGTACATGCTGACCGGTGACCTGTTCAACGACGAAACGGCCGTCTCGATCGGCCTGCTGTACAAGTCCGTGACGCCGGTTGATCTGGATTCGGCGGTGCGCACGGTGACCGATTCGCTGTTCGTCGTCGCGCCTGATGCGGTCGCGGCGTGCAAGGACTTGATCCGTCAGGTCAGCGAACGTTCCCTTGACGATGTGCAGGACTACACCGCAAAGCTGATCGCCAGTTTGCGTGCCGGCGCTGAAGGCCAGGAAGGAATGGCGGCGTTCCTCGAGAAACGCGATCCCAGTTGGCGCTTTGAACCGTCTGAGCCGGACGAAGACTAGCTGGAAACCACGCGCCGTTTGGCGTGTGTATACCTTGTGTCAACGATGATTGCCCCGGTCCCTATCGCCGGGGTTCTTTCGATGTGGGAATGATGAACCGAATTCACACATTCATCTTCGTCGTAGCGATGATCGTCGCGGGATTGTCCACCGCCGCAGCTGGTGTCTTCGACGACCGTATCCTGATCCTGCCGCCGTACGTGAATGAGGATCAGCCGCAACCGGTTGACGAACTGTGGCGCACGTTGCACCGTGGCTACAGCGAGGGCGTCGCCGATGTCGAGGTGATTCCAATGGAGAGGATTATCGCCGCGATGGAGGGTGATACGCTCACCTTCGACCTGTTCGCGATGGGCGAGGCGATGGAGTGGGGTCAGCGGTTGGAATCGGACTACGTCATCATGACCGAAGCGCGCGATGGGCAGGTGTTGATTCAGCGGCTGGACCCGTGGACTGGCGAACTGTTCGGCCCGGAAGGAGCGGTACATTCGTTTGACGCCATCCGTGATCTTGAATCCGAGCGCTGGGTGTATGGCCGCAACTTGCGTATCCCGCCAACCGACTACCAGCCACCACAGCTGGCAGGGGTCAATGCGAAGTTGACCACCTGGCTGCACGAGAACCACGAGTACCCTCAGGACGCGCTGATCGAACTGAAAGGCTGCTCCGCGCGGGTTGCGGTGTCGGTTTCGCCGGAAGGCGTGCCCAGGGACATTCGCATTTACTCTGTGGATCTGCCGGACTATGGCTTCGAAGAAGCAATTGCCAAAGCGTTGTGGAGTCTGAGATTCGAACCGGCAAAGCGTGGGGATAACGTTGTCCACGGAATGTGGATAAGCTCTGTGAACGTCTCCCCGCATCTGTAAAACACCAGAGGGCATCCCGTTTTCCGGAATGCCCTCGTTTCTTGTCGCCTTCCCCGTTCAGCGACTACACACTCGGATGCGCCAGCCAACGCCGGGTCACCGGCGGTACACGCTTCAGCCGGATGCCTTCTTCCACCGGCATGTCGTAGGTCGCCTGATCAATCACCGCACCGCGCGGATGCATGATCGCGATCGTGTCGCCACGCGCAATCTGGTAGTAGAATTGCTGCAGCTTTGATCCCACGAAGGCATGAATGATCCGGCGCTTGGGATCGATCCTCGGCTTGCCGATCCCGGAATGAATCCGGAGGTAGGTGTGCGCCGCCAACTGCCCTTGCAGCGTCAGCACCTTCACCAGTTTTCCGTCCGGTGAATCATGGTAGGACATGTGGCGCAATTCGAGACCGTTCAGCAGCAACGGACGGTCGGTCATGTTGCGCAGCTGCACCCATTCCCGGTTCAACAAGTCGTTCGGCACCTTGCTGCCAATGCGTGACGCCTTGCCTTCCGGATTCACCATCGCCGCTTCAACGATGATATCGGGCAGCTTCAACTGTTGCTTCGTTCCGCTTTTGCTCATGGTTTGATTCATCCAGTCCTCCATGCTATTGGTAACGAATATCCCCCCGGATGAACCCTGTGACACCTGAAGTATAGCAAGCGAAATTATGATATGCAATAGTTGATTAGAATTATTTTAAGAAAACGCTGGAGCCTCTGTCTAAGTCTGGTTTTAAACCGGAAAATCTGTCCCCGGAGTACCTCCGTGCTCTCCGAAATGTGGGGTGTTTCGGGACAGGTTGCACGAGAAAACCGCCCAGCTTCGAGGCGGGGCGGTTTGTGAATTGTCGGGTTGCGTTCTTTTTACACCAGCAGCTCGGCGAACTGAACGGCCAGCAGCTGGGTAGCTATCGGCAGCCCGCGTTGCGCAACTGCGACCGGAAGCTGTCCTCCGGTCAATACCGTAACCGCGCTTTCACCGCAGCCATGCTGGAACGCGTGCAGCACTCCACGGGATACGGTCAACGTCGGTCCGACCAGCACATCCGCCTTGCCGGGCACTTCACCGGTGGCCTTCTTCTTCTCCACTGCAGACTTGCTGACCGCGAGGTCCATCGAAAGCGGACCGTGCACGTGGCAATCGTCACGTTCGGCGAACCGCTGTGCGACAGCCTGTTCGAGCATCGTCGCCGGGAGGCCGGGGTTGGCGACTTCGACAGCGGCCAGCAGGGCCACACGTGGCGTCTCAATGCCCAGTTTGCGGGCGGTCTTGATCGCTTGCTCGGTAACGGCGGTCAGTCCGTCCTCATCGGGACGATCTGCGACCAGGGTATCTGCGAGCAGAGTGATGCGGTCGAGCTTTTCGGTGTGCAGCAGGCTGATACCGGTCAGGGTGCGGTTGCCGAACGCGGGGGTCATGCGTGCGACAGCGGACGGTTCCGGCCGGCGTGGATCGGCAAGCAGCAGGCCGAGGTCGACTCCGCCGCTGGTCAGCAGGTTGCCGAGGGCACGGTCGATTTCGTCGGGCAGGTACGCCGGGTGCAAGGTGGCGTGTTGATCCAGAGCGTTGATGGTCTCGTCCGGTCCGACGATATGCAGCTCGTAGCGTTCAGTTTCCCGCAGCAGATCAACAAGCGATTTGAGCTCACCGACCGGCGTGTCGAGCGTGGCGGCTATGGCGAGTCGTTTTGGCCGGGAACCGGATTCCCGGCGGTTCAGCAGTGCGGAAAGCGTGTTCCGCAGGCGATCGCTGGTCATGCCCGTTCCTCCCCGGTTTCCAGCTCCACGGATGGTAGCGCGGGGAAGCCGCGCCGTTGGTAATCCGCGAGGCAGACGGCCAGCGCGATGGACGCCATTTTGTTCATCATCGTGTCACTGCGTGAGACCAGGCTGATCGGTACCTTCGCGCCGGCGATAACGCCCATGAAGATCGCGCCACCGAACTGGATCAGAGTCTTGGCGATCACGTTTCCTTGTTCGAGCGTATGCACGAGCAGGATGTCGGCGTCACCGGCGACCGGATCGTCTATCCGCGCGCCGAGGTGTTCTGCACGCCGCATCGCCAGATCCAGCGGCATCGGTCCGGAGATCTCGAGATCGTTGGACCAGTTCTCCTGCGCAATCTCGACCAGGTCCCGTGCGTCCCCGGATTCCGGGTACACGTCACTGACCGTTTCACCCGCACCCAGCACGGCCACTCGCGGCTTGGCCACACCCACGCTACGCAGCACCTGTGCAGCGTTCTGGATGACCACCAGTTTCTGTTCCAGGGTCGGCACCGGAATCGTGCCACCGTCCGTGATGTTGATCAGCTTGCCGTACTTCGGTACATACAGCAGCGCGCTGTGGCTGACCAGCTCCTGGTCACGCAGACCGTGTTCATGCTTCAGCAGCGTTTTCAGCAGCGTGGAGGTTTTCAGGTAGCCCTTCATCACCACGTCCGCCTCGCCCGAACCGGCCATGGTCGCGGCTTTCAGCGCGGATTCCTCGTCGGATTCGGTTGCGATGATTTCGAACGTGTCGGCGGGAACGTCCGCGGTCGTGAGTGCGGCGCGAATGTTGTCCGGGTTGCCGACGAGGGTCGCATCGGAAATACCGGACTGCTTGCACGCGTACATCGCGGCGAGGACATCGTCCTCTTCGGCAGCGGCGACAACCACGCGCGACAGGCCGCGATGGCGTCCGATTTCCTTCGCGCGTTCGATGACCTGTTCGTGAGTTTGCAAGGGATGATCGAGGAAGTCGAGTTCCGCAGGCATAATGCGATCTCCGTCTTGATATCGGTCCCAGCCAGCAGGTTGAGCGGTACAATACCCGGCGGAAGATGGGTGCTTGTAAAGCAGGGCGCAATAGCTCGGGGGTGTGCCGGTGTGACAGGTGAACCCGTCGGCCAGCCGGGCCGCAGCGTACTGATGGCCGGGGTTCCCGTGGAGTTCATCTCTTTGGCGAGTTCGCTACCTTTGCTTGCTCCACGCGGCTACTGTATGTATGATGAAACAACCAGTCACTTGGAGGATCTGATGCGAAAGCTGCTTGTCATTCTCCTGCCCTTCCTGCTGCTGTCCTGCGCCACCGGCGAGTCCGGTCCCTGGAACGAACGCGACAATTCGAAGCAGGCGTACGAGCAATCGCAGCAGTTCGTACTCGACCAGCTGATCGACCCGGACAGCGCGGTGTTTCCGTCCATGCGCTGGAATGACAAGGTTCTGATCAGTCGGGACGGCGAGTCGCAACGGTACATCGTTGAAGCGTATGTGGAAACCACGGACGCATTCGGCGAGAAGTTGCATTTGGAATATGTGGCGGATCTGGAACAGGTACGCAAGGGCGACTGGGTTCTACTCAGCCTCCGGCTCGACGACTAGCCGGGGTATTGTGACCGTGAAGATTGTCAGGTCACTTCACCAAAGTCAATTTCCGGTAGATCGTATCCTGACCATTCTCGAGCTGTAGATAGTAGGTTCCGGACGGCAGTTCATCACCGTTGAAGCTGAAATGGTGATCACCGGAAGACAGGCGACCGTTATAGAGTTGTGCAACTTCCCGCCCCAACAGATCATAGACGGAAAGCCGGACTGCGCCGGGCCGATCGAGTGAAACGCGTACTGCCGCATCATTGTTGAACGGATTAGGATATACTTGCAGTGTACTCGTGCAAGCGGCCTGCCAGTGCCAATCCTTTGGATCTACAGCCGATGTGGGATTGTCCAGATACATTACTCCCATCGCGGTATCGACCCATATCCGGTCACGCCACTGATCGTACACCAGATCCAAGACGACTTCTCCCTGATAATCACCTGGCAGTTCGACACTCTCGTGCTCCCAAGTCCAACCGTGGTCACGCGAGACACTGAACTCACGTGACTGATTGCATCCGGCTAGCAGAAAGGAATCGGATTCTGTCCGAACATACGCCCATGAAACATCATCCAATCCTTCAATGTGTTGGTCCCAGGTATCTCCACGTCGTTGCCAGACTTCGGTGGGGAGATACGCCCATGTTTCACTCTGGGTAGCGAATAACAGTGTGTCCGTCAGGCGAAGCGGCTTTGTTAACAGACCGTTTTTAATCAGGTCTGGATCAGGAAAGTTCAACTCCTGCCAACTTTCTCCCAAATCTCTGCTGCGAATGATATCCTGTGAGTATGGAGGAGTAATCGCATACAACTCACCGTCAACCTGTTCGATGAATCCCCGGATATTGAATGGACAATCATGATAAAACCATGAGTTGCCACCGTCGAATGAGACATGAACGCTGGAAAAATCCGTCGTACCTACAAGTGCTGTCCCCATGACGGATGGAACGGGAATCACGTTGTAGAGAGTCGTCAGACACGCGTGTTCCACCCAACTTATTCCTTGATTTTCCGAGCTGAGGATAGCCGTTTCACTGGATTCCTCCCATAGATTACTCCGTGTTCGGACCATCAGCATTTCATTGTGATTGAACTGCAATGGGTAGAAGAAATTGCTGCCATATTCCGGATCGATGGGCGGTAGCTGCAGTTCCTGAAAAGAGGTTGCATCTCCATCAGTGAAGAAGATTGGAGGGTAGTGCGTCTTGTGGAACACGCTTTGTTCATCAACGACGAACCCATCATAGTACCAGTCACTCTGTGCACCCACAGGTGGTGCTGGGAGAGGTTGCCACGAGTTCCCGAAATCCGTTGACCAGTAGACCCCCATATGCGAAAGGCAGATGTACAGGTTTCCGCTGTATGGATTTCGGTAGAAAGACTCGCATTCAACTGGTAGTTCCGGAAGTCCGCGGTAGAGCCGATGCCAGTTATGCCCTCCGTCATCGGATTCCCAGATCCCCTGATTAGAAAAGGAACCCACGAGAATACGTCCTGGAATTTCAGGAATCGGAAGAATAGAATCAGGTCTGTACTGTGGCGGCAATCCGTCGGGTTCGATCCATTCCCAGGTAGAACCTTCATCCGGTGAGAAGAGAAACGGAGGGTGATCATACGTGGGAAGCCAGGACACAACAGCATGCAGGTTTGTACCGGCACCGTGACCTAGATCGGTAACAAACCCGTCATCTGCCGCGGTCAAATCTTCCATGTGGGTCAGGCGCTGCCAGGTGTACCCGCCATCATGCGTGGCGATGACCCCTCCAACGGGCGGCCCCCAGGTACCATTTTGCGGTCCCCAGTATCCATAGGCGTACACAGTGTCCGGATGAAACAGGTCAAATCGGACACCCTGGATTCCACTTTCCACATCAACATGAGGGATAACAGTCCAATTCATACCATGATCGTGGCTGATACCGAAACCGGACTGTCGTGAGTAGTAGATTCTGTCAGGCAGTACCACTGTTGGGTCACCATTGAACGTCAAGTTATCCAGCGAATCCGGCCAGAAGTGGTTGATCACGAAGGAAAAAGTGTCCCAGGTCTGTCCAGCGTCGAGGCTGTGGTATTCTCGCGATGTGTTGGAGTCGGGGTAGGTCGGGTAAACATTAATGATCAGAGTGTCGGCTGCAGGGCCAACAGCGCGAATATGGCATTCGTAGGCTGGGCGCAACATGGGCGACTCGCAGATGCGGTCGTTGATTTGCTCCCAACTCACTCCACCATCATTCGTCAACCAGATCCCCCCGTATTCGTGAAGGCTTAGCAGGATCCGAGCCCCGCTTGAATCGGTAGCGATGAAGGCTGGATTATTGGGACCATGATGCTCAGCAATCCAATCAGCCCGTCCGAATGAGGCAACCAACCACAGAATCGCGACAACCAGGTACACTCGCATAGCCATTCCCCCGTTCATGCCATACAGCTGTCCTGCGTTTGTGTTCAATTGAACTGGTTTGGATTCAGATTTGAGTTAGTATAATGTATCTCCGTATTGATCTAGACGAAAGAAGCGGGGACACATTCTTTGCGAATGGTTCCCCGCTGTATTCACTCAAACCTCAAAACTCGAGACTGCCTGTTACTTCATCAACACGATCTTCTGCATGTCGGCGAGGCCGTTGTAGTTGACGCGCAGCAGGTACACGCCGCTGGCAAGTGCGCTGCCATCCACGGTAACCTGATGCGTACCGGCGTTGAACACGTTCGCCTGTTCGTACACCGTCTGACCGAGCGTGTTGTACACCGCGATGGTGACCTCACCCGCTGCCGGAAGGGCGAACGGTACGGTCACGGTCGGGTTGAACGGGTTCGGATACGCGGTCATCACGTCGAACTCAGTCGGCAGCTCGACAGACAATTCATCTGCCGTCAACGATTCCGGCCATCCGGTTTCTCCCCAGTCAGCGATCTCGTTCTGGTTATCGTCAGTCGCGTTCACGCCCTTGGTGAAGGCGAAGCTGTCCGAAACGTCGATGTTCGGATAGTCACCCACGTGTCCAAACAGTGTGTAGCTGCCATTTGGAGCCATACCGGGTACCGAAACCGCGAGCATCGGAACGTCGATATCAGCGTTCGCCGGGATGTTGATGTTGTACGTCGAGACCGGCCCGTACATGTTGCCGTTCGGCAGTTGAGCCATGGTCCAGTAGTTGTAGTTCGGGAACGGGGTGCCGACATACGTGTTCAGGCTCGCCGAATACGTGATGTAGCCACCGTTGTAGCCGACATGCGTGTTGATGCCGGTCAGGTTCAGAACCATGTCGACGCCGTCCGGAGTGATCAATACTTCGTCCGCGTTCGCCCAACGGCTGGTTTGATCCTGCGCGTCGGTGGCGTTCGCGGTGAAGTAGGCCGTGAACGGTTCGGTCACCGGGCTGAAGTCCAGATCAAATTCCGGGTTCGGCAGATCAGTCGCGAGCACGGTCATCGACTCGAAACCGTTCACCGGGGTGATTTCGTCGAAGTAGATACCTTCGTCGATCACGCCACCGTCGGTGATGTACGCAAGCTGAATCCAGACATCCTGGCCGGCGTAGTCACTGAGCGGGAAGATACCTTCGACCCAACCGTTCGAGTCGCCGGTGATCCCGTTGCCCATGTTCGTACCATTCGGGTTGTAATCGGTGGTGATGTTACCCGGGATGGTTTCGAAATTCTCGCCATCGGTCGAGACCATGACATACGCATAGTCCCAGTTGTTCTCGATTTCGTACCAGGCCTGGAAGGTCAGCGTGGTGTTCGCTTCGACCGGAATCGAGAACTGGGCGGTCAGGTTGTGGTTGATGTTATTCCCATTTTCGGAATAGTAGGAATAGTTGCCGGCGTACTCACGAATCGTGGACCGCAGGAACCCGTCGCGTTCGAACACGACCGAGTTTGCCAGTTCCGCACCATCCGTGGTCATCGGGTCGCTCAGCTGCGCGAAGTCGTAGTACAGAGCATCGTTACCGTTCGGGTCGTCATGGGTCCACGTGGCCGTGAACATCGGTCCGACCTCTTCCGGAATCGTCATCTCAGGCGCTACAGGATCCCCGAGCACGTACGGGTTTTCCGCGACTTCGACGAACTTCATCAGCGGTTCAATCTGACCGTTCGCGAGCTGCACGCCGGTGTTGTAGGTCGGCCAGAAGCCGCCCTGACTCCAGCTGCCGATCTCAAACGTGAACGACCACATGTGGTAGTCCGCGCTGGTCGGTTCATTCGGGTCGCCAGCTTCCTGCCAGTCTTCCGCGCCACCGTTAGTCGGGTAAATGATTTCCGGACCGCCGACTTCCCAGCCGAGTGTCTGGTTCATGTACTCGCCGTACGCCAGGTAAATGTCGTAGTTCGGCGGACGTTCGTAGGTGTAGCCCCATGGCAGGATGATCAGGTTGCTGTACGTATGGTAGTTCAGCACCGCCGCAAATTCGCGGGCGTTGGTGAAGTCCATGACAACCTGCGTTTCCGGCTCACTGGCCGGGGACGGGCCACGGTAGGTTTCGCTGTACTGGTTGGGGGACGAACCGCTGTTGTCGTATCCCCACATGTACGAGTAGTTACGGTTGAGGTCAACGCCATCCGGCGGGCTCATGTTCTTGCGATGCATGCCGCCACCGTTCGGATCGGTCTGTTCGTTGCGAACATACCCGTCCACGTTGTACATCGGCAACAGCCAGATTTCGCGATTGTCAACGAGATCGGTGACACGGTTGTTGGTACCGTAGTTGTCAATCAGGTATTCGGAGTAGGTGACCACGGTCAGCGGAGTGACAACTTCGCGCGCATGGATCAACGCATTGATGAACACTTCCGTCTCATCTTCATCAACCGTCGGATTGTCCGAAATCTTGAAGACCTTGATCGGACGGCCTTCGTACGAATAGCCGATGGTGATCGGGCCGTACACCAGGCTCGGGTTGTCTGTGCAGAAGTCGTCCAGCCAGGCATACACCTCGCTGTACGTCATGTACCCACCCATGTCGTCGATCTGATTGTCCAGATTCGCACGATTGCGCGCTTCCATATCCTCCACAAAAATGCGATAGGTATAGTCGCTCAGCCGGTCCATGTCTTCCGGCCAACCCATGATGTACAACGGGCTGATGTCATTCGTGGATCCCTCGGGACCACCGATGATGTCAAACCCGCCTGTTTGCAATTCGATCCACGTTGCCTTGTCCGGCACGTCCACCTCAAGCAGCGGAGTCGCTGCGGCCATTCCGGCCACGCCCACTGTCAAGATCAGAGCCAGCAAAAGCACCCACACATGCTTGCCGTTCATCGTGACTTCCTCTCTGGTTGGTGTTTCTACCTTACAGATCCGACAAGGTAAGCACTCACCCTCGCCGTCTCCAACCAATCAAGAATTCATTGAAGACTGATTGACAGGGTTTGGTGAGCCAAACCGTCTCTCCGCGCTCAGCGGCTTAACCGGCGCTCAATAATTATATTTATGTAATTGATTCTACAAGCTCCGAGAGAACATAGACGTATTTGGGATTTCAAGAGCGTATATCTGACACTAGGATATAAGATATATAAGAATGCTAAGCCATGAACCATGCAAGGGTTCCTGAAAGTCCAGACGGCAACACGCGTTGCCCCGAATGTGGTGCGGTTTTCACCTGTGGCATAGCTGCTGGCGAGGACCGCTGTTGGTGTATGGAGCTCCCGTATCTGGCGGGAGAGATGATCGGGGATGGAGCCTGTCTCTGTCCTGAATGTTTGCAACGTGCTCTGGAACACACGGGGAAGCCGAAGTAGTTCGTAATTCCTCACAAGAATGATTGTCGCCGAGTCAGGAGGGGTACAAGGGGTTTACGAATGAGAGATCGAGATTCATCCGCTGGTGAAGATTTCCGTGACAACAGCCCGGAGTTCCGGGACGGTTCTCAGGGTGATGGTTCCAGCTCGTTCCGAAATCAGCGGAGCGAAACGACGTTGCACCTCGAAGTCCCCGGCTTCGAGACGATGCGTCTGGTATCCCCGGCGTCCAGCGAACCGGAGGTGCGTCCAGCGCCTTTGTCTCCCGCGCCGCCGTCTAATGGTACACTTCTCCCCTTGATCACTCGTCCCAGTTACGATCATCTCCGCCGAACCATTGCCAAGAGGTCTGCCGTGGAGAAACGACCCAACCCCCTGCTGGAGACATTGTCCGCTCGTGGTCGGAAGGCATTTTACCGTGTCAAGGCGGACTTTGCTTTCGCAGTCGGCACAACACTTGAGCTCGACGCTCTTGACCGTGCCGGCATGTACTTCATCGACAAGGGTAAGGTTGAAGTGGAACACACCTACCCGGAGCGTGACCCGCGCCAGATTACGACGCGTGTCGCCGGCCAATATTTCGGGGAGTACTCTGTGCTGGACGGAACGCGCAAGATGACGGTCCGTGTGCTCGAGGATACTTCGGGCGTGTGGATCCCGGCGAACCGATTCGGTTCCCTCGCGGAAGCGGAACCCTCCTTTGTGCTCAATTTGACCCGGATGGTGTTGCAGCAGCAGGCGGAGTATGACGAGAAGCAGATCGCGGAAATGCGCAAGGCGCGTGAGGAATCGGAACGTAAAATTGAACGGCTGGAAGCGGTCGCGACAACCAGCGAAGCGCTAAATACCGCATTGAATCTCGACCGTCTGCTTGAAGTAATTCTGCAGGCGTCGCGAGTGCTGACCAGTGCCGAATGCGGAACGATCTACCTGATCGATCAGGAGAATGACGAGCTGTACAGTTACATGAACGAGAAGGGCCATTGCCTCCGCATCAACATGCCGCTGGGAAAGGGCATTGCCGGTACAGTCGCCCAACGTGGTGTACCGATCAACATCGAGGACGCGTACAAGGATCCACGGTTCAACCCGGAAGTCGACCAGGAAACCGGCTATCGCTCGCGCAGTGTGTTGACGATGCCGATCATGAACCCGACCGGCGAAGTGCTTGGTGTGCTGCAGTTGCTGAACAAGGATAACGAGGCAGCGTTCACGCATGATGACGAACAGCTGCTGGCGACTTTCGGCGGGCATGCCGCAATCGCCCTCGAACGCACCCGTACGGCCGAAGCGATGATGCGCAACAATTCATTGATTGCGGTTGGCAACCTGGCGGCGTCGATTGTACACGACCTGAAGTCGCCGTTGACGGTGATTCAGGGGTATGTCGACCTGCTCAGCTTCACCGCCGGATCCGACGAGCAGCGCTCTCACATTGAACACATTTCGCAGCAGTTGAATCGTATGGTCGGGATGACGCAGGAAGTGCTCGATTTCGCCCGTGGCCAGGTGCGGTTGAATCCGGTGAAGACCCGTGTGAACGACTATGTCGCTGAGATCTGCGAATCGTTCGAATTGGAAATGGACCGCAACGGTGTCGAGATGCACCTCAGTTTCGAGGGTGACGCTGACTGGACGATCCTGATGGACCGTGACCGCCTCACCCGCGTTTTCCACAACTTGATCACAAATGCACGGGAAGCGATGCCGGGCGGCGGAACGCTGGAAATCATGTCGCGTCAGAGAGAGAATGATTGGGAATTGATCGTCAGGGACACCGGAGTCGGGATCTCGCCGGGCCGGTTGGAGACAATTTTCGAGCCATTTTCCACGCATGGCAAGAAGAACGGAACGGGTTTGGGGCTTTCGATTGCGAAGTCCGTCATCGAGGAGCACGGCGGCGAAATTCAAGTCAGCAGCGTTGTCGGCAAAGGGACAACGTTCGAAATCCACCTGCCCCATCGTCCGAAAATGGCATCCAAACCGAGGCTTGCGGTACGAGACTACGACAAGTTCGAAGAACTGAAACAGATTGCTGGTGAAGGTACGGAGAACTCCGGGCCATCATTGAATTGAGCACCGGCGGTGATCGAGTTACGGGGCCTTGAGAATGCTCATTGCTCCGGAGCCAGGAGCCAATATCCTGAGATTTTGCTCAAAACCGTGCAAAGCGGAGTTTGACCTATTATGTTAAATGCGTGGCCACGGTGTTGGACGACGCCTGATGGCCATCAGCCTGAGCATGTGCGAGTGAGGCGGTACGATTGCGTACCGCCTTGTTTGCTCTGGTGCTTACCCTTTCCCTCGCAGTTCCGAATCCCATCTCCGAGTGACCTCCGGGCTCGTTTCTACCGGGCTATATTTGCTGAAACCTGTTGACACAAGAATCGCGCGGGGGACAGCTTCCTTCGCGCGTCTGCTTGTGCAGACCATGAGCGCATGAAAGCGGGAGTAGTCACGATGGCTCAGCCAACGAAGGAAGCCCCATTGCTGGAGGACTTCTCCGTGCCCGGTCTGGATGCTTGGCGCGAAGAGGTTGTCCGTCTGCTGCGGGGTATTCCGTTTGAAAAGAAAATGCTCACCCCCACCCCCGAGGGAATCACTCTGCGGGGGATGTACACTCGTCAGGATTTGCAGGATATATCCGGTCTCGACACCATGCCGGGCGACAAGCCTTTCCGGCGTGGCACGCGTAGCATCGGCCACCGGGACGGGGGCTGGCAGATCGCGCAAGCACTCCCCTTCCCCACCGTCGAGGATCTGAACGTCGCATTGCGTCACGATCTGCAACGGGGTCAGAATGCGATCAACCTGATCCTGGACGTCGCCACACAGAACGGGCTCGATCCGGACCACGCCGAAGTTGGCCAGGTCGGCAAGGGTGGTACGTCGATCGCGTCGGTCAAGGGGCTGTCCCGGGCATTGTCCGGGATTGACCTGGAGCAGACGGTGCTGCACGTGGAAGCCGGGATCGCCGCGTTGCCGATGGCGGCGCTGGTGGTCGCGTTGATGAAGTCACGCGGCAATGACATCGGAAAGTGGCACGGCAGCGCGGGCATGGACCCGCTCGCCGGGCTGCTCGAGTATGGCAGCATCCCGATCCCGATCAAGTGGGCCTATGGCGAGCTGAGCATCCTCACCCAGTGGGCGGTTGAGAACACGCCCGGCCTGAAGACGATCAGTATTTACGGGCATCCGTACCGTGACGCTGGAGCGGACGCCGCCACCGAACTCGCGGCAGCGATGTCGACGGCGGTCGAAGCGTTGTATCAGATGGAAACCCGTAACATTCCGGTCGAGGTATCCGCTGGACGGGTGTTGTTCGGCTTCACAACCGGCAACGATTTCTTCATGGAGATCGCGAAGCTGCGCGCGGCGCGGATCATGTGGTCACGAATCGTCGAAGCGGCGGGTGGCAGCGAAACCGCTGCGCGTTCGGTACACATTCATGCTCGCACCTCGACTCATCGCCTGACCACGCTCGACCCTTACACCAACATGCTGCGTGGCACGACGGAAGCGTTCGCGGCGGTGCTTGGCGGGTGTGACAGCTTACACGTGGCACCATTCGATGCCGCCTTGACGCAGGTTCCCAGCGATCTGGCGCGCCGCATTGCCCGCAACACACAACTGATCCTCAAGGAAGAGACGCACGCCGCCGCGGTGATCGATCCGGCCGGTGGTTCGTATTACATCGAAGCGTTGACCAACGAACTCGCCGAAGCAGCGTGGAAGAAATTCCAGCAGTTGGAAGAAGATGGCGGCGTGCTGGCCGTGATCAAGCAGGGCAAGCTGCAACGTGAAATCGAAGACCTGAATAAGAAGCGCACAGCCGATCTGGGCACACGCAAAGACGTGCTCGTGGGTGTCAACCGCTATCCGAACTCAAGCGAGAAGCTCGCCGACCCGACCGAAGTGAATTTGAAGGCAATCCATGCCCAGCGCGCGGAAACGATGCAGAAACTTCGCACATCATCCTCGCATCAGCAGGAGATGAAGGTGATGGAGAAGCTGCAGGTGATCGTAAACAGCGACACCGATTTCAAGTTTGACGCAATCGTCGAAGCCGCTGCCAACGGCGCAACCATCGGCGAATTCACCAGCAGCTTGCGGACTGCGCATTGCGACTGCGAGGAAGTGCACACGTTGAAGAAAATTCGCGCCGCGGAACCATTTGAGGCGTTGCGGCGCAGTGTAGCTGACTGGCAGTCGGATACCAAACCGGCGGTATTCCTCGCAAATGTCGGCCCGTTCGCGGAATACATGCCGCGTCTCGACTTCATCCGATCGTTCTACGAAGTCGGCGGCTTCCGTGTCCAGTCGGAAGACTGGTACCAGGATGCCGCAGCTGCGATAGCCGCCGCGAAAGAAACCGGCGCGCCGGTGGTGGTGGTTGTCGGGTTGGATGAAACGTACGAAACTGCGGTTCCGGAGATCGGCGCAGCGTTCACGAACGACGCGAAGGTCACCGTCCACGTTGCCGGTTATCCGAAGGACAGGTTGGACGAGTACAAGTCCGCCGGTGTGGACGAGTTCATCCACATCAAGTCGGACATTTACGCCACGCTCAACGCGCTCGCTACGCGACTGGGGGTTCAGTCATGAGCACGCTTCCTGATTTCAGCAAAGTGAGTTTGCACGGCGATACCTCTCCGCGCACCTACGACCAGTGGGAAAACGCCGCGATGGCGGAGGCGAAAACCTCCGACCCGTCCTCGTTGCACTGGGCGACCAACGAACAGATCAACGTCCGGTCGCTGTACACCCCGGACGATATCGACGGCATGGAGCATCTCGATTTTCTCGCCGGCCTGCCGCCGTTTCTGCGGGGTCCGTACGCGACGATGTACGTGATGCGACCGTGGACCGTCCGCCAGTACGCCGGTTTCTCCACCGCAGAAGAGTCGAACGCGTTTTACCGCCGCAATCTCGCCGCCGGTCAGAAGGGCTTGAGTGTCGCCTTTGATCTTGCGACACACCGCGGCTACGACTCCGATCACCCGCGCGTGGTCGGCGATGTCGGGAAGGCCGGGGTCGCGATCGACAGCATCGCCGACATGGAGATCCTGTTCGACAAGATTCCGCTGAAGGAAATGTCGGTCTCGATGACGATGAACGGCGCGGTGTTGCCGGTGATGGCGTTTTACATCGTCACCGCGTTGGAACAGGGCGCGTCCCTCGACCAGCTCACCGGCACCATCCAGAACGATATCCTCAAGGAGTACATGGTCCGCAATACGTACATCTACCCGCCCGAGGCGAGTATGCGGATCATTGCCGATATCTTCAAATTTACCAGCGAGCAGATGCCGCGCTTCAACAGCATCTCGATCTCCGGCTATCACATGCAGGAGGCGGGCGCGACGGCGGATCTCGAGCTGGCGTACACCCTGGCGGACGGGCTCGAATACGTCCGCACCGGCATCAACGCCGGCCTCAGCATCGACAAGTTCGCACCACGGCTGTCCTTCTTCTGGGCAGTCGGGATGAACTATTTCATGGAAGTGGCGAAGATGCGCGCCGCGCGTGTCCTCTGGGCCAAGTTGATCAAGCAGTTTGACCCGCAGAACCCGAAGTCGATGGCGCTACGAACCCACAGCCAGACCTCCGGCTGGTCGTTGAGCGAGCAGGACCCGTACAACAACGTCGTCCGCACCGCGCTCGAGGCGCACGCTGCCGCGATGGGCCACACCCAGTCGTTGCACACCAACGCCCTCGACGAAGCTCTCGCATTGCCCACGGACGCATCCGCCCGTATCGCCCGCAACACTCAGTTGTATCTGCAGGATGAGACAGGCATTTGCAGCGTCGTCGATCCGTGGGGCGGGTCGTATTATGTGGAGTCGTTGACACATCAGCTGATGCACAAGGCGTGGGCGCATATCGAGGAAGTCGAGGAACTCGGCGGCATGACCAAGGCGATCTCGGAAGGGTTGCCGAAGCTGCGCATCGAGGAAGCCTCGGCTCGGCGTCAGGCACGCATTGACTCCGGCCGCGAAACCATCGTCGGCGTCAACAAGTACCGCTTGGACAAGGAAGATCCGATCGAGATCCTAGACGTTGACAACACCGAGGTGCGACGCCAGCAGATCGCGCGGCTCGAGCAGTTGAAGCGTGACCGTGACAACGTCGCGGTGATGCAGGCACTGGACAAGCTGACCGACGCCGCGAAGAACGGCAGCGGCAACCTGCTTGCGCTGGCGGTGGATGCGGCGAAGCTGCGCGCGACATTGGGCGAGATTTCCGACGCGCTGGAGAAGGTGTTCGGGCGTCACAAGGCGGAGGTGAGAACCATCAGCGGCGTGTATTCATCGGAGTACAACGAGGGGCAGCAGGCGACGACCATCGCGGACGTGCGCAAGCTGACTGAAGATTTTGAGCAGAAGGAGGGGCGCCGCCCGAGGATTCTCGTCGCGAAGATGGGTCAGGACGGGCACGACCGTGGCGCGAAAGTTGTCGCGACTGCGTTCGCCGACCTCGGGTTTGATGTCGACGTCGGCCCGTTGTTCCAGACGCCGGAAGAAACCGCGCGTCAGGCGGTGGAAAATGACGTTCATATCGTCGGCATGAGTTCACTCGCCGCCGGGCACAAAACGCTGCTGCCGCAACTGGTCGAAGAACTGAAGAAGCTCGACCGTGAGGACATCATGGTCATCTGCGGCGGCGTCATTCCGCCACAGGACTACCAGTTCCTCTACGAACACGGCGCAGCCGCAATCTTCGGCCCCGGGACTGTCATCCCCCACGCTGCAAGGCAGTTGCTGGAGGAGTTGGATAAGCGGTTGGATTGATCACTCCTGCCGCCTTTCACTTCACCGACGCAAATCGGGGACACTTGCTCCGCCAAGTGTCCCCTCGAGATTGTAATAGGCCACCGATTCCGGTGGCTTTTTTGCTGGATTCCAGTAGCCAAGTGGTCACTTTGCATTGCTATATTCAGAGCGTACGTCCGTGCAGACAGGTATCTGTCAGAGGCTACCGGATCAACCTACGGGATGAAGAAAAATGCGTTCGATAACTATCTTTCTGATTACGCTTTTCTGGATGGTTACGGCAGCTAATGCTGTGCTAGTGAATGGTTATTGTTACTTGGCCGGCGAACAAGATCATGATGATACAACAATACTGTTTGAAGCCGCCTCACCGACAGCAGAAACAGATTCCGTCCACTCTGATATGTCAGGATTCTACGAAATAGAGTTGGCCATTGGCATATACGACGTTCTCTACTTGCATAGTGGATATTTTGAAGAACATCTTTTCGATCAAGTTTTTTTAGACCATTTTACGCTTTCGGATGTGACATTACAGTTTAATCCAGCGTATGAACTATCAGGACCTATATTTGGCAATCTACCAAAAGCTATTTATCATGTTGTTGACGATCTTTCTGTTTATGAGGGGAGATGGTTGAGAATTGAAGCAGGGACAGAGTTTAGATTTTGTGGTCCTTATTCTTTTACTATTGGAGAAGATCAAAGATTAGAGTGTGAAGGCACAGAATATGATAGTATTAGATTTCTTCCATATTATGGCGGGGGCATAACAGAATGGGGAGGTATTATATTCACACATTCTGGTGATGATGATGAACTAAGGACCTATCCCTAATTAGCTCTTGACGTGAGAGCTGAGTAATTGTACCAT
>JAHLLB010000068.1 GCA_020444425.1 bacterium | reverse complement strand
TTGCCACCCTCGGAGTAGCCACGACATAAATGTCGTGGGCATGAAAACACCCCGTAGTTGCCACCCTCGGAGTAGCCACGACATAAATGTCGTGGGCATGAAAACACCCCGTAGTTGCCACCCTCGGAGTAGCCACGACATAAATGTCGTGGGCATGAAAACACCCCGTAGTTGCCACCCTCGGAGTAGCCACGACATAAATGTCGTGGGCATGAAAACACCCCGTAGTTGCCACCCTCGGAGTAGCCACGACATAAATGTCGTGGGCATGAAAACATCCCGGGAATTGAACCGGCGGAGTAGCCACGACATGAATGTCGTGGGCATGACTCGACCTGGACGCACACCAGGGGTGGATAATCCCGACGAGCCAGCTCGTCGGGGCATACATCGTCAGGTCGTACGATCGATTACCCATACCGTAACCCCAGGTTCATTCACCGGGCTGATTCCGGCTCCGGGACCGGCGATGGGCTCTCCTCAGGTTTCCGATTTGACAGCTTACACTCGTACACTCCCCGCGCCCGGTCACGGAACGTACTTCCAGACCCCCTGGTTCAAGCAACCGCTGATTGTGCGGAATCCGCCCGAATGGTCGAGGACCACGTGCGTTCCGCCCCCAGCAACCGGGCTGTGGAGTTGTGAAAACAATGACCTCAAACGCACTGCCGACACGCGCGAACACCCTCACCAGCCTGCTTGAGCAGGCTTTCAGTGCTCGCCCCCTGCTGGATCTGCACCGACAACTGACCGCCGAAACACCGTCCTCCGTCGAATTCGCCCGCGCGCCGGGATCGATGCCGATGCTGGTCGCGGCGTCCGTGGTGCACGCCCTGAAACGCCCGGTGATGGTTATCTCGCCGGAGATGCGTGCCGCCGAACGAGCGCGTGACGACCTGCGCACCCTGCTCGGGGAGGACCGCGCGCTGCTGCTGCCGCCCGACTTCGCGATTCCGTACGACCCGATGCAACAGCATCACCGGTTCGACGAACGCGCGGCGGCGTTCGAACGGATGATCGCGCGTGATTTCGACGCGCTGATTGTGGTGCCGCCGTCCCTCGTGGAGCGCCAGACGCCGCTGGACACGCACCAGAGCCGGATCGTTGAGTTGAACGTTGGCGACGAAATCGACCGGGAAGCGTTGACACTGATTCTGACCGAAGCCGGGATGCGCCGGGAGGTGCGGGTCGAGGATCCGGGCGCGTTCGCGGTGCGTGGCTCGGTGGTGGATGTGTTCCCGCCGTCCGCCGAAGCGCCGATTCGTCTCGAGCTGTGGGGCGACGAAATCACCGAAATCCGGGAGTTCGACGCCGCGACGCAACGGTCGCTGGACAAGGTGGATCAGTTGCGGTTCTACGCCGGGGAACGTGGCGCGAAAAAAGGCCGCGCCGGGATCTGGCAGCTGGTGCCGCGCAATACGGTGGTGATGGTTGACGACGAAGACGCCCTCCGTGCCGCGCTGGATCAGCACTGGGAGGAGATCGAGTACCAGTACGCCAAACGGAAAGAGCTGGAACTCGACCGCAAGACACCCGAGCCGGATACGCTGTATCACCGTCCCCACGCCATCTTCGACGGCCTGTCGCTGCGTTCGAAGATCGTGCACCGTGGCCTGGCTGCACCCACCGAGGGCGCGATCAATCTCGGCGGGGTGACGCATGAAGCGTTCCTCGGCGACCTCGACCGTGTCGCTGGTTATCTCCGTGCGCAAGCGGATCATCGAATCCAGCCGTACGTGATGTGCGACAACGAGCGGCAGGTGGATCGTCTCACCGAAATGCTCGAGGATCGCGGTGGATTGGGCGGGCCGGTACGGTTCGGCGTGGCACCGTTGCACAATGGGTTCGGGTGGCCGTACGGGCAGCTCGCCGTCTTGACCGATCACGAGATCTTCGGGCGGCACAAGCGCACGTCCCCGTTCCGCAAACGCCGCCGCAGCTTTGACGCGTCCTTCTTTGAGGATATGAAGCAGGGCGACCTCGTGGTGCACGAGGAGTTCGGCGTCGGACGTTACCTCGGGCCGACGAAGATCAAGGTGCGCGGGAACGAACAGGAAGTGCTGCAGGTTGAGTACCGGGACGGCGTCAAGGTGTATGTCCGGCTCGACCAGTTCGCAAAATTGCAGCGCTACCAGGGCACCGAAGGCGAAGAACCGAAGCTGTCGAAGATCGGGTCGGGCGAGTGGCAACGGTCGCGCAGCAAGACGCAGAAAGCTGTCGAAGAACTGGCGCGGGAAATCCTTGACATTTATGCGAAACGCCAGCTGCACGGCGGGTTCGCGTTCCGGGAGGACACGCCGTGGCAGCGCGAGATGGAAGCAGCATTCGAGTTCGAGGATACGCCGGACCAGGCGGTTGCGGCCGAGGAAGTCAAGCGCGACATGGAAAAGCAGGTCGCGATGGACCGTCTCCTGGTCGGTGATGTCGGCTTTGGGAAGACGGAAGTCGCGGTGCGGGCGGCGTTCAAGGCGCTGCAGGATTCGAAGCAGGTGGCGATCCTGGTACCGACGACGATCCTCGCGCAGCAACATTATGCAACCTTCATCGAACGCTTGCGGCGCTACCCGGTGAAGATCGAGGTGCTGAGCCGGTTCCGCAGTGCGAAGGATCGCAAACGGGTGGTACTGGGCCTCGCCGACGGGAACGTCGACCTCGTCATCGGCACCCACCGGCTGCTGTCGAAGGACATCAAGTTCAAGGATCTCGGCCTGCTGGTCGTGGACGAGGAACATCGCTTCGGGGTCAAGGCGAAAGAAGCGATCCGCAAATTGCGGGCGACGGTGGATGTGCTGTCCATGTCCGCCACTCCGATCCCGCGGACATTGCACATGGCGCTGTCCGGCGCGCGGGACATGTCGATGATCTCGACGCCGCCGCAGGACCGTCTCCCGATCGAGACCGAGATTGTGCCGCAGGACGACCGGATTGTCCGTGAAGCGATCCTGCGCGAAGTGGCACGTGGCGGGCAGGTGTATTACGTCCACAACCGCGTCGAGACCATCCTCAACATCAAGACGAAGCTGGAATCCTTGCTGCCGCACCTGAAGTTCGCCGTCGGACACGGTCAAATGAAGGAAGGCGAACTGTCGACGGTGATGGAAGACTTCCTGCACGAAAAGTATCACGTGCTGATCTGCACAATGATCATCGAATCCGGACTGGACATTCCGAACGTGAACACGCTGCTCGTCGACCGTGCCGACCGGTTCGGGCTGGCGCAACTGTACCAGCTGCGTGGACGGATCGGCCGCAGCCACCGGCAGGCGTACGCCTACCTGCTGACTCCGCCGCGCGCGTTGCTGCAGACGGTGTCCAAACGCAGATTGGAAACCATCGCCGAGCACACGCGGCTCGGTTCCGGCTTCCAGATTGCCATGCGTGACCTGGAAATCCGAGGCGCCGGGAACCTGCTCGGCCCCGAACAGAGTGGACATATTAACGCGGTCGGGTTCGAGATGTACACGCAAATGCTGTCGAAAGCGGTGCGTGAACTGGGCGAAGAATCCGGTGCGGAACTGCCGGAGACGCCCATCCCGACAGCCGACGCGCGCGATGTGAAGGTCGATGTCGCGCTCGATGCGATGCTGCCAACGTTCTATGTGCCCGACGCGCCGGAACGGGTCGACCTGTACCGCCGCATCAGCCGTGCGCAGGAACCGGTGGATGTGGAAACGCTGGCGGAGGAACTGCGTGACCGGTACGGTACGTTGCCGCCGGAAGCCGTCACCCTGATGCACATCATCCGCAGCCAGGTGCTCGGCGCACGGGTGGGTGTGGAAAAGGTGGATCTGCACGAGACCGTCGCCTTCGTCACCTTCCGCAAGGATTGGGGCAAGGGCGACTTCCAGGGCCGGATCGCAGTGCTGATCGCCAGCACCCAGAACTATCCGGTGGAACTTAAAGGGTCCGGACCGCTCGGACTGCGGCTCGACCTCGCCGACCTCGATGACTGGGAAGCACGGTGGGAACGGACGCAGAACCTGTTGCGAGACCTGCCACTGGATGCGCCGGCGGTGATGGTGGATGAGGATTGATGGACTGTGGACTGCGGACTGCGGGCATCGTGTTGATCGTGCCCGTGTCCGCTTGCGGACGCGGACGATTCGAGGGTGGATGAGCCCTGCTGGCAAAGCCATCAGGGGCACGACAAGTCCCGGTGAATCAAGCTGTGGATAAACCACGACATAAATGTCGTGGGCATGACGGAACTTGACCTGGCGGATGAGCCCTGCTGGCGGAGCCATCAGGGGCACGACAAGTCCCGGTGAATCAAGCTGCGGATGAGCCACGAGATAAATGTCGTGGGCATGACAATACCCGATGAATCAAGCTGCGGATAAACCACGACATAAATGTCGTGGGCATGACAGATAAAGAATCTAGCACGAGTGGGCTGTGGTGACTCAAACTCTGTTGCGGAAAACGGTTACCCTGATGTTGCTGGTGGTGCTGGCGCTGTGTGTGCTGGTTCTGGCTGCATGTGATGAAAACGACGACGGCATCGTCGACCCCGAAGGCACCATTGCGATCTACAATGGGACCGGCGCGTGGCCCGACTTCGCGCAGGCTGTCGCCGCCGCGCTCGACACGCTCGGCTACGACACCCAGTTCATCAC
The DNA here is from genome assembly GCA_020444425.1 of bacterium. Classification (GTDB taxonomy): domain Bacteria; phylum Electryoneota; class Electryoneia; order Electryoneales; family Electryoneaceae; genus BMS3BBIN04. Next base: position 4,083 of record JAHLLB010000068.1, on the reverse strand, counting down.
CGAATCGGATGCGCAATCCGGCCTTGACGGGTTCTCAGTGGTCATCATCGGTGGCGGCGAACCGCTCGAAATCGCAAGCGCCCTCAGCTTTACCGGCACCGCTAAAATCCGGCAGCTGGTTTCCTCTGGTGGCGGCTTCATCGGACTCGGCAACGGCGCCTACCTCGCCGCCGATTCGCTGGTTTATGAAGGAGTTGGCAGCCTTGGCTCACCCCCGATCGGCCTGTATGAGGGCACCGCGCACGGTCCGATTACCGCGCTCGCACCGAACGAAGCGCACTCAATGGCGTTGGTCACGATCACAAATACTGGTTTCGACCCGGAACTGGTTGGGTCGATTTCAAGCCTCTATCGCGGCGGACCGGATTTCCAGATCAACAGCCCGGTGTATGGCGAAATCGCTCGCTATGTCCAGGTGAGCGCGTCCGCCGGTGTCTACTTCGAACTCGGCTTCGGACGTGTCTCACTGCTGTCCTTCCATCCCGAAATCGAAGAGGATAGCCCCAGCGACGGAACTACCTTCGGAGATGATCTGGACGATCCGGATTCAGAGCTGTTTCTGATCCGGATGATGACGGAGTGGTGCCTGCGTCAATTTTAGCGAGAGACTGTCGATGGCCCGGGATTCAACCACATCGCCCCCCACCTGGCGAAGTTCCGTTGACTGGGCGGCCTACGACAAAGCGTGGGCCGGGCTCAACCGCCCTTTTCTGACCCAGGCGCTGGAACGGATGCCGTTGCTTGCCCGCGCGGACATCTGGCTGCACATCCCCGGCGTCGGCAGCGGGCTGGAACTGGAAGACCTGCGCAACCACTACCCCGGATCGTCGTTCGTCACCAGCGACCTCACCCCCACCACCAGCGCAACCATTCACGACATTCTCGCGACCCTCGACCAACCGCCACGGTTCCTGCTCGAAGACGCGCAACAGCCGGCGGTGAACAACATTGACCTCAGCTTCAACGTGTTCATGCTGCACCTGGTGGATGATCCGTGCGCGACGATCCAGGCGTTGTGGCAAACGTTGACCCCGGGCGGGTGGCTGGCGTGCCTCTACTTTCCGCCGGTACCGACCGGGCAAGGCCCGTTGGCGTCCCTCTTCTGGGCGGTCAGCGACGTGCTCGCCGGACGGGTGAAACCGAACTGGGAACAAGATGCGTTGCCGTGGTTGATGGGGAAGGCGTCCCGGTTGACAAGCCGCCTGCTGTATGCGAAATGGTCGTTTTCGGCGTTGCAGGAGTTCCGTGCGGCGCTGGAAGTGTTGCCCCATATCCAGGCGCTGCGGGTGAAACTCGGGGACGCCCGGTACGAACAGGTGTGGTCGTTGTGGTCCGAAACCCCCGGCCTGTTTCCGGACAAGTCAGAAGGGTGGCATGGGACCGCGGCGGCACGGTTCCTCCTCGCACAAAAACCGACGAAACGGGTGTGGTGATGGGGACACGGGTGATTCGAGGGCGGAGTAGCCACGACATAAATGTCGTGGGCATAAAACACCCGTACTTGCTACCCCGGAGTAGCCACGACATAAATGTCGTAGGCATGAAAACATCCCGTACTTGCTACCCCGGAGTAGCCACGACATAAATGTCGTGGGCATAAAACACCCGTACTTGCTACCCCGGAGTAGCCACGACATAAATGTCGTGGGCATGAAAACATCCCGTACTTGCTACCTCGGAGTAGCCACGACATGAATGTCGTGGGCATGAAAACACCCCATGTATTTAAACGGCGGATAAGCCACGACATAAATGTCGTGGGCATAAAACATCCCATACTTGCCACCCTCGGAGTAGCCACGACATGAATGTCGTGGGCATGAAAGATTCAACTGGCAGAACACGCAACGACCTGTACCACAACGACGAACACCAAAGCGGCGGCCAGGTTACATTTCCATGACACAACCCACGCCTGTGTGCGGTATATTCACCCCCGATTGAACGTAACTTCAGCACCTGGTCCTAGCCCCTTAACCCATCAGGAACCACGACGATGTCCCGTTTCTACAGCCTTCTCCTGGTCACTGTTCTCCTGTTCGCAACGTTGCCCGTACACGCCGCATCCGACCTGCCATGGGACGAGGAAGCGCGGCTGCTGATGCATATCGCATATCTCGCCAGCGACGCGCGCGAGGGACGCGGGATCGGAACCGATGGACTGGAAGCGTCCGCAACCTACATCGAAAACCGGTTCGCCGAAGACGGACTGGAGCCGTTGTTCGACAACTCCTACAGCCAGAGTTTTACCGTCGGCTGGGGCGCGACGATCCTGCCGAACACGTACATCGCCAACGCCAACGACTCGCTTGGCAGCGGCGATTCGTTCCGTCCGGCTGGATTCTCAACAACTGCGGTCGCGGTTAAACCTGTTGTTTTTGCTGGCTATGGCATCACCGCCGACGAGTACGACTATGACGATTACGCCGACCTCGACGCGACGGACAAGATCGTGATCGTGTTCACCGGCGAACCCCGGCGTGACGATCCAGATGCGCTGTTTTCCGGCGACTATGACACCGACCACGCCACGTTGCGGACGAAAGCGATCAACGCGAAGATGCACGGCGCGGCGGGCCTGCTGATCATCCCGTCCCCTGCCGAGGCGGATTCGTTGCCGGAACTGCGGGCGAAGGAACCGTACCGTGATTCCGGGATTCCGGTGGCGTTTGTCACCCGTGCTGCCGCCGCGAAACTGTTTCCCCGGCTGGGGCTGGACAAATTGTACCGGTCGATGGAGTTGAATCAGGCACCGCGCAGCCAGACGCTGGGCGATGACACGTTGACCCTCGCCGTCGAACTGCAGCGGAACGAAATCCCGGTGCGCAACGTAGGCGCGATGATCCCCGGGGATGATCGTGTGCTGATCTTCGGCGCCCATTACGACCACCTGGGCTACGGCCAAAGTGGTTCGCGGGTGCCCGGTGTGCACGAGATCCACAACGGCGCTGACGACAACGCGTCCGGCGTCTCCGTGCTGCTCGAGCTGGCGCGAGTGCTGACGATGAATCCGCCGGGACCGACGATCCTGTTCGTCGCCTTCACAGGCGAGGAAGCCGGACTGGTCGGCTCCAGCTATTTCGTGAACAACCCGCCGTTGTCGCTCGATCTCGCCAACCTGATGGTGAATTTCGATATGGTCGGCCGGATGCAGAACAACACGCTGACGGTGTACGGCGTCGAAAGCGCGGATGGATTGCGTGAACTGGCGACTGAAGCGGGGAGGGATGTGCCGGTGGAATTGGCGTTGACCGGTGGTGGGTATGGCGCATCCGACCAGACTTCCTTCTACACCCATGGCCTGCCGGTGCTGCACTTCCTGACCTCGCTGCACGGCGATTATCACCGTCCCGAGGACGACATCGCTGAGATCAACGGCGACGGGCTGGTACGTGTGCTGCAGTACGCGGTGTCGCTGGCCGAAACCTTCGCCGGGCATCGTGACGAACTGGTCTACCAGGCAGCGGAAGAACCCAACGCGGAAGGACGGCACACGAAACGGCGCGTGGCGATGGGCACCATCCCCGATTTCACGCAGCCGGACAGCCTGAGCGGGTTCCGGTTGCAGGGTGTGCGTCCCGGAACACCCGCAGACGAAGCCGGATTGCAGGCGATGGATATCGTGATCGCCATCGACGATGTCCTGATCGACAACATCTACGACCTCACCTACGCAATGGGGAAATATGAACCCGGGGACGAAGTGACGATCCGGTACCGGCGTGGGAGCGACGAGTTCGAAACGCGGCTGACCTTCGCGGAAGCGTCCGGACGCGGGCACGGGGGGTGATGGAACGGGCGGCGGGAAGGTTACGTGTTCAGGGACGGTCACGACGGGTGGCGGTCCCTTTTTTGTCTCGGGTCTCTGGTCATTCGTCTCTCGGAGTGAGTGCTTCGACGTTCGGGTGGCCCGGACTGAAGTCCGAGGACGTGGATGCGATGGTGACTTGGTCTCCTTCCCATCCCGGGCTAAAGCCCGAGGGCATGAAAACATCCCGTGCTTGCCACCCCGGAGAAGCCACGACATAAATGTCGTGGGCATGAAAACATCCCGTACTTGCCACCCTCGGAGAAGCCACGACA
>JAHLLB010000067.1 GCA_020444425.1 bacterium | reverse complement strand
GTTACAAACATGCCCACGACATTTATGTCGTGGATCATCCGCGTTGCAAGCATACGCGGCCACATCACCATAGCCCACAGCCTATAGCCCACAGCCTATAGCCTATAGCCTGTCAAGGCTTCAACGCCAGAAACCGGCTCGACCCCTGGCCGGCCGGAATGTACTTGATCAAGATCGCCCGTTCCGGTTCTCCGAGCGTACTGGTGAGATGCCGCCAGTCGTCCAACGTTTCGACGTCATCTTCACCAATGCGAACAATCACGTCTCCCGGCTCCAACTTACCGTCGGACGCACTGCCCGGCTCAACAGCCACCACCATCACACCGGCATCCGCATTCACCCCAAGCTGCCGCGCTTCCGGGCTGCTCAACGAGGTTACATCCAGCCCGAGCCAATGCCCGTTGCCCATGCGACGCCCTTCGCTGGCGGTGGTTACAAAATCGCTGCGATCAGCCAGCGTGAACGTAAGCTGTTTGACGTCGCCCTGACGGATCACCGTCAACTTCAGCTTGTCACCGGGTTCATGGTTCGCGATCCGCATCCGGAAATCGGTCACGTCGTTGACCGGATCGCCGTCGATCGCGACCACCACGTCACCGCCTTCGATGCCACCGTCTTCCGCCGGGGTACCCTTGCCGACACTTTCGATGAAAACGCCTTCTACCGTTTCATCGAGCCCGAGTGCTTCTTTCTTGAGGCCGTCGAGGTACGTTGGCACCAGGCCGAGGTAGCCACGCCGGACATAGCCCGTTTCCAGCAGCTGCCCGACCACCTTGCGCGCCATGTTGATCGGAATCGCGAAGCCGATGCCGTTCGCGGACGCGTTCGTCGCGGCGTTGATCCCGATCACCTCGCCGTGGATGTTCGCCAGCGGACCACCGGAGTTGCCGAAATTGATGGAAGCATCGGTCTGGATGAAGTCCTGAAACACCGGACCACCACCCGCAATCCGCAAATCGCTGCGGCCCTTCGCGCTGATGATGCCGACGGTCAACGTCCAATCCAGCCCCAACGGGTTCCCCATCGCGATCGCCCAGTCGCCGATGGAAATGGCGTCACTGTCGCCGAGCTGCGCGACACGGACATCCTGCACCGTGCCGATGTCAATCACCGCGAGGTCGGATTCCGGGTCCGCGCCGAGCACGGTTCCTTCCCGTTCCTCACCGCCGGACAAGGTGACGACAATTTCTTCCGCGCCCGTGACCACGTGATTGTTCGTCAACACGTAGCCGCGCTTGTCCACGATCACCCCGGTCCCGCCGCCACGCATCTCGATGCCCTGGTGGTACGGGTCCGTCATCCGGCGCCCTTCGACGACGATGTTCACCACGGACGGCTTCAGTCGATCCGCCACCGCGACAAACGGGCTCTCGAATTCACCGACTACCGGCAACGGTTCACGTTCGATCCCGTGCCCGATGTCGAAGTCACGTTCCGCATCGCCAAACGCGGGCCTGTCCTCCTCGCGGGACGTGTCTTCGTCACGGCTGGAGAAGGGATTCCACGAATCGTCGTTATCGTCGGATGTTGGACGGTCCGCGACATCGGCGAGGGACTCATCCTCCTGCGGTGCGGCGAAAAATTCGCTGTACACCATGTATCCGCCGGTAAACAGGCCGGCGGCAATCAGCAGGACCGCGATGCCATTGACAAAGCTGGACCAGTTGCGTTCGTTCATGAGATGTCCATCCAGTGCAAGCCAGAAAGTACTGGTACTCGAGGCGTCGCTGCAAGCGGTAATCACGGCCGAACCGAGCTCGTAAGTGACGAACTCACCTCCGCTTACGCTCCTGTTTTACGGCAACGCTGAAAGGTTGGTTCCACGCCGAATGGTTGGGTCCACACGAACATGCCCCAGACCTTCAGGTCCGGGCTCATTCGCAGCACCATTGAAAGGGTGCAAGTATGCCCCGATGAAAGGGTACAAGTATGCCCCGACCAGCTTGCTGGTCGGGATGCGCGATTCTGGAAACAAGCCCGTGCATGAAATGCCCCTGTAACCCGCCGTCTGTCCGGCGGATCGCAGGGGTCTTGAAGGTTTTTATTTGTTGCGTCAGTTGCGTCAGTTGCGTCAGTTGCGTCTGTTGCGTCTGTTGCGTCTGTTGCGTCTGTTGCGTCTGTTGCGTCAGTTGCGTCAGTTGCGTCAGTTGCTTCTGTTGCTTCTGTTGCTGTCTTTTCCTGTCTTTCACTATCCGTTCCTGTCTTTTACTTCACCAGCACAACCTTCCGCAACGCATACATCTGCCCCGGCACTGTCGCCCGCACCAGGTAAATCCCGCTCGCCAGCTCCGATCCATCAAACGCAAACTCGTGCGAACCGGCCGCGACACGCCCACGCGCCAGCTCAGCCACCCGTTGTCCCGCGAGGTTGTAGACCGCCACCGTCAACTCGCCCGCCGTTGGCAACTCGACTGTCACCGTCGCGGACGCGTTGAACGGGTTTGGATACACCTCCAGCAGCGCGAATCCTTCCGGCGTCGCCTGGGATTCATCCACCCCGCTCGCCGCCACGGTCACCATCACCTCGGCGACCTCGTTGCAACGCACGGCGTCCCCCTGCGACAACGCTTCCACGAACACGACGCCATCATAATCGCCCGGCTCAACGTCCTGCCACAACTCCGCCTGGTTGATCGTCTGCGAGGTGACGACGATCCCGTCCAGCACGACCCAGCTCGTGTCCTCGGGCGCAACCACCAGCCCCAGCGAAATCGTGTACGTCAGTTCCGCGCCGGGGTCGTTGTCGCTGGAAGCTGTCCACTCGACGGTGATCCCGTCCGCCGTGTTCAGGTGCGCACCGCTGGCCGGGGTGGTCAGATCGAACGCCGTTGGTGGGTTGATCGATTCCAGCTCCCACCAGCTGACACGGTTGCGTCCCTTTGCCGCCGAGACGATGTCCATGTCACCGTCCTGATCGAAATCGACGGGGAACACTTCCCCGGCGAACGTGTAGCTGCCGGACAGGACCGTACGCGTGAACTCCATCTCGTCGTTTTCATACCACGCCAGCATATGCCCGGATTCCGAGGTTGCGACCAGGTCCATATCGCCGTCGAGATCGAAATCCGCCGCCTCGACGTACACCCCGAACGCCAGGTCGTCATCCAGCGTATACCGGTTGTAGAACCCGAAACTCTCCTCCCACCACGACAGCTCGCCGGCGGAATAGGCGACCGTCACCGGGTTCAGCTCGCCATCACCGTTGAGGTCCGTTGCGATAATCCAGTGGGCGCCATCACGGATCCCGATCAATTCCAGCGTAAAATTCTCCTCGCCGTCATTGCGGAACAGATGGAACCGGTCACCATCGAAATTGTTGCTGAGAATGTCCAGGTCGCCGTCACCGTCGAAGTCCACCGGCCGGCACGCCTGCCCGCGGTAATTCATCTCATGCACCACGTTCAACGTGAAATTCGCCGACCCGTCGTTCAGGTACAGCCGTAACGGTTGCGTCCCGCCACCCATTGTCAACAAGTCGACGTGGCCATCTTCGTTCATGTCGGCGACTTCGACCGTGTGCGCGTTCGGGTAGCTGTTCTCCAGCAGCAGGTTGCTGAAGCTGCCGTCGTCCTGCTGCAGCCACACATCCGCCCGCGTGTCACTGAACGAAGCCGTGGCGAAATCCATTAGCCCGTCCTCGTTGAAATCCGCCACCGCCACCGAGTATGCCCCGCTGAACCCCATCGGCACGAGGTGCGACGCAAAGCTCCGGTCCGCCTGCTGCTCGAACCAGCCGATGTTGCTGCTGCTCTGGCCGCAGGAAACAATGTCCAGATCGCCGTCGCCGTCCATGTCCACCACATCCAGCGAAACCGCGCCGGAGAGGGTGCCGGTGACGACGTGTTCAACAAATCGGGGGGACGCCTGGGAAAGAGTTACGAACAGGGGGACAAACAACAGAAGAAACAACCCGCGCGCGAGTTTCATCGGACAGCCTCCGCCTTGTGAGTCTCAATACTCACGAGACGAACACACGCCGCAACCGGTTACATGGAACAGAAAAAGCAGGCCGATCCAAGAAGGACCGGCCCCGGTCAATGCCAATCCGAGACATACATACACGTCATTCCGAACGGAACGAAGAGAAGTGAGGAAGAGCTTGTTTAATCGGATCCGATACGATAGTACACGTGTTGCAAAGCTGGATCTTGTTCAGTCGCAAACTGACGCGACTTCACAATGACGCGATTGCCGCCAGAGGTCGCTAAACCAAGCCGACTCACGACGCTGAAGCACGTAGGCCGATGCACCTGCTGATTTACAAAATGCCCCTGTGACCCGCCGTCTGTCTGGCGGATCGCAGGGGTCTGAATTGTTTTCTTTGTTGCGTCTGTTGCGTCTGTTGCGTCCGTTGCGTCTTTACTTCACCAGCACAACCTTCCGCAACGCGTTCAACCGTCCCGGCACCGTCGCCCGCACGAAATAGATCCCGCTGGCCAACGACGACCCGTCAAACGCGAACTCGTGCGTCCCCGCCGCGACACGCCCACGCGCCAGCTCCGCCACCCGCTGCCCGGCCACGTTGTATACCGCAACCGTCAGCTCCGAAACGTCCGGCAACTCGACCGTGATCGTCGCCGATGCGTTGAATGGATTCGGTCGCACATCGGTCAATGCATACTCCAACGGAATCCGGGTATTTACCATGGATGCATCCAGTTTTTCACCTTCCGTCGGATCACCGGTCAATGTCCACACACCTCCAACCTGCCATGCTTCTGCGGCCGGAGCTGCAAACGCACCACCGTCATCCATGGCGGTTTCCTGCTTGGTGAATACAAACGAGTCCCCCACCTGCGGACCCCCCATGTAACCCACATGTCCACGGAACTGGTACACACCAGCCGGTGCCATCGCCGGGATCGTTTGCGTCAAGCCCGGCACTGTCACGTCCATCAACGCCGTCATCGTAAACGGTTGCACCATCAACGGACCGTAGGGAGAGCCGCTGGGCAGTATCACATCTGTCCAGTATCGCAACCCGGACACCGGATACGAGAGGTTGCTGATCAAGTGAGCATCGTAAACCAGCGTGCCACCAGCCGCCGGAACGTCCGTTGGTGAGGTCGGTGTTAACGTCAGCACCACCGGCTCCGGCGTGCCACCCTCAAACTCCCACCACGTGATCCGGTCGGTTGCGTAAGATGTTCCAAGTACATCCGGATGTCCATCCCCGCTTAGATCGGCTGCACGAACACTGGAAGCAGATTCGAAATCGCCCTGAATCAGGTGTTCTGTCCATGCCCCACCCGTATTCTCCCACCAGATGACGTCGCGGCCATCTGCTGAGTACGTCGCCCCGGCAACATCCGGATCGCCATCCTGATCAAAATCCGTGACCGCGAGGTACTCCGGCGAATAGATGGTCGCAATCGTGTTCTGGGTCCAATCGGTGCCCGTGCCGTCAGTGTTGCGCCACCATGTCACCACTCCCGCTCCGGCCGCACAGGTTACCAGGTCGGTGTAGTCGTCGTCATCAATGTCCGCCGCTTCCACGTGAATCGCACCGTTGTAACTGTCGGTTACCACCCGGGTGGTCCACGAGGTCCCAGTACCATCCAGGTTCTCGAACCAGAACACATCATTGCCCATCATGGCTGCAACCATTATGTCGAGATCGCCATCACCGTTCACGTCGCCGACATTCACGTGGTGGCCCCAATTAACCGACGCCTCAACAACATGCTCGCTCCAGCTCGTACCGGCGCCATCCATATTCTCCCACCAGCGCACACTCGAACCGCCCGACCCGACAACATCCAGGTCGCCGTCGTCATCCACATCAGCAGCACGAACCGATTGAGCGTCTTCGAAGAAGGACGCAACCGTTCGCAGTGTCCACGAATCCCCGTTTCCACCATTTTCCCACCAACGGATGTTCTCGTCAATGGAAAACGCCGACAGAATGTCGAGATGGCCATCACCGTTGAGGTCTGCGGCGGACGCACACATGATGCCATAGATGGATCCCGGCAATACGTGTTCCGTCCATTCCGTGCCCAGCCCGTTCGTGTTCTCCCACCAACTGGCCGTCCATTCGATCACGCATGCCCCGACGACGTCCAAATCACCGTCATTGTCAAAATCTGCGGCGTAGGCGTCCACAGCACCGTCTCCGGTGGTGGTCACATCGTGCGCAGTCCACTGAGCCAGACAACTAAGCGGAAACAGGCACAACACCAAACAAAGCGTTAAGTGTCTCATCGTCTTATCCTCCCTCATAATACATGATTCCATAACGTACTGCTCAACGGTTGTTTGTCGCAAACCGTATTCGGCTAACAAACAAAAAAGAACCGCCATTCGGAGCTGATAAACTGAAACGGGCGCAGGTTCATGACCCGCGCCCGCATGCATTTCAGGTGTGAACAGCTATTTCACCAGCACAACTTTCCGCATCGCATTTAACCTGCCCGGCACCGTCGCCCGCACGAAATAGATCCCACTCGCCAACGACGACCCGTCAAACGCGAACTCGTGCGTCCCCGCCGCGACACGCCCACGCGCCAGCTCCGCCACCCGCTGCCCGGCCACGTTGTATACCGCAACCGTCAGCTCCGAAACGTCCGGCAACTCGACCGTGATCGTCGCGGACGCGTTGAACGGGTTCGGCCATACACCTGCAAGCCGGTATTCGTCCGCCACAACAGCCGCCGTCGCACCGTCTTCCCCGGATACTCCAAACGCCTGTTCGTAGCTGGTTCCGGCCCACTGTTGCGCACCCGGCGCACGCACACCTTCCCCCGCCGTCGTCACCTCGAACGGGAATTCGTCGTCCCCCGCGACATACAACCCAAACATCCCCGCTTTCATCCGGAACGTATACTCCCCCAACGCAGCCCACAACGGAACTGCCTGACCGATGGTCGCACTCAACATCGCTCCCGACTCCACCGGCACATCCCACAGCTGCCAGATCGGGCCGTACACCGTATTCGTCGGCGTTACCACCTCCGTCCAGATATCCACCGCAAACAGACCTGGCAAATGACTCACAAGCTGCGCGCCATAGGTAAAATTTCCCCCACGCGGCACTACCACCGGCTCCGCCGCAATTAGATGTACCTCAATCGGTGGCAGCCCCGCCCAACTGATCGCGTCCCGGCAGTTCATCACATAGAAATAGCCGTCATTCGCCATGTAGGCGTACCCGTTCCGCACCGCGATGCTGTTTTCATTCCCCTCAAGACCGTCGTAGTAACCCACCACCGGTAGCTGTGTCGGGTCGTGTCCGTCCAGCACCCATACCCCGTGTACACGCCGGGCCAGGTACACATATCCGTTCTCAACCTCAAGATCATATGTCCAGTCCAAACCGGACGGGATGTACGTAACCAGCACCGGATCGCCCGGTGTGCCTAAATTGAGCACGCTGATCCCCGTGCTTTCACCGGCAACCTCGTCCAGCAGATACGCATAGCCATTTTCTTCGACCATATTCCCCATTTCACCGATCCACCACGGATCGTAATAATGGTCGAGCACGGGCGCTGACGGATCGCTGATGTCAAGCACCGCAACACCAAGTTCACCCGCCGCGACATACGCATATCCCGCATCCACCACAACACCACCCACTGTCGTAAACTGCGGCGGAGCCCAGGAACCTACCTCCACCGGCAGCGAAGGATCGTGGACATCCACAATGTGCAACCCGGAGGAATAATTCGTCACATACACGTACTCGCCTTCGAATACCACCCCACCTTTCGCGGTTTCACAGGAGCTCAATACCTCAGGAACAAGCGGATCGCTCACATCCACTACGTACAGCCGCGTGCCTGCGCTCACATACGCCAGCTCACCGTCCACCGCCATGTCCGACACCGTTTCAATGCCGTCCAGAAAGGCCCGTTCTACTGGACGCCACGGCATCGTCACATCGATGATACGTACACCCGCCTTGTTGTTGCCCAGGTAAACATAATTCCCCACCGACCAGACGCCGCGCGTGATCCCAGGATCATCGAACCACCACGCCGTCGCCGGATGCGCGGGATGGCTGATATCGATAATCTTCATCACCGCGCCGAGCGTGAATCCGACATAGGCATCGGTACCAGAGATTGCCAGGCTGCTCGCTTTCTCCGGCGGGTGAACCTGAGTGCCGATCAGCACCGGCGCCACAGGATCGCTGAGGTCGAAGACACGAAACCCGCCACCGTATTCCACCGAACACAGGTAGCCTTCCTCGACGACAAGCCCTTTCGTATTTGACCAGCTTTCATCAACTGCCCCAGCCTCGAACGGCGCGTCCGGATCGCTGACATCGACAATCCGAATCCCGAAGTAATCGCACGCTACATACGCGAACCCATCCCGTACGGCTATGTCATACGGGAATGCCGACGAAACATATTCCCACATCCCACGTTCCACCGGCGCGGTAGGATCGCTGACATCGATGATCCACATGCCCTTGGGGTTGCTGCTTGTCAGATAAGCGAACTCCCCGTCAACAAACACATTCCGGATAGACTCGTTTCCCGGACAGTCCCAGAATCCTACCTCCACCGGCGTGGACGGATCCGTGAGGTCATAGATCCGCAAACCGGCTTCCCGCGCCGCGGCATACAGAAACCCGTCTTCCACGAACAATTCCTGCACTGAGTTTGGCGCAGGATATACTCCCGCCTCCACAGGATCAGACGGTTCGCTCACATCCAGCACCACGATCCCATCGGACTGCGCCGCCGCGTACAACCATGAACCGCTCACCGTCATTTTCACAATGTCGTAAGGATGCTGGTATCCAACCAGATCCACCGGTGCGGAGGGATCGCTGGCCTCAAGAATGTGCAGACCGTCATACAACGTCTGGACATAGGCATACTCGCCTGAAACCGTCAACGCTTCGGTTCTTCCCCAACGGGCATACTCCAACGACCCGGAAAGGTTGACGTTCAGACTGTCTTGAGCGGTTGCGGCCATTGTCATGGTCAACAGCGCCGCAAGGACTGCGGCACGAGTGAAAAGAGCATTCGGACGGCTACTCATTGTACTTCCCTCCAGGTTTTCAAGCGTTTCAGATTCAACAGTCGACCATGAAAAAATAACCCCCGATCCTGACAATTTTTCATAAATCGAGGTTCAACAATCTATCGCCTAAAATCACCCAACCGTAAACTAATTCGGCGTTTTCGGCAAATAGCGGCTCCGCAAGGCCGGTATCGCTGATTACTTCACCAGCACAACTTTCCGCATCGCATTTAACCTGCCCGGCACCGTCGCCCGCA
>JAHLLB010000013.1 GCA_020444425.1 bacterium | reverse complement strand
CCTCGTCGCGGGAAAGCTCAACCTCAGCTTACCCACATGAATCAGCGAGGGACCCGTTTATTCCGTGTCCTCCGTGGTTGCACGGTGGTTTCTCTCGTGACGGTACCTAACACCTGACTCTCCCCTTGCCTGTGTGAAACCGTGGGCCTACGTTGCGCGTTCGATGTGGGACACCGCGCACGCGGCCAAACGACAACCCGAAAGCCGAACCATCATGCCCGACCGTGACGATCTGCAAACCCTCGAACGTGTCGCCCAGGCACGTCAGATCCTGAAAGACCAGCTGGCCCATGTGATTATCGGCCAGCACCATGTCATTGATCACCTGCTCGTGTCGTTGTTGTGCAAAGGCCACGTGTTGCTTGTCGGTGTGCCGGGGCTGGCGAAAACGTTGCTGATTCGCAGCCTCGCCGACGTGCTCGAATTGAACTTCAACCGCATCCAGTTCACCCCGGACCTGATGCCGACCGACATCACCGGCACCGAGGTGATCGAAGAAAACCGCACAACGGGCCGTAAGGAATTCCGCTTCGTGCAGGGTCCGCTGTTCGCGCAGGTGGTGTTGGCGGACGAAATCAACCGGACCCCGCCGAAAACGCAGGCGGCGTTGCTGCAGGCGATGCAGGAGCATGAGGTCAGCGCGGCGGGGCAGACCTTCCGGCTGGAGGAACCGTTCTTCGTGCTCGCGACGCAGAACCCGATTGAGCAGGAGGGGACCTATCCGTTGCCCGAAGCCCAGCTCGACCGGTTCATGTTCATGCTGAAGGTGGAATACCCGAGCGCCGCAGAGGAATTGGAAATCATCACCCGCACCACCGCTGGCGACGCGAAGCAACTGAGCGTGGTGATGAAGGGCGACGAGATTCAGGAGTTGCAGGGATTGGTGCGACGTGTGCCGGTCGCGGACACGGTGTTGAAGTATGCCGTTGCGTTGACACGGGCCACCCGTCCCGCCGAGGATGACGCGCCGGACTTCATCAAGAACTGGGTGCGTTGGGGTGCCGGCCCCCGTGCGGGGCAGAACCTGATCCTCGGCGCGAAAGCGCGTGCGGTGCTGGATGGACGTCCGACGCCGGAAGTCGCGGACGTGCAGGAGTTGGCGAAACCGGTGCTGCGTCACCGGATCGTGCGGTCGTTCCGCGCGGAAGCGGACGCTGTCGATGCCGACGATATCATCGAGAAACTGATGGCTGCGATCAAGGTGTAAATGAAGTATGAAGTAAAAAGAAGTCGAAAAGAAGTACTGAGTAGGAAAGAAGTAGTACGTACAACAGAAGTGCATAGTGTAGAAGAAGTACAGAACAAATAAAAGTAACGGGGACACTTAACGGAGTAAGTGTCCCCGTTTTAGTTGATCTTCAGTACTTCCGACTTCCGACATCCGACTTCCGACTTTCGACTTTCGACTTTCGACTTCCGCCAGTCTACGACCCCTCACTACGCCAAGTGTTTCTTTAACTCATCACTCACAACTCATCACTCGCCACTGTCTGTCCCCGGCATCAATTTTGCAGTTAGGATTACCAAACAATTCCGCTGCTCCAGCGTGAAACAGGGGGCGGCGGACAACTGGTAACCTAAAGATTTGAGAGGTTGAGACGATGACACGGATGATAACTGGACTTACGCTGCTGGCGGCGGTGTTGTTGACCACGCTGCCGGCGTATGCGTTGAATGTCGGCGATCCCGCGCCGGACTTCACGTTGCAGGACACCGATGGCAACTGGCACACCCTGTCCGACTATGAGGGCAAGGTGGTGTTCCTCTTCTTCATGGGTGCCACGTGAGGCATCTGCCGGTCCCAGGCTGGGGCTGAAGAAGACAATATCTGGCAGGAATACATGGACGATCCGAACTTCGTCATGTTCGGACTGGATCGCTGGGACCTGCCCGCGCCGTCGGTCGTTGATTTCGCCGATGATACCGGCTGCACCTTTCCGTTCCTGACCATGGCGTACGAAACCAGTCAGGACTACGACAACACGATGAAGTACTGGGTGGTTGATCCGGACGGGCTGATCGCGTACGAATCCGGTGTGCACGAGCAGGACATCCCGGCGCAGCAGACCGCGATCGAGGCGGCGTTGTCGACGCTGGATGTAGACGAACCCGCGACTCGCGAACAGCCGTCCGAGTTTGTGTTGCTCAATGCGTACCCGAATCCGTTCAACAGCAGCGTCACGGTCAGCATGGAACTTCCGGCGAGCGAATCGGTCCGTGTCAGCGTGCTGGATCTGCTCGGCCGGGAGGTTGCGGTGTTAGTGAATGAACGCCGCTCGGCGGGGAACACTGAGCTGAGTTGGACACCGGCGAACCTGGCGACGGGTGTGTACTTGCTGCGCGTGCAGGGTGAATCCTTCGCGGTGACGCGCAAGCTGATGTACCTGAAGTAGACCCAAAGTACCGAAGTCGAAAGTACCTGGGTCGATAGCGCTGAAGTGGTAAGCCAGAACTAAACGTGGCCGTGTCTGTTTACAGACGCGGCTGCGCTGCTCTCGGATAGTACGTGTCGTGGACGCCTGCTGGACCAGGAGTCCCGGTTTCGTCTGAATCCGAACAAAAACCGATCGCGTAATTCCAGTCTCCCAACCCCGGCTGTCTGGCCGGGGTTTTCTCGTGCCCGGGGGAACGGGTGGTTCGAAAGCGAACGCCGGAATTGATCCAAAACGATACGAGTTAGTGTATCGGAATTAAACGAAAGCGGCGTTTCCTCCCCGAGGAGCCCTGCTGAAACTGAGTATAACCTAAATAACCGAAAACCGTCTTCGTGGGGTCCAGGCTTGGTTGGCTCGGTGGTGACGTGACAGAATTTTGGATTTTCTGCGAATTATCAGAGGACGTATCCGCAGTCCATTCGCAAAAACTGGCACGCTGTCTGTACTAGCCATGCCTGACAAGCAATCAGGCCTCCGCCGCTTGTGGCGGATGCAGCTAAACGGCGAATCCGTGAACAAACCCTGTGGGAGGGTTGGGATTCGTTATAAACCCGACGGTCAACTTTTAGGAGGACTGCCATGATGAAGTGGCTGCGTGACCTGAACAACACTCGCAAGACGATGTTGTTTATTGTACCCCTGCTGGCGCTGTTGCTGGTGGTGAGTGGGTGTGATGATGACGATGATGATAACAACAATGGCGTCGCGCCGGAGCCGGAATCTGCTCAGCTGCGCGTGACCCACTTGAGCCCGGATGCTCCCCCGGTGGATATCTACGTTGACGGCGCGATGGTGCTGAGCAACGTCGACTACCTCGCGGTGAGCGAGTATCTCGAGCTGGACGCCGGCATGCACAACGTTCAGGTGTATGCGACTGGCACGACAGAAAACGCTGTGATCGACGCCGACGTCAGCCTGATGGGTGAGATGGCGTACACGGTTGCCGCGGTTGGCAAGCTGGACAACATCCAGCCGGCCGTATTTGAAGACATGACCGAGCCCGGCGACGATGTGATGCTGCGTTTCGTGCACGCGTCCCCGGATGCCCCGGCGGTGGACATCACCGACATGGACGGCAACGTGATCTTCGAGAACGTGTCGTTCACCGAGGTTGGCAACTACATCACCGTTCCGGAAGATCAGTATAACCTGCAGGTGCGGGTTGCGGGCACGGAGACGATTGTGCTCACGCTCAGCAACGTGATGCTCAACGCCGAGACGAACTACACGGTCTGGGCGGTCGGCCTGGCAGCTGAAGAAGGCGAAATGGGTCTGATGGCGGTCGCGACGGCGGAAACCGGTTCCGGTTCCACCTCGATGGTGCTGCCGACCGACACCGCGCTGCTGCGTGTCAGCCACCTGAGCCCGGACGCTCCGCCTGTGGACGTCTACGTTGACAACCGCAAGGTCTTGGAAAATGTGGCGTACCTGGGTGTCAGCAACTACCTGACGGTTGGTGCGGGCACGCGTAACGTGCAGGTGTATGCCACCGGCACGATGGATAACGCCGTGATAGACGCGGATGTGACCGTGTCCATGGACATGGCGTACACAGTGGCTGCGGTTGGCGAATTGGCCAGCATTCAGCCGGCAGTGTACATGGATGATCGTACCACGGCGGGCGACGTGAAGGTGCGGTTCATCCACACCTCCCCGAACGCTCCGGCGGTGGACATCACGCTTGCAGACGGTACCCCGTTGTTTGAAGACGTCAGCTTCCCGGAAGCGGCGGAGTTCATCAACGTGACCGGTGGAACGTATGACTTGCAGGTTCGCGCTGCAGGCACGGACAACGTGGTCATCGGCTTCAACGGTGTCGGCCTCAATGACGGTGACGTTGTCACCATCTGGGCGGTTGGCAAGTTGAATGGTGCGGAAGCGGAAATGCTCAAGGCTGTCGCGACGATCGACGCCCCGGGCAACGGTGCGGACGCAACCGTGATCACCCCGGACATGGCGAGTGTACGTGTTGCGCACCTGAGCCCGGATGCTCCGGCGGTAGATGTTTACGTCGATGGCATGATGGTGCTTGAGGGCGTGGGCTACCTCGGCCTCAGCCCGTACCTGATGGTGAACAGCGGTTCGCGTCAGATCCAGGTCTTCGCGACCGGAACCGACAGCGAGCCGGTGATTGACGCCGTAGTCAGTGTGGAAACCGACATGGCGTACACCGTCGCAGCGACGGGTTCGCTGGGCGACAATGACCTCGAGCCGATCGTGACCATGGATAGCCGTGAAACGGCCAGTGGCGTGCAGGTTCGATTTGCGCACACCTCCCCGGACGCTCCGGAAGTCGACATCACCCTGCCGGATGGTACGGTCTTGTTCGACGACGTCAGCTTCCGTGAACTCAGCCCGGCTGAAGGCTATGCCAGCCTCGGCGCCGGCACGTACGATCTGCAGGTTCGCACCAGTGACGGTGAGACCATTGTGCAGACGTTCGAAGATGTCGAACTGAGCAACGAAACCACGATCACCGTCTGGGCGGTGGACTTCCTCGCCGATGACGGTCTCGTACGGGCCGTGGTGACCCGGGATGCGTTCGAAGATGGTTCGACCGCTGCCGTGCTGACTGGTGTCGAATACGTACCGCCGATGGCTGAGGTTCGTATCAGCCACCTGAGCCCGGATGCGCCGAATGTGGACGTCTACGTTGACGGCGCGATGGCGTTGGAGAATGTGGCCTACCTCGGCGTCAGCCCGTATCTCGAGGTTGAGGCGGGTGACCGTCTGGTGCAGGTGTTCGTGACCGGTACCGACAGCAATCCGGTGATCGACGCGACCCTGACGTTTGAGATGGACATGGCGTACACCGTCGCCGCGATCGGTTCGATCGACCTGGGCAGTTTTGGCCCGGTGGTCAGCATGGACCAGCGTGACGGTGAAAGCAACGTGCAGGCTCGTTTCGTGCACGCTTCCCCGGACGCTCCGGAAGTTGACATCACGTTGACTGATGGCACGGTTCTCTTTGATAACGTTGAATTCGGCGAATTCTCGCCGGGTACCGACGCCTACGCCGGTCTTGCTGGCGGCACGTACGATCTGCAGGTTCGCACCAGTGATGGCATGACCATCGTGCAGCAGATTGACGGCGTCAGCCTTAGCGACGGCACAGTCTACACCCTGTGGGCGGTGGATTTCCTCAGCGATGACGGCTTGGTTCGCGTTGCCGCGACCGAGGACAATGTCGCAGACGGCAGCAACGTAGGCCTGCTTGAAGGCTATGTCCCGATGGCAGAGTTGCGTGTCGGGCACTTGAGCCCGGACGCGCCGAACGTGGACGTCTACTTCGCCGGTGAGATGGTGCTGCAGAACGTGCCGTACCTGACCGTCAGCGATTATCTCGAGATCCCGGCTGGCACCAGCCAGGTCCAGGTGTATGCGACCGGCGACATGGGCAGCCCGGTCATTGACGAGATGCTCACGTTCAACACCAACATGGCCTACACCGTCGCCGCGATCGGTTCCATCGGCGAAGGAAACTTCCAGCCGGTCGTGACAAACGATTCCCGCATGGGCAACGGCGAACCGTGGGTGCGTTTCGTGCACGCCTCGCCGGACGCTCCGGCGGTGGATGTCACAACGTTCACCGGTTCGTTCCTCGCGGACAACCTTGATTTCTCGGACGTGCAGGGCTACAGCGCGTTCAACGACATGGTCTATGACCTGTTCCTGCGTCCCGCCGGCACCAGCGATGTCGCGGCCGGGTTCGCCGGAGTGCCGTTTGTCAGCAATACGAACATCACCATCTGGGTGGTTGGCTTCCTCGGCGGCGAGGGCAACGAGGCGCTGAAGGCGGTCATCACGGAAGAGACGATGGGTGGTATGTCGCCGATCGTGGCGGATGTATCGGGTCTGACCGAGGTACGAGTCGGTCACCTGAGCCCGGATGCTCCGGCGGTGAATGTCTACATCGACGGCATGATGGCGGTCGGGAATGCGTCCTACAAGGATGTCACCGGCTACCTCACGCTGACCGAAGGCGCGCACATGGTTGAGATCGAGCTCACCGACGGAACGCCGGTGCTGATGGAAACCGTGATGCCTGAAGCGGACAACGCCTACACCGTCGCAGCGATTGGTTTCGCCGGTGGTGGTACGAATCCGTTGATGCTGAACACGTGGATGGATGACCGGATGACCTCCGGACAGGCGAAGCTGCGCTTCGTGCACACCTCCCCGGACGCTCCGGCGGTGGATGTGGGCGTGACCGACGGCCCAATCCTGTTCATGGACACCGTGTATCCGGAAGCAGCGGATGAGGGCTACATCGAAGTCGCTGGCGGCAGCTACAACCTGTCAGTGCACCTGTCCGGTACGGACACCGAGGTGCTGAGCCTGACCGATGTCGCCGTTATGGGTGGCACCAACTACAGCGTGTTTGCGATTGGCACCGCTGACGCGGAAGATGAGATTCCGCTGGAAGCGCTGATCGTGGTCGACGCTGAGTAACATAGATGCGGGGACACATTCGGAGAATGTGTCCCCGCAGGTTCTACCAACAGATTATTGACAACGTGAGGAAGTGACAATTCACCGGTCGAAAGTTGGTAAGTGCGTCATTCTGAACGGAACGCAGAGAAGTGAAGAAGATCCAGCTTTTCAAAAGATTGCCCATCGGTTTGTGATGTGAGCAGTTGGTTCTGCTTCACTACGATCAGTATGACACACGATGTGACTTGGTTTTGTCAAAAAGATGTCAGCAAGCCGTGAACTCATGGGAGTGTGCTCCGGCTTGCGTACCGAACAGGCTGAAATCTCTTCTCAGCAGTTGTAGATCAGCCTCTCCGCAGACGGGTGGCCCAGCAGCGCCCGTCTCTTCCCACGACCACCGGCAGGTTCGCGAGAACCTCGCCGGTGTGTCATTTTATTAGACCTGAGACCTGAGACGTGAGACGTGAGCCAGGAGATCGGAGAGGGAATCAAGGACGTGGAGTCTTGCAACTGGTGTCAGAGTCTTAAGACTAGGGTCAGGAGAAGAAGACCAGAGTCAGGGGTAGAAGACCAGAGTCAGGAGAAGAAGACCAGAGTCAGGAGAAGAAGACCAGAATCAGAGGAAGAAGGCTGGCTACCTAGGGGGTGTCATTCTGAACGGAACGAAGAGAAGTGAAGAATCTGCTTGATGTTACGGGGATCATGGTTCAGGAATCACCAGCGGGATCACTGAGTAGATCCTTCATCCGATACACCCGGATTCAGGATGACACACCACCCACCGACCACCGATTACCGGTAACCGGCCACCGTCTCACTTCCCGGTGCTGCCAAATCCGCCCGATCCACGCTTGGTTTCCGGCAGCTCGTCCCGCAACACCCAATCCGCACGCACGACCGGCTTGATCACCAGTTGTGCGATCCGGTCCATCCGTTTGATGACAAACGGTTCGTTGCCCACGTTCAGCATCAGCACTTTGACCTCGCCACGGTAGTCGCTGTCAATTGTGCCGGGAGCGTTCGGAATGATGATGTTGTGTTTCAACGCGAGGCTGGACCGTGACCGAACCTGCGCCTCGTACCCTTCCGGCACGGCAATCGCAAAACCGGTCGGCACCGCCACCGCGATACCGGGGTGCAGCGCCAGTTCCTCGTCCACCGCCGCGAACACATCCATCCCGGCCGAACCCGAGCTCATGTACATCGGCAACGGAATGTCACTGGTTCTGGTTTCGTCCAGGCGGGTAATCGCTATCGTCAAGTCGCGCTTCATCGCTAGAATCTCCAGTTGTCGGGCGAACAATATACGGGTGCGGGGCGGGGTGGAAAAAGGACGGGCTGGAGTGAAACGACAACGAGATCGACTTGAAAAAAACAGCGAGTGTATTTGCAGGCCTGTCAGAACTGGTAGCCGACTCCCGCGAAGACAAACAGGTACTGGCGGCTGTTTTCGAACATAATGTTGTTGACCGGCTCGACGCCACCGGAAAGACCGTTTTCGAACACATGATTCGCGACGCCGTTGACATTCAGCGAGATGCCGTCGTGCAGTGGAACATCCAGCATCATCCGGCCCTGCACGCCGAACTCACCCATCACGATGCCGACCATGGTTTTCGCCCGCAGCATGAACAGGCCGCTGGCGTCCCAGTCCATCGCCATCCCGGTCAGTACGACGGGGAAGGTGGTCTGATCCTGCACGGTCTCCACGGCATTTTCCACGCTCGCATCCGGGGCGGTGCGTTCCACGTAGGTCAAGCCCACTTCAACCGCCGGCATGAAATGCAGGTTGCTGTGCAGCGGGTCGGTCATCAGGTGCCAGGTAAAATCGCTGGTGACGGAACTGAGGCTGTAGTTGCCGTAGGTACGTGAGCTATAGTAACGGTTGGCGTGGATCAGGTGCAGCTGGGCGCTGACGAACTCGGCTTCCGGGACATACTTGCTCACACGCAGCCGTGCGGCGGCGTCCAGAGCGTACACGCCATCCTCAACACCCGCCATGTAAGATTGTCCTACCATCGGGGTGAGGTGAACGTTGTCCATTTCAATCGCCGTGGCGGGGCTCAGCAGAGCAGCTGCCAGCAGCAGGGCGCAGGTAAGACCGATTCGAGTCGTCATGTTCGTCACCATCATTTGTCCGTCGAAACAAGATAACACCAAATCCAACGTCGAACTGAACTTTTTTTCCGTCACACTCAATTTTTCGAATTCGCCGTTTCTCTTCCGCTTGTTCAAACATACGAAATACTTTTACAAAAAAGACGAAATCCCGAGAACTGATTATAAATAAGATCATTATGCGCTCCCTCTCCCGGAGCCTGGGGGAGAGCTACATGGAAATCGAACGGCGGGCCGAACGAGATCGTAGCCGGAGCGCACTGGTGGAATGCGCCGTGTGTGGGGCAGTGACGGTATCGAGCGGGGCTTTTCAGCAGGACGTCAGAACGAGAGCTGCAGTCCGGCGAAGAGAAACCCCCACCCTTCCCAACCACTGGCGGAAAACACCGATTCGCCGAGTTGGACGCTGTCGTATATCGGATAGGTGCCTTCCTCGATGTCGCAGAACTGGCCGCTGACGACAACGGACAGGTTACGGTACAGCTCCACATCGACCGCAGCTTCGACCAGCAGGGCGCGGTTCTTGATCACGCCGCCGTACGCCTCGACACGCAGGCTGGTGCGTGGGAACACCGGCCCTTGCAAACGCAGCCCGGCCAGCAGCGCACCGGCGTAATCGTCGGCGTTAACCGGTTCGGGATCTGCGACTGAATACAAGCGACGGACTCCCCCCGCGCCGGTAAATTCCCGTGAAAGCCTGAAAGTGCCCACCAGCACGGAGGGCATGA
This sequence comes from bacterium, assembly GCA_020444425.1. Classification (GTDB taxonomy): domain Bacteria; phylum Electryoneota; class Electryoneia; order Electryoneales; family Electryoneaceae; genus BMS3BBIN04. The sequence continues at coordinate 88,699 of JAHLLB010000013.1, read as the reverse complement.
CGCCGAACTCACCGCGCCTCGGGTTGCCGTTGATGTCGATGCTCGCTCCGGCAAGTACGCCGGTCAGGCCGTACTGATAGTCCGAGATACTCTGGTAGGCATTCGCGGTCAGAAAGCGAACGTGGAATAGCTGGAACGCGCGGTCATGCCGCAGGTTGTGCGTATCATTCAGCCCGAACTGGAATTGTCCGCTGATACCGTACTCGTAGCCGGAGTCCATCAGCGCCGGACCGGCCTGCACGTCGAGCCGCGCATGGCTGAATTCCAGCTTTGCCCAAGCCTGCGAGACGGACAAACAGGCTAGTGTGAGGATGACCCAGAACCGAGCGTGCATAAGGCTTCCCGTCTGTTGGTCCATGTAATCTACACGCACAAAAAGGGGACGGCAAACCGGGACACCGTTTCCGGTCATCCCATGCCGTCCCCTGTCAAACCTCAGTAGTTGCGATCCAGCTACTTTTTACCTCACCAGCATCACCTTCTGCACAGCGTTCAGTTCGCCCGGCACCTCGGCGCGGACGAAATACAGGCCGCTGGCGAGGGTGGACGCATCAAACGTCAACCGGTGTTCACCGGCGTTGAAGGTGCTGTTCGCCACCGTCGCCACCTGCTGGCCGGTGATGTTGTAGATGGTCACGTTCAGTTCCGCCGTCGCTGGCAAGGTCACGTGAATCGTCGTTGCTGCGTTGAACGGGTTCGGATATACCGCGTTCAGCGCATACTCGCCCGGCAGGGCCGCATCCGCGACAACCGGTTCGGGCTGGTCGCCGAGCAATGTGCCGCTGAGTTGCGCTGGCCCACTGGCCGCACCCGTTTTGGTGAAGGTCAGCACCGCCTTGCTTTGCGTGAACGTACCGTTTTGGAGGGTCAGGGTCATCGTGTACTCGCCCGCCGGGGCGCCGCCTGGCACCTGTAGCGCTCGCGAATTGAGCCGTAGCGGCTGTCCGGGTTCAAAGGTCCACGGCACATTATCCACGGTGACGATATCGCCGCCCGGCAATTCGACATCCAGCCGCAGCGACCGGTTTTCGCTTTCGTCAAGCGCATTGCTCACCAGCATGTCGAAACGAACCTGCCCACCCTGGGGCGGAAGGCTGTACCGTTTTTCCAGACGGGCGGAAAGGTGCAACGGTTCATTTCCCAACAGTGGATACAGTTTGACCAGCCATGGTTCATTGTCCGGTGTCATGCCGAGGCAGATGAAGCCGCCGTCAATGGTGCGCTTGATGCTGGTCAGCACGCCAGGACCGGGGAACAATTCCTCAGTCTGCTGGCTGGTTAGCGTGAATCTCGTGATATAGGCTTGCTGCGTGTTTGAATTAACCGGCTGGTTTTCACCCACGATCCAGACGGCGGATTCGTCACCGGCATGCGACTGAATGGCAACGTCGAAAGCCCGCCGGATATAATTGTCCTGCCAATCTCCGACGGTGTACGTCCAGAGGGCATCGCCTCCCTGCGTCGTTCTCATGACATACACGCCGTAATCGGAGGGATCGTTGAAGCCTCCTTCGATGTACGTATCCCCGACAGTCATCAGGGTGCCGTCCATCAGTTGTTCTGTGGCGAAGCTCTTGTGAAAGGCACCGGTGAGACTGCTGTTGTAGTTGAGCTGTGTGCCGTCCTCGAGGAACCAGACGTAGTACACGGACCAGTTCATGTCGTTTGTATGCCAGCCACAGGTGAGGTACGAGCCATCGTTCAACTGTTCGATGTCTTCCGGGTAGGCGTTGTGTCCCCACGTTTCATGGACATATTCATATGTCTGCGGGTTGACACCGAACCGGTCGACCTCGGACAGCAAGTTGGTACCGAGTCCGTGGAAAAAGAAGCCGCCATCTGCCTTTTCATGCAGATCCCGTGGCGATAGGGAGGTATCAGAATTGCGATACCAGAGTGGTTGCGGAGTCCCCGGGATGAACTTGGCGTCGAAGCCGTGTTGTGGTACTCCTGCCGTGCCCGCGACAAAGATCCCCCCGTCGAGTGTGGGTGTGCAGGTGGCGTTCTTAATCTCAGTTCCCCAGCTGACCGTTTCCACCGGATTGCCGTCCAGATCGTACCTGTGGATACGCAGCAGGCTGCCGTCATCGGCGGATGTGGCGTAGGCAAACACGATGTCGCCGTTGTCACACACCTCCACCGAGAGAGGATTCTGACTTGCGTGCGCCGGGACAGGAATAATCGTTTCCCATTCGATGTCGGGCTGGGCGTTAACAGTCAAGGCGAGGAAAAGTGCTGCACTACAGACGAGGGTGGTTTTCATGATGCTCTCCTGTTATTGAGTAAGGTTTTCATCCGCTTAAAGATAGGCCATCAACCAGAACCGGACAATTGACGTCGCTGTGCAGTCGCAATCCACCCACGCTCCCGGAGCCCATTCACCGGCCAGCGGCAAACGCGCAAAACAGCCCGGCGCCAACGGACACCGGGCTGTGGTTGTGCAGCCTGGGGGAGTATTGATAACAGCGCTTTGTTCAGATCGTTGACAAACCCCGGATTGCCAGGGGTGTCATTCTGAGCGAAGCGAAGAAGGTCCAGCTTGTCTGAAAACCAAGAATTGTAACCCGTTGATAATCTGGATCTTCTTCACTTCTCTTCGTTCCGTTCAGAATGACGCGACAGCCGAATTTTCCTTGAATCCCGAACGTTGCCACTTTGTCAGCAGTCTGGCTTTGTTGTCTTTGTCCTCTTGTCCCCGGTTTACCTCACCAGCATCACCTTCTGCACAGCGTTCAGTTCGCCCGGCACTTCGGCGCGGACAAAATACAGTCCGCTGGCGAGGGTGGACGCATCAAACGTCAACCGGTGTTCGCCGGCGTTGAAGGTGCTGTTCGCCACCGTCGCCACCTGCTGGCCGGTGATGTTGTAGACGGTCACGTTCAGTTCCGCCGTTGCTGGCAGGGTCACGTGAATCGTCGTTGCGGCGTTAAACGGGTTCGGGTAGACACCGGCCAGCTCATACGCTGACGGCAGGTTGGCACCCGGCGCTTCCGCAGCCACCATGTCCGGCCACGGCGTGCTGGACTTCCAGTCTGCCGGATCGAACTCGTAGTCATCCCCACCGACTCCGGTCGCGAGCTTGGTGAACGGGAACGAGTCGTGAATGATGCTGTTCGGGTAGTAGCCGAGGTGACCGTAGAACGTGTAGTTCCCGGCCGGAGCCATGGCAGGCACCGACAGCGACATCTGCGGGACAGTAATATCCGCCATCGCCGGAATGTTGACCGAGATCTGCGACACCGGACCGTAGTCCGAACCGTTCGGCAGGGTGACCATGGTCCAGTAGTTCACGTTCTGGAATGCCTGGTTGACATAGGTTTCCAGGTGCGCGCTGTAGGTGACGTTGCCACCGTTGGCACCGACCGTGGTGTTGATGCCGGTCAGCTCGAGGTCGGCGTACGGGTTGCCGCCGCCGTCCGGATTCCAGAAGCCGTTCCATTCCCAGTCGTCCGCGGACTGGAAGAAGCCGGAGCTGTCAACGTGCAGCGGGTAGTTGACCAGCCATTCGGCGTTGGTTTCGAACAGGTCGATCAGCTCCTGCTTGCCGACACGGTGGTAAATGACTTCGTTGTCCGTCGCATCGCCAATCGGGTCAGTGCCGCCCGGGCAGGCAATGCCGGGATCGAAATCGTTGGTGTAGGTCAGGTGCAGGAAGTCGCCGCCTTCGTCCGGCGCGAGGCTCATCTCGCGTTCACTCTGGGTAGCATAGGGCAGCAGGTTGGTTCCCATGTTGCGCGTGTTGGTGATGTTCACACCCTTCGTCCAGTGCTTGCCGTTGTTCGGTGAGGCGGAGATGTAGACGTCGGATGCGGCATAGCCTTCGTCCGAGGCGTCATAGCCGTACTGGCCGTTGTTGTCGCCCTCCTCGCCGTACTGGACCCAGGCGACCCAGAGCAGGTCGTTTTCCATGTCCCAGGTAATCGACGGGTTGCAGACAATCCGCTCCCACACAGCCGGGTAAGCGAGGTTGAAGAAGTTGCCATCCGCGACCATGACCACGTACTGATCCACGCTGTTCCAGTAGTAGATCCTCGACGTGTAGGTGATCGTTCCTTCGTAGAAGAAATAACCGGCGACGGTGAAGACGACGTGCAGCGTGTTGTCGGCGTCATACGCCATGTCGGTTTCGCAGTACGCCCGCATCGTGTCCTGGTTGGCGGCGGTGGTATCCGGCAACGCGTTCGGGTTCGGCGGCAGGAAGTCGGTGATGTTCGTCGCGTTCGTGTGGCCCCAGTTCCACGTGTCGCCGCCGTCGGTGCTTTCCCAGATGTAGACGTCATTGTTGAACTGTGTCGACTGGTCGCCTTCGCCGATGGTGTTGAAACGGCCCAGTGTCTGCGCGATGGCAACATGTTCACCGTCCGGCGAAACCGCCACGCTTCCCGCCAGATTCATCGCGATGTCGGTGATCAATGCCTGGTCGGAACCGCCCGGGGTGGTGGTAGTGAAGATTGCGCCGGTATCATCGTACGTCGCCCGGTGATAATAGAGACCGTCTTCCAGCAGGTTGTCCGGATCGTACTCGTTGAGGATCGTGTGCAACTGGTAGTCAGCGTTGTACACACCGCCCGCGCCATGCGGCCACATGGTGACGACGTTGACTTCCGGAATCGGATACTGGTTGAAGATGTTCGGCACGAACGGATTCGGTGCCGCATGGTACGAGGTGTAGTCATCGTTGCCGTGATACGTCATCAGCACATCTTCATCCGTCGCGCTCATCTCAACGACGGTGTACGCGCTCCACCAGGAGGTGGAAACCTGTGCCGGAGTGGTTGACCAGCTCATCGTGCCGTCGTAGCCCATGTAGCCTTCGCGGGTGTAGACGTACGAGGACGCGGTCGGTGTTTCCCGGTAGGTCCAGGCGAACTGGACGAGCTGCGAACCGTCATTTTCCGGATCATCGACAGCGATCATGCGGCCGACCGAGCTATTGTGCTGCATGTCGCGCCAGGTCATGCCAACGACGATCGTATCGCCGACGATCTCCTCGAGCGGGTTCGCCGGACGCTGCCCGTGAACGGCGTCGCCGTTGAGACCGTCATCGGTGGCGATCTTCGGGTACAACGTGTTGACAGGCAGTTCAGGTGCTGGTGTTGCGAACGCGAATCCCGCGAACAGCAACAGCATGGCGGCCAGTAGCATGGATGTGGTTTTCATCAGTGCCCCCTCTGGTTACGGAATGATTGTTTTTCGTGCGGACACAACGCTGTGTCTGCGCAATGACAGGGTTTAACATAATACAATCAACGCTGAATGCCATGAATATCCCGACATTTTTGTCAGTATTTCATATTGAGCGACGAAAATTATCCTCTCCTAACTTGGAAGTCGTTCGCATTTGTACATCTGCAGGTACTCGGAATGTGTGAGCATCTGCAAGGAAGGTGAAGGCATCGATCAACAAAAAGGCGAGGTCCACTCGGAACGAGGAACCCCGCCTTGGTCGTCGAATCAATGGGTACTTCTGCTGACAGCGTGGAGATCGGACATAGATTCCAACCGTAACCAGGCGGACTAGTGCTTTCCGGCGGCGTTTGCCGGGACGACCTCAAACGGAAACTCATCCACACCGAACACAGCAGTCGGATTCAATCCCGCCTTCATGCGGAAAACGTACTCCCCAATGGGTGCAAATCCGGGAATTGCCTGCACAATGGTTGGCACTGTGATCGCTGTGTTGGGTGTGAACGGTAGGGAAGGAGTCTGGATGATCGGGCTGAATAGGGTACCGTTTGGCAGCACCGCTTCTGTCCAGATGATGACACTCACAGATTGAGTCAGATGGCTGACCAGCGTGGCTGAATAGGTGAAGCTGCTGGAAGGCGTGACAATGACCGGGTCGGTCGCGGGTAGCAGTGTGATGGTAATATCGTCCGAGGAAACAACCTGAAACCAGATGGCAATGGTGTTTGACGTATTGGAAGCGCCGACTACGTCAAGTCTTCCATCGCCGTTGAAATCTGCTGGGAAAATCCCATTGAACTCATCCAGGGAGTCATCGATCGTCCAGCTCTCCCAGACCTGACCATCGCCCGACGTGTTTTCCCACCACGTGAATCCGCGTCCCCACTGGCTGCCAAGGATGTCAAGATCGTTGTCGCCATCCAAATCAAGGATGGACAGTTCATGTGCATACCATGTCTCAGCGACAACATGCGGGTTCCAGCTATCCCCTGACCCGTTAACGTTTTCATACCAGGTCAGATTGCTGGAAGCGCCACTGCCAATCAGGTCAATATCACCATCTCCGTCCAGATCGCCGGTTTTGACTTTGACGATATCGTTCAGCTCGCCGGAAGCTGTGTGTTGAAGCCAGTCGGTGTTATTGAAGTTTTCCCACCAGAACATGTAGGTACGTGTGTTGTCACTTCCAGTTACATCCATATCTCCATCGCCATCGATGTCCGCCGCGTCTACGGTGTTCGCGAGTCTGTGGCGGCCATTGATAATATCTGTCGACCAGGCTGAACCATCTCCATTCTCATTTTCCCACCAGCGGACTTCCCATCCACCGGCACCGATTACGTCCATGTCGCCGTCACTGTCGATGTCGGAAACGGCTATTTCTCTGATATTATAGAAGTTGTCAACCGGGTGGGGTATCCACGTGGAACCGCTATCGGCAACCTCCCACCAGACGATCGTCTCGGCGTCGAGCTTCCAGGTAAGCAGATCGGGATCACCATCGGAATCCATGTCAGCAGGTAACAGGTCGTAAGAGGTGACGAAGCTATCCAGGGTTGCACGTAGTGTCCAGTTCAGTCCCTGTCCATCCACGTTTTCCCAATATCTCAGGCCGGCGGTGGTTGATCCCCCAATGATGTCGGCATCACCGTCCCCATCGAAATCGGCGGCGCAGACACCTGTCGCATCCGGAAAATTCTCGGTGATCGTGAACTGTGACCACTGGATCTGAGCGAAGGTGACGCTTGCGTGGCAAAGAACAGCAACGACAAGCAGGGGAAGTGTACTTGCAGATTTCATCTTAGCCTCCATTCTGAGGATCTCTTTGGAGCAGGAATACATTCGGATCCTCTCAAAGCATACAAAGAAAAACACGAAAAAAGTATTCACCAACAATGAAAAATCCCGACGATTTCGCCGGGACTTGAGTTTGCTGAGACTCGCTGTATAAACCAGAACCTACCCATTCCAGTGAACCATGAACTCGCCGATCTGGTCGTAGGCTTTCGCCAGAACATCTTCCGGCGGCAGGAAAACGATCCGGAAGTGGCTGGTGCCGGGCACCTGGCCGAAGCCCATGCCGGGCACGATGACGACGCCTGTCGCACGGATCAGTTCCTTGGTCCAGGTTTCGTCGTCCCCCTCGATCTCGAGCTTCGGGTAGGCGTAGAACGCGCCGCCCGGTTTGACGCAGGAGATACCCGGGATCTCGTTCATGCGCTGGTACGTCAGGTCACGGCGGCGGTGCAGCTTCTCCAGCACCTCAGGCAGGTGTCCCTGGTCGCCGTCGAGGGCGGCGGGGATGGCGTACTGCAATGGATGGTTCGCACACAACCGCGCACGCAGCAGTTTGTTGACCGCTTCCACGAACGGGCGCAAAACGGCTTCCGGCCCGCTGACCACACCCCATCCGATCCGCCAGCCGGGGCTGATGTAGTTTTTCGCGAGACCGTTGAAGGTCACCATCGGGGCGTCCGGATCCAGCGACGCGATGCTGACGTGCTCGTTCCCGTCGAACAGCAGCTGGTCGTAAATCTCGTCCGCGAGGATGATGATGTTGCGTTCCTTCGCGATCTCGATCAGACCCTGCAGCGTTTCCCGTGAACAGTTCGACCCGGTCGGGTTGTTCGGGTTGATGATCACGATCGCTTTGGTGCGGTCGTTGATCTTCTCCTTGATGTCCTCGAGATGTGGCTGCCAGCCATTTTCCTCGTCAAGGAAGTACGGGTTTTCTTCCGCTTCCAGTTTCGCCATCACGGCGGTGTAGAGCGGATAGCCCGGGGATGGCAGCAGCACGTTGTCGCCCCGGTTGACGAGGCTCGTCAGCACCAGCTCAATCGCTTCCGAGCCGCCGGTGGTGATGAAGATGTCGCGGATGTTCCGGATGCCCTTGGACGCGGCGTAGCGTTCAATCGACTCCAGCGCCGGTTTCACGCCCGAGCTCGGGCTGTAGCCGCACTGGTTCTCGTTCATCGCCTTGATCGCAGCGTTGATCATTGGCTGCGGGGTGGTGAAATCGTACTGGTTCGGGTCGCCGATGTTGAGATACAGCATCTCTTTCCCGGTCTTGCGGGTCTCATCGGCAACGACGACGATATCACGGACGGCGTACTTGATGTGCTCCGTACGCAGGGCGGGCTCAATCACATGCTTCTCTGGCATCGGACAGCTCTCCGCTTCACTGGAAATCAACGTGGAATGTGAAGGTACGAACAAGCTCCGGATCGGTCCAGAGCGGAGGAGCTGATTGATCGGCGGCGCATGACCATGAGAAAACCGCCCATCCCGGGGGGAGATGAGCGGTTAAACCGTCAAGGGAACCGTCTTGAATCAAGTGAACCGTCTTGCCTTCAAGTCCTGCGTTTACTGCACAGTGACCACCGGGCAGTTCACGAAGGCGACACCCATATCGAGAATGTTCGCCATCAGCGCGCTGTCGAGATCCATCACGTCGTCGAAGTCAGCGTTGTCGTACGGCGACACCGACCACAGCGGGGAATACGAAGCATCCATCGGGATGGTCGCGATCACGTTATGCGTCTGCGCCGAACCCATCTCGGACTTGAAGCCGGACGGCGGGCCGCCACCTTCCATGTCCGGGTTGATGTTGAAGCAGACATAGATCGGGGACAGCGGGACCATGCCGCTTCCGGTCGGGGCCAGAGCCTTCTCAGCGAAGTTGAAGTAGTAGACCACCTGGTCCTTGTACCAGCCACGGGTCAGACCGTCGTCGGCACCGTCATACCGCTTCGACGCAGTGCTGCCGTTCGGCACGACCGGGCAGTTCACCAGGGCGCCGGCTTCTTCGATCTCGTAGCCGCCGTCCATGATCTGCTGGTAGCTGTGGATCGTGTTCGCCAGGTAGTTGGCCGGCACGGTCACAAAGTGAACGTCCCAGAAGTCGTTGTAGCCATCATCACCGGGGATGACGTCGACAATGTTCAACTGGCCTTCGACCGGGTCCGATTCGCCTTCACGGAACAGGACATAAATCGGAGCCGGTTCAGTCGGCTGCACGTCAAAGTTGTAGTACTCGACCATCTCACCGTCCGGGCCGAGACCCTGGGTGATGAACGGTTCGCCACTATCAAAGTTGATCGGCTCGTTGGCTTCCGGCAGACCGTTCGATCCGTCACGCACCATCAGCATGCCGGTGCCTTCGGCAAAACGGTCAATGCTTGCTTCCGGGGCATCATCCGGATCAAGCGGCAGGTTGCCAGCCGGTTCAACCGACACGACCGGGCAGTTGACCGTGGCAACGCCCATGTCGAGAACGTTCGCCATCGTGGCGCTCATCAGGTTGTAGACGTCGTTGAAATCAGCATTGTCGTACGGGTTAACCGACCACAGCGGGGAGTAGGACGCGTCTTCCGGCAGCGTCGCGATCACATTGTGCGTCTGTGCGGAACCCATCTCGGTCTTGAAACCGGAGGGCGGACCACCACCTTCCATGTCGGGATTGACGTTGAAGCTGACATAGATCGGGGACAGCGGAACCATGTCGCTACCGGTTGGCATCAGGTCTTTTTCGGCGAAGTTGAAGTAGTAGACCACCTGGTCCTTGTACCAACCGCGCGTGAGACCCGTGTCATCACCGCTGTAGCGCTTGGACGCCGTGCTGCCCATCGGCACCACCGGGCAGTTCACCAACGCACCGGCTTCCTCAATCTCGTAGCCACCTTCCATGATCTGGTCGTAGCTGTGGATCGTGTTGGCAACGTAGTCCGCGTCAACCGTGACGAAATGGACATCCCAGAAGTCGTTGTAGCCGTCGTCACCGGGGATCACGTCGATGATGTTCAACTGGCCCGAGACCGGGTTCATCTCGCCTTCGCGAATCAGGACGTAGATCGGCGCCGGGGTGGTCGGCTGCACGTCAAAGTTGTAATACTCAACCATCTCACCATTCGGGCCGAGACCCTGGGTGATGAACGGTTCGCCACTGTCAAAGTTGATCGGCTCGTCTGCTTCCGGCAGGCCGTTCGATCCGTCACGCACCATCAGCATACCGGCATCAGCACTGAATCGGTCGATGCTGGCAACCGGAGCGTCGTCAGGATTCAGACCTTCCATGTCGCCCGGGCCGGTCATGTTGTCATCACTGTCTTCGGAACAACCCATGGCAATCGCCATCACGACGACAAGCGCAAGTAACAGGGTAAATCGGAGTGTGCTCTTCATGGTTTCCTCGTCTCTTTCTCTCTTCTCAGCAGTTGTTGTTGTGTTGGCCGCTTCGAGGCAGCCAGGTAAAAACCGTCATTGAACCGGGATCAGAAAACCTCCTGAAACATGCTTGTTGTTTTTGTCGTTGTGCTTCGGAATATGACTTATTCTGATACAGTGCTGGTGCAGTCTACGATCTTCCTGGTCTGGCTTCATACCGACACAAACCGAAAGCGCCTGCAAAGTGATTCAGAAACTGTCAGTTTGTTAAACACGCCTAACACTTTTGCAAACGTGGTGCCGGAATCCTGAAAAGAGAGTAATCTCACGCCTCTGTTATAAGTATTTAGCGATTGTCTCAGGTGGGCGTTGTTTCCAAGCGGTAGCTATTGTTGAAGTTCGCGTTTTGGAGGAATAAGGTATGCCTAACTCTCGCCGTCGCTCGAAGAGGGAGTCGCATGGGTCAGAAACAAACAACCGTTCCCTGAGATTCGGGGAACGGTTGGTGGCAAACCAGACAGTTTCGAGCAATCAGAGTTTATTTCACCAGCATCAGCTTCCGCACCTCGTTGAGTTGACCCGGCACGGTCGCCTGCACGAAATAGATTCCGCTGGACAGCTTCGACCCATCAAACGAGAACGCGTGCGACCCCGCCGCGATTGATGATCCGTCCGCCAGCGTCGCGACCGTCCGGCCCTGGATGTCGAACACGCGCACCGTCAGCGGCGCTGTCTGCGGTAGCGTCACGTTGATCTTCGTTGCGGCGTTGAAGGGGTTCGGCGAGGCGGCGATACCGAACTGCCGGTCGCTCGCCTGTGACTGCGGTCCGGTGGCATTGGTTTCGACGCTGTCCGTCGCCTTGCTGAAGGTCTGGATCCATTGGGACAGCAGGACGTCATCCGCGTCAAACACTTTCGCCCGTAACGTGTAGTCACCAGCCGGCAACGTACCCGAAATGGGGATCGCAGCATGGGGGATGACGACGGGGTCATGGGGTTGCAGGGTCATCGTCTGTTCGATCAGAACCTCTTCCTGGACGTCAGCACTCTCGATGGTCAGATTGAGTGTGACTTCAGCCGGATCGTCGAAATCGTTCCCGACAAGCAAACGGTAATGCAGCACACCACCAGTCGCCGGAAGGCGGCGTGGAGCGTTGTGCAGTGCGAATTTGACCATGGCGGGCGCGTGGGAAGTGCCGGAGCTGAAACGCATCACGCGAAGATGTGTCGGTTCGCCGAGGGGTGTGGTGGCGGCGGCGCAAATCATGTCGCCATTCATCGCGGGCGCATGCATCGGAAGCGAGATCTCGGAAAGTTCGAGGGTGTCGAGGATTGCGCCCTCTTCGGTCAGGTGGGTAAAAATGCCGTAGGTGGGTTGCTGGCCGGTGTAGGATTGGCCGGAGACAAAGTAGCCGGGGTAACCGTTAAACGGCTGCACACAGTAATAGTACTCATATTCTCCGATATTGTTGGGCAGGTCGCACCACCAGCTGCCGATTTTGCGTACCCGGCTTGGGGCGTTATCTCCAGGAGAATTATAGATATACAGGATTTTATCTTCAAACTGACTGGGAACATATCCATCGGTATTGGTCGACACTTCCTCAGAATACCGGATCACCCCGTTTCTCGAAAAACGAATCGTGAAGTGATCGTACCGGGAACCATCATCAGCAACCATAAGGCAACCGTAGTCACCGGAATGCAACGGGATTACCTCGTACACTCGTGTATATTCACCGCCCGGCATGAAGTTGTGGTTCCACTCAACCGTCTGATCCGGATTGATGCAGATCAGGTCAGGTGTCGCACCGGCGATAATAATTGAACCGTCCGGTTTCTGTACCAGGTCATACACCTGGTTGCCGGTGAACGGAAACTCAATCGTGTCGATGATGTCGCCGTCTGCATTGATCCGGTACAACGTGCTCTCGGTTTCACTCTGGATCGCGACCAGCGCCCCGCCATCATTGCTTTCACGCGCATTCACGGTAAACAGGCTCAGCATCGGATCGGGGAAGTTGATCGTGTTGACACGGGCGCCGTCACGGTCCAGCTCGATGGCGGTCAGATAGTAGTTCACGTCATCATCATCGACGTAGAAGCAGAGCGTGTTTCCGCTTGCCAGCGGTACTACACGTATGACACGATAAATCGGGATGTCGTCGAACGTGTAGTCCCAGACGATGCTGAGTTCAGCTGAGGATGTGGCGACAAACGAGAGGACGAACAGGACAACAGCTAGCAGGCGTTTCATAACTCCCCCGAGTGATGATCATCTTGAATCGTTGATCGTTCAAATTTGTATAAACATGCACCTATCTAACTTACTCGCGCATCATGGCTGGTGCAATGTTGCGGGCTTGATTCGCTACGAAAACCACCCGGTCTCCGGAACCCGTCTTGACCTTGTGAAATGGGACTCGTATTCTTGCTCTTCACGGCAAACAAAACCAGACCCAGTTCAGGGAGAAGACCGGATCATGGCCACGATTTCCCAGCAGATCGCCGAGTGGGCGGCGAACGCGACGTACGACGACCTCAGCGAACACGCCATCGAGATGGCGAAGACCATCCTCTACGATTCCATCGGCTGTGCGTTGGGCGGCTCGAAGACGCATGACGTTGGTATCATGCACGGCTACCTCGCCAACAAGGGCGGCAAAGAGGAAGCGACGATCATCGGTTCCGGCATCAAGCTGCCGGCGGTGGAAGCGGCGCTGCTGAACGCGTTGATGGTGCGCGCGCTCGACTACAACGACATCTACTGGAAGCAGGACCCGAGCCACCCCAGCGACATCATCCCCGGCCCGTTGGCGCTCGGCGAACGTTTGGGCAAATCCGGCAAGGAGCTGCTACTGGCGATCGCCATCGGCCACGAAGTCGAGATGCGGCTGTGTGAAGCCGGTTTCCCGGGCATCCGTGAGCGCAAATGGCATCACGCAACCCTTACGGCGTTCGCGTCTCCGTACGCCTGTGGCCGGATGATGGGTCTCAGCGCCGACCAGATCGCGCATGCGGTCGGGATCAGTGGCAGCCGTCACGCCACCTTCGGCGCGATCACCGCCGGTCACCTCACCATGATGAAGAACACCGCCGATCCGATGGCGACCCAGTCCGGCGCGATGGCGGCGGAACTTGCTGAGCTCGGTTACGAAGGCCCGGCGCATGTCATCGACGGCAAGGAAGGCCTGTTTGACGCGTACGGTCCCGAGTGGAAGGGCGAGATCCTGACCGACGGGCTGGGCGAAACCTGGCGCATCGAGCAGTGCGGCCTGAAATCGTTCCCGACGGAAGCGTTGACGCACGCCCCGTTGACCGCGGTCATCGAGCTGATCACCGAACACGACCTGCAGCCGGATCAGATTGAAGGCATTCACCTGAAGACCATCGCCCGTGCGGCGGATATTCTCAGCGACCCGAGCAAGTACAACCCGCAGACCCGTGAGTCGGCCGACCACAGCCTGCCGTATTGCATCGCGGTGGCGGTCTGTGACCGCAAGATCACCCCGGCCAGCTTTGACGAATCGAAGATTTTTGATCCGACCGTGCGTGCCCAGCTGAAGAAGCTGACCGTCTCCGGCGAACCGTCCTACGAAGCGCTGTTCCCGGCGAAGCAGCCGAACGAGATCACGATCACGACGACTGACGGCGTCGAGCACGTCAAGTACGTCGAGTACCCGATGGGCCACCCGGAACACCCGATCAGCGAAGCGGCGTTGGACGCCAAGTTCAGCTCCTTGGCGGAAGGTGTGTTGACGGCGGATCGTCAGGCACAGGTCAAGACGATGGTGAACGACCTGGAGAACGTCGGCAACCTGTCCGAGCTGATGGCGCTGCTGGTGAAGGACGCGTAAGGACAGTTTGCGGACTGCGGACTACGGGCTGCGGTCGACGGGCTGCGGGGCTCTGGGTTCTTGGCTCTAGGCTCAGGCGTGGCCGGGGCTTCTAACCCCGGATTGCTGGCTTCGGGCAGCGGTCGGTGGCCTGCGGACTACGGCCCCTGGGCTCCTTCAATTACCACGGACTTAAGTCCGTGGTAAGAAGGAAGTCATCCTTAACGCGGTGAAGGATCTCGTCGTTATCTGCCGAAAAGCTCTGAATCGACCTTCAGCATCTTGCCCGTGTTGGCTCCGCCAACGCGGGTATCTTTCCTGGAGCGGACCGGGAGATTCCGTCTGGGATCACGGGTCCGCTCGTACTACTTTCCGACTTCGGAACGCGGGACTTCTTCACGGGTGTCTGCCCTGACTTGCTGGCAAGTCGGGTACGCGAACATGCCCCAGACATTTATGTCTGGGATCATCCGTCGCCCGCCGTCCGCAGCCCGCAGTCTGACGATGGTTGATGTACCCATAGCCCATAGCCTACAGCCCATAGCCAAGAAGAGCCATGCGCATCTTGATTACCAACGATGACGGGTATCAGTCGCCCGGCATCCGCGCGTTGTATGACGCGCTCAACGAGCTTCCGGACACGGAAGTGATCGTCGCCGCGCCGGACCGGGAACGGTCTGCCGTCGCGCTCAGCATAACGTTGCACGATCCGCTTCGTGCCTTTCCGCTTGACCACACCGGCATGAAGGGGTGGAGCATTGACGGTACCCCCGCGGACTGCGTCAAACTCGCGATCAGCGAACTGTTGAAGGACAACCTGCCGGATGTCGTCTTCAGCGGCATCAACCGTGGCAGCAATGTCGGCCTCAACGCGAATTACAGCGGCACAGTCGCCGGGGCGATAGAGGGGGCGATGAATGGTCTGCCTGCCGTCGCGGTTTCGCTGGCGTCGTACACGTTTGAGGATTTCTCTGGCGCGATCAAGGCGGCGAAATTCGTCCTCGACCGCATCGCCGGATATCAGCCGGAAGGCTACGAGGTGTTGAACGTGAATGTCCCGCCGGTCCCAGCGGACGAGCTGAAGGGGATACGTGTAACGCCGGTGTCGCATGTGGTGTACCGTGAGGTTGTCTCCAGCCGGTTGGATGCGCACGAGCGTCCCTACTACTGGCTGGGCGGTGAGTTACGCAGCATGGCGGAGACGGACGGGGGCGATCACGAATCGGTCACGGATGGATATGTTGCGGTGACACCGTTGAAAATTGATTGGACCAGCCTGGCCAGCATCGATCGGATGCGGGCGGACGGTTGGCAGCAGGATTGGATGCGCAACAAGGAAAATGGCCGTGGCTGAGTACGATCACGTTCTCGTCATCGACTTCGGGTCGCAGTACACGCAGTTGATCGCACGTCGCATCCGTGAGCGCGGGGTGTACGCCGAAATCCTGCCGTGCACGGCGAAACTGGACGACATCAAGGCGCACAATCCGGTCGCGTTGATCCTCTCCGGCGGTCCGGCGAGCGTGTACGATGACGACGCTCCGAAGGCCGACCCGGCATTGCTGGAACTGGGCGTGCCGATTCTCGGCATCTGTTACGGGCAACAGTGGCTCGCGTTGGAGATGGGCGGCGAGGTGAAGGGTGCGCACGCGGCCGAATATGGCCGGCGCGTTGTGAACGTGCTGGATCAGCATGGCCCGTTGTTCGAGAACGTCCCCACCGAGACGACGACCTGGATGAGCCACGGTGACCAGATCGAGCGTCTGCCTGACGGTTTCTCCCTGATCGGCAAGTCGGACACCTGCCCGGTCGCGGCGATGGCGGACGAAGAACGCAAGATCTACGGCCTGCAGTTCCATCCGGAAGTGCGTCACTCGGTGGACGGGTCCACCATCCTCGAAAATTTCCTCTTCAAGATCGTCGGCGCGAACACCGGCTGGTCGATGGCAGCGTTCGAGGAAGAGGAAATCCGTAAGATCCGGGAACAAGTCGGCGACGGGTACGTCATCGGCGGCGTCAGCGGCGGTGTCGACAGCACCGTCATGGCCGCGCTGCTGCACCGTGCGATTGGTGAGAAATTCCTTGGCGTGTTTGTCGACAACGGCCTTTTACGCAAGGACGAGGTCGCGCAGGTGTACGACATCCTGCACACGCAGCTGGGTGTCAACCTGCACGTGGTCGATGCCTCGGATCGCTTTTTGACCGCCCTTTCCGGGGTGACCGACCCGGAGAAAAAGCGCAAAATTATCGGACACACGTTCATCGACGTTTTCGACGAGGAAGCGACCCGGCATTCCGAGGCGCAGTGGTTGGCGCAGGGGACACTGTATCCGGACGTGATCGAGTCTGTCAGCTTCAAGGGTCCGTCGGTCACGATCAAGTCGCATCACAACGTTGGCGGCTTGCCGGAAACGATGAAGCTGAAGCTGATCGAACCGTTGCGGGAGCTGTTCAAGGACGAAGTCCGTGAGCTCGGCGCGCGGTTGGGCATTCCGGCGCACATCGTCAACCGGCACCCGTTCCCGGGCCCGGGGCTGGCGGTACGGATTCTCGGCGAGGTGACCTCTGAGCGGCTCAAGGTGCTGCGTGAGGCAGACGCGATCTTCATCGAGGAGTTGCGGAACTCCGGCTGGTATGACAAGGTGAGCCAGGCGTTGGCGGTGCTGTTGCCGGTGAAGTCGGTGGGAGTGATGGGGGACGCGCGCACGTATGCAGACGTCATCGCGCTGCGCAGCGTCAACACGTGGGACTTCATGACGGCGGATTTCAGTCCGTTGCCGCACGATCTGCTCGGTACGGTTTCCACCCGCATCATCAACGAAGTGCGCGGGGTGAACCGTGTGGTGTACGACGTCAGCAGCAAGCCGCCGGCGACGGTGGAGTGGGAGTAACGGTCGAGTCGGAGCGGGTGATCGGACCAGGTAGAGCGGGAGTAGGGGGTAGAGGGGTGATTTTGCGGAACCGGTATACCAGTCGTACCAACAGTCTTGCCCGTGTTGGCTTCGCCAACGCGGATGAGCAGCGCTGGACCAGAGGTCTTGCCCGTGTTGGCTTCGCCAACGCGGATGACCAGCGCCGGACCAGAGGTCTTGCCTGTGTTGGCTTCGCCAACGCGGCCTTGCTGGCGCTTGTTCTCGTCGTGTTTGTGGTCTCATCGGGCTTCGCGCAGGACTTGCCGCGCGACCTTGCGCTGGCGACGACCATGTTGGAAGAGGGCAACGCCAGGGGCGCACTCAGCGCGACGGAAAACTATCTCGTGCTCAACTCGAGCAGCGAATATGCCCTGGCGGCGCGTTTGCTCGCCGGGCGTGCTGAACTGGCGTTGAACCGTGCCGGTGACGCATTGCAGCGTGGCTACAGTGTGCTCGACGCTGCCGAGGACGACTCGCCCTACCGCGCGGATGCTCATTATCTGCTCGCGACCGTGCATCAGGCGCGCGGTGATTACGCCGAGGCCGCGAAAGAACTGGTCGCCGTGCTCGACAGCAATCCGGCGCGTGATGTCGAAGAAGATGCCCTCGCCCACCTTGACGAACTGTTGGACGGTCCCGCCGCATACCGTGCCAATGAACTGATGCTGCTCGCACGATCCGAGGGCACTCGCCGGGCGTTGCGTCACCTGCTGCCGGTGTCCGCTGAAACACCGACCGTAGGTATCCTGATCCCGGACGAAGACAGCGGCTGGGAACCGGCGGAAGAGTTTCTCGCCGGGATTCAGGCGGCGTTGGACCTGTGGGAGATGGACGGCGGCGAGCCAGTCACGCTCGAGATCATGCATGTCGCCAACGAGCCCGCTCGTGCGGCGATGGCTGCCCGTGAGTTGGTGCGAGACTACGGGATCTGGGCGCTGATCGCGGCCGGGCCGGAGAATTTGATTGTCCCTGCTGCGGTCGAGGCGCAGGCGGCGGGTGTGCCGGTGATGTTGCCCGGCGAAGGGCGCACGGCATTGGAGGGGATTGGCCCGAGTATCGTGCGGACCATTGCCGACTGGCGGCTGGAAGGTGAATTGGCCGCAACCTATGCCACCGACGTGCTCGGCCTGAAAACGTTCGGTATCGTCGCGCCGTTTACCGACCGTGGACGCGAAACCGTCGCAGGATTCCTCAGCGTGCTGGAAGAACGCGAAGACGTTGAGGTGCTGGATCAGGAATGGTACCGTCCGGAGGAAGGTGTCAGCCTCGCGGTGCAGTTCAAAAGCCTGCGGACCATCGGATTCCGCCGTGTCTTTCTCGAAAATTTGATCGAGGAAAAGATCGCGACCATGGACTCGATCGCCAACTCCCTTGACAGCCTGGGACTGGTAGAGGTTGACGCCCGGGTGGATTCATTGCGCTGGACCGTGGTCGACACTCTCGATGACAGGATCGTGCTGCAGTCCCAGTCGATTGACAGCCTGATCATCCCGGACGAGGAATTCGAACAGGCGTGGCAGCAGCACCTGATCGAGGGACGGCAGACCATCGAATTCAAGACCGGTCAGGTCGATTCCAATGCCATCGCGTTGGATGTGTACGACGGCCTGTATCTCCCGATTGAACCGGGCACGCTGCCGTTCTTCGCACCGCAGTTCGCGTTCTACGAATTCAACACCTTCCGTTTCGGCAACAGCGCGTGGCATGATCCCGCCGAACTGCTGCGGCACAAGCAATACGTGCAGCGGGTGATCTTCACCACGTCGATGTTCCTGCGGGCGGAAAACAAACCGATGCTCGACCTGTACGGGCAGCTCAGCGATTCGCTGAACACGGCGGTGAGCCAGTGGAATGTGCACGGCTACGACGCCACCCGCCTCATCCTGTGCGCGATGACCGGGGGCAGCCTGGACAAACCCGACGCGGATCTGGACATTGTCCGCGAAGGACCGTTGTCGCTGGCGATGGGGCTGCGCGGGATGACACGTGCCGAACTGGCCAGTGGATCGCAGGTGTTTGACGATGAAACTCCGGTCGCACGCGGTCTGTGGCTGATGGACATTTTTGGCGGTGTCCCGTCTCCGTTGGTTCGGGGATTGGTCACGCCGGACAGCCTGGCAGACGTTGCGCCGCCTGACTGGGCGGTACCGTTGCTGCCGGCGACGCTGGATTCGCTTGCTCGCCGGGCCGAACTCGAAGCTGATTCCTTGAACGCAATTCCCCAACCGGGAGCGTCTGAATGACCCTCTGGCAGGCGTTACTGCTCGGTCTCGTCCAGGGCTTGACCGAATTTCTACCCATCAGTTCGTCCGGACACCTCGTGCTGGTCAACCACTTGCTGGGAATCTCGGACGATTCCATTGTCTTCGAAATTGCGGTGCATCTCGGCACCCTGGTCGCGGTATTGATCTACTTCCGTCGCGATCTGGCGGATATTATCGGCGGATTCTTCCGTGGCGGACGGGGGATGCGTGTCGGCTGGATGCTGATCATCGCGATGGTGCCCACGGCGATTATCGGCTTCGGCTTCAAGGATTTCTTCGAGAGTATGTTTGACGCGCCGAAGTATGCGTCCGCTGGGCTGCTCTTCACGTCGCTGATCCTGTTTCTCTCGGAACGGGTGCGTCAAGGCACGCGTGGCTTGACTGGCATTCGTGTCATTGACGCGTTGCTCATCGGCACGTTGCAGGGGCTGGCGATCATGCCGGGGGTCAGCCGCAGCGGTTCGACCATCGCTGCCGGTTTGTTCGCCGGGCTGGATCGTGACACCGCCGCACGATTTTCCTTCCTGCTCGCGATTCCAGCAATTCTGGGCGCGGCTGTGTTGCACGCCAAAGACTTCGTCGCACTGCCCATCGATATGATGGTCCCGTCCGTGGCAGGCTTCCTCGTCGCCATGTTCAGCGGCTACATCGCCATCGAGGTGCTGATGCGGATTATTCGCCGCCGCAAGTTGTATGTTTTCGTGATTTACACCGCGGTTGTCGGCATCATCGGCCTGATCTTCCTGCCTGCCTGAGTCTCGATTCTTCAAGTAAGCTTGTAGCGATTTGAGTTTTTGGGGGTTTCCTGCGGGAAACCTCCGCCTATTTTATGATAATTATATTAATTCTAAGAATACACAATCACCTTATTGCAGGTGTTTCGCTGACAAACTGCTAAGCTTTTTTGTCGATTTCTCGCATCGATTGCTCTCTTTCGTCTCTTTTGTATTCATCAAAACGATCCCTCAAGCCGATAAGGAAGAAGAGACATAGCCTCGTTCAAACTAGAGGAGATGAGTATGCTCGAGGGCATAAGCGCGGAAACGGGTGTGCTGCAGACTCAGGTTGCGCCGGTTGAGGAGCAGCAGGAGAATGCGGTTCGGCAAAACGCTCCCAAGGGGTGGGGTGTTCCCGATCACGCGAAGGCATGGGGATTCCGTCGGCAGACGGATACGGTTGCGATTTCGGAGCAAGGCCGGGCGATGGTGAACGGCACCGACGACGACCGCGAAAAGCCGCCGAAACGGACCGGCGACGGCGTGGGTACGTTGGACGACGACCGTGAAAAGCCGCCGAAACGGACCGGCGATGGCGTGGGAACGTTGGACGACGACCGCGAGAAGCCGCCGAAACGGACCGGCGATGGCGTGGGTACGTTGGACGACGACCGCGAGAAGCCGCCGAAACGGACCGGCGACGGTGTGGGTACGTTGGATGACGACCGCGAAAAGCCGCCGAAACGCACCGGCGATGGCGTGGGTACGTTGGACGACGACCGTGAAAAGCCGCCGAAACGGACGGGCGATGGCGTAGCGGTTGTGGCTGGCGATCCGGCGACAGCTCCCACGGGTGGCTTGGTCGTGGATGACGATCCGGGCGGTACCGGTGAGGATGATCGCGAAAAGCCGCCGAAACGCCGTGGCGATGACAGCGTCGGTGCAACCGGTTCCATCAACCCGGCGGTGAGTACGCTGGAAACCGGTGGTCTGGTGCTCGACGACGATCCGAACGGGTCGGACGACGACCGCGAGAAGCCGCCGAAACGTCGTGGTGACAGCGTCGGCGCAACCGGTTCCATCAACCCGGCGGTGAGTACGCTGGAAACTGGTGGTCTGGTGCTCGACGACGATCCGGATGGTACCGGCGAAGATGATCGCGAGAAGCCGCCGAAACGCCGTGGTGATGAAGTGATCGACTTTGGACAGGCGATGATGGAAAAGATGGTCAACCAGTATCGCATGTTCGGGTAACCGCGAAGAGCGGGGCGAATCAAAAACCCGGGTCCAATCGGATCCGGGTTTTCTGTATTCATGGCTTAAACGTTGAGATCAGGCCAGTTGTGCGGCCGTGTCGGCCACTTCCAGCTCGACTGCCTTGTCGCTGGAGGTAACCAAGGCCAGCACCATCGTGCAGTCGTCCTCGAGGTTCGGCTTGCCGTGGAAGCGCAGCACTTCGTTTTCCAGATGCTCGACCACACCGCTGCAGCTGTGCTGGTTGTTCTTCGCGAGGAAGTCGTAGATGCGTTCTTCGCCGAACTCTTCTCCGTTGGCGTTCATCGCTTCCGAGACGCCGTCGGTGTAAAAGAACAGCCGGTCGCCGTCTCGCAGTTCGACCTTGCCAACGTCGTAGACAAATCCCGGCATCACGCCGAGAACGATACCGCCCTCGTCCAGCGTTTCAACCTCACCCGTGGATCGGAACACCAGTGGTGGATTGTGTCCGGCGTTGATGTAGGTGAAGGCGGACGTGTTCGGGTCAAACATTCCAGTGACAAAGGTGATGTACTCCTCGATCGGCGTGTTCTGGCAGATGATATCGTTGATGCTGGCGACCAGCGCGGCGAGGTCGGCGTTCACCTTGACCAGCGCCCGCAGACTCGCCTGCAGGTTGGCCATGATCAGTGCGGCGCCCGCGCCCTTGCCGGACACATCCCCGAGCGCGATCACGGTTCGGTTGTCCGGCAGCGCGATCACGTCGAAGTAGTCGCCCGCCACTTCAAGGCTGAAGCGGCTGCGCGCGCCGATGTCGAGGCCCGGAGTGTCGGGAATGTTTTGCGGCAGGAAGCCTTCCTGGATACTGCGCGCAAGCTTGAGTTCTTCTTCCAGTCGCTTCTTTTCGAGGTTGTCTTCGAGCAGCCGCAGGTTGTCCGCGCTCAGCGCCACCTGCTGCATCATCGAATGCAGGCTCTGGACAATTTCCGGCGTGTAGTCCTGCCCGCGGGTCGATCGTCCCAGCGCGACAAATCCGACCAGCCGTCCGCGCACGAACATCGGCAGCAGCAGGTTGACCTGGTTTTGGCTGATCCAGCGAATCTGGCCGTCGGTGAACGGAATCCGCATGCTTGCCATCGCCTCGTCGAGCAGGATCGGACGGCGGTCGCCTTCCAGCCGTTTGATCAGGTCATCGTTCATCGTGAACGGGCTGATCTCGCCCTGGAACACGGTAAAACGGTTGTCCTGGGTACGGATGACCGGCAGCACGCGTTCAACGCCGACTGCATGCCGCAACCGTGAGCTGATCTGCTTCCACAGCATGGCGCGGTCGGGGAACGAGGACAGCCGCTCGGTAAGATCCTCGAGCATTGCGTTCAGCTGGTACCGGGCGGGGTAAAACTGGCGCTCGATAATCTCGGTCAGTTTCCGTTGCGCTGGGTGAACTGCCAGGGTCAGCACCATCGCAATCAGGATCGTCGGAGTGCGGCTTTCCATTTGCAAATTGCCGATCAACAGGTCACCGGCGAAGTAGACGATGGTGAAGAAGGCCGCCAGCACGCCGGCGGTAATCAGGAAGTGTCGTGTGCCGCGGCGCAGTTTCGCTTCGACATCGAGCAGGCCGTAACGTGTGATGGCGTAGAGGATGGTGATCGGCATCGCCAGCAGGCAGAGCATCACCACGTTCAGCATCAGCAGTGCGCCTTCGAGCCCCATCTGGTTGAGGTAATTCGGGAAGGGCAGCGAAATCAGCAGCATCAGCAGCAGCGGCGAGAAGGCAATCGCCGCGCCGTACAGCACCAGCTTCGTCTGGCGTTTTTCCAGCGCACTTTGCGCACGGCTGTAGTGGATCGACAGCAACGTGAACCCGATCGCCATCTGGACGCCGAGATTCATCGAAGCGAAGGTATCAGTGAAGCTCGCGCCCATCCGATCAACGATGAACACCAGGATCGGGGTGACGTAACAGATCATGTACCCGAGCCAGGGTGCCCGCTCCATGATCTTTGACTTGTGCGGGAAGAGCAGGTTCAGGTTGATCCAGAACGCCCCGATGAACACGGTGAAGAAGCTGAGTGAATCGATAATCCACGGCGGAGCGTTAACCCAGACATTGATGTAATAATCGTTCAGGTAGCTGATCGCGAACAGGGCGAAGGACGCCATGCCGAAGGTGAACAGCACCAGCGCACGCGCCCCGGCGGCGGCATACTGACGGCTCAATGCGATGAAACCGACGACGAGGAAGGTGTACCCGATCAGGAAGCGCAGCACATGCATGCCGAGCATCATGTAGAACTGGCCGCGCGGTACCGGACGCGTGATCATTTCGGCGTCGTACTGTTGCCCGCTATGCTGGAAGGTGATGTCCAACGGGTAGCCGACGGGTTTGGCGAAGTTCACCAGCGAATCGCGAACGGCAACCGTGGCAGGATGGCCGTTGATCGTCAGCAAGGTGTCGCCGTCGGAGGGAATCCGTCCCTCGGCGAAATCGGCTGCCTCGAGATCGTCAAACACCAGCACGCTGTCGTCGCCGGAAATGTCGATATCGGTTTCGAATTCGCCGGAACGCCCCCAGTTCGCCACCTTGCTGCTGTCGCGCACCAGAGAGACGAACATCCCGATGCTCATCCAGACACCGATGATGATGAGCAGGGTGAGGTAGATTCGCGTTTTCACCGAAGGTCGATCTTTCATGACGCTTTCATCGCTGCGGCATTCTTTCGCCGGTTTGCTCAACCTTACGCGATTCCGTGTTCTTCCTTATACGCCAGCCAGTTCTTTTTCAGTTCGAGGAAGCTGTCGAAATCAGTCCGCAACAGAAATGGATTGGTCTCTTTCTCATGTCCGATGGTCGAATGCGGCTTGACGCCGACATCGTGCCCGGGAAAGACGCGTGTGTCGTCCGGCAAGCGCATCAATTTGTCGCGCAGGGACTGAAACTCCGCTCTGGCTTCGTTATCGAACTCCGTGCCGCCGACCTTGCCGACGAACAGCGTGTCCCCGGTAAACAACGCATCCCCGATCAGGAAACAAACTGAATCGTCGGTGTGGCCGGGTGTGTGTATCACCTTGACACCCAGTCTGCCCAACGGCAAATCACCTCCATCAACGAGCTGCACACCACTATCCTGGTCGGTCATCTTGTAGCCGAGCGCACCTCGTCCGCTCAGCTGCTGCATCTCGTCGTTGCCGTTGGTGTGGTCATGGTGACTGTGCGTATTCAACACATACCGGATTTGCAGCCCGAGTTCGAGCGAGCGGTTGTACACCACACGTGGCGCATAACTTGGATCGATCACCGCGGCAAGGTGCGAGGATGGGTCTGCGGCGATGTACGCAAAATTCCGGTCACCGCCGGTCTTAATCTGTTCAACAATCATGGGCTGGGAGTCTGTTCATGAGACGAATGGAATTCTGAAAAGTAACACGTTAAACGGCCAGTTTACATCACAGAACTGTATTTATCTGAAAATGTGTTCCCTGACCACGTCCGGAAAGGCGCCACGGTGGGAACCCGGAGCGCTCTGCAGGGTGATCAGGCTGAGCAGATTCGGCATCCGCTTTGCCGTGTATTTATACACTGTATCAACTCAACCCGTGGTGATGGTTCATCATGCCGATAGATCCGATTGTCCGACTTACGACGTTGCGCAAGGAATACCGTGGCGGTGGTGGTGTGGTTGTCGCGGTAAACGACCTTACTCTTGACCTGCCCCCCGGAATGACGGTGCTGACCGGCCCTTCTGGCTGCGGCAAATCGACCTTGATCAACCTCGTCGGCGCGTTTGACCGTCCCACCTCCGGCACAATTAACGTAGCCGGGACGCGTGTCGACACCCTCGAGAACAGCAAGCTGGACCAGTACCGCCGCACGACGGTCGGCATTGTGTTCCAGTTTTTCCACTTGATGCCGGCGCTGACGGTGCTGGAGAACGTGGCGTTGCCCGGCGAGCTGGCGGGGATGGGCACGAAACAGGCGCAGGATCGCGCCCGGGAGCTGCTCGACAAGGTCGGGATGGTGCCTCGTGTCGATCACCGTCCGCACGAGCTGTCCGGGGGCGAGATCCAGCGGACCGCCATCGCCCGCGCCCTGGTCAACCACCCGAAGCTGGTGCTGGCGGACGAACCCACCGGCAACCTCGACAGCACCGCCTCTGAACGGGTGATGAACCTGTTCGCAGCCATCACCGCCGAGGAAGGCGCGAGCGCTCTGGTCGCGACGCATGACCCGGACGTCGTCACCCGCGCCGACCGCATCATTCAACTCCGTGACGGCCAGGTGGTGAGCGGATGACGTTGACCGCACGCATCGTCCTTCGCGGTTGGTCGACACGTCCGCTGCGCACCGCGCTCGCGATCCTCGGTGTTGCGGTTGGCGTCGCGGTGCTGCTGGCGATCCGGCTGGCGAACTACTCCGCAGTTGAAGCGTTTGGCCGCACGTTGGAGATGGTCTCCGGTCGTGCGGACGCCGAGATCTTCGCTGACGGCGAAGGTTGGCTCGACGCTGACCTGTTTGCCCCCCTGAGCCGGATGTCCCAGATCCAGTCCGCTGCGCCGGTGTTCATCCTCGATGGCCGTGACGAACGCAGCGAACGCCGAGTCCGGTTACTGGGGGTCGATCTCGCCACTGACGCCGAGATGCGCCCATGGTACCGTGCCGAGATGGACGACACCATGGACGCGCTATCGCTGTTCGTTCACCCGCGCGGCGTGCTGATGACGCCGATGCTGGCGGATGAACTGCAGCTCGAATCTGGCGACTGGTTCGGGTTCCGGCATGATGGTGTCATCGACTCGATTCAGGTGATCGGTCTGCTCGAGGGGGAGGATGTCGCCAAAGCGCAGACGCGTGACGTGATGGTGATGGACCTGCCGCGCGCGTGGCAGCTGGCTGACACACCGGGCCGTTTGCACCGCATCGACGTCATCTTCCGCGAGGGGGTTGACCGTGATGAAGCGATCATGGCGTTGCGGCAGTGGCTCGGCGACGGAATCCGTGTCGAGCTGTCCGGCTGGCGGCGTCCGCAGGCGCAGAAGCTGCTGGCCTCGTTCCAGCTCAATTTGACCGCGCTGGCATTCGTCGCCTTGCTGGTCGCGGGCTTCCTCGTGTTCCAGACCGTCAACACCACCGCCGTCGAACGCCGCAAGAACGCCGGCCTGATCCGGTCGTTGGGCGGGTCGGCGAGGTTTGTCCGCCGGATCTTCCTCGTTGAAGGGCTGGGCATTGGTTTGATCGGCTCGATGCTCGGTGTCGGGCTCGGCATGCTGCTCGCACGTGGTGCGGTGATCGCTGTGTCGCAGACGGTGGAATCGGTCTACCTGCTCGAGACGACGGCGGCGCTGTACATCAACTGGGAGGCGGTGTTCACCAGCTTCCTGCTCGGCGTGGTCGTGTCGCTGCTGTCGGTTGGGCCGGTGGCGCTGGAAGCGTCGCACGTTCCCCCGCGCGAATCCATGAGCCGTCAGGTGCTGGAACAGCGTATCCGTGTCGGTTTGTTTGCGTATATCGGGCTGGCGTTCCTGCTGATTGGGCTGTACCTGCTGTGGAAGCCGTGGACAGAGCATCCGATTGTTTCCGGCTACACCTCGGCGGCGCTGTTCATCCTCGCGGGCGCGCTGACGACACCGTGGGGGCTGGGAGTCGCGCACGCCATCCTGACCCGTTTGCTCGGACGCCGTCTCGGTTCGTTCGGACGGTTGGCGGTGGGTGTGTTAAAACGTTCACGGCATCGTGTCGCCCCGGCGGTCGCGGCGCTGGCGACGGCGGTTGCGATGTGGCTCAGCATCGATATGATGGTCGGTTCGTTCCGCAACACGGTGGAAACCTGGGTCACGAACACGGTCACCGCCGACCTGATTGTCACCAGCGGATCGTACTTCGGCGTTGGCAAACCGGAATTGATCCCGATGGACGCCTTCGACCGGCTGATCGGCGCGGAAGGAATCGCGGATGTTGACCACTTCCGCAGCGTGCGGGTGCCGATTGACGGCCTGCCGACCGTGATCGCGATGGTCGACATGGAATCGGTGCGCAAACAGAAAAGGCTGAGTTGGCTTGACCATGGCACGATCCGTGGCTCGCCGGCCGATCCGCTGGTCGCGGGCGAGAACCAGGTGTTCATCAGCGAACCGCTCGCGTTCCGCACCGGCTGGGGGGTGGGTGATTCGCTGGATATCCCGACGCCGTCCGGCACCGAACGCATGCGAATCCGGGCGATCTACTACGATTATGCCAGCGACACCGGCATGATCCTCGTCCACCGCCCATGGTTTGTTGAGCACTGGGGCGATGACCGGCTGGAGTCGATTGCTGTCTATTTGCCGGACGGGATGACCTTGTCGGAAGGCCGCGAGCATGTCAACGCCGTGCTCGGTGACGATTTCGAGGTCAGTGTCTTCTCCAACCGTGACCTGCGGGAATCGGTGCTGCAGGTGTTTGACAACACGTTCGCGATCACGTACGCCTTGCGTGCGGTGGCGATCCTGGTTTCGCTGCTGGCAGTGTGGGGCGGAATGATGGCTCTGGTGGTCGAACGCCGGCGTGAGCTTGCGATCCTGCGCGCAATAGGCGGCAGTGAAAAGCAGGTGATGGGAAGAATTTACGTGGAATCTGGCCTGATCGGCACGATCGGCTGGGGGCTGGGTACGGTGCTCGGGATTCTGCTCAGCCTGGTGCTGACGTTCGTGGTCAACAAGTACAGCTTCGGCTGGACGTTGGCGTTACGGATGCCGTGGGATCAGATCGCGTTGTCCGGTGTGCTGATGATCGGCGCGGCGCTGCTGGCGGGAGCGTTCCCCGCACGTGACGCCGCGAAGCAGTCCATCGCGCAGGGGGTGCGTGTCGATGCGGAATAGGAGTGTTTTGATGATAAAGAAAGATCTTTCGGTCATCGTGGTGTACCTGTTGTTGCTGGGCACCGCCTCCGCCCAACCACCTGGTCAGGCGCCAGACTTCCTCGTTCCGGAACCGGGGTATGAGTGGTCGTTCCCGCGTGATCACGCCAACCATTCCGAGTACGCCCTCGAGTGGTGGTATTACACCGGCCACCTGTTGCCGGACGGAGCGGACCCCACGGTTGACGCCAACTGGATTCACCTGCAGCTGACCTTTTTCCGCAACGCCATCCCCGCCGCCGGTGCGGGCCAATTGTACTTCGCGCACCTGGCGATCAGCGGACCGGAGATGCCGTTCGCGTTCGCCGAACACATCGCGCGCGGCACACTGGGCGAAGCCGGCAGCGACGAAACGGTGCAGCATGTCTGGCTGGATACGTGGCGCGCGAGCGTGTTGCCGGACGGCAGCCACGTGCTCGAGGCGGAAGCTGAAGGTGTCGGCGGGATTCGGCTGCTGGCCAAACCGACGCTCGGTCCAGTACTCAATGGCGACGACGGCTTTTCCCGCAAGGGCCCGGGCGGCAGCGAGGCGTCGTATTACTACAGCCTGCCGCGCATGGAAACCGAGGGCTGGTTTTACCCTCGAAGTAGCCATGATCCACGACATGAAGGTCGTGGGCATGCTGAGGGCTCGGACGCCGCGCCGGTCGCCGTCACCGGCACCTTGTGGATGGATCACGAGTTCGGCAACCAGCAGCTCGGCGAAGGGTTGACCGGCTGGGACTGGTGGGGGCTGAAACTGCCCGGCGGGGAAGCGTTGATGCTGTACCGCATCCGTCGCGGCGCGGGCGGTTTTATCGATGAGTCGGAGGGCACCTTCACTGCCGCCGACGGCACCACGGTACGTATTCCATTCGACGAGGTGAAGGTCGAGCCATCAAGCGAGTGGACCAGTCCACACACCGGTGTGGTGTATCCACATGGCTGGACGATAACGATCCCATCCTTCGTGCATCCAACCAGCGGCAAGAGTGGGTTGACGCTTACGGTCACACCGGTCACCGCCGATCAGGAACTACGGACCGATCGCTCGACCCGGGTTACGTACTACGAAGGTGCGGTACGTGTCGAACGGGAGGGGTTTGACGAGCGCACGTTCGGGTTCGTTGAGCTGGTCGGGTATGACACCGAACAGGCAAAAGCGCAGCCGCTCGATCTGCCGGTCAGCAGTGGTTCGGATGGGGGTGAGTGAGCATCCTCTGCAGATCTCGCCTCAGGCCGGTGTCGCTGGATCAGGGCGGGTACAGGCGTGGACGGACAGTATATTTGAGCGATTCAGCGACTACGGGGGACAACTGGTGGCCCGCACGGTGTTCAGCAAGCGTTGGACCGTATTCCTTTTCCTACTGGTGGTATTGTGGATTGTGCCGCGTGCAGAGGCCGGCACGATCACGGGCGAGGTGCGTATCCTGGTCGAATCGCACGCCAGCCACGCTCCCCGCAGCCCTTTTGCCCGCCGCCGTCCGGTGGAGGAGTCATCGCAAACGCAAATGCCCAGCGAGGAAATGCAGAAGGTGATTGTGTTTCTCGCGGATGATTCGTCGCTGAACCCCGCGCAGCCGTTGCCCGAAAAGCCGATTGTCAACCAGAAGGACCTGGAGATTCAGCCGGGTTTCCTGCTGGTGCCGGTGGGGACGACGGTCCGCTTTCCGAACAGCGACGACGTCTACCACAACCTGTTCAGCGTCTCGTCGGCGAAACGGTTTGACCTCGGCCGCTACGGCCAGGGCAAGGAAAAAGAGGTCATCTTCGACAAGCCCGGCGAGGTCCGCATCTTCTGCGACATTCACCCGCACATGAATGCGATCATCTTCGTCGTCCCCAACGAGTATTACACCGTGCTCGGTGACGATGGCAGCTTCAGCCTCGACAATGTCCCGGCGGGGGAATACGAGCTGCATGTGTGGCACGAGTCGCTGGGGGAACAGACGAAACGGGTGAATGTACCCGACTCCGGCGTGTCCACGGTCGATTTTGTCTTCGCCCGAAACTGAGAGAGGCTGACCCGTGTCCTTCCGCAGCCGTCTCTTTTTCTCCTTTGTCGTGCTCGCCGCCGTGCTGGTTGGCGGATCGGTGTTGATGGTCAACGTTCAGTTCGGCGATCTCGTACAGCGGGATGTGCTCGACGAACTGGCGCATTCCCCGGAACGCTTCGACGCCTTCCTCGCCTCCCAGATGGACATCCTGATCACGCAGGCGGTGAACATTTCGACGTCGCCGACGTTGCGTGGAACCATGTCGACGATGGACCGTCCGACCATCATGCAGGCGGCGGAGGAGACGAATGTCCTCTATGGCTACGACCTGTTCTGGGTGCTGGACACACGCGGCACGGTTGTCCATCGCGTTGACGAGCCACATCACTGGGGCGACAGCATCGGCCACCTGCCGTTGATCCAGGACGTGAGTAATGGCTACGACAGCGGCGACATCTGGCTCAAGGACGGGATGCTGTACCAGGTTGCCGCGACGCAGGTCCGTTCCGGCGACCAGTGGCTCGGCAGCATCGTGATCGGGGTCCGTTTCGACACCGGCATCAACGCCGAGTTTGCCGAATTGACTCACCTTGACGTCGCTTTTGCCACAACGGACACGGTCGGCATTGCGTCGCTCGGCGATATCTCCGGTTTCCCCCTGCGCACGATTTACCTCGAGCAACGGGACGATCTGGCGGAGCAGGAGCGATCCGTCCCGAGTGTGCCGTGGCAGATGACCGGCCCGGATTCGCGCATGCCGAACGCGCCGACTTTCGAGTTCCGCAACGCCGGGATTCATTACGCCGGGGCGTTGTTCCGTCTCAATGACGTCAAGCATGATCGGTTGGCGTTCGCGATGGTGTTCCAGCCGTTGACCAATGTCCGCGAACTGCAGCAGCGCATTCGCAACGGCCTGGTCGCGGTGGGTGTCGGGGCGATGTTCCTCTCGCTGTTGGTGGCCTACCTGCTCTCGCGCGGGTTGGCGCGCCCGATCAACCGGCTGGTGTCGGCGTCGCAACGATTGGGACGTGGCGACCTCGAAACGCCGGTGCCGGTGTCGAGCAACGACGAAATCGGTGTTCTCGCCCGGGCGCTGGAAGAAATGCGCGTGTCGCTGCGGGACGCCCGCGCCGAAGCGCTACGCAACGAACGGTTGACAACCATCGGACGGATGGCCTCAACCATCACCCATGATTTCCGTCAACCGATCACCTCGATTTACGGCTACATCCAGCTGATCACGTTGCCCAGCGCCGACCGTGACATGCAGCAGGAATTCGCGCAACACATCATCAAGCAGATCGACCGCATGCAGGGCATGATCAACGAGCTGCTCGACTACTCGCGTGGCGAATATGTGCTGAACACGCAGGAAATTCAGCTCTCCACCTTCCTCGAGCGGGTACGGCAGAACTTTGACCTCTCCGCCAGCGAACAGCAGATTAAGTTGGTGTTGAAGCAGGAGTGGGACGGAACCGTTCAAATCGACAGCGGCCGGTTTGAACGTGTCCTGGACAACCTCATCCGCAACGCGATGCAGGCGATCAAGAACGATGGGTTAATCAAGCTCAGTGTTGCCCGTGACAGCGACACCATCGCCATCGAAGTGCAGGACACCGGGCCGGGTATCCCGGACGAGATCCGCGAAAACCTGTTCGACGCGTTCGTCACGCACGGCAAGGCCGGCGGCACCGGCCTCGGGCTGGCGGTGACGAAAAAGGTCGTCGAGGAGCATGGCGGCACGATTTCCGTCGCCAGTGAAGTCGGTTCCGGCACCACCTTTACCATACGCATCCCGGTAACCCCCACCACCACGGAGGCCTGATATGACCGCCCGTTGGATCTGGATTCCGATGATTGTGCTGGCCATGGCTGGCAGCCTGTTCGCAAAAACGTACACCCTCGGCAGCACCGGCTTCGAGATGAGCGGTGACATTTCGATCGTCTTTCGCGAACTGGACAAGGACACGCAGCTGAATACGAACAGCCGTGGCGACGACCCGTACAACAACGTCCGCGCGCGCCTGTTTTTCCAGAAGGCATGGACCGAGACCATCGACCTGTACCTCGAATTCCTCTGGGATGTCGGCGCACCGGCCCGTATCCAGGGTGCGTACCTCACGTTTTACGATCTGTGGACCGAATCGCTGGCGCTGAAGGTGGGGATGATCCCGTCGCCGTTCGGCAATTACGGTCACCGCTCGACGTACTTCAACCAGAACGCGCTGATCGGTGTCCCGGCGATGTGGCTGACCGAAACGCCGCTGAAGACCAACGGTTCGACGCACAACGAGGACCTGTTCCCGTATGGACCCGCCGGACTTGGCGGGGTGTACGCCGGCGGGTATGACTCCTGCTGGGATTATGGCATGAACCTGATGTTCCAGCGTGGGATTGTCGAGGCACAGTTGGCGTGGACCCTGGCCGTGCTGTCGAGCCCGTACGCGATGACCAACGACGGTTACCAGGGCATTCTCAACCTCGGTTTGCACCCGATCACCGGCCTGCGCTTTGGCGGGAGCGTTGCATACGGCCCGTGGATTACCGGCAGCGCCGAAATCCATGAGTACGATCCGACCGGCAACTACGCAGCGTCCTCTGTCGCGGGCCTGACGCCGACTCGTTCAACGTCCGCCACGTACGGCGACGCAGTCGATCCGGAAGAGTTCATGCAGACGGCGATTGGCGGGTACGCGGAATACTCGTTCGGCCTGTTCCAGTTCTTCGGCGAATTCATGACGATGACGTGGGAAACGCCGTACATCTACGAAGAAGAGCTGACCGCGAACTCGGCGTACCTCGAAGGGATCTGGAAGTTTGTCCCGGGCTGGGAATTCGCGTCACGCTTCGACCGCACGTGGTATAGCGAGATCGCACCGCTGAACGACGGTACGGGCGAGGAACTGCCGTGGGCACCGGACTTCAGCCGCTTCGAGGCGGCGGTGGGCTATCGCATCATCCGTGAAGGCTTTATCCGTCTCGATTACCAGCACACGATGTTCGACTCCGACCAGATGGAGGACGTCGACCTGCTCGCGCTGCAGTTCCTTTTTGCGTTTTAGGCGATGGGCTATAGGCGATAGGCTGTGGGCTGCGGGTTGCGAGCGGCTGTAAACTTGAAGTGCCCGTGTTTGTTTGCAAACGCGGCTTCTCTGTTCGCAACTAGCGGGAAGGTTTCAGCCCGAGTGTGTCATCCTGAACGCAGTGAAGGATCTCGTAGTTATCAGCTGTGATACGTCACAGAACCGGGGACACTTTCAGGAGAAAGTGTCCCCGGTTTTTGTCGTTTTCAAGTTTGTTTCACATCTGTCCAATCTCTATCTCAGATCTTCATACCACGGACGTAAGTCCGTGGTATGAATGTAGTTTGCTCACATCTCACATCTCACATCTCACATCTCACATCTCATATCTCGAAACTGGTAACTGATCCCAGCGACCAACCAACCGGCAACCGATTACCGAACACCGCCTACCGACCTACCGTTCCCGGCTCCGTAGCACCGCCAGCGGCAGCACCATCTCCTCCAGCGAAATCCCGCCGTGGACAAAGTTGTCTCGGAACTTTTCGGCGTACTTGTTGAACTCGGTCGGGTAGACGAAGTAATTGTCACCTTTGGCGAGGATCAGGTCGTCGTTGAGGCCGGTCGGGCCGATGGCCCAGGTGTCCGGCTGACGGACGCGCACGGCAGCCTTGGGATCCACCTTCAGGTTACGGCCGATCTTGTAGCGCAGGCTCGGGGACGCTTCCCGGTCGCCCATCACCTTGACGGCGTTGCGGGCGCGTTTCGAGCCGTGGTCGCTGGTCAGCACGATGGTCACGCCACGCTGGCCGAACGTCCGCATCAGTTCCAGCAGCGGGCTGTGTTCGAACCACGATTTGACGACGGATCGATACGCCGCTTCGTCCGGGATCAGGGTCTGGATCACTTCCTCGGTGCTGCGGTGGTGGGCGACGATGTCGACGAAGTTGAAGACCATGCTCACCAGCGGCAGGTCGAAGTAGTCGCTCGCCTTACGTAGAATGCGTTGCGCTTCGTCCTGGTCGAGGATCTTGGCGTACTTCGGTTCCGGGTTCGGGAAGATGTGCATCTTCTGAAGCTGGCGGTCGAGCAGCTGGCGTTCGAAACGGTTGACGTTGGTATCGCCGTCCCACTCGAGTTTGTTGTACAGGTCGCCGTGTACCCGCGGGTAATCGTTCGGCAGCAGGCCGGAGAAGATGCTGTTGCGCGCGAACGGTGTCGCGGTGGGCAGCAGCGAGAAGTACGGTTCGGTTTCGATGTCGAAGTGTTCGCGCATCATCGGTTCGACCGCCATCCAATGGTCGTAGCGCAGGCAGTCGAGCACGAGGAAAAGGACCGGTTCGTCGTTCCGGATCAACGGCGCGATCCATTCGCGCACGATATCATGGCTCAGCGGCGGACGGTCGTCTCGTTCCATCTTCATCCAGCGCGGATACATGCGTTCGATGTAGCGGCCGAAGGTGTGGTTGGCGCTCTCCAGTTGCTGGTCGAACAGGCCGAGCAGGCTGGCGTCCCGTTGCTGCGCGATTTCCAGCGACCAACGGTTCATGCGCACACCGAGATCGAGCCATTCATCCCAGTCCATCTCGCCGTCCAGCTCTTCGCCGGTGCGGTTGAACTCAGCGACGTAGTCCTGTGCCAGCCGTTGCTGGTTGATCTCGCGAGCGTCCAGCAGGCGTTTCAGCGCCGAAAGGATCTGGCTCGGGTTGACCGGTTTGGTGAGGTAGTCGTCGATGCGGCGGCCGATCGCCTCTTCCATCAACGATTCTTCCTCGGACTTGGTGATCATGATCACCGGGAGGCCGGGCCGGATTTGCTTGACACGTTGCAGGGTCGCGATGCCGTCGAGGCCGGCCATCTGTTCGTCGAGCAGGAGCGCGTCGTAACGTTCGTGCATGACCTCACGGATGGCGTCCTGGCCGCTGGTGACGGCCTTGACGTTGAACTCGCGGTCTTCGAGGAACATCACGTGGGGCTTCAGCAGTTCGATTTCGTCGTCTGCCCAGAGGATACGTTTCGCTGCCACCTGGGAACTCCCTGTGTTTGATGTGGTTGATGGTTATGCAACTCGGTAGCAACGTGCGGGGGCTGGATTTTCCTTGTTGGTTCTTTAAGTCTTATGCTCAGGTGCCATGTGTGCTTGTGTCTAGTGTTTTTGTGTCATCCTGACGGCCGGCACAGCCGGTCGAGAAGGATCTCTCAGTATCAGTTGTCTGTTGTCAGTAACTCACCACTCACTACTCATCACTCACAACTGTCCTTTTCCACGCCATTCCTCAGCCTGTTCACTCGTCAACCGGCCTTCGCGTTCCGCCAACGTGACCAGCGCGACGGTCAGCTGACGGTACAGCGCTTTCGTCTCCGCATCCACATCGGTCTCGAGGTGCGTGGCAACAGTCTCCAGGTCGTGACGGGCAACCGGCCCGGTGATCGCTTGGGCCGGGTCGTGTTGGTGCAGGCTGTCCAGCATACCGCGCATCAATGGCAGCAGCGCCTGGATCGCGGTGTCACGGTCTGCGGCGATTCCGTCCAGGCATCCCACACCCACATCGAGCAGCAGCGGCAGGAAGTTGGACACGATCACCGACGCCAGGTGATAGCGTGCGCGATCGGCGTCCGGGACGATCATCGGTTGCACACCCAGCCGCCGCGCCAGTTCCATCATTGCCGGGAGCGCTCCGTCATCCGCGGTGATGCCGGCGTGGATGCCGTTGAACCGTGACGCATCGGATCCCGGCGGGAAGGTCTGGATCGGGTGAAAGGCGGCAGTCTGCCAGCCGAGTTGCGCCAGTGGCTTCAGCGGGGACAGGCCATGCGCGCCGGACAGATGCAGCGCGACGCGTGGCGACTCGGCGCCGTCGATCCGTGCGAGCGGGTTCTCCGCGACCCGTGCGGCCACGGACTCGATCGACTGGTCCGGTGTCGCGATGACCAGCAGGGGTTGGACCGGCGACAGGGATGACAGGTCACAGACCGGGAAACCGTCCGCGCGTGCGTTGGATGCGCCCGTCGAATCCAGCAACTCGCAGACACAGCTGATCGTGTGTCCGGTTTGCTGCAGGGCCAGGGTGAATGCGCGTCCGGCGGACCCGAATCCGACGACGGCAATGTCTGGCGGAATACTCGCGCTGTGGTGTGATGACGGTTGGCTCATGAGTAAAACGAGCCGCTGGGTAGCGGCTCGAAAAAGGTCTCACTTAGTCCGCGGGATACGGCGGACGCATCTTCAACTTGCTGCGGCGGTCAACGTCACGCCGATCCTTCTCACGGCGCCGTTCCCGCTCCTGGGGCGACTCGTTGGGTTTCTCTCGTCTGTCTCTTCCAGATCGGCGTTCATTACTTCGCCTGTCTTCCCACACCAGCTTGCGTGTCGCCATGGTGCGATTCGGGACGTAATCATACCCGAGATCTTCGTACGTAGTGTCTGGCTTTTTATCCTGAATGGCGGCACGAATGGATTGTGCGAGAAAGGCGATGGCGATGAGCACAAACATGACGGCTGCGAGCCCGATCAGGATGCTCAGCAAGGTATCCATGTAGTTCCTCCGTCGAACCCACCCGGGATTCGATCCAACCCACAGAACAGACCCCGACCTCCAGCTTCGCCCCGTTGCTGAAAACCCGGGATGCCATTCTCTTCAGCCACAAGTATACGAGTTGCGCCCGTTTCCCGCAAGAGGTTATCGCCTCGCCAGTCCAATTCTCGAATACTCACAAGCGCATGTCAATGTTGCAAGAAAGATAGCGCGTTGAAGAGTCGAATTGGGTAATCTGGCGCACATCGCGGAGCTCCGGCGGACATTCTCCCTGTCCGGGCGCTTAGTGGTCAGAATCTTCCGTTTCTACTTCATATTCAACGGCTGGGCGTTGTGTTTCGCTCGCTGTGCTCAAGCTCTCCAATGCCTCCGGGTGACGAATATGTCCACCCACATTCGAGACGACTGTTGCAAAAACTGCCGTTCCTGCAACAAGAAGTACACTCGCCCACCACGCCCAGCTGCGGACTTTGTCAGGATGTTTACGCAGCAGAGTGAACCAGATGATCGTCAGGAAGGCCGAGGCGAGTGCGAACGGAAACATCGTCTCGCCCAGCTCCTCATGGTCATGGATCGCCTTATCGCTGATACCTGGAATCTGCGAGACGAGGTCGGCTGCGGACTCTCCCGTGTTCGCGGCTAAAACCAAGCCGGCAGCAGCCATGAGGATGACAACCAGGGTTGCCAGATGCAAACCCGTCTGGTTCTTGTAAAACGAACTGAAAATGAGCAGCAGCAGCCCGATCCACAACATCGTCGGAGCAGCATGCACGAAGATCAGGTGGAGATGAGCGGCGTTTGGCATCAGAGCGTCTGGCTTCTTACTGGAAGTTGATGATCGTCGAAAGGTAGCTCTCTGAAAACCGCTGTGCCAACTGGAACACAATGTTCTTGCGTTCTCAGGTGTCACTCCGGTAGCTTCGGGCATTCGT
The DNA here is from genome assembly GCA_020444425.1 of bacterium. Classification (GTDB taxonomy): domain Bacteria; phylum Electryoneota; class Electryoneia; order Electryoneales; family Electryoneaceae; genus BMS3BBIN04. Next base: position 51,042 of record JAHLLB010000013.1, on the reverse strand, counting down.
TCAACGGGAATTCCAACTTGATGCAATACACGCGTAAAACATATCCCAAAGCGGTTTTCCAGTCGCTGTTGGTTTTGCTGACACTGTTCGCAGTCGCGGGAGCCAGCGCCTCTCCTGCCGCGGATTCCACCGATTCTGCGGATCGCGGAGCGCACATCCTCGCCGCGCCCTATGTGGTCGGCAACTCGGATGACGGCCTAACGCTCGGCTTTGGCTTCGGTGCCAACCGGCCACCGTCCTTGTACGCCGTTTCCAGCATAGAGTATTCGCTGACCGGGCAGCTGAGCGCGTATGTCGAAGGCGAGGTATGGCTCGGTGAATACCGTTACGCCGGCAAGGTCAGTTACAGCCGTGGCGATTTCGGAATCTACCCGACCCTTCCTGTGGATCCGGAAGCTGTTGCCGAGGCGGACATCGAACGCGTCGACATCAAGTTGGCGGCGTTACGTCCGCTGAGTCCCCGGTTTGAACTTGGGCCGGCGGTGTGGATCGAGTCGGCACGAGGGATGCGTCCCGAGGACCCGGACAAGGTCCCGTTGGAGCTGGCGACTCTTGCTCCGTTCCGGCCTGGCTCGCTGGCATTAGGCGGTGTGCGCGCACGGTGGCGGACGACCAGCAGCGTGCGTCCGATGGACGGCTACATCCTTGACCTGATCACGCAAGCCGGTGCTGCATGGGCGGACGAGTGGGACGACGCGAAACCGGACGCGACGGTTCAGTTCAAGGCGGCGATGGCGAAGCCGTTGCACCCGAGGCTGCGGTATTACCTGCGCGCGGAAACCCGGCTGCAGCTGAACACGCCGCCGATTGTGCGCAACTATAATGGTGGCGAGAAGAAGGTTCGTGGGCAGCCAAAACGACGTGAATACGGCCGCCGTGCGATCTACACCCGCGCCCAGACCCATTGGACGATGCTCGACGACTGGCGCTGGCCGTCCGAGGTTGCGCACAGCCTGTTCTCATTCATCCCCGTGTATGATCTCGATGTCGAGCTGGTGCCGTTTTACGACATGGGTGTGATGGCCGACCCGGACTTCGGGTGGCTGCCCGCGCGTCACGGTGTCGGCATGGGCTTACATTTCGTCATCCCGCCGGAGCTGGTGCTGCGGGTGGATGTCGGCGTTTCGCCCGGTGGCTCACCACGCTTCTACTTCACCATCGGTGAGTCGATTTAACCGAAGCGTTCCTCACCAGCGTGCCCCTGATGGCTCCGCCAGCAGGGCTTACCCATCGTTCCGGACCCACGTCAGCGTTCTCTGTGACACGGGCACCTTTCCACATGCCCACGACATTCATGTCGTGGATCATCCGCCAGTATCCGAACGAGGTTGATCCCGACCAGCAAGCTGGTCGGGGCAATCGCCTGGTGCCCGTGATAATCCGGCGCCAGCCGGTTATCGCGGATTAACCGCGCCGGAGCAGCTTCCGCAGGTAATCAGTCTCAATCCTCTTCCCATCCTTGACCGCGATCTGACCCCCGGATATATTAACAGGATATTCGGTAGATTGTCTTCAATGAGATCTGGAGTCGGCAATGAAACCCCTGCTTGCAGCGTTGATCCTCGTATCCCTTTTCGTATCCACAGCTTTCGCCCAGTCTGGCGACACCCTCTGGACACAGATTTACGACTTTGTACCGGGAGCTGACGAACGTGTCGTCAGTCTGGACCAGACCACCGACGGCGGCATCATCGCCGGAATCCGGATCGATTTGTCCGAGGTTACGGAGCACCCCCGTGTCGTAAAATTCTGGCCGGACGGGAGCGTTGCTTGGGTGCGGAACTTCGAGGGCGAGGTGCCACAGAGCCAGCTTTGTGGGATTGCCGCGCGTCTGGACGGCGGCTTGACGATGGTTTTATACACGCGGGACGATGAAATCCTGTTGGTGCAGTGTGATCAGGACGGCGTCCCAATCCATTTCCGGTATCACGTTGGCAACTTCTGGAATTATCGCAATTCCGATGTGACGAAAGCCAGCGATGGAGGAGTCGTTCTAGCGCTTTCGCAGGGATCCACCATGAGCATGACCCGGTTTGATACGAACGGATTGCTGGTCTGGAGGCGGGTGTGGGATGATACCTGGTGGGGAACCAGACCGCGTAGTTCGATGCAGGTACGTTATCACCCAAGTCTTGATGCCTATGTCGGGGTTGCCACGCTGGCACGCCGCATTGTCGCCGCGAGTGTGTCGACAAACGGCACGCGAAACTGGGGGCACGCGTACACGGAGTTCGGCCGGCACTGGCATGTTGCGATAGTCCCATTGCAGGATCAGAAGACCCTCATCATCGGCGATGGTAAACACTTGGTTGTCGATGCAAACGGCGACATGCTCCAGGCCGGAAATTGGGATCGTCGTACCCTGTCCTTCAACGACGGTGTTCAGAATTCCAACGGTCAGCTCATCCTGATAGGCGACGAGTACCACTCACCGGGCAGCGAACCACGCGGCTGCATCTTCGGTGTTGAGGGTAATGAATGGTATCACGGCTGGATGAGTCGTCCTGACCTGGGGCTCGACTTGTACTTCAAACGGATGCTGCCACTCGACGATGGAACGATCATCGTTGCGGGGGGAACATACGAGAACTACCACACCGAACGGTCATTCATCGGTGCGATCCGTGGCTGGGCGGACTACTCGTTACCGTCAATCGAGCTACAGACCACGCATCCTGTCATCCCCAGTGATGGCGGGCAAGTGGCGTACACCTGTACCCTGACCACGCCGGAGACGGTCCCGTTCAGCTGCGATTTAAACGTGAAGGTGTTTCAGCCGGGCGGTTATGGCGACGGGAGAGAGGTGTACCATGAGAATGTGGTGATGGATCCCGGCGAGACCACGGTGGTCGAACAAACAGTTTTTCTCCCCGGTTCCTTGCCGCCGGGGGATTGCCGGATCGTGGGGACGTTAGTCGACGTGTGGGGTGAGAATATCACGTCCGCCGAGATCACGGTAGAGAAGCTCGCGCCGATGGCACCCAACGGTTTCGGCACGAACTGAATGAATCTCGACCCGCCATACCAACGACATTGATGTCGTGGATTGTCTACGGAAGATGTGCCCCTGAAGGCTCCGCCAGCAGGGCTTACCCATCGTTCCGGACCCACGTCAGCGTTCTCTGTGACACGGGCACCTTTCCACATGCCCACGGCATTCATGTCGTGGATCATCCGTCGGTATCCCAAACGAGGTCGATCCCGACCAGTGAGCTGGTCGGGGCAAGCGTTCTGTGGAGCTGGTCGGGGCAATCGCCTGGTGCCCGTGATACACCGGCGTCAGCCGGTTATCTCGGCTTATCTCATGCCCACGACATTCATGTCGTGGATCATCTGCCGGAGTGATCATCCCCGGACTGAAGTCCGAGGACGTGGTTGCTGTGGTTCCTTGATCTCCCTCAAATCCCGGGCTGAAGCCCGAGGGCATGTCGGCTGCCAGCCAGGCGCGGGCTTGCTTGCCAGCGCGGGTTCATACACATTTCAGGTTCCCCGTGCCTGTTTATGTCTGCCCCGACCAGCTTGCTGGTCGGGATTATCTGCCATTTCCACACTCTGAATCCCCGCGCCCCGAGTCCCGAGTCCCAGAGACAAAGCGACCGCGTCAGCATTTTCTGCGACACGGCCACTGATGTTTTCAGTTCCTATGGCCCATAGCCTGCAGCCTATAGCCCGAATCACGCATTCCTGAGCGGATTCGTAATCTTCAGCACGCTGATGATCTTGATCAGTTCGTCGATGCCGGCGCTGAGGTCGATCTTCGCCTTGTAGCCCAACGACTTCAGCTTCGAGTAATCGACTTCGTAGTCGCGCGCGTCCGGGTCGGTGCCGAAGTCGGCTTCGTGCAGGTAGTATTCCACCTTCTTCGCGATTTCCTGGGCGGCTTCACGCTTGGTGTAGTTCATCGTCTCGTCGCCGACGTTGTACGTACCCCCATTCATCTCATCCCAGTGGGACATCGCGAACGGGTAGATCGCGGCGGCGTCCATGCTGTGCAGGAACGTGCGGCGGAAGTGGCCTTCGAAGATGACGATCTGCTTGTTGTGAATCGCCTGGTAGGTGAAGTCGTTGATCAGCAGGTCGAGGCGCATGCGCGGGCTCGAACCGAACACTGTCGCGAACCGGAACAGCGTGAAGTCGTGATCGGTCTGCTTGATCATGTCTTCGCAGTCGCGCTTGTTGCGGCCGTACAGGGTCAACGGGTTGATCGGCGTCTCCTCCGTCGCGATGCCGAGCACCTTGCCGTAGGTCGAACCGGTGGACGCGTACAGCAGCTTCTGGCCCTTCTGCATCGCATTGACAATGTTCCGGGTGCCGTCCACATTGACCGAGTTCGCGCGAACCGGATCTGCCGCGCAGGCGGGGTAGCCGACGATTGCCGCGAGGTGGACAATCCAGTCCTGCCCCTTCACGACCTCCTTGACCTTGTCGGCGTCCCGGACATCTCCCTGAACAATGCTCAGGTTGGGATGGGCGCTGAACCCGAGCAGGGTTTGCGCGCCGAACATGAAGTTGTCGTAGATGGTGACCTTGTGACCGAGCCGCAGCAGCTCGGGGACGAGAATCGTGCCGATGTAGCCGGCGCCGCCTGTGACGAGGATCTTTTCCACGTTGTCGTTCCGATGTATTTGAGTGGTTTTTCCGTGTTTTCGCCGGGAAGTATGCGACGTAAAGTTTGGCGAAAGTAAGACTGTCTGCTCCTCCGGTCAACTGGAAAGCCGTCGAGTGCTGGTGATCCAGGGGCGGTAAGCGGGAGTCGCGCCGCTCTGGGGAACTGACGCAGATCACAATTCGGCGTGCCAAACGTTGTATCTTTTCGCCTCAACGATGACTATCGATGGAGAACGTAGCGATGGCGACAGTGGTGCTGCAGACGGGCGGCAGGGGCTTTTTCGGCCGCCGGATCGCGGAAAAGATTCGTGAAGCAGGGTATGAGCTGGTGACTCCGGACCTGCCGGACTTCAACCTGATGGATTACGCGTCGGTCGAGAAAGCGGTCAAGGATATCGGCCCGGAAATCGTCGTCCACCCGGCGGCGTATTACGGCGGCCTCGGCATCTGCATGCGTGAGCCGGCGAACCTGTTCTACAAGAACGTGATCATGACCGCGAACCTGCTCGAAGCCAGCAGCAAGATCCCGATCAAGCGGTTTGTGAGTGTCGGATCGGCGTGCGCATATCCGGGCAATGTCGTCGGCGATATGAAGGAAGACGACTTCTGGGCTGGCGCGTTGCATCCGAGCGTCGAGGCGTACGGCTTCACCAAGAAGGTGCAGCAGGTCGGCGGACGGGCGTATCAGCGCCAGTACGGCACCATCGGCCAGTATCCGCAGATCACCAACCTGTACGGCGAGAACGACGTCTTCACCGAATACCGCAGCCATGTCGTCGCGGCGTTGATCAAACGGTACGCCGACGCGGTCGCCTCCGGCGCGGATCAGGTGATGAACTGGGGGACCGGCAGCGCGGTGCGTGAGTTCATGTACACGCACGACGGCGCCGAGGCCATCGTCAAGCTGATGGAAACCGACTTCGATGATACGATCAACATCGGCACCGGGATCGGTACCACGATCAAGGAGCTGGCAACGTTGATCGCCGAGCTCACCGGCTTCGAGGGCGAAGTCGCGTGGGATACCGACAAACCGGACGGCGTTCCGCGCAAGGTGCTGGATGTGTCGCGCATGCGTGAGGTGCTGAACTGGGAGCCGCCGACCAGCTTGCGTGAGGGCCTCAAGAAGACCATCGACTGGTACCTCGCGAACAAGGAAGAGGCGGACGCGCGGCAGTAAGCGAGTTCGAGTACGACATTTCAAGCCGGTGATGCCTGTGCATCGTCGGCTTTTTCGTTTGCCACCCCCAACAAGTTGACGTGATGTTCAATTTACATCATATTACCAATGTGGATAGTGGGGGAAACAATGAGATTTTCGATTCAAGCCCTTGTCTGTATCGCCTTCTGCTCGCTGGTTGTGCTCACCTCGTGCGATGAATCTGCACCAACCGGTCCGGATCAGGACGCGACCGGTGCGATTTACGGCGACACCACCTGGGTGCGTGCGATTGAGCACGTCAGCGGATCGTTGTGGCCACGAGCGATGGTTCAGGCCCACGATCAGGGCTTTGTGATCGTGGGACTCGGTGGAGTAGCGAACGACACCAGCCACGGCTTCATCCTCAAGGTTGACGACGAGGGGTATCCGTTGTGGTATCACGACGTCGGGTTCGGCGTGCATGACATCGTTCAACACCCCAGTGGCGGCTACGCGATCGTCGGCAACTCAGCCGACCCGGAAGTGAAAGTGTACCTGCTTTCGAGCAACGCCGAGGTGCAGTGGAGCCATGCTGTGACGGGGAAGTACGGGCGCGGTGTGGCGATTGGCGGATATGGCGAGGTGTTGTTCACGGGTACATCCACCGGAGGCCGGGTGCTACAGGGGAGTATCAGCTCCGACGGGATACAACGGTGGGTGCGGCAGTACGACACAACCAGCAATGACGACCGCGGTATCAGCGTCGCGTCGCACGGAACCGGCAGCGTAATCACCGGCGAACTCCGCAACCAGGAACTTGGGCAGCGGGAGATTCTGCTGCTCGAAACGGACGACGACGGCAACGAGCTGCAACGCGCAACCTTCGGCGAGTTCCTCGGCGACACCGGCTATCGGATTCGTTCGCAGGATGATCTGGGCATCCTGATCGCGGGCGGCATGTATACGTTTGATGCAGGCAACAAGGAAGCCGCCGTCCTGCGGATCAGCCAGGGATTCGAGGAGGTGTTCACCACCACGTTCAGCGGCAGCAGTGGGGACGACTACGCGTTCGACATGATCGTGCGTAACCAGACCGTGGTGATTGCCGGCGATTCGGATTCCGAACTGTTTCTCGCCTGCGTCAACCTGGAAGATGGGGCCGTGGCGTGGAAAAAGACCTACCCCGGTGCGGGTCAAGGGTGCGCCATCGTCAAGCATCCGCACGGCGGATTGGTTGCGGCCGGTGGTTCGGACTCTGACGGCGATGGACAGTACGAGCTGTACCTGTTCCGTTGCTACTCGGACGGAAAAATGGACAAGACCGGCGTCTTCGTGAATCTGACGCCTGTGCAATAATCGCGGATCGTCACGAGAGTTGAAACGCCCCCGCGACGCAGGGGCAACTGGTGTGCTGTCTCCACGTGTCAGACGAATATACTGAGTGAGATCAATTTCAATCCACTTTCGGAATCACAATGCAACGCAACACAGGCAGGCTGCGGGCCGGTGGTGGGGAACAAGCGATGCTTGTCCGCATCAACGGATCGGGGGAAATCATGACCTGATTGAAATGGATTGACAGGGTTGTGCAGCCAGTTCTCCCCCTCTCCCGCTCTTGCATTCTCCCACCCCATGCAGTAGTCTCAGCGATACCTGAAACAGGCTTTGTAGCGTTGTCTCATACGCGAGGAATGCGATGAAGATTCATGAGTATCAGGCGAAGGAGTTGCTCCGCCGGTATGGTGTCGCGGTGCCGGAGGGCAAGGTTGCGTCGACGCCGGACGAGGTGGAACAGATCGCGCGTGAACTGGGCGGTGTGACGGTGGTGAAGGCCCAGATTCATGCGGGCGGACGTGGCAAGGGCGGCGGCGTCAAGGTGTGCAAGACGCCGGAAGACGCCCGCGCGGCTGGCGAAGCGATTGTCGGCATGCAGCTGGTGACGCACCAGACCGGTCCGGAAGGCCAGAAGGTGAAGAAGGTGTGGGTGGAGAAGGGCTCCAACATCAAGAAGGAGTACTACGCCGGCCTCACCCTCGACCGCGAGAAGGTTCGTGATACCTTCATGGTCAGCACCGAAGGCGGCATGGAGATCGAGAAGGTCGCGGCGGAAACCCCGGAAAAGATAATCAAGGTCGCGATCGACCCGGCGTTCGGCCTGCAGGCATTTCAGGCGACGCAGCTTGCGTTCGCGCTCGGGCTTGAAGGCAAGTCGGTGCGCAAGGCGGCCAGCTTCTTCATGAGCCTGTACAAGGCGTACACCGAGTCGGATGCGTCCCTCGCCGAAATCAACCCGCTGGTGTTGACGGAAGAGGGCGATATCATCGCGCTCGACGCGAAGATCAATTTCGACGACAACGCGATGTACCGTCACAAGGATATCGCCGAGTGGCGTGACCTGGACGAAGAGGATCCGGCGGAAGTCGAGGCGAGCGAATTCGACCTTAACTTCATCAAGCTGGACGGCAATGTCGGCTGCATGGTCAACGGTGCCGGCCTCGCGATGGCGACGATGGACATCATCAAGTATTCCGGCGGCGATCCGGCGAACTTCCTCGATGTCGGCGGCGGTGCGAACGCGGAATCGGTCCGCAACGCGTTCCGCATCATCCTGAAAGACCCGAACGTCAAGGCCGTGTTGATCAACATCTTCGGCGGGATCGTGCGTTGCGACCGTGTCGCGCAGGGCATCATTGATGCGTTGAGTGGCGGCGAGGTCAAGGTGAACGTTCCGGTGGTCGTGCGTCTCGAGGGCACAAACGCGGATGTCGCGGCGGACATGCTGAACAACGCCCCGCTGAGCTTCATCGTCGCGGAAAACCTGAAGGATGCGGCCGAAAAGGTCGTCGCAGCCGTAGGGTGAGTGATGGCTGAATCCGGGATCGCATCAGCGCATTTTCATGAAGAAATCAACATGGAACTGCCCGAGGTTATTTCGGGCATTGCGGAGGTTCGCGCTGCGCTGAAGGTGGGTGAAAAGGCTGAGATAAGTCTTCGTCGCAGCATGCTGAACCAGCCTTTTGACGTTGCACTCCCGGCACTGCTTCTTGAAGAATACTCATCATCAGTGGAAGAGGGCAGGCGGGTTGAGGTTGTACGACCGCAAAACGCTATTGCCAGAGCTAGATGGGACGAGCTCGATTCTGAAGGTGAAGTCTGTGGTATTCCGGTGGAAACGCCAGCGTCATTGCCGTCAGTGAAGGAATTTGACTTGCATGACGGCAAAATTTCACGTTATCTGCTTGATCGGGTAAGTGAACGGATAGAATTGTATCCTGACGTACGTTCACTGGTCTACGCATGCCTCAAAGAGCTTACGGATAACGCAAAAGTACACGCATTACCTGATGCGAAAGCCGTAGCGGCAATCCAGGTTTTACCAGAAACCGAAAGCAGGTGGGATGGGATATCCTTGTGTGTTTTAGATAGTGGAACGGGTATTCCTGCAACCTTGAGAAGGCACAAACGTTATCACGGCGAGAAGGATGATCGGAATCTGATCGAACTTGCGGTGCAACGTGGTGTGACGGGTACAAGAGATAACCGTGGTTTCGGTTTGTGGATAATTCGCAAGCTATTGGAAGAAAACCAGGGCCAGTTGTGGATTCTTTCAGGTTCTGCGATGATGCGGTACAACATGTCGAATTTCAATGTCTACCGACGTTTTACGAAATCGGCTTTTCAGGGTACTGCTGTTCAGATTGAGATCAGTAATTCACCCGATTACCGTTTTCATTTTGAAGACTACATGAGTGACATTGAAGTTGACACCTTGTGGTGAGATCATGCGGATGATCGTCCAACAGGAAGTCGGATCCAGTCTTTCCTCACGGGAAGAAGGGAAACGTTTGCGCGAAAGTATTCTCGCGGTTCTACACGATCATGATTTCGTAGAACTTGATTTTGAAAGTGAGTTGGTCGCATCAGTATCGTTTCTCGACGAAGCTCTGGCTCGTTTGGTCGAGGATCTGCCAACATCGGATCTGAAAAAACGGGTACGGCTGCTCAACTTCACTGAACAGGATCGTCAGTTGCTGAATATGCTGACAGCAGCTCGATTGCGGGAGAAAGAACCACTCCAACCCGGCGACTAAGGGGATAGAATTATGGCAATTCTCGTAAACAAAGACACGCGCGTGGTGGTGCAGGGCATCACCGGCGGCGAAGGAACATTCCACGCGACGCAGATGATCGAGTACGGGACGAACGTCGTATCCGGCGTCACCCCGGGCAAGGGCGGCACGATGCACCTGGATCGTCCCGTCTTCAACAGCGTCGCTGAGGCCGTCGAGGAAACAGGCGCGAATTGCTCGGTGATCTTCGTTCCGCCACCGTTCGCGGCGGACGGGATCATGGAAGCGATCGACGCCGGCGTCGACCTCGTCATCTGCATCACCGAGGGCATTCCGGCGGCGGACATGCTCAAGGTGCATCGCAAGCTCGAGCTGTCGAACACCCGTCTGGTCGGCCCGAACTGTCCGGGCGTGATCACGCCGGGCCAGGCGAAGGTCGGCATCATGCCGGCGTTCATCCACAAGCCGGGCAGCATCGGCCTCATCAGCCGCTCGGGTACGTTGACCTACGAAGCCGTGCACCAGCTCGTCGGCGTCGGCCTCGGCCAGTCAACCGCGCTCGGGATCGGCGGCGACCCGGTGATCGGTACGACGTTCGTGGACGCACTCAAGCTGTTCAAGGACGATCCGGAGACCGAAGGTGTGGTCTTGATCGGCGAAATCGGCGGGAACGCCGAGGAGCTGGCAGCGGAGTACATCAAGAAGGAATTCAACAAGCCGGTGGTGTCGTTCATCGCTGGCGCGACCGCCCCTCCGGGACGTCGCATGGGCCACGCCGGTGCGATCATTTCCGGCGGCAAAGGCACCGCGGCAGACAAGAAGGCGGCACTGAAGGCGGCGGGGATTCACGTCTCCGACACACCGGCGTTGCTCGGCCAGACGATGCTCGAGGCGCTCGGCCGCTAAGCAGTCCCCACAGAACGATCACAGCCCGTCACGGTATCCGTGGCGGGCTTTTCTCAGCAATCCACACGGTGACTTAATCAAGATACTCGAGAAGTATCTGGCGAAGCGGTTCAAGTTTGTTCTCAACAACATCCCAGACGAGTTCGTAGTCCACTCCGAAATACTCGTGGCTGATGATGTTCCGGAACGCTATCAGCTTTCGCCATTCGACTTGCACAAATTCGTCGCGTATTTCATCCGATACGTTTCGAGCGGCCTCGCCCAGGACTTCCAGGTTGCGCAAGATGGCATCCCGGGGCAAAAAGTCGTGAAGAAACCTCTTTCGGTCACAGTCCGTCCGGATCAGTAAAATCCTGTCAATGGCTTCCACCATATCGAGCAGGTACAAGGTCGGGTCACGCATACAGCAGATCCGGCTCGATGAATGGAAACATGCGCTCCTTGATTGCCTGTTTTGTGACCAGATCAACGCTACGCTTGAAATGGTCCTCAAGTTCGAACTTCAAGTCCATGTAACCATCAAACGTTGTGGGATCCATTTCAATCAGGATGTCAATGTCGCTGGTCGCCAGGTGTTCATCACGAGCGTACGATCCGAAAAGCGCGACTTTGACAACACCGTACTGTTGCCTCCAACGTTCCTTGGATTGCCTGATATAGTCCAGGATTTCAGCTTGAGCCAATCGCGTTTCCATCGTAACCATCTCACGTATCTGAATAATGTCGCTGAGGGAAAGTAACACCGCGTACTTTTCCTGTGCAAACAAAGATCCGGATTGACGTCCATGCCTGTGGGCCGGTGCATTCCGATGCCTGCCTAAAAAAACGGGGACAGCCACCATCGGTGACTGTCCCCTGAACACTCGTATCGCGAGACGAAAGACAAGAGACGAGAGACGGTCTTATTTCACCAGCGTCAGCTTTTGCAGTTCGGCCAGTTTCCCGGGTGCTTGCACGTGCAGAAAGTAGGTCCCGCTGGCCAGGTCGGCGGCGTCGAAGCTGAACGTGTGTTCGCCGGCGTTAAGGTGTCCGTCGGCGAGACGTGCGACTTCCTGCCCGACGATATTGAACACACGGATGGTGACGTCAGTCGCCGTTGGCAGCGTCACCGCGACCTGCGTGGCTGCGTTGAACGGGTTCGGGTACGCCGCGTCGACACGATAGTCGGTTGGAGTCGCGTCGCCGTCCTCAACGTTCGTCGCCATCTCAAGGTAGCCGTAGCCGCTCGGGATGTATTCGAACAGGTAGGGCCGCAGCTCAGACGCGCGTAGAATATCGTACGGTCCGACGTTCTGGGCGATAATGAGCCGGTGTGTGATTGTTGCCCCAAAGACTTCTTCCAGATGCAACGGGTACAGGATCGCGATCATCTTGTTGTTCAATCCCTGCACCAGCCGGTTCTGGTTGTCCCAGTTCGGGTAGGTATCGTTCTCCCCGCAGAAATAGATCATGTTCTTTTGCGGATAGCGACTCATGATGAAGCTGACGCCCTTTTCCGCCATGTACGGAACCAGGTTCTCCAAGCCGAACGGGTACCAGTTGTATTCCGGGACGTAGCTCTGGAAAAGGTTGCCGACCGCCGCAAAGCCTCCCGTGTACTGCGGGCGGCTTTCGTTCAAGTACAGGAACGCGTCGATGGTAGCCGCGAGGAACAGCACCGGCGGGCGTCGTGTCAGGTGGATCCCCGCCCGATCGCCCCGCTCAAATTCCTCTGGCACACTCGTTCCGCAGGCGAAACGATGGACATACGTGCCACCGCCGGAAATGACCATCGTCTGCAGGTTCGGGCAGATATCCGAAATGCGGTACATCAGGCTGTCCATGAAGACGAAGCTGCTGACGACCGTATCGCGCGGTGCTTCGGGTTTGGACAGACCATCGAAGCCGCTGTGCCAGACGCGTGGCCAGTACGCGACGTTGGTATCCTCGAGTTCGAACTCAACGATATCGTCCATAATGAGGAATTGCAGGCCGACAATCAGCGTAGTCGCTTCCGCACCGGCGGTATCGGCTTGTGCGGCGAGTCGTTGGCCGCTGGTCATGACTTCGCGGGTTGTATCCGGAACGAACAGAATCGCCCGCGTAATTTCCGGATGAATTTCATCCAGCGAATGGGACGAAAGCATCGGCGTGCTGAGCTCAATCCCGTCGAAACTCAGCGTGTAGCGGCCTTCCGGAACGTTGCCCACCGGAAACGGTTGCGCTTGCGCGGAAATCGCCGCAACCAACACGAAAAGTAGAAGTAGCGTTAAGTGTCTGATTACCATCTTGTCCTCCTGAATTCAAGCGATCCTGAACACCGTCGTTCCGTTTGCAATGGGTTGATAGTCATCGCTCAGCCATCCGTCCTGTTGTCTGATGGCGGTGTGTAGTGGAACAACGGGTACCAGATTTCAGAGAAGTTCCAGATGTTGCTGTGTCCAGCGCCCGGGATTTCAAAAAACTGCGTGCGTGGCAATGGGTATCCGTAGAATGCTTCGTGGACCTGGATGATAATTTTGCAGCGCATGTTGTTGTTGAATCCCTGTAACGCCATGGGCAGGTTGTCGGTGTTGGCGCCGTTGTCGAGCGAACCGGCCAGGTGGTTGATCCAACGGTTCGGGTATTGTTCCCGGATATAATCGGCACCGCTTTCTGCGCCGTACTCGTTCAAGTTTTCCAGCCCATACGGATACTCGTTGTAGTAGTCGATGGTCGTGGTGATAAGGTTGCATGGAACTCCAATTTCACCACTTGAGCTCATCCGTTCCCGACTCACGTACAGGAAGTTGCCGCTGTTCATCGGAGTGAACACGATCGGTGGCAGATCCGGGAACTCGGTTGGAATTCGCGTAAGTGCCTGGTACCGGCTGATGAACTGCCCGGCTTCCGAATTTCCGCAGATGACGATGCAGTTCAGGTTCGGGCAGATCTGGTCAGTCAGCACGACGAGCGAGTCGAGGAACGTGAAGCTGCTGACAAACACATCACGTGGTGCGGCCGGCGTAGTGCGGCTCAAATCGCCGTCGCCCCAGTCCTGGAAGTTCCAGTAGGCAATGTCGGAGGTTTCCAGTTCATGTGCCTGGAGGTCGTTCAGCAACAGGTACTGCAGCCCGGCGTAGAACGTGGTATCGCTCACACCGGCCTGGTTACCGGCGCCGACGACACGCTGGGCCATGTTGACAACATCACGGGGGCCCGGCGGAATGAAGATTACCGCGCGGGTCAGTTCGGGGTGAACACCGTCCAGGTCGTGGCTCGAAACATAGGGAACCGTTGTCGAATCTCCATCCACCGTCACCCAGAAGCGTCCGGGCGGGATGTGTTCCACAGGTTGTGCAAACACGGAGACGGTAAACAGGAGAAGCAGGCTCGCGGCAAGAAAACCGGCTCGTTTCATAACATCTCTCCTCGATTATTGATCGTTCTCAACGGGTCGTACGTCACCATCATAGCCTTCTATCCGACAGTCCAACAATCCAACAAGAAGAATCACAGCTCAGGCGGGCGGATGTCGATCAACACGTCCTGCATACGCGAGGGAGTACTCCCCGGACCATGCGTTCGCCCCCCGCGCCGCTGCGTGAAAATAGCAACGCTCAGTGGAACTTGTCTACTCCCGGCAAACCCTAATTTCGTTTCATTGCTCTCCACGGTGTCTCGGCTAAGTACTTAGAAAATCAATAGCTTGACGTAAAAGTATGGAAAACCGGCACCGGATGCTCATGGGGATCACGAAAGATGTCTCCGTTTTCTCGTTGAGTCTCGTATATTCAGCGCGAGTTCTGACATGGTCACGGAGCACAAATGAGCAGCAGGGTTGGCAAGATTCTGTGGGATCTGGAACGGTTCGGATTGCCACCATCAGATAAATTCCGCGTCCGGTTGCACCCGCCCAAGGGCGCCCATCCGGTGTTCGCGATCAGCATGCCCAAGTCGGGCACTCACCTGATCGAACGCGCGCTGTGCCTGCACCCGTGGTTCTACCGCAAATTGACCGGCACGGTCAACCAGTCCAAGGTGGACGCACAAGGTATCGAGCGCTACCTCAAGGGCTTAAAGGGCGGGCAGTTTCTCGTCGCGCACGTGCACCACTCACCCGAAGTCGCGAAGATCGTCAAGGACGAAGGCCTTAAGCTGCTGATTCAGGTGCGGGATCCGCGTGACGCCCTGCTCTCCGGCATCAAGTTCAACCTGAAGCGGAAGCGCGGCGAATTCGCCAATCAGCTGGCGCAGATGGACTCGTTCGAGGAACAGTGCCGCGCCTTCTTCCACGGAACCGGCACCCAGGGATTCGTCCCGCTGAAGGAACGCTACGAGAAGTACCGGCCGTGGCTGAAAGAGGACATCGTCATCGTCCGCTTTGAGGACCTCGTTGGTCAACAGGGCGGCGGCAGCCGTGACGCCCAGCTCGCCTTGCTGCAGCGCATGTTTGAGCACCTCGAGGCTCCGTGGACCGACAAGCTGCTCGCGCATGTCGCGGACGGCGTCTTCTCAGACAAGAGCCCCACCTTCAGCAAGGGCATGATCGGGACGTGGAAAGAGAAGCTGCCCGAGTCGATGAAGGATGAGTTCAAGCAGCACGCGCAGGAGTGGCTCGTCGAATTCGGCTATGAGACGGACGAAAACTGGTGAGCTACGCTCGAGTTACAGTGAGATGTGGCCGTGTCTGTTCGCAGACGCGGATCCACCGACAATTAGCTGACAGACTCAAAACGCCGGAATCCCGTGATTCCGGCGTTCATGTCTCGACCCCGCAATCCGGGGCCGAGCGGCCTGTTACGCTTGGTTAAGGTAAGGACTCACCCTGCCCGCTTCCAAGCAAAGCAAATTGAACGCTTCAAGCCGTTCGAACCCGCTTGAACCAGCCGCGCGCGTATTTCTCCTGCACCGGGCTTTTCCGCATCAGGGCGATGTAATGCATCCCCTGCAGCACGTTCATCAGGTTGAACAACGACATCTCGTCCCTCGACAGTGCTGCGTTCAACGCTTTCATCGTGTTCTTGCCAAAGTCGCCGTCCTCCGCGATCTCCACCCAGCTGTTGCCGTTCCGGTTGAGCAGATTGAGCGCTTCCTGCAGGAAATGAACGGCGCGCGTCACGCCCATGTTCACGCCGGAGTCGAACAGCTCGTTGGCGATCAGCTGCGAGCTGATGTCATCCCCCTGGAACGGATTCCAGTACAGCGACTTGTAGAAGGCTTCGACGGATGCGTCCAACGCGCCGTCGTCAATGTTCGCCGGGAAGGTGGGGTGTGACTTGAAGCCGTCCACAAGGGCCCACCCGGCCCAGTCCGGGTGATGTTTGCGGGAGATGCCGCGGTAAGTTTCTCCACCGCGGTCGTCCGGATCGTCAACATACCCGCCTTCATGGGTGGAGGTGATTCCGAACGCTTGTCTGAATTGGGCCATGGAGTACCTCGGGTAGGAGTCCGGAACGCGCCCGCAATTCACGGGATACGGTGATGCAGCCGGACAGAAGGTAGGGTGATGCGGATTTGTTAGGCAAGTCTAACGCATGCTGGAGACAATAAATGTTGGGGTCCTGCCGGAGAAAGGCGCCGGGGATGGATACCCCCGACGCCGGATAGTAGTCACCGGTGATGCGAAAGTCACTTACTTCTGGCTTTTTTCGCCGGAAGTGCTCGGGGAGTCGGGCGAACCCTCCTCCGCCTTCGCAGCAGTGGGCGTGTCCTTCTTCTTGCTCTTGCCGTTGCTTTTGCCGTTGCCATCCGGCTTGGCGAGCAGGACATACTTGTCGGACTTGAACGTCAGCTCGTCCTTGCCGAGGCTGACGTGTACCAGGTCGCCGTCCTCGACTTCACCCTTAAGCATGACTTCCGCGAGCGTATCCTCGAGGTGCCGCTCCACCGAGCGCCGCAGTACGCGTGCGCCGGTGTGCACATCGAAGCCTTTGTCGACGATAAAGCCTTTCGCCTTTTCGTCCAGCTCGAGTTCGATCTTGCGTTCCACGAGACGTTTGTTGATGTCCTGGATGTACATCTCGAGAATGTCGATAATGTGTTCGCGCTCGAGGTGACGGAAGACGATCACTTCGTCGATACGGTTGAGGAATTCGGGGCGGAACTGATCCTTGAGCGTCTTCATCATCCGCTCTTTCATCGCCTCGTATTCCTGCTGGGTTTTGCTTGCGCCGCTTCCGCCAGCGAAGCCGATTGAACCCTTGCCCGCTTCCCGGCTGCCGGAGTTGGACGTCATGATGATGACGGTGTTGCGGAAGTCGACCTTGCGGCGTGAACCGTCGGTCAGCTCACCGTTGTCCAGCACCTGCAGCATCATGTTGAACACGTCCGGGTGCGCCTTCTCGACTTCGTCGAAGAGGACGACGCTGTAAGGCTTGCGGCGGACACGTTCAGACAGCTGGCCGCCTTCGTCGTAGCCCACATATCCCGGGGGCGCGCCGATCAGCCGGCTGACGTTGAACTTTTCCATGTACTCGCTCATGTCGACACGCACGATGGCCTGCCGGTCGCCGAACAGATGTTCGGCCAGCACATTCGCGAGTTCGGTTTTGCCGACGCCGGTCGGGCCGAGGAAGACAAAGCTGCCGATCGGCCGGTTCGGATTTTTCAGGCCAGTACGGCTGCGGCGGATCGCCTTGACCAGTTCGTGAATCGCTTCGTCCTGGCCGACGATACGTTTTTTCAGCAGGTTCCGCATCTCGAGCAGACGTTCACCTTCGCTGATCGCAACACGGTTCACCGGGATGCCGGTCATCATGCTGACGACGGCGGCGATGTCCTCGGTGGTCGCTTCGATCTTGTCGTCCGACTCGTTCTTTTCCCACTCCTTGCGGGCGGCGTTCAGATCATCTTCGAGCTGACGCTTTTCATCGCGGAGTTCGGCGGCCTTTTCGTATTCCTGATTCTTAACCAGGTTGTCCTTCTTACGCTGCAGTTCCTCGACTTTGGCCTCGAGCTCAACGATATGCTCGGGCACGACGAGGTTTTGCAGGCGCAGACGGCTGCCGGTTTCGTCCAGCACGTCAATCGCCTTGTCCGGCAGGTAACGGTCGGAGATGTAGCGATCCGACAGCATCACCGCCTGGCGCAGGCATTCTTCGCTGAAGTTGACGCCGTGGTGGTCTTCGTAGTTCTTCTTCAGACCGTGCAGAATTTCGATGGTTTCGTCCACGTTCGGCGGATCAACCATCAGCTTCTGGAAGCGGCGTTCGAGCGCGCCGTCTTTCTCGATGTTCTCACGGTATTCGTTGAGCGTCGTCGCGCCGATGCACTGCAGCTCACCGCGAGCGAGTGCAGGCTTGAACATGTTGGACGCATCGAGGCTACCGGAGGCGGAACCCGCACCGACGATGGTGTGCAGCTCGTCGATGAAGATGATCACGTCCGGATTCTTCTCGATTTCGGCGAGGACCGACTTGACGCGTTCCTCGAACTGGCCGCGATACTTGGTTCCGGCGACCATCGAGCCGATATCCAGCGCGATCACCCGCTTGTTGAACAGGGCGGGGGAGACCTTCTGCTGAATGATGCGCAGCGCGAGGCCTTCCACGATGGCGGTTTTACCGACACCGGGTTCGCCGATCAACACCGGGTTGTTCTTCTTCCGGCGCGAGAGAATCTGCGCCACACGCTCGATTTCCATATCCCGGCCGATGATCGGGTCGAGACGGTTGTCGCGTCCAAGCTGGGTCAGATCCCGGCCGAAGTGGTCGAGAACGGGTGTCTTTTTCTTCCCGGCAGCGGAACGAGCGCTCGGGGTTACTTCACCCGGATCTGGACTTTCCTGAGAGCTCATATTGTCAAACTCGGCTTTTAGGGAATCGTAGGTGACGTTGTAACTGGAGAGGATCTGGGCCGGCAGGCCATCCTCATCCTTGACCAGCGCGAGCAGCAGGTGTTCGGTGCCAATCTGGTCGCTGGCGTATTGTTTGCCTTCGATGTACGAGACTTTGAGCGCCTTTTCGGCGGTTTTGGTAAAGGGGATATTCCCCAGTTTCATGGTCGTGGTCGGCGATTCGATCGCCTCTTCGATGCTTTCCCGGATCTCATCAAGATCCACACCCAGGCTCTGCAGGCCCTGCGACGCGGTGCAATCGGGCATTTGCAGCAAACCGAGCAGCAAGTGTTCGGTTCCGATTGCATCATGCCCGAGGCGAATTGCCTCTTCGCGCGAATGCTGAATCGCCTGCTGCACCTGGTACGAGAATTTGTTCATCATGCGTTGCATCCGTTCTGAATCATCGTGCTGGTGATACAAACGGTCCGTTTGCTCACGCTGTAATATATCGGGCGGTGAGCGAGGTTGCTCACGCGCGATGCGTCTGAATGTACGCTCGGGGCAGGGAATTTGTTGTGCGGCGGGTCAACCCCGAACCGCGAAAACGTATGCCCTGTACCATGTTCACGGATCGGAATGATTCTGAGTTCCCTCAGGGTGTCGGGAGGATCTCCGATCCGTCCGGACGAGCGTCCTCGATGCGTCCATCCACCAGCCGCACCACCCGGTCCGCTCGTTCCGCCCAATCTTCGTTGTGCGTGACAACCACGATGCTCGATCCGCGTTGCTGGACGAAGTTGATCAGATCGGTCTCGAGTTTTCGTCCGGTGGGACGGTCGAGATTGCCGGTCGGTTCGTCGGCAAGGATCAGCTTTGGATCGTTCATCAAGGCCCGCGCCACCGCGACACGCTGCTGTTCACCGCCGGAAAGTTCCGCCGGTTTGTTCTCGAGACGGTGGCCGAGTCCCAATGAGTCGAGCAACTCTTGTGCCGGGGCAGAAGCGTCCTGTGCTGAAACACCTCGCACCCGTGCTGGCATCATCACGTTTTCGAGTGCGGTGAACGCCGGCAGCAAATGATGGAACTGAAAGACAAAGCCGATGGTTCCCCGTCGCAGCTCCGCGCGCTTCGGGCCGGACATGCTGGCGACATCATGGTTCAGCAACTTGAGCGTGCCCGATGTGGGCCGTTCAAGCGTGCCGAGAATGTGCAGCAGGGTGGATTTGCCCGCGCCGGACGGTCCGACAACGGCGACAAACTCACCCGGATGCACGGCGATGTCGACTCCGCGCAGCACGTCGATCGTACGCCGTCCCTGCTGGAACGACTTTGTCACGTCGCGGGCTTCGAGGATCGGGCTGCTGTCGTTCGGCAAGGTAGCTGCCACAGTTTGAGAATTATCTCGCATGTACTCGGTTCATGTGCTTGTTTTTCTAAACCTTAATACTGTGAAAACATCGGATACTGACAGTTGTACACGAGGTAAATTACGGGAACCGATCACCGACCACCGATTACCGGCAACCGTTCTCACTCATACCGAATCGCTTCCACCGGGTCGAGCATCGCCGCGCGGCTGGCCGGATACACCGCCGCGAGCAGGCACAGGATCACGCCGACAATGCCCACCGCCGCGAAGTCGGTCGCACGCATCAGCACCGGCAGAGTGTTCAGCATGTAGATGTCCGACGGCAGGCTGAAGAAGTGGTACGTCTGCTGCGCCCACAGCAGCGCGTACCCGATCAGCAGCCCGGTGAACGTACCGGTGATGCCGACCACCAATCCCTGGTACAGGAAGATGGTTCGGATCTCTTTCTGCGTCGCGCCCATGGTCAGCAGGATACCGATTTCCTTGCGTTTCTCGAGCGTGACCATGACCAGCGTCGAGACGATGTTGAACGCCGCGACGAGGATGATCAGGCTGAGCACGATGAACATCGCCCACTTCTCGAGCTGCATCCACGAGAACAGCGTCTTGCGCATCTCGAACCACGTGCGCGGGTACCATGGATAGCCGATCTCGTCGACCACCTGCTCTTTCACCGTCCATGCGTCGTCGAGGGTGGTCGTTTTAACGTCGAGCCCGCTGACCGTATTGCCCATCTGGAACAGTTCCTGGGCTTCATACAGGCCGATCAACGCGAACACCTGGTCGAATTCGGCAAGGCCGGATTCGAAGATACCCGAGACTCGGTATTTGCCCATCCGCGGCTGGCCGAACGGTCCGCTCATGCCCGCCGGGCTGAGCAGGTAGACGGTGTCGCCGAGGGTGGCGTAGAGAACATCCGCGAGGTAGCGTCCGAGCACGATCCCGGCCATCGCGTCACTGCCCGGGGCCGTGTCGAGGCTATCGAGCGAACCTGCGATGATCATTTCGGGCAGGTTGTTGACGGCGGAGACGGTCTCCGTGTCCACGCCGCGAATGATGGTGCCCTCGGTGTGTTTTCCGTGCCGGATCATCCCCTTGTCGAGGATGTACGGCGTCACCGCCTCGACCTTGTCCATTGACCGGATCTCATCCGCCACACCACGCCAGTCCTTGGACGAGTTGCCGCTGAAGACGGAAACGCGTAACGGTGCGTCCGCCCCGACAATGCGCGCCCGGACTTCTTCCTCGAAGCCGTTCATGATCGACAAAACGATTACCAGCGCGGCGGCGCCGACCGCCACTCCGGCGGCGGAGAGGTAGGTGATCAGGGAGATGAACCCGGTGCGCCGTTTTGAGCGCAGGTACCGGTTCGCGATGGTCCAGGTATAGTGGGACAGCGTCCTGCTCCAGTTTTCCATCATGCCCACGACATTCATGTCTGGGATCGTCGAACATGCCCACGACATTCATGTCGTGGATAATCAAACGTGTCCACGATACCAATGTCGCGGATAATCAAACATGCCCCAGACATTCATGTCTGGGATCAACCGTTTGTCCCGGCGTTCTTGCAAGTCGGGATCATCGGCATCAAATGACGAGATCCTTCACTTCGTTCAGGATGACACTCTCCCGGTGAAGCTACAAAAAACCGTCGCGCTTGACACGACGGACGGGGATATTTCGTTCCGGGGAGACCGCGGGTAGATCCCGTGTCTTCCGCTATTTGACGACGACCACCCGCAACGGTGTCGACTGCACATCCGATCCGGTCACCTCGACGAAATAGTTTCCGCTGGCGAGTTGGTGCAGGCTGACCGGCAGCCGGTGCGTTCCGGCGGTGAACCGGCCGAACGCGATCGTGGACACCCGCTGGCCGAGCACGTTTGATAGCGTGATGATCATGTCGGACGAGCGCGAGATGGTGAACTCGAGCCGCATGCGTGAGTTCGCCGGATTCGGATAGGCGAGGAGCTGCATGGTTGCAGGCAATTGCGCTGGAACGTTCGCGGAAACCCCCGTCGCTGAGGCGATCAGGTAGTCCGTCATCCACGGTTCGTCCGGATCGGCAAACCCGACCGCCATGAACTCCGCGCTCGAGCTGCCGGTGATCGCTGTGAATTCCGCATGCTGCTGGAAGCTGTAGCTCCGTTTCCATACAGACGAACCATCCAGTGCCAACAGCTTGAGCACGGCTCGTTTGCTCAGCGTAACCGGATCCTGTTCAACTCCGCAAACGAGCGCCGAATCTCCGGTGACGATGGTGACATCCAGCCATCGGTCGCGTCCGGCGTGCTCAGACTGCCGTTCCCAGAGCAACTTGCCGGCCGGCGACAGTTTCAGCAGCATGCCGTCCGTCTCTTCGCTGACGGTATCGGCGACCGTCGAGCCAGCGACGAGAATCTCTCCCGCCGTGGTCACGTCCACCCCCGCGCACCGTTGTACCCACGGCTGGGCGTGCAGGTAGTCCCAGAGCGGGGCTCCGTCCCGATCGAACGACAGCACGTGAATGTCGCTGGCGAAGTCATCATTCGCGTTCTGCTGCGACGCGACGATCAGGTTTCCCGCCGGTGTCCGTGCCAGCGAACTTGGATCGTGATGCTCGACAAACTCACTGGTGTACGTCCACAGCACGTCACCGTCCGCAGCGAGATGCAGCAGTCCGACTTGCTTGACGTCATCGATTTCCACGAAGCCGAGGACATACGCACCGTCCTCACCGTCGGACACCAGGCTGACAGCGGCGGATGGATAGTCCTCGAAATAGATGCGGGACCAAAGCGTCCGGCCATGCGCATCGAACTTGCAGACCAGCCAGTCGAACAGACCCTCGTTCGGACGGGTTGCCCCGGCGAGCCAGTAGCGTCCGCTCAAGTCCGCCATCACATCGGCGGTTTCATCCCACCATTCGGTGTCATGGTCCATTACCCATCGCGTTTGCCCGGATGCGTCGAGCAGGCACACGATGGCCGCGGTTTCTCCAACCCCGAAGGAGGAGGAATATCCCCCGGCGAGGTACAGCCCGTCCGGCGTAGCGTCCACGCAGGTCAGCATATCATGCGCGAATCCGCTGATCGGTTGTCCGGATGTGCCCGGAACGAGCAGCAGCAGGATCAGTGTAGCGGCGAGGAGGGAGAGTGGCAGTCGCATCTCAACCCCTCGCGTCGGCTTGCGGGCCATCGTCCGGCATCCACTGCCCGAGCTCATCCATCAGGTCACGGTACTGGGCTTGCCCGGCGAGGTTGGTCCATTCGTGCGGGTCGCTGTCGTGATCGTACAGCTCCTCCGTGCCGTCGGCGTAACGGATGTACCGCCAGCGGCGTGTGCGCACGGCGTGATTTCCCGGGCGAAAGGTGGTCAGCGCTGGAATGTCACGGGGAAGATCAGGATTGTGCAGCCAGCTGGTCAGGTCCATTCCTTCGAGGTACGGCGGGCAGTGCAAACCAGTCAGGCCGTTGATGGTCGGATACATATCCAGCAGGCTGACCGGTTCCGCGCAGACCGATCCCGGCGTCGTCACACCGGGCGCGATCACGATGAGTGGGACGTGCGTCGAATCTTCCCACAGTGTGCTTTTTCGCCAGTGGCCTTTTTCGCCAAGGTGAAACCCGTGATCGCTGCACAGCATGATGATCGTGTTGTCGTCGAAGATCTCGTCGTTGAGGTTGGTGAGCAAACGTCCCAGCATCGCGTCCACAAAATACATTCCGCTGAGGTACGCGCTGATCGCAGTCCGGCGTTGCTGGTAGCGCTCGATTTTCTTGTCCAGAGCCGCCCGGATCAGATTGCGGCCGCCAAGCGGGACATCGTCCAGATCGTCCGGGTTTACGGGTGGCAGGGAGATGGTCGCCGGGTCAAACTGTTCGTAGTACTGCCGGGGCACGTACCACGGCAGATGCGCACGATAATAGTTGATCGCGAGAAAGTAGGGCTGGTCCGCCGGGTGCTTGCGAATTCTGTCAATCGCCCAGTCCGTAACCTGGTAGTCATATGTCTGCTCTTCGCGGATGTCCATCGGCTGGAAGTCCAGCAGACTGGTACTCGGATTTGGCAGGCCGGACGCTGGATTCCGCGGGTTGATCGGATCGTCTCGGTGGGCGAATCCATCATCCCACACAGTCGGATACCCGCCGTGAAAGATCTTTCCGCCCTGATAGGTACGGTACCCGAAGGAACGCAGGTAGCCGGGCAGTGTTGCCAGGCTGGAAATCCGGTCTTCCCACGGATCGGGATTGTCGTAGACGCCAGTGGTTGACGGGCGCAGCCCGGAGAGGAAACTGGTGCGTGAGGGTACGCAAATCGGCGCGGAGACATGTGCATTGGTGAACAGCTGGCCACGTTCGGCCAGGCTGTCGATGTGCGGCGTGCGGGCATCCGGATGACCGCCGAGACAACCGACCCAGTCGTTCACATCCTCGAGGATGATCAGGATGACGTTCGAGTCGGAGGACAGGGCTTGCGCAACCGGAGCGTGCATCGCCGCCATCAGCCCGCCCATCGCGGTCGCGCTGTTGCGGATGAACTCTCGTCGTTTCATACAACGTTCTCAGGCCAGAAGATGACAGCGTGCCGCAGAATCGACGACACGGTTCATGGTCTGACTGAAAGTTACAACAATTAGTCCCGCATCAGAACGTCAGGCTCTGGAAAGAATCAGTAAATCCAGTAAATGCGAATTGTCAAACGGTTTCCTTCCCGCCACGGAAGCCAGCCATACTCAGTGTCGGGACTCACTTCACCCCACGCCCTGTACATTCGGATCCAATCACCATTTACCTCAACGATCCTCGCCGGGGCGGTCTCATCATTGGAAAGGAGTTCGAATTGCTCCGCCTGGGTGCCCGGTTCCGCATACACCAGCGGATCGTCTTCCCAACCAATGCTGAAGGATTGCAGCAGGTACCCGGGCCAGTCGAAATACGTGCCGCCGTGCCCGTCCTTCATCCACAGGCGGTGGCCGGTGTACTGGTTGGATTCCACTTCGATCCAGTCGCCGGCCTTGTCCAGTGCGGTGAGATGCAGCAGACCGTAGTCCGTTTTGGTGACCAGGCCGCGCAGCTCGCTGCCGTCCGGCAGGTCCAACGGCCAGTCGAGATAGAGATTCACGCTGGCGAGCAGGGAATTATCATTCGGTGCGGTGTAGACGTATGTGTTATCGTCGCAGATGAACGCGCCGATTCCGTACCAGTCTTCCCAGTCGAGTTCCGTTTCCCACGGATACACGACCTCATTTCCATCGAGTAGACCCCAGGTTGTGTCGCCGGGGGTGATCTCGACGTACAGATCCGCCGCCCGCAACCAGCTGGACAGCAGCATGCGGTATCCGTCCCACGCCAGATTGTCCGGCAGCATTGGCGGCATGATCAACGTGTCGCCGTCATGCGTTGTGAGGTTGATCTCGCCGTAGGCAGACCGTTCGACGAAATTGACCGGCTTGATCGACTCTTCGTCTGTCGGATCCGCGATGCTGTCATCATCCTCGGAACAACCCACCCCGGCAATCGCGAGGCACGCGACCAGCAGCCAGGCGTATGCTTTCATCTCATTGTCCCCCGATCACACAACATAGACTCAGCGAACTGCAATGGTATCAATCACTTCAGCAGCACCACCTTCTCCACACGCGTGCCGTACTGCCTCGACCCTGCCCGAACGAAATACACCCCGCTGGCGAAGTCGGAGCCGTCGAAGGTCAGCGCATGCTTTCCAGCGCTGTAGTCCCGGTCACTCAGACGAAGCACCTCACGCCCGAGCACATCCACCACGCTGACTGCCACACGATCCGGCGCGGGCAACGTGAACTCGATCCGTGCCGTCCCGTTAAACGGATTCGGGTAGACCGTGTCCAGTGTGAAGCCGTTCGGCAGCAAGGATTGACCGCCGCCGGTTTCCGCGACCGGCGTGTTGTAGTAGCCGGTGCTGTCGATGTGCAACGGGTAATTCAGTGGACCGATCGGGTGCTGGTTCGGTGGAATTCCGACGAAATCGAACTCGGCGATGATGTCGTCCCTGGCGACCCAGTGCAGCACCATGTGGTTGTTCGTCGGCTCGCCCTCGGGTGAGGCTGGGGAATCGTACAACGCGCCCGCCGTGTTGCTGATCCCCGGATCGTAATCCACCTCGTAAAACAGGAACAGGTGGTCATCATCCGACCGTTTCGACAGCGACATCTCGCGTTCGCTCTCGGTTTCATACGGAGCCAGCTGCGTGCCGTCGTTGCGGGTGTTGGTGATGTTCACACCGAAGCCCCAGTGACGCAGATCCTCCGTCGCACTGACGTAGATATCGGACGCTTTGTAGCCATCATCCGAGGCGTCGATGGGATCGTTCTCGCCGTCGTAATCGTCCGCCTCGCCGTACTGCACCCATGAGCACCAGAGCAGATCGTTACTATCATCCCAGTGCAGGTTCGGATTGCAGATCGTGGCCTCGAGATGCGGTGTGTCCGCGCCGAGCGCGAAGGAACCGTCCGCGAGCATGATGAAGTACTCGTCCGCATCGTTCCAGTAGTAGAGACGGCAGCGGGGCGGGGTCTGGTCCACGGAGAAGTGGTGATATTCCACGGCGACAAACACGAGGTGCAGGATGTTGTTGTCGTCGTAGATCACGTCCATGTCGCCGTAGACACGGAAAGTGTCCTGGTTCGCGGCGACGGTGTCCGGCAGCATATTCTCATTGATCGGGATGAAGTTGGTCACGTTCTCCGCGTTCTGCAGCCCCATCGACCAGGTCGCGCCGGCGTCAATCCCTTCCCAGAGGTAGATATCGTTGTTGAAGAGGTTGTCCGGATCGCCCTCGCCGAGGGTGTGATAACGGGAAACCGTCTGCGCCAGCGTGATCCGGTTGCCGTTGGGCGAGACCGCGACGGCGGCGCTGTGGTTGGTTGCCTTGTCGGTGACAAGCATCCGTTGATCATCACCCGGCGTTGTGTTCAGGATGATGTTCGTCAGACCGTCCATCCTCCCGCGATGGTAGTAAAGATCCATCTCGAAGGGATCAGCATCCTCCGTTGGGTAGTACACATTGTGCAACGTGTAGCCTTCGCCCGCCTGATGTCCGGCCGAACGCGCGGAAAACGTTCCCGTATCGCCGCTGGGATAGTCGTAGTGGGTAAACGTTTCGACTACGCTGAACGGGTTCAAGGTCGCGATCGAGGCGTGAATGTCATCCGGATCGCCGGCGCCCAGATCGCTGTTGAAGTTGATCGCGGGACCATTGATGGCACTCACGACCACGCTTGGACCATACGACACCGGTCCATAGAACGGCCCGTCTTCCCGGTACGGCGCGCTGACCGACCCGTCTGTCACATCGCACACGGCATACTCAACACGGCCATTGTACTCGGGCTGCAGCTTCCACATCCATGCCATGTACGCCTTACGCTCCTCAAACACCGATTCGCTGAGGCCAAACATGCGCTCAAACGTCAACTCGTGCTGCTGATCAACCCAGGTCTGGCCGATGTGCAATGTGTCGCCAATCTGCTGAGCGGATGCCAGCAACGGGAGAATCAAGATGATCCCTGCACACAGCCGTACGAACGATTTCATTCTTTCCTCGAGGTATCTGGTATCAGCCGGACCTGCGACTGCAGCCTGCCCGGTATCTGACAGGTTAACTTAGCGCGAAACCGTGAACATGGCAACGTGAACGGTGTCCAACCCGAAATCCATCAGACCGTGAGCAAACTCTGATTCGACCACCGGAAACTGTTCGGATTGCCTAATTTATTGGCAATATTAGAGAATCTGTTCACGAACCCTTGATTTTGAATTCCAACCATTGTAGCTTCGTTCCCAAGGAATGGAAGATGTAGTGCAGGTTTTGTGAATTCAAGCACGATCTTCCCCCGATTTGGGTCGCGACGACGCGGCGAACCGTTTTCTGACAACGTATTCGGTGTCAGTCTAATGCACCATGGTTCACAAGATAACCTGCTTGATCCGGTGATTACCATCGGCGAAGCCGCCCAGATCACCGGACTTTCCGACTCCTCCCTGCGCAAATATGAAGCCGCCGGATTGATCCATTACGCCCGGACACGAGGTGGCTACCGCATGCTTTCGGCAGAGGATCTGGAACGTGTGCGGATGATCCAGCAGCTGATCAAGCGCAAGGGGTTGACCCTTGAGGGCATCCGCCGGCTCTGGGCGCTGCTGCCATGCTGGGAGTTCAAGGGCTGTTCGGAAGAGGAACGGGCAACCTGTGGAGTGGTCAAGGAAAGCCGCAACGAGCCGTGCTGGGTGATTCAGAACTATGAAGGCTGCTGCGGTGAGGAAACCTGCCGTCGTTGCGAGGTTTATCGTACCGCCGCTACCTGCACCGAGGACTTGAAAAGCCTCGTTTTCGACCTGCTGCTCGGCCGCAGCGATTCTCCGCTGGCGGACCGGCTCAATCAATGCCGTCAACAACAAAAACGTGATACAAACGGACAGACTCAGTTGGGGGAGACCAAAGAATGAGTGTGTTGCACGCACTGGTCTATCTGTCGGTGCTGATTTTCGTGGTGGCGTGTTTCGCGCGAGGACTCAAGATCGCACGCACGCCGATGCATTTGCGCTGGGAATTGCAGCCGGTGCCGCATGAAAAGCCCGGCAAATCCATGTTCGAACAAGTGAACTGGTGGGAGCATTCCCGCGACAAGAACCATTTCGGGGAACTGGGTATCATGATCCCTGAAATCCTGCTGCTGAAGGGAGTCTGGGAACACAACCGCGGGCTGTGGTTCCCGTCCTGGGCGCTGCACTTCGGCCTGTACCTGCTGATCGGCAACATGGCGCTGATCCTGCTGCTGACGATTCTGCTGCTTGCAGGCACCGCGCAGTCGGGTGTGCTGGTCAATGTGCTGGTCGGTTTGATTCGGACGCTGTCGTTCATCGGTGGCGGGCTGGGCGTGATCGGCGCGGTGCTGATGTTCTTCAAGCGTACGTTCGACAAGAACATGAGCAAGTACGCCACCCCGAGCCACTACTTCAACATCATCCTGCTCGGCGCGATTTTCGCCTCGACGGTTTTGTGGGCGTTCGCCGACCACGGCTACATCTCGCGCGTGACCGGGTTGTACGCTGGCGTCCTGACCGCGAGCCCGATTCCGGCGTTTACGACGACGGGCTATCTCAATGTCGCCGTCGTGCTGCTGTTTTTCATCTACCTGCCGTTCACCCACATGACGCACTTCTTCACGAAGTACTTCACCTACCACACGATCCGTTGGGAGGATCAGCCCAACACCAAGGGCAGCAAGATTGAGCAGAATATCGTGAAGAACGTGACACAGCCGGTCAGCTGGGCCTCGCCGCATATCGGCGCGGACGGCAAGAAGAACTGGGTCGACCTGGCGGGTGGTACGGGCGAAGTGAAACAAGACAAGAAGGAGGAGGCATAAGATGGCGTGCCAATTCTGCGGTGTACAGCCTGCCTCTGTGAAGGATATCAGTAAGGGCGACGATCCGATCGCGAAGATCGATCCGAAGGATCTGATGCCGTTGCCGGCACCGTATGATGGACCGGAATACACACCGGACATCGCGGAGCTGAAGGATGAAACGAAGAAAACCTACGGCAAGTCGTCCACGCTGGACGGCGTCCTCGCCGCCGGTATTCCGCAACCGGAAACCAAGGAAGAGGAAGCCGAGCTGGTCGATAAATTCCTCGACGGCTTGCACAAGCTGTTTACCAAGGAAGACAACTGGACCTTCCTGCAGCCATTGATGTTGTCGATGGAACACTGCGCGCGCTGCCAGACCTGCGTCGAAAACTGCCCGGTCTACGAAGCGTCCGGCTTCAACGAGGTGTACCGTCCGACCTACCGTGCGGAAATCCTCCGGCGGCTGTACCACCAGCATGTCAAACCGGGAAACAAGTGGTTCAAGACATTCCAGAACAACGGCATCGAACTGAACTACACCCTGATCTCGCGTCTGTACGAACTGTCTTACCGCTGCACCCTCTGCCGGCGTTGCGCGCAGAGCTGCCCGGTAGGTGTCGACAACGGCCTGATCACCCGTGAAATCCGCAAGCTGTTCAGCCAGCAGCTCGGCTGGGCGCCGAAAGAATTGCACGAAAAGGGCACCGTGCAGCAGCTGCTCGTCGGATCGTCCACTGGCATGAATTCGGTCGTCGTCAAGGACAACATCGAGTTCATCGACGAAGACATGACCGAGCGTCTCGGCTGGGAGGTGAAAACGCCGTGGGATGTCAAGGGCGCGGACGTGCTGCTGATCGAGAACGCCGGCGAATTCCTCGCGTGGCCGGAAAATCACGGCTGCACTGCGGCGTTGCTCGACAAGGCCGGCATCTCCTGGACCATGTCCAGCGAGATCGCAGGCTACGACGGCGTCAACTACGGCCTGTTCTACGATGACGTGCAGCTTGCGCGTGTCGCGTCCCGTCACTTCGCAATCGCCAAGGAACTGGGCGTCAAGAAGATCGTGATGGGTGAGTGCGGCCACGAACACAAGGCGCTGGCAACCATCGGTGACCGTGTCGGGGTCGACCTGCCGCCACGTGAGAGTATCCTCACGCTGGTGCGTGATATCGTCAAGAGCGGCGCGCTGAAACTCGATCCGAGCAAGAACGATTTCGCTGTCACACTGCATGACCCGTGCAACACCGTGCGGAACCTCGGCATCGTCGAACCGCAACGCGAAGTCCTGCGGATGATCGCGCCCAAGTTCCGCGAGATGACCCCGCACGGCATCCACAACTACTGCTGCGGCGGCGGGTCCGGCTTCGCGATCATGTCCGGCTTCAACTTCAACGACTGGCGCAACCTGGTTTCCGGACGGAAAAAGTTCGCGCAGATCCTGAACGCGTTCGCCGATGAAGACCTGAACACCGACGAGACGAAGAAGTATGTCTGTGCGCCGTGCTCGAACTGCAAGGGCGCCATCCGTGACATGCTCGACTTTTACGGTGCGAAGGAAAAGTCCGGTATCCACTACGGCGGGCTGGTCGAACTGGTCGTCAACGCCATGGTCGACGCCGCCGAACCGGTGCTCGACTGGGATATGATGTAAGGACAGGCCTGAGTCCTATGATGTGAGATGTGAGATGTGAGATGTGAGGAACTGAAGGAATAGACAGTAGAAGACAACGAAAGCAACTCTCAACGGGGGCATTTCCGGATGCGAAATGTCCCCGTTTCTTGTTCCGGTCAATTCCAGATTTCCAGCATCCGGATAGTCTCCGCCGTACATCCTTCGTGCCCTGGATTCCGTGTAATTCTGCCACACTCCTACTCCAGATAACACAAGAACCTATGTGTCAAACCGAATGTGAATCGTGGCTCGAGAGGCAATCTTATAACGGGGCTCTGCGCTGATTGAGTGCAAGACCCCCGTTTTTTATGGGTTTGCGCCCCTGCTCAGTCGCTAACATGATATCACAATTTAAGAATTAGCAACTGATAAATCTATATATATCAATTATTTAGTCTCTATGCCTCTGGAGGGCCCGGACTTGAACTGGACTGAACGAAACCCTAATACTCTCGAGTACCTTTCCGCCCGAGATGAGATCCGATGGGGAGGATCTCGTGAATTCTTTCGAACAACAAGCTTGACCCAGAGATCCGTATACACAAAAGGAGGATCGCAGCATGCTGCGTGCGAAATTGTTTGTTCTGATGCTGGCGCTGCTCGTCGCCGGGGCCGCACAGGCCGACATCATCATCAACGAGATTATGCAGAATCCGTCAATGGTTTCTGACTCTGATGGTGAGTGGTTTGAGGTGTACAACAGCGGCGCGTCTGACGTCGACATGGACGGCTGGACCGTCGAAGATCTGACCAACGCGGCCGAAACCTTCGTGGTCTCCGGCACCGCGGTTGTCCCGGCCGGCGGCTACTTCGTCTTCGGCGTCAACGGTGACTTTGCGACCAACGGCGGCGTGAACGTTGATTACGTCTACCCGAACACCTTCTACATCGGCAATGGCGCTGACGAGATCGTGCTGTGGGACGCCGGCATGACCGAGATGGACCGCGTTGAGTACGATGGCGGCACCATCTGGCCGGACCCGAATGGCGCGTCGATGCAGCTCATCGACCCGAACCTCGACAACAACGACGGCACCAACTGGGCCGAAGCCAACCTGCCGTACGGCGATGGCGACTTCGGTACCCCGGGCGCGATGAATGAGTGGGCGGATCCGCCGGCACTCGTCATCAACGAGATCATGCAGAACCCGGCCGCGGTTGGTGACAACGACGGCGAATACGTCGAGCTCTACAACCCGGGTAACTTCGACGTCGACCTCGACGGCTACACCCTGGCCGACCTCGACAGCGACAGCCACGTCATCACCGGCACCGTGATTGTCCCGGCCGGTGGTTATGCGGTTCTCGGCATCAACTCCGACTTCAGCCTCAACGGCGGCGTCCCGGTTGACTATCAGTACAGTGGTTTCTTCCTGTCCAACTCTGCGGACGAAGTCTACCTCTACGACACCGGCATGAATGTCGTTGACGGCGTCTCCTACGACGGCGGCACGATCTGGCCGGATCCGACCGGTGCGTCGATGCAGCTCACCGACTGGACCCTCGACAACGATGACGGCACCAACTGGCTCGAAGCCGACATCGCTTACGGCGACGGCGACTTCGGTACCCCGGGCGCGCTGAATGAATGGGCACCAAGCTTTGTTACCGTGTGGGATACCCTGGACGTGGCCGTTGCTGACATCCAGATGGACCCGTACGCGTTCATCGATCCCGACACCTCCCTCGGCGGCGACACGCTGACCTATCACTACGTCCGTGTCAACGCGATCGTTACCCAGGGTCACGACACGATCCACGACTACTATGTCGACGTCTTCGTGCAGGATGATTCCGAATACGGTATCATGATGTACTCGTCCGACACCTTGAACGGTGAAGGCCTTGCCCGTGGCGACGAAGTCGAAGTCATCGGCATTATTGAACAGTACTTCGACACCACCGAGCTGGTCGACTTCAGTTGGACCGAACTCAGCACGGGCAACCCGCTGCCGGATCCGATGACCTTCGACACCGGCGATTTTGACGTTGACGCCCTCCCGTATGAAGGCACCTGGTGTGAGCTGACGGGTGAAATCACCTCCGAGCCGAACCTGCCGGGTGACTTCAACTTCACGATCAACGATGGTTCCGGCGATGGCACGATCCGCATCTACGGCGCGGCGGGCTTCGACATGAGCCAGTACGCCATCGGTGACCAGATCACCGTGCGCGGCACGATCGACACGTTCAACAGCCTCTGCCAGCTGCAGCCGAGCGAAATCGGTGACATCGAGATGGTCCAGACCGGCCCGGTCACCCTCGACCTGACCGTCACCACCGACACCGTCCCGGCCACCGGCGGCAACATTTACTACGACGCGCACCTCGTCAGCACCCTCGCGGGCAGCTACCCGGTCCGCTACACCTCGAGCGTGCTCGCGCCGAACAACAACACGTACCCGATCGACAACATTCCGTTCACGCTGACTCCGTTCATGAACGCGACCTTCACCGGTCTGTCCGTCAGCGTCCCGGCCGCCGCTCCGGCAGGTACGTACACCTTCACCGGCCAGGTTGGCGCCGGCCCGTACCAGTTCCCGGACAGCTTCGATTTCTTCAAGACGGGCGCTGTTGACGGCATCCTGAATCCGGAAGACTTCGTCGGTATCGATGCGTTGATCGCCAGCGATGACGAAACTCTCGTCCAGCTGCCGACCGAGTACAGCGTCGAAACCGCATACCCGAACCCGTTCAACCCGACCACCACCCTCGCCGTCAACCTGCCGGAAACGGCGGAACTGACCGTGACCGTCTACAACATCACGGGTCAGCAGGTTGCGACGCTGGTGAACGGCCAGGTCAACGCCGGTTCGCACAACTTCGTCTTCAACGCTGAGCACCTCTCCAGCGGCCTGTACTTCATCCAGGCGCAGGTTCCGGGCCAGCTCAACGAGATCCAGAAGGTTACGTTGATGAAGTAGAAGGCAGTCCTCAGTCTTGAGTCCTCAGTCTTCAGTGAAAAGACAAAGGACATGAGAGTTGAGATGTTGCTATCAAAAGGCCATCCGTGAACGCGGATGGCCTTTTCATTTTGGCTCCACCTCGCCCAGAGACTTCAAATGATGTTGTAACAATATCAGCACCTTAGAAGTAAATTGTTCCTCTATCTCCTGCCATCGTCGGAGAAAACCCTTTTGAAGATTGATTTCTTTCATGGTTTTTGGTATTATTAGTTTTCCAGACCATATAGATCGCATAACCGGGGGGTAACATGCGCACCAAGCTGGGATTTTTGCTGCTTTTCGCACTATTTGTCACGTGTTCTGTATCGCACGCCGAGATCATCATCGTTGACGCTACCCTTGCCCAGATCCAGACCAACACAGCCTACTACACGTCAGACGATTCGCTCTATGTCCGTGTCACCGGCGTAGTTACGATCCCACCAGGGACAATTCAAACCGGCTTCTGCAATTTCTATATCCAGGATGGAACCGGATACGGCATCAGCCTCTACGATCCCGATCCCGGCACGGCTTCCGGACTGTCACGCGGCACGGAAGTCCGGGTTGTCGGCCACGTGCACGAATACTATGGCACCACCGAGCTGGAAGACTTCACATGGACCGGCCTCAGCTACAACAACCCGCTTCCGGTACCGATCGAATTCGATGACATGGAGGAGTTCAACGATTCCGCGCTTCCGTGGGAGGGGTCATGGGCAACGCTGAAAGGCATCATCACGGCGGACTATAACCCACAGCCCGGTGAAACGTTCTTCTTTGAGCTGGAAGACGGATCTGGCAAAGCGAGAATCCATATTTATGGAGACACCAACCTGGATTTCGATGCTATCGAGGCTGGCGGCATCATCACGGTGAATGGGGTGATTAAAGACGGTGGCGAGCATGTGTGGCTGGTGCCGGCGCTACAGGAGGATCTGGATTTCATTCCGATTGTTGACGCGACTATGGAAGAGATTCAGACCAACACCAGCATCTATATGAATCCGGACGTGCGCGTGCGTGTCAGCGGAATTATTACCATCCCTTCCTACACCGTGCATGAATCCTTCACCGACGCCTATATCCAGGATGATTCTGGCTTCGGGGTGAACCTGTACGATCCGGACACGACGGCGGGTGACGGGCTCGTCCGGGGACGGGCACTCGAAATCGTTGCGTCCGTACAAGACTACCTCGGCACAACAGAACTGGTCGATTTTCAACCGACACACATCAGCGATGACAACCCGCTACCCGATCCGATGACCTTCTCGAACACCGCCGCATTCCACGCCAGCGCGACCTACTACGAAGGTACGTGGGCTGTTCTGCAGGGGATCATCACCAGTGATCCAAATCCCGGATCGTGGTCGTACAACTTCACGATCAATGACGGTTCCGGCGATGCGACGGTCCGGATCTGGGAAGACACCAACATTGGTCTCAGTGGATATGCAATCGGCGACGAGATCGTGGTGCACGGTGTCATCGACCAGTATAACAACGTGCCGCAGATGATGCCCGCGATGGGAGTGGACATCGAGTTCGCCCATGATTGGCCGGTGGACCTGGACCTGTTCCCGACCGTTGACACCGTCCCGGCAAACGGCGGGTACATCCTGTACGATGTCCAACTGGTGAGTCAGCTTGCGGGCAGCTATCCGGTGCGGTATCGGACCAGGGTCCAGATTCCAAATGGTACGATAATTGACGTAGACAACATCCCGTTCACGTTGCAACCGTTCATGAACGCGTATTTCCCGAACCGTAGCGTGTACATCCCGCCTGCAGCACCGGAGGGGATCTACTACTTCTATGGCATGGTCGGTAACATGAACACATGGTTCAACGACAATTTCAACTTCACCAAGACGGGCGCTGTTGACGGCATCCTGAATCCGGAAGACTTCGTTGGTATCGATGCGTTGATCGCCAGCGATGACGAAACCCTCGTCCAGTTGCCGACCGGGTACAGCGTCGAAACCGCGTACCCGAACCCGTTCAACCCGACCACCACCCTCACCGTCAACCTGCCGGAAACGGCGGAACTGACCGTGACCGTCTACAACATCACCGGGCAGAGGGTCGCAACACTCGCAGGCGGCCTGTATAAATCGGGACAACATGAGTTTGTTTTCGATGGAGAGAATCTGGCCAGTGGAATGTACTTTCTGCGGGTGGACGTGCCCGGTCATCTGGGTGAAATGCGTAAATTGACACTGATGAAGTAATAAATCTCTCAGCGTGGTCCGGCTAAAATGCCGGACCACGCTGTTTTGGTAGCATTTGTAGTTGCTAGCGAGCGGAGGTTGACGTGCGAAATATCACTTTGTTGATTTTTGGTCTTTTCTTTGGGACAAGCCTGTTTAGTCAGGCAATCCCACCGTATCACCTTCATCATGAATTGTCTCAGGGTGGTGTCGTCCAGTTGTCATGGGAGTCGGGTCCAGTAGAAGGACTGATCGAGGACTTTGAGGATGAAATTGCGCAGGATTTTGAATGGTGGACACCGCAAGGACAAGATTATCCGGGTCAGGGATACTACTCGATTGAAAACGGGTATGCACAAATTGCAGCTGGTTATGGGTTATTGAATTGGGGATCGGCAGTCTATACTCAAATTGAATTTGCTGATTTCACTTGTGAAGTTGAGATGGCTAACATGTTGCACGGACTTTCTCATGCTATAGTATTCCGTTCCGATGGGCCCAAAGATACTGATTTTAATGGATATATATTTATAATATCTAACACTGAAATATTTGGTGGTATGTATTCTGTATATGGGTTTATTGATGGATTGGGTCTCAATATTATTTATTGGCATGGGTCAGACCTTATTAGTATTGGTCAGGGAGCCCATAATACCATCAAAGTGGTTGGTGTCGGTGACACCTTCGACCTTTATATCAATGGCACTTATGTTAATTCCGTGACGAATCCAAACTTCACTGACATCGGTCTGGTAGGTTTTACAAACGAATCCGGAGACATATTTCAATACTATGATTTCACATGTTCACATGACGCTCAATTGCAGGATCGTTCTGTTGAACCTCAACGAGGCGAACGAGTTGATGGTTGGTTTGATGATGCTGGCCGTCCAATGGATCATCCGCCAGTGAGATATGATGAGTATGAACATCAACAGAACAGAAAAAGAGAGATCCTTCACTTTGTTCAGGATGACACAAAAGGTACAAATAACCGGCAGAACGAACTCGACGAGTATGTGGAGTATCGCATCTACCGTGATGGCGAGTACATCGGCGCGACGGCGGATACGGTTTTCACCGACCAGCTGCAGAATTATGGAAGCTACGAGTACCGTATCACGGCGTATTACGATCCAGAAGGTGAATCGATTCCGAGCGTTCCGGCAACGGTCAACTGGCAGCCGGTAACGTATTCCCTTGCCGGTGTCAACACCGTTGTCCCCTACACCGGCGGCACGATCACCTATGGCGCGCTCCTGTTCAACGAACTGCCGCAAGCATTCCAGAACGTAAGCTACCGCACCTACGCCACGTTGCCGGACGGGTCCGAGGTCGGCCCGCTGTTCCAGCGCAATTTCACACTCGCGCCGGGAGCCTACCATTCGATACCCGGGATGACACAAACCGTGCCAGTGTTCGCCCCGCCGGGCAACTACTTCCTGCACGGCCGGTTGTACTACCAGGGCCAGATGCTGCGTGAGCAGACCTTCAAGTTCGACAAGATGGGCGGCGGGGACTGAGTAGTTCTCACCACTACCTCGTGAACGGTCCCTTCTCGGGCATTGGCGGCAGTTCACGCGGATCGTCGGCGATACGTTGCAGCGTGTTCGCGATGGCGGCGTCCAGCTGCGGATCTTCGCCACGCATTTCGCTGCCCGGATCGTTAATGATGTACTCTTCCGCCGGGACGCCCTTCCCTTCGATGATCCAGTTGCCGTCCAGGCCCCAGCCGCCGAACTCGGGGACGATGGTCCAGCTGTTGTCTACCGCCGGTCGCCGGTTCCAGAGCCAGATCCAGCCGCCGTAGGTGCGGGTGCCGATCAGCACCCAGTCATCCAGCAGCGTGGTGTTGTAGGCCATGGTTTCGCCGTCGGAGAAGGTCGCGCCGTTGATCAAAACAGCAACGTGCCCATGATACGACCCATGCGGTTTGGTCTGTCTGCCGCCGTAACGTGAGGCTTGCAACGCGAAGATCGGGCTGGTCATTTCCTTCATGATCAGCTCGGCGACGTTCCCGCCTGAATTGTAGCGATCATCGAGGATCATCCCGGGCCGATTCTTCTGCGGGTAGTAATTCTTGCCGAACTCCTCCATGCCGTCGCTGGCCATGTCGGGCAGGTAGACGTAGCCGACCTTGCCGTCCGACTTGTCGTCCACATACTCCCGCTTGTCCTTCGTCCACTGCAGGAAGCGGATGGTGCGTTCGCTGTTCAGGGCAGGCACGATCACCTCACGCGCATCGACGAAGGACGGCTTTTCGTTCAGCGTCAACGCGACTTCGTCATGGCTCTGGTTCTGCAGCAGACGGTACATGTTGTCGTCCGCGTGCAGCCGGCGTCCGTTGATCGCGAGCAGGTAGGTTCCCGCGCCGGTCTGCGGATCGGAGAATGCCAAGGGGGAAGAGCCGCCGCGTGTGCCCGGCTCAGGATTCAGCACACGGGTGATGCGGTAGCAATCGTTGCGCGGGTCGGGCTCGACGTCAATGCCGAGGTAGCCGACCGGAACAACGTCCGGGCGGGGACGGTCGCCGCTGCCGACGAACGCATGCCCGACACGCAGCTCCGCTGACATTTCGCGCATCAGGTCCTGCAGGTCCTGGCGGGTGGTGATGCGGTCGATCCACGGGCT
This sequence comes from bacterium, assembly GCA_020444425.1. Taxonomy (GTDB): domain Bacteria; phylum Electryoneota; class Electryoneia; order Electryoneales; family Electryoneaceae; genus BMS3BBIN04. The sequence goes on along the minus strand of JAHLLB010000013.1, from coordinate 12,376 downwards.
GAAGCGTTCCAGCACACCGGCCCAGTCGGTGTCGTGCATGTCCGGATCGTAGAAGAATTCACGTTGCTTGCGCCACGCTTCGCGCAGGATTTGTGTCCACTCCTCGCGCGGGTTGGATTCGATGTCCCAGCCGGCGGTGTTGATCTGGCTGTCGCCGTCCATGGAAAGGGAGGCGGAACCGGGGTCACCGTGGTACCAGGATCCGTTCGCTCGCACGACCAGCGTGGATCCGTCGCCGGAAATTTCGTAGCTGCTGATGCCAGACGCGACTTCGCTGGACTCCCGGTCGCCGAGGTCAAACGCTCGCAACGTGCTGCCCGAGTAGCCGCGCAGGTCGTTGCCACCAATCCCTCCCTGCTGCCACTCGATGAAGTACAGCTTGTCACCGGCGGCCTGCAGGCCACGGTAGTTGCCGGGCAGTTCCGGAATGTGGACCATGCGGTCGTTGATGCCGTCCCAGTCAATTTCGATTGGCGTGACGGTGTCTTCATCCTCCGATTCGACCTCATCATCGGCGGAATCGCCATCCGCTGCGAGAATCCACGGCGCCTCGGGAATGCCGCTGGCCGCTTCGTCGCCGCGTGCAATAAACGGGCTCGGCACATCCTCACGCAGCCGGAACAGCGCCAGGGTGCCCATCCGGTCAAACAGGAAGGTGCTGTGCGAATAGTTCTGGTACGGGTTGTAGTTCCGGTCGGTGACGCAGTAGAGGTAGCGTCCGCTCGGGTCCCACGCCGGCGCGTAGGTGTTGAACCGGTTGTCGCCGAGGGTGTGGGTGTCGCCCGTTTCGAGGTCGTACACCTCGAGGTGCGCTTCTTCCTCTTCGCCCACTTCGCGCACGAACGCCAGGTAGCGGCTGTCCGGCGACCACGTGTACTCGCTGAATTCCCAGCCGCCCTCGGAAACCTCGGTGCGCTTGCCGGATTCCACGTTCACGATGTACAGGATCTGTTCGCCGGAATCGTACGCAATCCACTTCCCGTCCGGTGAGGGGGTGATGTTGTATTTCCAATCGTCCAACGGTTTGTTTTCGATCAGTTCGAGGTCGCCGTTCGGGTTGTCCAGCCGCACGATCCGGTCTTCGCCGGTTTCGTCGGTGATCAGCACCAGTGCGCCGTCGCCGTTGGGCAGGAAATGCGGTTGTTTCTCGCGGCTTCCGCTGCGGTAGGTCCACTGGCGGATGATGCCGTTCCCGTTCACCGGCAGGGTGAAGATATCACCGCGGCTGTCGACGGCCATGCGGCTGCCGTCCTCGTTCAGCCACCATGAATCGACGTAGTCATTCGGATCGATGAAGCGCTTGTTGGACGTCACCAGATCACTCGGGACCAGCAGGTCAGGCACGCTGAGTTGTCCGCTGCCGATATCGAACACGGTCAGCTCGAGGCCGTGCAGGAAGACGATCTTGTCGTCATGCAGCTTCGGGGTGCGCGCGTCAAAGTCGGTGAACTGGGTCTCGGCACGGTTGTCCGATCCATCCGGCAGCATCGAGAAGATGTTGTCGCGGCCGTTGAGGTTGGTGATGTAATAGATGCGGCCGTTTGTGTGCCACATCGGGTGCGACTCGTTCATCTCGGAGTGGCTGATCAGCTCGAACTCGGCGTCGTCTGTCGAGCCAACCCAGATCTTTTCCGCACCGCCGCCGTGGTACTGGTTCCACACCTGGTAGGCCCGCATCGGCTGCAACGCGACCAGCTCACCGTCCGGCTCGAAGGCGATCTGTGCGCCACGCAGGAACGGCATCTGATCGGGGAAGCCGCCGTTGACGCTGACCGTGTACAGTTCCGGCGCACGGTACGGCGGCACACGGTCCGCTTCAAAGATGACATCCCCGTCCGGGGTGAACCCGACGACCCGGTCGCTGGATCCGTGGTAGGTCAGTTGCTTCGGCTGGCCGCCATTTGCGGGGATCACATACACGTCGTCGTTGCCGTAATACTCGCCGGTGAAGGCGATCCACTGGCCGTCCGGGCTGAACGCCGGGTAGCGTTCTTCGCCCATGTGCGAGGTCAAGCGTGTTGCCAGGCCGCCGTTGAGGTTGCCGATCATGATGTCGCCGGAACTGGAGAAGACCAGCGTGCTACCGTGCAGGTCCGGATCGCGCAGGTAGCCCTTTTCTCCGGCCAACGGACCGTTGGGTTGCGCGCCCGCGACGATGGGCAGGGTGAACAGGACAGCGAGAACGAACAAGACGAAGACGGTGGTCACAGTTGACACCGTCGGGCGAGAGTCAGAGGTAGCACGTGGCATGGACACCGCTCCTTCCCGGACTGGTTGACGTTGACGGTAGGACGGGGGAGTATAGGGCTGCGTTACGGTTTGAGCCAAGGCCCGGCTACAGAAAAGCCACGGACTGAAGCCCGTGACCGCAGATCGTTGATAGACCCCTGATCGCCAGGGGTTTTATTCTAAGCGAAGCGAAGAAGGTCCAGCTTTGCTGATAGCTAACTCTGGTAACCCAATGATAATCTGGATCTTCTTCACTTCTCTTCGTTCCGTTCAGAATGACGCGACAGCCGGATTTTCCTCGAATTTTGAACGTTGCCGGAGTATTCGAGGTTGGCGTTTAAAACCGTATCCGTGTTTTCCTGTCCGTGTCTATCCGTGACTGTCTTTTCCTGTCTTTGCCTGTCTTTTACTTCAGTTGCGTCTTTTGCTTCTGTTGCATCTTTTGCGGTTCTAAAAGAGAACCTGCGTCGCCATCAGGTACATCGCGAAGGCGACCATCATCAGGCCTTCCCCGGCGATAAATCCGGACGCCATGGATGCGCCGTACTTGTCCGCTCGTTCGGCCTGACGGCGGCCGTACAGGTAGAACACGAACGATCCGAGCCACATCGCCATCGAGTAGACGGCGGGCACCATGAACGCGATGCCGAACGCGACCGGGCTCGGCAGCCACGGACTGATCTTCTTGAACCTGGCGTGAATGATCGGGAACAGGACGCCCATTCCCGCACCGACCAGCGCCGCCCACAATGCGCCCGGCGGCAGGGCTTCCACACCGACGGAGAGAATTTCCGCCATCTTGTACCACGCATACACCGCCGGCCCGGGAAATTCCGGCCCCGGGATTTCGTAGACCGTCGACAATACCTTGAACGTACCCGCCGCGGCAAACACACCGGCCCCGACGCCAATGATCTGGCTGATCACCTGCCGCCGGATGGACGCCTTGAGGATGTAGCCCGCCTTGAAATCGTGCATCAAGTCGCCGGATTGTGACGCGCCCGAGCTGGTCACGGCAGCCGCCATCAGGTTAATCGCCATGTTCGCAGGGGCGAGGGCGGCGTAAATCGCCTGGGTAATCTTACCCATTGCGCCGACCGGGTTGATGTCGGTTTCACCGGTTGCGCGCACCGCGATGGACGCCAGCAACAGCGACATGATCACCCCGAGAATCCCCATCCAGATCGGGATTTCAAACAGTACCCAGGCCAATGTGACTGTAATCGTGGTCGCGATGGTCATGCCGATGATCCACCACGACATCGGGTACGGGTCCGGCGCGTCCGGCTCGCCGTCATCATCCGCTGGGTGTGCTGCTCCCTTGGCAACACCCGCAAGGCTGGAGAAGGTCTTCAGCACCGTTCTCCACTGCAACGCCAGCGCGGTCAGGGAGGCGGTGATCATTACTGCCACCCCGGGCCACAGCACCCAGTTGAACCCGGCGCGGTACGGGCTGGTGGTGTCCGGCAGGCCGATGGTGAGTGTGCGCTTGTGTTCGTTGGACTCCAGGTTCAGCTCTTTCAACGTCAGCAGCGGCTTATCCTCTCCCAGCAACTGACGGGTCTCGGCCAGCAACGCATCCGACCGTGCCCTCAACTGCTCCGCTGCGTCAACGGTGATCCCTTCAGCGTCCAGCTGTTCCGCGACTTCGATGTACGGCCCGGAAATCGCGTCGAAGTTCGACTCTCCATACCGGATCGCCGTCATCGACTCCCGCGCCAGATCGGCACGTAACTGGAACAGCAGGTGTTCGACAGGTCGGTCTGTCTGCGCCTGTTTTGCGAATGCGCGCAGGCTGTCCAGGTAAGAGGTATTTGCGCCGGCATGGACGAGCAGAGCAGCTGCGGCGTCCAGGTGCGGTTTGGTCGCGGCCTGCTTGTCCGGCAACTCGGTTTCGGACAACGTTCCGTTCTTTGCCGCGGCAATCAGGTCATCGCTTAACGAATCGTACAGGTTGATGATGTCGGACCGGGTGTACTCTGCGATGACGGTGCCGACCGTCCAGCCGTCACGGTTGTCCGCGATCCGTTGCGCACGGAACAGCTCGTCGTCCAGGTGACGCTGCAGCTCCGCAGTCGCGGACGATTGGTCGCGCTCACCTTCTGCGGTCGCGTCGTCAGACAGGGACGTCCGCAGCTGCGCCATGTCGGGCATGACTTCGACAACACCCTTGTTGATCAGGATCGGAGTGATCACCGCCCACGCGATGATCGCCCCGCCGAACAAGGACCAGCCGACTTTCGGCCCGATCAGAATCCCAGCGCCGAACATCATCGGCGACAGGTTCAACCCCAACGAGAGCTGGTACAACGGAACCCCGAGGATCGCCAGCGTGAACAGCCCGAAGTCGTCGAAACCAAGCACTTCGATCGGTGACAAACCGATCGGTTCGATCAGGTACAGCAGCTTCAACAATGCCGCGCCGATCCCCGCCCACAGCAGCACCCGTGTCTTCTTCACCGCTTCCGCGCCGGAGGCGAACATCGCCTTGATCGTTTCGGCGGTCGCGGTGCCCGTCGGGTAACGCAACTTTTCCACCACAACCATCTGCCGCCGCAACGGGACCGCGAAATGGGAACCGAGGAAGGCGACCGACGCTCCCCACGCGAGCAGCATCGCGAACGACAATGGCTCCAGCCCGTTATTCGCCCGGATCATTTCCAGCGCCGGGATTGCGGAGACGAACCCGCCGGCGGAGGCGAGTGTCCCGGCGGAGGATCCGCCGGTCGCGGAGATCAGGGTTTCCTTGGGGGTGAATGGTCGCGTCTTGATCGCGCTGAACAGGGCGAAGCTGATCACGGCGGACGTGATCGCGGCTCCGAAGGTCCAGCCGATTTTCAAGCCGATGGCGACATTGGATGCAGCGATCAGGCAGCCGACAAACAGTCCGGAGACGACGGCTCGGACGGTGAGTTCGGATGAAGGGGGTCCGGTCTTGCTCATGGGCCTCCTGGACGGGGGTTGGTGAAAAACACGTATTCGTTCTACGAACAATGAATGTTAGTGGTTCCTAACAGACGAGCAAGCAAAAAGGTTGGATCTCGGGAGTCTTTATCCGGATCGGGTCGCGTGGCAGCATGCGTGGAATGGATCACGGGTAGCCGCGTGAGCCCGCTCCTCTTGCATCGGCAGGGAGAGTGGGATACTATCGGAGCAACTTTCAACGGCAGGACGTTGCCAACAGGACACGCGGACAGTGAAACGAATACCGGTGAATTTGAAGAAGCTGAAGATGATCGGCGGCCCGTGGCTGTTGATCGTGGTCGGGGCGTTGAGCCTGCTGGGTGTGCTGGTGTCGCTGTTTACCCGCCGCAAACGGTCGCACGCGCCACAGCCGGGAACGGACACTTCCGCCAACCCGCTGACGATCAAGATTTGCTGCATTCAGAACGTGCAGGAAGCGCGGCTCGCGTTGAAACACGGCGCGAACTACCTCGGCCTGGTTTCAGCGATGCCGTCCGGTCCGGGTCCGATCTCGGACGACGAGATCGCGGACATTGTCAGCGGCCTCGAGGACGCGCGCCCGACCGTGCTGCTGACCAGCTTGAACGATGTCGACATGATCGTGCGTCAACAGGGCAAGACCGGCGCGCGGGTGCTGCAGCTGTGTACACGGTTGTCGTCCAACCAACTGCGCGAGTTGCGGGTCTGGCTGCCGAACATCAAGCTGATGCCGGTGGTGCATGTGTCCGGCCCGGAAGCGGTCACCACCGCGCGTGAGCTCGCTCCGCACGCCGACATGCTGCTGCTCGACAGCGGATCGCCGAACGCGAAGGTGCCGGTGCTCGGTGGAACAGGGAAAACCCATGACTGGGACATCAGCGCGGAGATCGTGCGCTCGGTACGGATTCCGGTCTTCCTCGCCGGTGGGTTGACGCCGGACAATGTCGCGGACGCGATCAAACGTGTCCGTCCGGCTGGTGTCGATATCTGTTCTGGTGTCCGCAGCAATGGCGCATTGGACGAGAAAAAGCTGGCGCGGTACATCAAGGAAGTGCGCTCAAGCAGAGTGTAATTGCCATATGACCCCAGGCAGGGTGTAGACGCCACGTGCCCCTGATGGCTCCGCCAGTGGGGATCATCCGACGGTCGGAAGAAACCAATTCGAATCCGTGTTGTCAGAGCCAACACGGGCAAGAACAAGGTGTTGGTGCCCGTGATTGACCGCCGGTGTGTTTCGGCGGCTATCTCGGCTTATCCGCAGGTTCCTGGGGACACCTGTCGGCACAAGACCAGCCTCACAGCAATTCTCCAATGGATGACGATCCTGGCAAGACTCACCGGACGACCGTGACCGACTGCCGCCAGATGTCCCCTTCAGGGGCTGACTTCCGCGTTGTCATTTTTTGCACCACGGGCAAGAGGCAGCAGCAGCTGCGTATTACCCAGAAAACAACTTGACCCGGGCAAGTCATACTGCCTGGTGAAACCGGGGTCACACGATGACCCGGGCCACCCACCTCACATCAAAACCACCCATGCGATGATCCTCTTTTTCAGGATCCAAGAGAACCTTCGAGGTTTTGAGGACTGTCGTTGCTCTATCCCACCCCGTCCGCTACATTGAGCGACCTACTTCTTATTGGACGGATTTAACGACGAGGATACCGTGAACCGATTGCCACTGATGTTGTTTGCAGCCTTGCTGGTTGCCGCATTCGCTTTCGCCGGGCTGGCGCAGGCGGATACCCTCCCCGGCGGTGAAGAGCCACTCCCCCGTTGGATGACACAGCAGGAGCGGATGACGCAGGGTCCGCCGCAAATCGCCACCCTGACTCCCCCGCCGGACAACCCGGTGTACCTGGACGGTGAATTTGAACCGAAGGAAGGAATTCTCGTCCGCTGGCCGTTCTACTTCCCGGACATCTTCGCCGGTATCGTTGACAACGCGCAGGATACGGGCCTCGTCTACATCCTCGTCGCGAACACAAACGATCAGAACTCGTGCATCAACTCGCTGGCGAACTACGGCGTCGGGCTGGACAATGTCGAGTGGCTGTTCGTCACTACGGACGCCATCTGGGTGCGAGATTTCGGCCCGTGGTTCGTGGATGACATGGGCGAGTGGTCAATCGTCGATTTGCGGTACTACAACAGCCGTCCGAACGATGACTACATCCCCGAATGGCTCGCCGATCAGTGGGACTACGGCTATTACGGGCCGAACCTGTACCACGAAGGTGGCAACATGATGAACGACGGGCACGGCACGATGATGATGTCGACCCGTGTTCTCGACGCTAACCCCGGCTACGATGTTGACGACGTTGAGCAGATTTACCACGACTATTTCGGCATCGACAACCTGCACATCTTCGAGCGCATCGCCAACGATGGCACCGGCCATATCGACATCTGGGCGAAGATGGTCAATGATTCCACGATCATCGTCGCGGAATTCAACCAGAACGATGTCAACTACGACCTGGTCGAAGGCCACGCGGCGTACATGGACAACGTTCCGACGGCGAACGGCGGCACGTTCAACATCGTCCGCATCCCGATGCCGAACTATTCCGGCGGCTATTACAAGACGTACACCAACAGCATCCTGCTGAACGGCAAGGCGATCATCCCAACCTACGGCCTCGCGACCGATAGCGATGCGATTGCCGTGTACGAGTCCGCGCTGGGTCCGGACTGGGACGTTGTCGGCGTCAACTGCAACCAGATCGCGCCGCTTGGTGGCGAACTGCACTGTGTTGCCGTTGAAATTCCGTATCCGGTCGAACCGCTGGCAGCCGTTGAATTGCTGCCGCTTGGTGAACCGATCGTGATTCCGTGGGGCGGCGGCAGCTTCCAGTTCAGCGCCGTTGTCAGCAACAATACCGACCAGGTGTTGAGCGGGGCGGCGTGGACGGAAGTGATCACGCCGATGGGCGGCACCTACGGCCCGATCCTCAACTATCCGAACCTGACCTTGCAGCCGAACCAGACAATCACCACCGCGACGCTGACCCAGAATGTACCGGGCAACATCCCGGGCGGTGAATACGAATACTGGGCACGGTTCAGCGTGGATCAGCAGATTGTCGCCGAGGATATGTTCAGTTTCACCAAGACCGGCATCGCGCCGGGTCCGGATGATCTCGGCTGGACACTGATTGATCCGTCCGTCACCTCCGTCAGCGACCGGCGTGGCGGCCTCCCGGCCAGCTACGCGCTGAGCGAAGCGTACCCGAACCCGTTCAACCCGACGGCCAGTCTGCAGCTGAATCTGCCGCAACGGTCGGAGGTGCAGGTGCACGTGTACAACGTGAGCGGCCAGCGGGTTGCGACGTTGTTCAACGGCCGCGCCAATGCCGGCGAGCATACGTTGACCCTGGACGGCCGCGACCTCAGCAGCGGCGTCTATTTCGTGCAGGCGACCGTGCCGGGCCTGTTCAACCAGGTGCGCAAAGTGACGCTCCTGAAGTAAGCAACTGACGCAAAAGACGCAGCGGATGCAAAGCAGTAAAAGACAGCAGCGGATATCCAGCCGCCACGGACGTTGATCCGTGGCGGTTTTATTGTGTCTCCGTTTCCGGGTGCTTGCAATGCCCTGTTGAAAGTGCGATCCTGATTTTTGAGACGTGGCTTGCTACTTACCCATGTCCCGCGTCGGCGTTCATGGCTTGCTTGATCCGGGCATGGCAGGGGAACCGTTCGACGAGCCACAAGGTGACATTGGTGAAATAGCTGTCCTGAGTCCTGAGTTCAGGGGCTTGAGATTCTGGCTTTGGATCGATAATCCAGCGCCGCTTGGAGCAGGATCGGCATGCCCTCGGGCTTCAGCCCGGGATTGGTTGAGATACAAGGTTTCACCGTACCCACGTCCTCGGACTTCAGTCCGGGATGAAAAACCGTTTCAACGACAGCTGCCTGTGATTGACCGCCGGTCAGTTTCGGCGGCTATCGCGGCTCATCCGCAGGTTCCGGGGACACCTGTCGGCACAAGCCCCATCCTCACAGCAAACCTCCGACAGCGAGTGATCTTGGGAAGACTCACCGGACGACCTTCACCAAGTGCCGCCAGACGTCCCCTTCCACGACAGCCAATAGCCCACACCCTGTAGCCTATAGCCTATAGCCCACACAACCCGAGCATCACCAGTACTTCACCTCGAGGGCCTGCCGGACCGGCTTTTCCGTAACCTCGAACACGGCGTCATCCCAAGACGGTGGCCCGCCAGCTTTTACCACGGTCGAGGTGCCGTACCCTTCTTTCGGGATGCGGAGGAAGTTGCTGTCGAGTTCCTCGTCCAAATCTTCGTCATGGAAGTAGATCAGCGCGTACTCACCGGGCGGCAGATTGACGAACGTGATCGTCACCTGACCCTTGATGATCTCGGCGGTCGCCAGCCGGAACGCTTCTTCCGGCTTCTTTGGGAAGGTGTCTTCACTGTTGTGCAGCGCCAGCATCAGCAGGCCGTCATCGTTGCGGAAGCCGGAGATATCGAAGGTCACATCCACGCCCGCCGAGTCCGCCGTTGCGGCGTGCTGCGCTTCGGTGGAATCCGCCGTCGAATCGGACGGTTGAGCAAAAACCGGCGGTGCGAGCAGCAGAGCTGCCAGTGCCGCCGGGATCAGGTATCGTGCACTCATAGGCCGTAGATCACTCAAATTCGAGCAGGTAGATGTTCTGGGACTGTTCGGTCAGCAACCGGGTTCCGCTCGGCGCGGCGGCGGGAACCTGTGTCCCGCGGATCTCGCCTTCGCGGCCAGTTTCCAGGTTGATGTACTGAATGCCGCTCAATGTTTCGCCGCTAAGCAGATCGCAGAAGAAGTGGGTGCCGTCCGCGCTGACACTCGGACGTGTCCCGGCGGCGATGAACACCGAATAGGATTCGCCAGTGACGTTAATCTGCAGCACCTGCGTCAACGTGTTCGCGGCCAGTTGGCTGACGAACAGCTCGTCCGCCGTCGGATTCCAGCAGTAGTCGGAGCCGACGTCGGTGACGACTTGCACGATGTCCGATGTCGCCAGCGTCAGGATGTTCAGGTTGAAACCGGACGGATGGGTGAGAAACGCGATTTTGGTTCCATCCCCGTTCACCACCGGCCAGCCGCCGTTGACGAGCGTGTTGAACACGCCCGGATCGGCCACATCGACCCAGCCGATCACGCCGCTGGCGTTTTCCATCACCACGGTGTCATCGTCGATGAAGTCCGGCCGTTTCCCGCCTTGCAGCAGCAGGATCGGCTCGCCCGGCGGGTTGGAAAGTTCGACAACAACCACGCCACCGTCGAGGGCGGGTGTGCTGAAAGCGGCCCAGGTGCCGGACGGCGATACGACATAGTCATCGTTTTTCGCTTCGCCGTACACTTCGGTCACATTCCCGTCGAGGTCGCTGCGGAACAGGCCCTGTGTGCCGGAATCGTCCGAGTAGTTGAACAGGAAGCTGTCGCCATCGATCCAGACCGGATAGTCGGCGTTCTCCACGATCAACGTGCGGTCTGCGTCGATGGAGTCGTCCGGGGTGTCGCTGCCGCCATCACCGCCACAACCGGTGAACAGGGCCAACGGCAGCAGCAGGGCGACGAGGCCCGCTCGGTGCAGCCAGTGCCTAGCGTTCATAGATGATCTCGTAAGTCAGGTTAACAGTCTGGCCGGCCGGGACGAGCACATCAAACGCCGCCGTCCGTGCATCGACCTTGATCGCATCAATCGGGGTGTTGTCCACGTTCGCGCTGGGAATCGTCCAGTCACCGAACACACGTTCCAGCACTCGCACGGTGACATCGTCATCGCCGGAGTTGCCGAGTTTGACCGAGTACGTTTGCGTCGTGTTGTCGCCTTCGCCACGGCCTTCGTGCATGCGCGTGCGTTCCGCCGTAATGTCGAACACCTGGCCGACGTTCAGGTCCACCGGCGATCCCGGTGGGGTGTCGTCGATCCGGTCCTCGCCGATGAACAACGAGGTGCCCTCGAGGATTTCGTAAACACGAACATCCCCGTACGGCAACGCTGCCTGCGCGTCAAATTCGACATGCGCGGAAACGCGATCGTCGAAGATGGTCGCATCGTACACGTAGCTGCGCTTCACCTCGGCGGCGTGTCCGGACAGCAGCACGATCCGCGTGTTGTGATCTGCGAGCAATTCGCCGTCTTCCGCCTGCCAGCGGCGCACATCCCCGAACCGCGACTCGGTACCACCCGCCATCGCGCCCGGCGCCGGATTCATCCGGTCAACACGCCGGCGGTCGCCCGCCAGGTGAATGTGTCCGCCGATGAAGCTGATGGTGTCGTAGCTCAGGTTCAGCCCGGTCTCGTTAACCACGACGGCGGTCGAGATCATTCCGGCGCGGTTGCCTTCGAGCACGATCTTGTGCTCACCGGTCCAGTACATACCCTCGGTCAGGTACGTGAGACGGACGGTAACTTCGTCACGTTTCTCAGCGGTGTAATCCCAGAGCAGAGACGGCGTGGTCGAGAGCTGCGGCGCGAAGTTCTCCAGCTTGTTGCCCTCGATCCGGTCTTTGTCGATCACGGTCAACGCTTCGGAGTCGTCATCTTCCTGGATGTACAGGTCGTCGTCCTGGTACATCCGCAGCAATCCCTCGATCTTGTCGCCATCATCGAGTTTGAACTTGACCATCTCACCGACCTGCGCCTGCCAGTACTTGTCGATGTCGAAGTCGAGGGCAGTGAAGCCGATGCTGTGTGTGCGCACCTGAGCGTCGCTGACCTCGATGCTGACGCTACCCTCGAGGATATCCTGCGCGATGCCGAAGAGACGCACACTGTTGCGTCCGCGCTCAAGTTCGACGGTGCGCACTTCCTGGATTTCGGCGATGTCACGGGTGTAAACGACGATGTCTCGGGATACGAGCTGGCTGTTCTGCGCAAAGGTGGTTGCGCAGGGCAGCAGCAACAGGGCGAGTAGCAGAAACGAAACGACTCGGCGTGGCATGGTATGGGTCTCCTCGGAATTCCGTCCTTCCACGACAACGGATTCGTGTTTAGCACAATACAGCTAAGGTAAACGTTCCTGCCGCGAGATGCGACCTCTGAAGCAGGGTACTGGGTTTGGTGTGACCACACCGCGGACACAACACCGGGGACACAACACCGGGGACACAATACCGGGGACACAACACCGGGGACACAACACCGGGGACACTTACTCCGCTAAGTGTCCCCGGTGTGCATCTGAATCGAACCATC
>JAHLLB010000012.1 GCA_020444425.1 bacterium | reverse complement strand
TCCTGAGTCCTGAGTCCTGAGTCCTGAGTCCTGAGTCCTGAGTCCTGAAGGTAAAAATTTCGATCCTTTGCTCTTCCCAACATGCCCACGACATTTATGTCGTGGATCATCCGCCAATCAAAACACTCGGTGGACCAAATTATTGTGCCCCTGATGGCTCCGCCAGCAGGGATCACCCGCCAACGAATGACCCGCGATAGCCGTCACAAACACCCGTGACAGACAATCACGGGCACCAACGATCATTACGGGTTATCAGTCGACGTGCCTCACTCAATCCAATCTTAGATCATCCGCGTCTGCAAGCAGACACGGGCACGTCAACAATTCCCCCCTTGTCGCGTCATCTCAACGAAAACCGCTCCACCATCTCGTTCCAGACCGGATGGTTGCGACGAATCTCGTCAAACTGCATGCGCCGCTTCTCCCCTTCCGTGAGACGCTTGGGAGGGCGCAACTGTTCCGGAATCGTACCCTTCTTCGCGATCACACGAGCGGTAACGCCAAAATGCGAACGGAAACCGCGCGCGATATCGTCCCGGTTCCGGAACACGTTCTCGTATTCAAAATTGCACGACGGATCAAAGGTGATTTCCAACGCGCCGTCCTCAAAGCCCGTCGGCGCGCCTTTCTCCAAGTGTGACCCGAGCAACCGCTTCATGTCCTCAACACGGTCGCAGAACTGAACCCACGCCTTACGGATCTGGTCCACACCGATCGTTTCCGATTCCGCTTCGGCCAGGTCGGAGGCGGCCTCTTCGTCCTCATCGCTGTTCAGATCAGCATCATCCGCTTCCGCTGCCGCGTCGATCGGTTCCGGCTCGACTGAACTCACCGTCTCTGGTTCAGGAGCCGGTGCGGGAGGGTCCGGCGTGGCGGCAACCTTCTCCGGCTGCTGCGCCGGTTCCGGGTCAGGCTCGGCGGTGGTTTCAGCCGCTGGTTTGTCCGCCTGCTCCGTGTCCACAGATACCGGCGCGGGTTGTTCGGGTACCGGTTTCGTCTCCGCTGGTTTCGCCTGGGCCTGCTGCGTGGGCTGATCAGCCTTCGGACGCGTCCGTGCCTGCCGGAAGGAGCCAGGCTCGACACCCATCCGTTGCAGCAACGCCCCGACATCCACTGCGCGATCCATCTTCGCGATGCGCACCAGCAGCAGCTCGAGACGCAGCACCGGGTCCAACGCGTCCCGGAGCAAATCTTCCGACTCTGCCGCCCATTCGCCAATCCGCAACAGGTCTTCGTCCGCGAATTCATCCAGCGTGCGCAGGTAACGGTCGCGATCCTCTTCAGACACCGCCAGCTCGTCTGAGCCGCCACCTGCCTTGAGGAACAGATAGCGCAACACATGCTGCTGCAACCCACGCAGGTATTCGCGCGGATCGTGCCCGCCGGAGGTCAGGTCGTTCGCAATCGCCAACGCGCCAGCTACATCCCCGCTCGCGGCGATGTCTGTGGTCCGGAAATAGATTTCGCCGCCGATCAGGCCCAACGCCTGTCGGACCACGTCCTCGGTGATCGCGTCACCGCCCTGGTACGCCACCAACTGGTCGAGGATCGACAACGCATCCCGTAAGGCACCGTCCGCCTTCACCGCGATCGCGGTCAGCGCGTCCTCGTCGATGTTGATCTCGTCTGCGGTGACGATCTTTTTCAACTGTTCGCGGATTTCCTTCGTCGCGATGCGCTTGAAGTCGTAGCGCTGGCAACGGCTCAGCACCGTCGCCGGAACCTTGTGCGCTTCCGTCGTCGCAAAGATGAACATCGCGTGCTCGGGCGGTTCCTCCAACGTCTTCAGCAACGCGTTGAACGCCGCCACACTGAGCATGTGCACTTCGTCGATGATGTAGACTTTCTTCTCAAGCGACGTCGGCGCGTACTTGATCGTCTCCCGAAGCTGACGGACATCGTCCACCTTGTTGTTGGACGCGCCGTCGATTTCAATCACGTCCAACGCATTCCCGGCCGCAATGTCTTTGTTCATCTCGTTGTTCGGATCAAGATCCGGCAGGCCGAGATCGTCCATGATCGGATTGGGATCATTCACCGCCATCGCCAGCAGGCGGGCGGTGGTGGTCTTGCCGACGCCACGTGGACCGGTAAAGAGATAGGCGTGCGCGACCCGCTTACGCTCAATCGCGCGCTGTAAGGTGCGTGTGACGTGTTCCTGGCCGACAACATCCGCGAACCGCTGCGGTCGCCAACGGCGAGCCATTACGAGATATGACATGGAGGGTTCCCCTGAACTCCCGGTGATCGTCCGGGCCAATATACAGCCTGCGCCCCGAAACGGAAACGCGCACAGAACATCTTTTCACCCCGAGACACATCCGCGCGCCGCCACGACCTTCTCACCCCCCGGCACACGTAAACCGTTTCACCCTGGAGCAATTCGAGTTCCGCTTACCCAATTCTGATAGTTCGCATAGAATAATTTGAAACACTTATGACGACCCCAACCGCACATTCTCAAGCCGATAACAGGGAGGCCTCCTGTCTCCGGCGATAAGCAGCTATTGCTAAACTTAAAAAACACAATAATATACTAAAATTCTTATAATAGTCTCACATGGTCTGGTGTTTTTGGTATTATGTTTGCTTAGATTTGCGGCAGTCGGCTTCTCATTGGTGTTGGAATAATTGAATCTATCCCATGGAGCTGACACCGGGTTGAACGCGACGCAGCTGAATCGTCAAGGGGAAAGGTGTAGCAAAGTACCTGCAGTTCGCCGTGCGTTGCGACTACAAAAAGGAGTGGGTCATGAAGCTGGGCCTGAAGCAGAAAATTGTCGGCACCTCAATCCTCGGTGTTCTGATTGCCGTCAGCGCGATCCTGATCACCGTCAGTGTGATGAAGAAGGATATTGAGCATCACGTTGATGATAACCTGGACATCCTGATCAACAAGGAGCTGACCCAGGTCGCCAAGGGTGTCGTTGAGATGTGCGAATCGAACGACGCCCTGGTGCAGAAGGCGATCAACGACAAGTTGACCCTGGCTGATTACCTGATGGATCAAGCAGGTGGTGTCTACGAGTCGTCTGCGCGCGCTGTAACCTGGACCGCAGTCAATCAGTACACCAAGGCTTCGAAGACGGTGCAGTTGCCGAGATTGATGGTCGGATCGCAGTGGCTCGGACAGGTCTCCTCATTCAATCAGAATGTGCCATTGGTGGACAAAGTCGCCGAACTGGGCGATGTCACCTGTACCGTCTTCCAGCGCATGAACCCGGAAGGCGACATGCTGCGCGTGGCGACAAACGTCCGCAAGCTGGATGACACGCGCGCAGTCGGAACTTACATCCCCGCTGTCAACCCGGACGGCAAGTCGAACCCCGTCATTTCGGCGATCATGCGTGGTGAAACCTACCGTGGCCGAGCTTATGTAGTGAACCAGTGGTACCTCACCGCCTACGAACCCGTTTATGATAATTCCCGCAATATCGTCGGCATTATGTATGTCGGCATCCCGCTGAATTCGCTGGTCGAAGTGAAAAAAGCGATTCGTGCTTACGAACTCGGCGCGACAGGGTACGTGTTTGTGCTGGGCAGCCAGGGAGACGATTTCGCAAAGTTCTACGTTGCCCCGGATGCAGCCAAGGACGGCACCATCGCCACCGTGGTCAATGACGCCGGGGACGATATCACCCGCGACATGATCGACTTCGGCAAGCAACAGACCGATGGCAAATTCGGCCGCTACGATTACCGATACGAAGGTCGTCAGAAATACGCGATGATGGCCTACTACGAACCGTGGGACTGGGTGATCGGTGCCAGCGTGTACGCGGATGAATACGCCGCTGTCAAGGAAGAAGTCAATGGCGCGTTGGGTAGCCTGGCGATGACCACCGTACTGATCGGTGTCATCATTCTCGCCGCGTTCGGCATCCTCGCATTTATCATCGGCGGACGCATCGCCAACCCGATCCTGTTCCTGAAAGATCAGGCGATCAAGATTTCCAAGGGTGCGCTGGACGGCGACATTTCCGTGGAAAGCACCGACGAAGTCGGCGAACTGGCGGACGCTTTCCGCGACATGCAGGGCAGCCTGCGTGACAAGGCCGACATCGCACGCCGCATCGCCGGAGGTGAGCTCGATATTGATGTGACGCTCGCATCCGACCAGGATGAACTCGGCCTTGCAATGCGTGAGATGAACGGCACCATCGCGAAGCTGCACGGTGAGATTCAGAAGATCATCGATAGCGTCAATGTTGGTAACCTGAAAACCCGCGGCGACGCCGATCAATTCAAGGGCGGCTGGGCAGATCTCGTCGGCGGCCTGAACCGCCTTGTCGAAGCCTTCATCGCACCGATGCTTGTGGTACAGAAAAACCTGCGCCTGATGGCGGCCGGCGATGTCCCGGATCAGATCAACGAAGACTACCAGGGTGATTTCCAGGATATCCAGGACAGCTTAAACGCCTGTATCGTTGCCGTCGATACCCTCGTCAGCGACAGCAAGGTGATGGTTAACGCCGCCGTCGAAGGCGAATTGAAGAAACGCGCAAACGTTGACGTGCATCAGGGCGACTACCAGCGGATCATCGGCGGCTTCAACGAAACCCTCGACCGCATCCTCGAACCGATCAACAAGGCGTCCGAGGTGCTGGAATCGATGGCGAACGGCGACCTCTCGAAGATGGTCGAAGGCGACTTCAAGGGCGATCACGCCACCATCCAGAATTCGCTGAACGCCACGCTGGAATCCCTGAACGACCTGCTGTCCCAGACCCTGCTCGCGATTGATCAGGTGAACGAAGGCGCGCAGCAACTGGCGGAATCGAGCCAGTCGCTGTCCGACGGCGCCAACCAGCAGGCCGCCGCGATGGAAGAGATTTCATCCTCCATCACCGAAGTCGAAAGCCAGACCAAGCTGAACGAGGATAACGCATCCCAGGCCGCGCAGCACGCAACCGCCGTGCGCAAGGCCGCCGAAACTGGTGACTCCCGCATGGGCCAGATGCTCGAGGCGATGGGTCACATCAACGAATCGTCCCAGGAAGTCGCGAAGATCATCAAGGTGATCGACGAGATCGCGTTCCAGACGAACCTGTTGGCGCTGAACGCCGCCGTCGAAGCCGCACGCGCCGGTGTGCACGGCAAGGGCTTCGCGGTGGTCGCCGAAGAAGTTCGTAACCTCGCGCAACGGTCGGCACGTGCCGCCAACGAAACCACCGAACTGATCAGCCTGTCAACGAAGAAGACGGAGAACGGCGTCATCATCGCCAACGAAACCGCCGAAGCGCTGAAGGAGATCGTCAAGGGCATCAACGACGTCGCCGAACTGGCCAACGAAATCCACGCGTCAAGCCGTGAACAGTCGCAGGGCATTTCGCAGATTTCTGAGGCGGTCGGCACCGTGGATGGCATCACGCAGCAGAATTCCGCCAACGCCGAAGAAGGTGCGGCAACCGCGGAAGAGCTGTCGAACCAGGCTTCGCTGCTGCGCGACATGATCGCCCGCTTCCGCCTGCACAAAAAACACGCCGCGAAAACTACCCACGGCAATGGTAGCAGCAACAGAAACGGCAAAGCCGCAGCGCATGCAGAGGATAAAAAACGGACCGACAATCCGGAAACCGTGGTCAAGGCCAAGTCGAAGGAGAATGGATCCTACCGGCAACCGGAAGACGTGATTCAGCTGGACGACGACGAGTTCGGTGAATTCTGATCCCGGGTTTTGATCAGAACCGCTGGACCTTTCCCGGCCGCGTGGGTAACCGCGCGGCCTGTTTCATTTCACCAACCAGCAACCAATAACAAAATACCCATAAACTCGACAACCAGCCCAATACAGCACTCGGTTTTGAGGATCAGTAATCATGAGACATATGTTCAGTAAATCCAGGTGATTTCACCCTGTAACCGGAGAATTCGACCCGCGTTCCTCTCGGAGCTCTCGCCTTCTCTATAATGCGGTACGACAGCTTCCATGAAAATTTAGTGCAAGAATAATAGGGACTTACATGAATGCTTTGAAGAGAATTTCAATCCCATTAAACTGAGTCCACGCGAGGATTTTGAGCAGTATTATCATTTCTTCGTCATAAGTATTGACAGGCGAGAACCCAAAATCTATATTCATTTCCGAGCATACGTAACGCCCTGCTGAGTTTTTGTTGACACCCGCCCGCGTGTAAGCAAACCAGAACGGCGTCCAGCGACAAAACCGAACGTGCCGTATTTCGGTTTTTCGATAAACCTGGTGGACGACAACAATCGTCTTCCGGCTGGACCACGTTCTGCGCTGCAACCCGGATCGTGACACACGATCCCGATGCATCGAACAATCTTATGGATTGAAGCATAACACGGTGCAGTTAACCACACCGGGGGAACCAACCTTGAACAAGTCCATCTTTCCGTTCCGGCTGAACATCCGCGCGAAACTGGTCCTCGCCTTCATGGCGATCGGTATCGCCAGCACGGTCGTCATCGGCCTGCAATCATTCTACAGCGGAAAAAAGGCGTTGCAGCAATCGTCCTTTGACCATCTGACATCGGTCCGTGAAACCAAAGCCCGTCAGATTGAAACCTACTTCCAGAGCGTCACCGACCAGATGTTGACGATGTCCGAGAACTACATGATCGTCAACGCGATGCGCGACTTCCGGGCCGCGTTTCACGGTGTCCGCTCGGAAGCGCGCTACAACGACCGCGATGTTGACATGTATCGCGATTCAATGCGCGATTTCTATCAGCAGGAATACCTGACACGTCTGGCGGCAAACACCGGCGACTCGTACAGCGCCAGCACCTACCTCCCGCCCGACGACGAAACGCTGTACCTGCAGTACAACTACATCTACGCCAACAGCAACGCCGTCGGGGAGAAGGATAACCTTACCGCCGCCGAGGACGGCACCCGTTACGCCTCCGCGCACCGCAAGTATCACCCGGTGATTCGAAGCTTCCTGAAGAAATTCAGCTACTACGACATTTTCCTCGTTGATATTGATACCGGCCACATCGTCTACAGCGTGTTCAAGGAAGTCGACTACGGCACCAGCTTGTCGAGCGGTCCGTACGCCGGCACCAACTTCGGCGAGGCGTTCGCCCAGGCCCAGGCCGCAAACAACCCGGATTACGTCACCACCGTTGAGTTCGAAGGGTACGATCCATCGTACGGTGCGCCGGCATCGTTTATCGCCTCGCCGGTGTACGATGGCAACGAGAAGATCGGTGTGCTCATCTTCCAGATCCCGATCGACATCATCAACGGCGTGATGACCGGGAACGAAGGCTGGGAACAGGACGGTCTCGGCGAGAGCGGGGAAACGTACCTCGTCGCCGGTGACCGCACGATGCGCTCCATGTCCCGCTTCCTGATCCAGGATCCGGACGGCTATTTCACTGCCCTGCGGCAAAATGGCTATTCCAGCCAGGCGATCAACCATATCCGCAACCAGAACACCTCGATCCTGTTCCAGGAGATCAATACGGTCGGTGTGGACAACGCCCTCGCCGGCAGAACCGGTGAAGAGATCATCGCCGACTATCGCAATGTGCCGGTGTTGTCCTCCTACCGTCCGCTCAACATCCCCGGTTTTGAGTGGGTGATCCTCTCAGAAATCGACAAGGCGGAAGCGTTCGCCCCGATCAACGCCCTGGCGATGCGAATCCTGATCTGGGGGCTGGTCATTATCGCCATCATCGGTGTCGCCGCCTTCCTGCTCGCGAACACTCTGGCACGCCCGATGGTCCGGCTGAAGGAACACGCCGAAGACATCGCGCTCGGACGACTGGATGAGGACATCAGCATCGAACGCGACGACGAAATCGGCGAGCTCGCGGACGCGTTCCGCTCGATGCAGTCCGGCCTGCGTGAAAAAGCCACCGTCGCCCGCAAGATTGCGGACGGCGACCTCAATGTGAACGTGACGCTGGCCTCCAATGACGACGAGCTCGGCCTCGCGATGCAGCAGATGAAGGATTCCATCCGTGATCTGCAGAGCGAGGTGCAGACCATCATCGACGGTATCCGCGACGGCAACCTCGACACTCGTGGCAACGCGACGAAGTTCAAGGGCGGCTGGTCGGATCTCGTTGAGGGTCTCAACGACCTCGTGACCGCGTTCGTGCAACCGCTGATCATGATCCAGAACAACCTCAAGCGCATGGCCGAGGGTGACGTTCCGGACGCCGTGACCGACGAATACCGCGGTGATTTCCAGGAGATCCGCAACAACCTGAACGCCTGCATCCACGCCATCGACACGCTCGTCGCCGATAGCAAGTCGATGGTCAACGCCGCCGTCAAAGGCGAATTGAAGCAGCGCGCCAATGTGGACGTCCACAACGGCGACTACCAGAGCATCATCGCCGGGTTCAACGAAACGCTCGACCGTGTCCTCGAGCCGATCAACAAGGCGTCGGAGGTCTTGTCCGCCATGGCGAACGGCGACCTGTCGCTGCTGGTTGACGGCGATTTCAAGGGTGACCACGCCACCATCCAGACCTCGTTGAACGACACCCTGCAATCGTTGAACGATCTGCTGTCGCAAACCCTGGTCGCGATCGATCAGGTCAATGAGGGTGCGCAACAGCTGTCTGAATCGAGCCAGTCGCTGTCCGATGGCGCGAACCAGCAGGCCGCTTCCCTGGAAGAGATCAGCTCCTCCATCACCGAGGTGGAAAGCCAGACTCGCCAGAACGAGGACAACGCCGCCCAGGCCGCGCAGCATGCGTCCGCCGTACGTAAAGCCGCTGAAACCGGCGATTCGCGCATGACGCAGATGCTTGAAGCGATGGGGCTGATCAACGAATCATCGCTTGAAGTCGCGAAGATCATTAAGGTGATTGACGAAATCGCGTTCCAGACCAACCTGCTGGCGTTGAATGCTGCGGTCGAAGCCGCACGTGCCGGTGTGCACGGCAAGGGCTTCGCGGTGGTCGCGGAGGAAGTACGTAACCTCGCGCAACGTTCCGCTCGAGCCGCCAACGAAACCACCGAGTTGATCAGCCAATCGACGGATAAGACGAAGGCCGGTGTCAGCATCGCGAACGAAACCGCGGAAGCGTTGAAGGAGATCGTCAAGGGCATCAACGACGTCTCCGAGCTTGCCAACGAAATCCATGCGTCCAGTCGTGAGCAGACGCAGGGCATCGCCCAGATTTCCGGAGCGATGGGCACTGTCGACGCCATCACCCAGCAAAATTCCGCCAACGCCGAAGAAGGCGCGGCAACTGCGGAAGAGTTGTCCAACCAGGCGACTTTGCTGCGGGAGATGATCGGCCGTTTCAACCTGCGGGATCAGGGCGGCAGCACTCGGACACGGCACACGTGGGAAGGCGAAGAGATTACCGCCGACAACCCGGAACAGGTCGTAACCGCACACCACGGCAATGGTCACCGAAAAGCCAACGGAAACGGCAACGGAAATGGCAACAGCCACCGGATTCAGCCGGAAGACGTGATCCAGCTCGACGACAACGAGTTTGGCGACTTCTGATCCTTCCCTGTCAGCCGTCTGAACGGGATCCTCAGCTTCGGCGCGGGATCCCGTTTTTTCTCCCCCGAGGAGCGAGCGCACGTTGTGCCCCTCCC
Source organism: bacterium (assembly GCA_020444425.1). Classification (GTDB taxonomy): domain Bacteria; phylum Electryoneota; class Electryoneia; order Electryoneales; family Electryoneaceae; genus BMS3BBIN04. The sequence continues at coordinate 100,648 of JAHLLB010000012.1, read as the reverse complement.
CTTCGCGGTGAGACATTACACTTCTGGGTTCACAGTCACCGGCACTTTCACAATGCCTGATCCGTTCACATCCAGCTCGATCCGCACGCTTGCCGGTATACTTCTGCTGCTGGCGGTGCTGCTGTGTGTCCCCGCGACACATGCCGGGTTTTACCCGCATGTGCTGGTGGATGGCTACCACGGCACCCGTGCGGTGTACGCCACCGACATGGACCTGGACGGCGACATCGACGTGCTCGGTGCCTTCCGCTACGACAATCTCCTCGGCTGGTGGGAGAATGACGGTTCCGCCAACTGGACGGAACACATCGTCGCGGACGATTTCGAGGGTGCGTGGGATGTCAGCGCGGGCGACCTGAACGGCGACGGCTACCCCGAAATCCTCGGCGCGGCGATGACCGCCGGACGGGTCGCGGTGTGGGAGAACGGTCCGTGGACAGAACACTCGATCATCGACTGGTTCCCCTATTCCAAAGGCATCACCTCAGCCGACTTCGACCTCGACGGCGACAACGACATCCTCGCCTGCTCCTACGGCTACGACCGCGTTTCCTGGTTCGAAAACGGCTTCGGCTGGGATGAACACATCCTGACGAACACTTTCTACGGCGCACGCACCGTCTTCGCCGCCGACATCGACCAGGACGGCGACCCCGATATCCTCGCCGGGGCCGATTCTGCCGGCGTCTGGTTCTGGGAAAACAACAACAACGGGCAAACGTGGACCCGTCACCAAATGCCCGAACTGCTGTGGGGCACACGGTCGGTGCATGCGGCGGACATCGTCGGCGACAACCGTCTCGAGATCATCGCCGCCACCTCGCGCTTTGACCTGTTCGTGTACTGGTCACAGGATGGAAACGGCGACTGGGTCAGCACCGTGGTCGCCGACAGCATCGAATTCGCAAACGACGTCTACACCGGCGACATGGACGGCGACGGCGACCTCGACATCGTCGGGGGAACCTATTCCAGCGACCTGCTGATGTGGTGGGAGAATGTTGACCGTGACGGAACGTGGATCGAACACCAGATCTCCGACCGCGCCCTGGGCACACGCTCAGTGTTCGTCGCCGACCTCGACGGCGACAACGACAACGACATTATCTCCGCCTGCGCGCACCTGCAACAGGTTATCTGGTGGGAAAATGAACCGCTGATCCCGTTGACGCTGACCGTGATCCCCGCGCACGACCCGATCATCGTCCCCGCGCAGGGCGATACGGTGTCGTTCGAGCTGGAGATCTCGTCGATCCTCAACGCACCGCTCACGACTTTCGTGTGGAAAGACCTGCGCGATCCGGACGGCGAATTGATCCTCGCTGACGATCCGGATACGGTGAACGTGGTCACCGGTGACAACAGTTTCGATTCGAACTACACCATGGATGGCGATTTAGACCCGGGCGAGTACACGTTGCTGATCGTCATCGGCGAGGATCGCGACAATCCGATCGTGTCCGATTCGTTGCAGGTGACGAAGAGCTTCGACGCGGCGGTGCGCAGCAATCCCTCCGGGCAACCGCGCACATACGCCGTCTCGCCGGCCTACCCGAATCCGTTCAACGGCAGCACCACGCTACACGTTTCCCTGCCGGTGGCGTCCGACCTGATAGTGACCGTCACCGACATCCTCGGACGGACCGTCGCCGAACCGATACACGGTTCTTTCCCCGCCGGATCGCACCCGGTCACCCTGAACCTGCACGACCACGCCGCCGGGATTTACCTGGTACGTGTGGCTGCGGCAGGTCAACGTCGATCCCTGCAAAGAATCGTTTACCTGAAATAGGTCAATAGAGACTATTCGTCGTTCTGTGCCTTGGCGGGTGCGGCAGGCATCCAACGCATCCGTTTCGTGCCTTCGACACCGGGATTGACAGGCCACTGTTCGCCGGGACGCCCTTCTGAGCGCGGGATGATGCGCCGGAATCCGTGTCGCACGCCTCCCATCTCTTCCGCCAGCATCCTGCATTCCCACGCCGTGTTGCCGGCCAGCATCGCGCCGTCACCGACACGCCGGAACACCGCCGCCGAGCTGCCGATGAACAGGTTGTCCTTCACTCGGAACTTCGCGCCACCGACAATGCAATAGGGATTGTTGACGAACGTATTCCCGATCACGTCGATCCGCTCCGGGATCTGCGCGCCACGGTAATCCTCGCGGGTGGTGGAATCGTCCATGCACGCAATCGCGCTCATCTCGTTGTCGGCGATCAGATTGTTCTCGATCCGGAAATGGCGGTGCGTATCCTCGTTGTAGCCGATGAACTGAATGCCGTCCTCGCCGTTCCCGGTAATGGTGTTGTCCCGAATCACGACTCGCAACGAATCCCATGCCCACGGGTGCAACCGGATTTCGATACCGTCGTCGTCGTTGTCCCGCAAGATGCATCGCTCGATGATAACCTGGGTGTCCTCATCCAGATCCACGGCGTCGTCCACGTTCCGTTCAATCAGGCAGTCTGTCAGGAAACCACCACTGCCCGACTCGTAGTCGATCCCATCGACCGTGCCGTAAATGACGCAATGACGGACATTGAGCGGCGAAAACGGTTGGATCCCATCGCTGCTGGCGGTAAGTGTCAATCCCACCAACGTGAGTGTATCGCTGCCGGTCGTCGTCACAATGGCCGCGTCATTGGTGATGCCGCCGCCGTGGAGTATGGTTGAACGGATCGCGCTGGAGTCACCGGTGGTCAGGAAGTAGGAGGCAATCGTTAACGGCTTGTTGTCAACACGGATCAGCTGCTGGTAAATCCCCTTGCCGAGCAGGATCGTGTCCCCGGGCGCAGCCGATTCCACCGCCTGCTGTATCGTCGGCGCACCACCGGGCATCGTGATGATCGCTGCTCCCGCCTGCCACGTGCCGAACATCACCAGCACCGTCAATACCACCACCAAACTGCGCTGCATGGTCCGCTCCCCAACAAACTCGTCGTTCGTTCCCATTCGGCGAAGATACACTCCGCGCTGTTCCCGCAAAAGAAAAGCCGCCCCGGAGGACGGCTGTAGCTTCGCTTCAGAAAAGTCTCATCGTGTTAACGAACGATGGTCACTCGCTGGATGGCGTCCAGCTGACCCGGCACCACGGCACGGACAAAATACACTCCGCTGGCGAGGTTGTCGCCCACCAACGCGAACTGGTGCGTTCCGGCCGTCATCACTCCGTTATTCAGCACCATCACCTCACGCCCGAGCGAGTTGTAAACGACTGCGTTGACATGCCCCGCTTCCGGCAGCTGCAAGGTTACCACCGCGCCAGCATTGGTCGGGTTCGGCGTCACCGGCTTCAACGTATACCGCGGCAATCCGGTTTCGTCCGACTGCCCCGCGATGAGGTTGTCGCCCGCTGTCTGCTTGGTGTTCGGACGCTCAGACGGATCCGGTTCGGGTTCGAAGACACGGAACAGGAACAACGATCCTGCGGCGTCGGTGTTGTGCGTCGTCTTGCCGGTAATGACATACTCACCCGGCGACGATTCGCAGATCCCACGGCCAAATTCGAGGTCGGGGGTGTAATGTGACCAGTCGTAAATCAGGTTGCCGAGCGTGTCCATCTTGACAACGTACACATCCCACGAATCGCTGTAACCGCCACGTGTCGAACCGCCGATCAGGATGTCGCCCTCGCTGGTAATTTCAAGCGAGTTGCAGTCTTCGTCGCCGGAGGTACCGACCTGACGCGTCCAGCTCGTGTCACCGGTCTCGGTGAACTTGGCGATGAAGAGGTCCGTATGCTCGTTCTCGGTGCCAAACTGCAGATCGGTCTCGCCGATGGCGATAAAACCGCCCGTCGGCAGGGGACGCACACGTCGAATGATGTCGAGCCCGTCAAATCCGAAGGACGTATCCCACAATTCGTTGCCTGATGTATCCACTGCACCAAAGACGAAGTCCGGCATCAGCCCGATCTGTACCCGCCGCCAGCCAGCGTAAACCAGGTCGCTGTTGCTCAGCTGGCAGCCGGTAAATGTGCGTTCGTCGATGGTGTCATCACCGACAATCACTTCCCAGACTGTGCCACCGTCTTCGTCGAGACGGTGCAGGTAGGTGCTGCGCGCTCCGGTGCTGGTAAATTCATAATCGCCGGCAGAATAAAACCCACCGCCTTCCATCGCGACCAGATCAAAGGCTGTGTCGGTGCCGGGACCGCCATACGCATTGCCCCAGATCCGCTCGCCGCTGGCGTCGATCTTGAACACGACCGCTTCACGGTCGCCCGGGCCAGTGCCAAACGAGAAGGCGTAGCCACACACGACAAATCCACCGTCAGCCGTCTGAACCAGCTCCTTGCCGTTGTCGAGGGAATTGCGGCCAAAGGTTCGGCCCCACTCGTACTGGCCGATGTCGCCAACCTTCAACACCGCGATGTCGCCGGTTGGTTCGGCGAATGATTTCGTAATGCCAACCGCTGCAAAACCGCCGTCGGACGTCGCGATGACGTCCTTGCCATAATCCTCGCTCGAGCCGCCATAGACCCGAAACCAGCTCGCGGTCAACTGCGCGTCTGCGGACAGCGCCAGCAGCAACACCAGCATCACCATCGTAACACCCGAGGTGATTCCGTGCTGTATTGTTTTATTTCGATCGTTTGTCACGCGGGTCACTCCTGCATTCTCCATCGTGGCTCGCCTCTTCAGCGATTTTCCGGCGATTTCATACCGCTCCACCGGCTCGCATGATGTTCGCTGTATCGTACAAAACCAACATTCCGCATACCCGCACGGAACGTACCGGCAATCATTCAACAATTGTACGAAGATCGGGATAACGATCCTCCAATCTTCGAAAACACCAAGATCCTGTCAGCTATCTCAACCCAACAACACTAGTTCGGCGTACCTAATTTAACTGACTCACACGCCTCCCCTGATGACGGCTGTCACAGGCTCGCGCCCGCCTCCCGCTCTGTCGTGCCTCTCCCTGGACTTGAACAAAACTACCGTTGTATCAACAGGTTGGCTTGCGAAATTGACCCAAATCATGACTCCATTCGCTGATTGAACCAGCCCCGCCGGACACTCAACATCCCCCGTGTCCCGTCTGCTCATTGCCCTAACATACAAAACACCACGCCCGGAACCCTACGCCAATCCTCGAAAATTGCTCGAACTCCGGGAAGAGAGAGAGGTCTCTCCAATCCCGCTTGACTTCCACACCTTTCGTCGATACTTTCTGACACGAGTAAACGATGTTCGTTGAATCGTTTCTTCGTTTCAAACACACCGGACACGACCTGAGCCGACAGTAGCCAGGACGTACTGAGGCAGATCATGGCGCTACGAACACCACAGAACGAAGCCGGGAGATCATCCGGCGACCAGGCGAAAGCCGATCCGGAGCGGTCGAAACGCCGTCAGATTTTCACCGCGGCGGAGCCACTCTTCGTGCGCTTCGGATTCAAGAAGACCACCATCGAAGAGGTGTGCAGGGCGGCGAAGATGTCGAAACGCACCTTTTACGAACTGTTCAACGACAAGCTCGACCTGCTGGTGCAGATGCACAGCGCACTCGCGCAGGATCTGACCGATGAGGTGCTGGCGACGTTGCCCGAGGGTGCGTCCGCGACCGGCAAGGTGCGTCATTATCTGTCCACCTACTTCAACGTGGTGCAGGCGCATCCGCTGTTTCAGGTGTTGCTGGAGGACGCCGAGTTGATGCGCACCATGACCCACATCGCCCCCACCAACACCGAGTTGTATTCGGTGATCAACCTGCTGTCGAGCTTTCTGCAGGAAGGCGTCGAACGGGGCGAATTCCGCCAGCTTGATCCCGAAATGGCCACCTGGATCATCCAGACCCTGCTCGACACCGTACACATTTTCCTGATGAACCCGGACGCCGTCGCCATTCAGATGGATGTCGACACCCTGATCCACGAAACCACCGAGTTCATCATCCATGGTTTGCTGCCTTATCCGAACGAATCATCCAGAGGGATGAACATATGAATCAGGAAACCATCCCCGGCTGGGCGCGTGGCATCGCGCGGCTCAGTGTCAATCGTCCAGTGCTGACGTTGATCGTGCTGCTGCTTGTGACATTCGCCGCGTTCTGGCAGGCGGGCACGCTGCAACTCCGGATGAACTTCATCGACCTGCTGCCGGAACACCATCCGGACGCCGTCGGCTACAAGCAGATCGTTGACGAGTACGGTGAGCAGTCGATCATCGTCGCCATTGAGGGCGAACGTGATGACATGGTCGCGTTCGCGGAAGAGATCGTGCCCACTCTGCGTGAGATGGAGGGTGTCTACCACGTCGAGGGTGCACAGCCGCAGGAGTATTTCCTCGACCACGGCTTCATGTTGCAAAAGCCGAAAGATTTCTACCGCTGGCTGCGGATGTACGATGACCCCAGCCTGACCGGTGTGCTGCGCGGCATTAACGACGATTTCGAACGCGAGTACACCGACAATGACGACAATTTGCGCGACGATGAGCTGATGGTCGCGCGTGGCCTGCTCGGCATGGGCCTCGCCCTGGAACGTCTCGAGCAGGGGCTGTCCGCCAACAACGCTGACGCGGACGAAGGCGTGCGCGCCTTGCTCGCCGGTGAACCGTGGATGCTGAGTCTCGACCGCAAGATGCTGCTGGTCGCGATCACACCGAAAGAGCCGATGTGGTCGGCGTCCGAGGCCGCGCTGGAGTTGACGAAGCAGGTTCAGCAGACTGTCGGCGAACGTGCGGCCGAGCATCCGGAAGTCAAGGTCAGCTTCACCGGCATGGGACCGATCGGCGTGGACGAGATGAACAGCGTCGGCACGTACACGCAACTGTTGATGCTGGCGGCGTGGATTCTCGTCTACCTGTTGCTGGCACGCAATTTCCGCAGCTGGGGGCTGCCGTGGCTGGCGATGCTGCCGCTGGCGGTGGGGATTATCTGGGCGCTCGGCCTGATGGCGATCATTTTCGGGTCGATCAACATCATGACCGTCATGCTCGGCCTGGTACTGATCGGACTCGGGATCGACTTCACGCTGCACATTGTCACCCGCTTCTGCGAGGAACGCGGGGCCGGGCACGACCTCGAGGATGCGCTCGCGATCACCCTCGGCGGCACCGGACGCGGCGTGCTCACCGGTGGCCTGACAACCGCGGCGGCGTTCTTCGCATTGATGATCGCCGACACGCGCGGCGTGTTCGAGTTCGGCTTCTCCGCTGGCGCGGGTGTGTTGCTGACACTGGTCGCGGTGTTCCTCACGCTGCCACCGCTGCTCGTGCTGCGGGAGAAGCGGTACACCCGCAAGGGACGAGTCGCGCCGTTGCCGCCGGACGCGGAAGAGGGCTGGCCGCTGCTCGGTAGCATCGCCGCCTGGTCGTTCAAGCGGCCTGCACTGGTGATAATCGTCATGGTGCTTCTCGGCGGGGCGTGTTTCTACGTAGCCTGGACCGGGATACCGTTCGAATACAACTTCCTCAATCTCGAACCCGCCGGACTGACTTCGGTCGAGATGCAGCAGGAAATCCCTGACCGGTTCGGCATGTCCGACCAGAACGGCTGGATCGCCGTCACCGACATCGAGCGCGCCCGTGCCCTGAAGGATACACTCGAGGATCAGCCCGCGGTCGGATCCGTCAGCTCGGTCAGTGACTACGTGACCAAGCCGGCGTGGATCGATCAATATGCACCGCAGCTGGCTTCGTTGCGCGAACAGATGGCGTCACACCCCACACCGAACACGGAGACGGATGAGCTGTATGAACAGATCAGCCGTTTGTGGGACAACCTGGACGCCATGAGCAACCAGGCCTACATGGCCGGTGTCGACCGGGTGTGGCCGGTGATCGACATCCTCACCGGGTACGATACCGAGAGCAACGAAACCGATACCACCGCCGTCCTGCCCTCGCTGCAAGCATTGTTCGAGGATGAGGCCGGCCGGGCACGTGTGCAGGACGTCGCTGCGGCGTGGAATGCGTCTCTCGCCGAACGGCTGCCGCAGATGGCCGATTCGAGCCCGGGCACGCTGGACAATTTGCCCGAGAGTGTGCGCAAGTCACTGCTGCCGATGGACGGATCGGCCGAATACCTGCTGCGCGTCTCGCCACGGGAAAGCATCTGGGAAAAGGACAAGCTCGACCAGTTCGACCAGCAGGTCGAAGACGTCGCCGGCAATCACCTCAGCACGGCGGAATTGTTCATCGTGATGACGGTCGAAACGTTGCGTGACGGCCGTACCGGATCACTGCTCGCGCTGGGTGTCATCTTCATCCTGCTACTCTTCCATTTCCGCGGTGCGTTTGGGCTGATGGCTGTCATCCCGCTGCTCAGCGGCGCGTTGCTGATGCTTGGCCTGATGTACATCACCGGGATGAAGTACAACTACATCAACCTGATCGCGGTCCCGGTGATTCTCGGGATCGGAATCGACGACGGCGTTCACGCGCTGCACCGCTTCCGTGAACTGAGAGGCACTGCCGTGGAACGAATCCGGGCCGCGTTCAGCCGTGTTGGACGCGCCATCCTGCTGACCAGCGCCACCACCATGATCGGCTTCGGATCGATCGCTTTCTATACCATGCGCGGCATGGCCAGTTTCGGGATGGTGCTGTTCCTCGGCGTTGGCTTCTGCTTCATCGCGACGGTGCTCGTGCTGCCGGCCGTGGTGCGGGTGTTTGTGCGCGACAGGAATTAACAGCGCTTACGACCAGTTTGAGGATAAGACGATGAAGCTACGAATACTTTGCACAACAGTATTCGCCCTACTGATGATCACCTGTACGACCCTGGCCGACGAGGCCGGCCAGCAGTGGCTGAGCAAAATCGACGACGCCGAGTCGGTGCCGTGGTCCATCGGCACGATGACCCAGACCATCACCACCACCTCCGGCGATGAACGCACCTTCACGTTCGAGTCGTTCAGCGCGGACAGCGGTGATGTATCCTTGATGGCGTACACCGATCCGCCCCGCGTCGCCGGTGACAAAATCCTGATGCTGGACGGCGGCGACCAGGTGTGGTACTACATGAAACGCCGGGATGTGACCCGCCATTACGCCGGGCACACGTTGAAACAATCCGCGATGGGCAGCGACTTTTCCTACGAAGATCTGTCCACCGGCGACTTGCAGGAAGATTACACCGCCGAACTGCTCGGCGAGGAAACCCTCGAGGGCGAGCCCGTGGTCAAACTGAAAGCTACGCCGACCCCGGATGGACCGTCCTACGACCATCTCATCCTCTGGGCATCAACGAATGATCATCTATCCCGCAAGATCGAGTACTATGACGAGGAAGGCTTGGAGAAGACGCTGATCCTGTCCGATTTTCGCACCGTGGACGGCCGCAAAACCGCTTTCTCGATGCGAATGGATAACCACCGGCGCAATTCGTACACCGTGATGAACACCATCGAGATCCGGTACAACGAAGAACCCAACGCGCGCTTGTTCACCAAGGGCGCATTGGCCGAGCCGATTGAGTGATTTCTATCCTGTGCCTGTGTCTGTGCACAGTCTCCTTACCACGGACGTAAGTCCGTGGGAAGCAGGGCGTGATGTAGCGATGGAGTGCCCGTGTCTGCTTGCAAACGCAGATGTGTGAGGGCGGATAATCCCTGCTGGCATAGCCATCAGGGGCACATGGCAAACGGATGATCCCAGACGTGAATGTCTGTGGCATGAAGGACTGATACGATGACTTCACAACGATTTCGGTGGACACTGGTCCTGGCGGCGCTGGTTGCATTGGCAGGCGTGACCCACGCGCAACCGGACTTCTCCGGCTATTATGAAAACACGACCCAGATCGATCAGCCGGAAGAAAGCGATGAAACCCTGGTCAGCGCGTCCAAGCTGCGGCTCGATGTGCAGTCCGGCGGCGAGGAGGGTGAGCTGGGTTTCCGGGGAAATGTCAACTTCCTCTACTATCACAGCGACCTCGCGATCAACGCCGAACCGTACCTCCCGCCGGACATCGTCCGCGTGATGCGCCAGTTCGGACTGGAACCGGTGGTCAACCTCGACCGCAGCCGAATCTATCTCGATAACGCGTTCCTGACGTGGAACACGCACGGCTTCACCCTGCGCGCCGGGAAGCAGCAACTGTCCTGGGGGCCGGGCTACAGCATCAACCCCACCGATCTGTTCCACAAGAAATCGCTGATTGATCCGACTTACGAAAAGGAAGGCGTCGGTGCGATCCGGCTGGACTACCGTTGGGGCATCGGCGGGCAGATCGCCGCGATCATGGCGCCCGGGCAGACGCTCGACGCGTCCGGCTACGCCCTGCGCCTGGCAACCTACATCTCCGCCATCGGCTACGATGTCGCCGTCACCGCCCATTCGATCACTGACTCAACCTCACTCGATCCAACTTTCCTCCTGCCGCGAACGCAACGTCGGGAAGCGCTCGGCCTCGAATTTACCGGTTCACTGCTCGGTCTCGGTGTCTGGATGGAAGGCAACTACAATTGGATGGAAGACGAGGATGATTTCGCTCGTGTCGTCGGAGGCTTTGACTACACCCTCGAGAACGGGCTGTACGTGCTGGCCGAAGCGTTCTACAACGGCCGCGCGGAGGAGCAAACCCCCTACCCGATCAGCGACTGGATGGCGAACCTGCTGTATGGCGAACCGGTCGGGCCGGGGTGGCTGATGCTGGGCACGCGCTACGACGTCACCATGCTGACCACCGCCTCGCTATACGCGTTTCTCTCGCCGGACGAGACGTACATGATCAACCCACGACTTACCATCTCCATTGCGCAGAACGCTGACGCGACACTGTTTGCAGGCTATACGCTGGGTGAAGAAGATGGCGCATTTCCGGGTGGCTTGTTGTCCGGATTCGCACGATTAAGTATCTATTTCTAATGGAGTAACAACAAAGTATTGAATTCAACATCTTCTGTGGAAAGTTAGAAGTTTGCTTTATAATAGTCTTCCTAACTTTTGCCCAACCGATAGAAACCGCCCATCGACCTTCGTATCATTATTAAATATGGTATTTTGGATGCCTTCCTGCTTAAACCTTTGTTATGCCCGCCAAACAAACCAATCGTAACTAGGGACGATTATTATTTAACCTTTCGATACTCTAGGGAGACGTTGAGGACTTTCCCAGTATCGTGAGGCAAAATTGAACGTGCCCGTAAGGATTTATTACAAATCAACTTCTTAGTTATTATAAATCAGGTTTGCAGAGTTTTAATGTTATCAACAGTTTATCTACCAGTGTTTCATTTGTTACTTGAACATTATTTATAACTATCAATAGGCCTCTCGGAGCAGGATCGAAACATGAAGACTTGATATAAGCTCGCAATTCCAAAATTGTGTGAGTATACTTTAGACCCATAGGGGGGGAGCCTGCTTATTCCAGTACCTGACGAGACCTGTTTAGACGTGATTGTAGCCACGTGTAGCTCTTAATTCGTAATAATTTACACAATCATCGATTAACAAGGTAACTTGTCATCAAAATAGATTTCTATTACAGCTTGATTTCATAGTTGGCATGCGACCGGGGCACCATGATTCTACGTGCTTTGGTGCTGCTGATTCACGTATACACAGACTTGTTTATGAGGGGTAAATGAGTTTTATCACGGCTTCAGAATTTCCGGGGCGAAGTCGGTTCTGTTATCTCTATTTGTTCTTGCTTATGCCCTTGCTGGCCTGCATCGTATATGCCGAGCGACCCGTGGAACACGAGTCCGCACAAGCCTATGAATTTGCCAGGCGATTGATTCAGCAGGATCGGTTTCAGGAGGCGGAAGCCTACCTCAACAACGAACTCCAATTTCTTCCCCTCACACCCGACCGACTGCCCTTCCTGCTGCTCCTGATTGATGTCAACCTGCAAACCCATTGCAACGATGAAGCCATCGACAACATCGAGGACGCGTATCGATGGGCCGACAGCGAACGCGACAGCGTCATGCTCGGCAAGTTGCAAAGGGAAGCGCTGTTCATGGGGCGCAACCACCGCCAACTCAATCAAGAGCAGTCAGTTGAGAATGGATCGGTGGCAGGCGATGCCAGCAAAGAGTATGACGGACCGGCCATAACCACGTCCTTTTTTGAAAGCGACCTGTCGATGGCGCTCAGTGATCTGTCCCTGCTTTCCGGCGTGCCCATTTTATGGGGATTGTCCGTGCAGGGCATTGTCACATACGACGCGGCGGATCAGCCGCTGGAAAAAGTGCTGGAAACCATCCTGCTGCCGCTCGGATACGCCTTCCGCAAAACTGACGACCGGTATATCGTCGGATCGACAGATCCCGAAGATTCAGCGTTTCCGATGATCGCCGTGACTGAGATCGTGCCTCTGTCAAACATAAAGGCAATGGAAGCCGTCAAATCATTGAGTCCAGTATTTGCCCAATACACCACGAGCTCTACATCAGGGAACACGATTTACATCACCGCACCTCAGTCGCTGGCCGAACGCATCAAAGAGGATCTGGTTGCCATGGACGAGCCGCCGGTGCAAATCGCTATCGAAGTAATTGTGGCAGAAATCACAAAGGAAGGGTCTTTTGAGATGGGAGTGGACTGGAACCTGCAGAATCAGGATCCGGAACACGCCCGAAGTTTCTCGACCTCATCGCCGGAAATCGGGACGCCATCATCATCGCTGGATGTGGTCGAACTTGGCACTGATATCGCAGGCGAAACCGTCGACATCAGCGTCGAACTGGACGCTCTACTGACATCTGGCAATGCACAAATACGTGCCAACCCCCGCCTGACCACGATGAACGGAAGGCCCGCCAGTATCCGCCTGATCCGTGACGAATACTTCATCATTCAGACAAGTTCCAACCAATACTACGCTCAAAATACACTGCAATCCGTAACGTCTGGAATCATTCTTGAAATTACTCCGTACGTTTCATTTGAAAATGTAATCACGATGGAAGTCCGGCCTCAGGTCGGTGATGTCGTCGGTTCTGGAACCGATGGGTTGCCGAAAATCAATACAAGAGCGGCTTCCACAACCGTCCATGTCCAGAACGGTGAAACGTTTACCGTCGGTGGGTTAAACCTTGAATACGAAGAGAAACAACAACGAAAGATCCCGCTGCTGGGGGACATACCATTTCTAGGCTATTTTTTTCGTTACAGCCAAGAAATCAGCAGAGATTCGGAGATCGTGATTTTTGTCACCCCGAGAATTCTGGAGTGACATCTTTTCAGACGTGGAACCTCGCTGGTCCCGGGTAGACCAGCCCAACCACGCTGAAGTTATGCCCAGGGAGGGCAATATAAAGGCCGTCCGGTCAAACGCTTGGGGAAGCTCCCGGACGGCCGCGCGAAGCCGACGCACGCGATTTCTCGCGACGCGGCTCAACTGCACCAATATACGGTGCGTAGCGGAGGAGATGTACCATGAAGAAGATCTTTGTACTCATGATCGCGCTGATGATCGCCGGCTTTGCCAGTGGCATCTCAGTGGCGCAGACACCCTGGGGCCAGTGGGGTGGTGACAACTTAGATGGTTCCTGGAATACGAACGATCCGGGATATACCGCCTACGAAGATTTCATGACGGAGACTGGCGGTGAAGCCATCTGCGGTCCATTCCTCCTGACATCACGTGAAGGAGGTTGGAAATTCCTTGCGGAAGACGCAACAACAGAAACTGAAGGCTACGAACCCGTGTATCTGGATCTGTGGGTGGAAGCCTTTGCGACGATGACCTACCAGTCCCTGCAATACGATTTCCATTGCATTCCCGATGGTACCGACGATTGTTTCTGGTTCTTCATCGACATGCAGAGCCATGGTAACGTGACCGCCCTGCTCGGCTTCCAGCCGGGTGTTGGTTACGGTGGAAACGGCACTGTCAACAAGATCGAATACGTTGGTGCTGCAGGATTGCATGCTGGCTCAATCGCAGGAGCTACCACAACCCCAATCTATATTGAGTGGTGGTATACGTCGGGTCCGGGACCGGGTTACCTTACCCGTCCTACACCCGCGGATCCTCCTAACTGGACACCACCTGCGGGATGGACTCAGCTTACCAACTACAATTCTGGCGATGTGGATGCTCTGAATGTCAGCGTTGAACCCTGCGACCAGGCGTACACGTTCTTTGGTCGCTTCTGCGTGCCGTATCACGCACACGCTGGCCACTGGCGGCTCGTGATCCTTGGCTGCCCGATTCCTGAAGCTGTCTAGCAAACATTGTCTAAACCTCTGGTCCGGACCCGGCCGGATCAGAGGTTATTTTATTTTGTGCGGAGATTGTCATGAAGACGCTTTTTACATCATTTACGCTATTTCTGCTTCTTGTGCAGCTTTCTCTGTCACAAGTGACCTTGAGTCCTGGTAAACAGGAACTTGATGTCCATCCTGGTCGCATGACTACATTTCAAACACACATGATGAATCGTGAAAGTGAACCTGCTCATGTGCGGGTGTTCATGCAGGACTTGGATATCACAGAAGATGGTAGTCCGTTTCCGGCCGATTCATCGTTTGAACGTGGTTTTACTGATTGGGTAACACTTGAACCATCTGAATTTACTCTAGATCCATTCCAGTCACAGTATGTAACTGGTACGATCAATGTTCCGCGAGATGCGGAAGGTTCCTACTACTGTTTCTTTAAAATGGATTTGGGTCAACAACGAGATAAACAGGGAGTTAACACGGAAGGTGAATTTGTTATAGGTTCTCAGGCAGCTACTTTTGTATTTATTACTACAAGAGGGAGAAACGTTAAATCTATTATCACTTCTGATACGCTATTAATTTATCCTTACGGTAAGAATACGAATGTTCAAAATATTAACGTTTTCAACGATAATCCTTGGGAGGTTATTATTCCCATACACAACGATGGGAATACTCATTCGGTGTTACAGGGCAATATTTCTGTATGGTCGGCATCAGGTGTACGTATCGGGCAAGAACAGCTACAAGCTGGTGGTGGGTATGTTTTACCAGGTCGTACGAGAAATTTTAAAGCTACCGGTAATGGACCCTTAAGAGACGGCAATTATCTTCTGACACTAAACCTTCACCGTAATGATGGCCACTCTATTAACGATAGGATGCCGTTTTCTATCGTTGATGGTGAAGTAAATCAATATGATAGCAACGACGACATTGATAATATTATCAACAGTTCAGTACAACGATTTAGTTTCTCAAAGCCATTTACTGATAGAAAATTTGTACCGGGTCAAAATCTAATCATGCCTATAAATATTCATAACTTATCAACGGATACACTTACTTTGGAACCTATGCTTTTAGAGTGGAGCATAGATAGATTAGGCAATCTTGTATTTGCAACCAATAAAAAAATCAGCGATCGTTCAGCAAATTTATGGATTATGAATGATTTACATGATGTTATTTTATCTCCTAAACAAGCATCTACGTATAAGTTATCTTATTCTATCCCTGATGATACGTTAAAAGGTAACTACTATTCTGCTATTGCTTTTATTCCTGCTGATCGCGATTCTGCAATTGTCTATAATTTTTTAAGCACTCGTACTTACATGATATTATTTGAATCGTCAATACCAGGAGTTTCAAAGATCGATGTGTCAAATATTAGCATCCATTCCTTACCAGATGAGCAGCAAGGATGCGAAATTAAAATGGAAGTTAATAATATTGGCGAAAAACACTGTTATATAGAAGGTAAGATATCAATAGAAGAAGAAATAGACCCTGAAATATACCAACCACTTGGTTCAGACGACAGCTTTGGTGGTAAGGATGAACTGATATTACCTAATACCACTAGAGCATTTGCTGTCAATGTATCAAATATTACGTCTGGTAACTATCGTATGCTACTGACAATATCATACGATTCAGACGAGGAAAATTATTTTGAAGTAAAGAAGTTTACACTGTGAGGAGCGTAGCATGTTAAATAGAAGCCTAACATGTGTTCTGAGCCTTGCTGTCATAGCTGTGCTCTGTCAGGCTCGGGAACCACAACCGATAAAAACGCAGCCGCGAGTAATCCAACCCACTTCTGTTGGTCGCACTTACAGTGTAGAAAGCAAGACTCTGGGTCTTAAAGACATGCCCCGCGACTTACAAATCGACATACCGCCTGACACGATGTGGTATTACATTTCCTGGACCGCAGTGAACTGGCATCGAGTGTCAAATGCGCCAATCGAAGCAATACTAGAAGGTTGGATTGATACACCATGCAATACTTTATGGAGATTATCTGACCAAAATGTTGACACCAATGACGCTACTTCGATTCATTTCATAGAAGATGTTACGGGGTTATATGATGAAAATGTACCTCCGGTTCCTTTATCATGGGAATACAAAATAGATTTGGGAGATTGGCAGATTGTTGAAGTTGGAGATGGATATATTTCAATCCCAATGCCTGCTGGATATCACACATTCTCGTTAAAAGTAACCGGTTCACTTCCATATAACACAACTAGCGGCCACTACAATCTGACGCTGCACCAGCTGATGATGCCACAACTGTGATGCTGCACGACGTGCCGGATGTTGCTCTCAGGACTACCCGGATTCTGAGGTCGACTGGAATAACCGGTACGGCTTAGCCCGCTGGATCCTGAATCCGGCGGGCTTCTCTATTGGCGAATAGTTGTTTTTCCGGTGCAGTCGTCGCCAGTTGCGTCTGGAGATCAGCACGGATTCCCGTCGCTATCTCACCAGCACAACCTTTCGCACGGCGTTGAGCTGGCCGGGGACGGTCACCTGCACGAAATAGATGCCACTTGCGAGGGTGTGGCCGTCCAGCGAGATCGTGAGATAGCCGGGCGTTGCGTTGTCCAATCGAATCGATTCTACCCGCCGGCCGAGCACGTTGTACACCGCGATACGCACGTCGCTGACGTGCGGAATGCCAACCACCACATTCGTCACCGGGTTGAACGGGTTCGGGTAGATCCGTGCGATGGAGAACTCGTCCGGGATGCCGTCAAACTCGCTCTCATATACCGACAGGTACGGCGCGACGAGGAAGCGGAATGGTTCGTCGCAAAGCGTCGTATCGCCCGCCGAAACCGCGCCGGCGAGCCAGTCGACCGTCCACCATTGCTCCCATTCGCCGATACCGAGGGTGTCCGCGAGATTCAACGTGATCGCGGGTTCGGTCAGGCCGGCATACAGCAGAGTGGTGTCGATGCTCGTTCCCACTTGCACCTGCAGCCGCAGCCCGTAAACAACCTCCTCGTCCGGGTCGGGATCGACCGACTCCTCCCACGAGAACGTCAGCGCGTTCACATCGAGCTCGGTCAACGTGTCCCCGTCCACCGGCATCAGCAGCGCGAACGGGCCCGGCGGTTCCGGCACCTGCACGTAGAATCGCCACGGCGTCTCGCCATGCGCCGGCCACGTTTCGTTGCCCGCCTGATCCCGCGCGCGGACACGCCAATAGAGGTAGGAATCGTCCGGGAGTTCGTCGATCTCGTTCCCGCCCGGCTCAACCGGATCGCCGCTCTGTTCCGCTGGATTCACCGCAGCAACAGACGCACCCGCCTTGCCCCGCCCCTTGTCACGTTTGCCCCGTGGCAGCTCGATCACATCGGCCTGAGCATCACCCTCTCCACCGCCGTCGGGCGGAGTCTGCACCAACTGCTGCAGCTCGGTGATGGTGAAGAATGTGTCGCTGATCACCGCACTATTTTCCGGCAGGAATTCGTCCTCGACCGCCGACCATTCGACGACGTAGCTGAGCGTGTCCAACGGGTCCGGATCGGTGGTCGAATGCCACCAGACGGTTACCGTATCCTGTTCCACCACTGCATCGTTAACCGGCTGGAGCAGCTCGAATGTGTCCGGCGGCTCCTGGATGTAGACCATGAAGTTGCGGCCCATCACGCCCGGGTCTGCCCACGCGGTCTGGCTGTACAGATTCATCGTGTTGACCCGCCAGAACACGGTCAGATCGTCCGGGAGTTCATCCAGCTCGCCGGCGTTGAACAGACGCAGCAGGTTGACTTCGTCAATAGTGTACTCGGTGTCGAAGGTCCAGGTCGACAGCGGGTTCATGAACGCCGGATCAGCCGCCCATTCCACGTCGTACAGCCAGTCCTCGAAGGTGAACAGGATGGCAATGTGGTTGCTGATGTATGGCGCGTCAAACGCAATCAGCAGACCGTCATCTTCCGCCAGGTTTTCGATGCCGATGGTCGCGTCTGTCAGTCCGCCGAACATGTTCTCATACTGGAATTTGATCCGGCCGTTGGAGTACAGTATCAGCTGGAACGTGTACGACCACAGCGGATGGCTGTATTCCTGGCAATTGTCCCACTGCACGACGAAATAGTCATCAAACGATTGATAGAAAATGGTTCCACGCACATTGGGCCGCAGGTCAAGCCACCACGGCGCGAGAATCCCCGCTGGACCGTCCGCGCTCGGAATGGTGTAATGTTGCCAGCCGTCGTCCGGTGTCCCGAAATGCGCGTTCCCGTTGCTACTGATCACCAATGTGTCAAACTCGCCGCCGTAGTAAGGGAAAGTGAATGGCAGCTCGACCGATTCGGTACCGTCGTCCATGTCGGAAACCGTTGACATGGTCCCGGACTCGCTGATCTCGATCCAGTCGAAAGCCGGGCCACCGGGATCATCATTGTCGATCCACAGGTGGCCGAAATCGTCCGGGCCACCCTGCGCGTCAATGGCCGCCCACCCCTGCCCGCCGTCAAACGGATTCCCCTTGCCGCTATGTTTACGCTGTTGCGACAGATGGGTCAGCTGAGTTTCGATCGCCGAAGAGCGTGACTCCCGCTGCGGCTGCCGGACACGGGTTCGTGTCACGTCAGCCCGAGTCGCTGCTGGTTCCTCCCAGGTGACCGTCACTTCGCCGCTACCAACGCGTGCACCCAGCGCCGGAAGCACCAGACTGAAATTGGGTATCGGATGACTCCAGACATAAAACCGGTAAACTGATTCGCTACGAGTGGTGTCGCTCTGATCGTACGCAAGCACCTTCCAGTAGTACGTGCGGTCCATTTCAAGAACGTCGTAGGTCCACGTCGTGTCCTGCGTGTCAAAGGTGTCGGCGACGGTGAACAGCGAATTGTTGCCCACAATCAACGAGTAGCCGATCTCCCAGTTCGGATCGTTCTGGCTGACCGTTGAACGCCAGCGGAATTGTGTCGTGGTCACATCGAATAACGTTTCCCGGTCACGCGGGTACTTCAACTCGAATTCGGCGGGCGGTAACGGCATCCACGTCACCAGCGAGTTGATCTCGTTGGCCCAGGTCCCCTCCGTGTTGCGGTCCGTCGCCCGCACCGACCAGAACAACGTGCGCCGGTTGTCGAGATCTTCGACGCTGAACGTCGTATCCGCCAAACTGTCCGCATCTTCGAGCTGCCACGCGGTCGAAAGGTCGGGTAACGTGTCCATCCAGACATCATAGTGCGGCACGTCATACAAGTCGGGATCGGCTGTCGACTGCCAGGTCAGCGTCGTGTCCAGCGTGAAGCAGGTGTCGGCGTCCAACGGCGAGACCAGCGAGAACGGCAACGGGGCTTGATCGCCCTCAACGGTGATCGCGCGAACGGTTTCCGTCAGCGGTCCCGCTTGCCCGGACATGTCCAGTCCACGGACGCGGAAGCCGTAGTCCTGGTTGAATTCGAGATTGTTGACGCTGGTGAATCGGACGTTCTGCCCGACGAGATCCGGATCGTTCGTGTAATTCCACAGCGTGTTTGTCGTGTCGATCTCGTCCGTGGTGCCATAATAGACTTCGTAGGTGGCGAAGTTTGGATCCAGCGACGCCTGCGACCAGGTCAGCTCGACGAAATCGTCCGCCGCGTAGTACACTGACAGCCCGTCCGCCGCGGAGGGCGGCGTCGTGTCCTGCGTGTTCTCGACGTCATGCAGGTACGCGACCAGGGCATCGTTGGAGGCTTCGTAGTACCGCAGCAACGCGTCCCAGTTTTCCTCGGTCGGCGGCGCGGTGCCCATGAAGAAATCCAGCTCGGTGTATTCCGCCGCCGCGACCGGGTTCGGGAGTTCGTCAAACTCGACGTGCAGCCAGCGGTCAAACGTTTCGTAGCGGTTGACCCCCGCCCACGCTGACGCCATCTGCGGACTGTCACCATACCCGGAGAGCTGCACATTCCGCGGGATCTCGACTCCGCTCTCGAGATGCGTCAAGCCAAACCCGCGCCAGACCGCGAAGTAATTCTGCACTGCCACTTCCGCCTGTCCGGGCATCGAATAGTCCGCTGGAACAACGACGGTCGGAGCGAAATTCACCCAGTCGTAGCCCTGGCCGGAGATGTCACGTGCACCACGATTGGGATAGCTGTCCAGGGGACCGACGCTGATCTGGATTGTTGGTTCCGTCAGGTGAGATTCACTGTCGTAACTGTGAAACTGGATGGTGAGGTCCGTCATCCCCTGCGCGCGCAACGTGTCGATGACAAACTGAGTGAACCACTGCACCGGCAGGTTGCCATTTCGAGATGGATCGGATAACGACCGCGAATTGTTGTAGTCCTCGCCGTCCACCCAACGCACCTCACGCCCGGTTCCGTTCATCGAGAACACCCCAAGATCGCCGTCGAGGAACAGATCCGTGGTCAACGGCGGCGCGATGAAGTCGTCGTTGACATGGACCACCTGCGCGTGCGCCCACGGGATCGCGGCTTCCGGATTGAAGACAAACAGCCCCCAGCCCTTGTCGAAACTGCCGGTAACGTCATCGTCCGGTCCGGCGAAGAAACCGGTGTCGACATAGGTTTCGTTAAGTTGTTCGCGCACCATGCGGAAGGTGTGGCCGGTCTCGGTATCGTTGAAGTAGACCGCGTCGAACGGACGGTTCTGGGCATTGAATAACGCCTGCGCCGCGGCGAGGTCATCATTCCACATGTGCGTGAAAATCTCGCGCCAGAACAGACTTTCGGCCGGTGCATCATCGTCGCTGATCAGCTCGAAACTGCCGAATCCTGTCGTCTGCCGGTCAAACTGTGGCGGCATATGGTGGTTGTAACCGCCAGGCACAGCGAGCCCTTCAACCGTGTGCGATATCCAGTTGTCGTACGCGGCGGCGGGTTCGTCGCCAAGGATGAACGACCGGAATGAGCCGGTTTCGGTGATCTGTGCGTGTAGTTGGGCAGTCTGGAGCAGGGCAAACACGATCAAACCGTATGCAGCAACGCGCATACGAAACATGTTGTCTCCACATATGGGGTCTGCGAACGAGGCCTGCCTCAAGTATACGCGCTGGAGAGGGGGTCGTGCGTTGCTCCGGGGTGAGTCACCGCAGAAAGAACGAAAGATCAGGTCTCGGGGAGGAAGGGGACGATATTGGGGAATCGCCGAATGGAAACAAACAAGCCCGTCTGATTGAATCAAGTCGAAGTGCTACATGAACAAGGGGACGACCAACGCCATCCCCTCAGATCGTTGACAAACCCCGGATTGCCAGGGGTGTCATTCTGAGCGAAGCGAAGAAGGTCCAGCTTTTCTGAAAACCAATAGTTGTAACCCATTGATAATCTTGATCTTCTTCGCTTCTCTTCGTGCCGTTCAGAATGACGCGACAGCCGAATTCTCCTTGAATCCCAAACGTTGCCACTGTGTCAGCAGTCTGAAGGGGACGACCAGCGTGGTCCCCTTTTGTGCCGCTATCCAAACTCTGGAATCACAATCACGATTCCTTTGGTCTACCAACGCTGAAATACAATGCCGGAACAACTGCCAGGTTGAGGAATGTCGCCGTGATCAAGCCGCCGAGGATGACGATCGCCATCGGTGCCTGCAGTTCCGAACCCGGTTTGTCGGCAGCCAGAGCCAGTGGCACCAGCGCAAGACCTGTCGTCATCGCCGTCATCAGGATCGGACTGAGCCGTTCCAGCGATCCCTGAATGACGGCCTCCCGCAACGAGACTCCCTCCACATCAATCAGATGATTGTAGTGGGAGACCATCAGGATACCATTTCGCACCGCGATTCCGAACAAGGTGATGAAACCGACCAGCGAGGCGATTGAAATGATCCCTTCGGTGAAGAAGATGCTGACGATTCCGCCGATCAGCGCCAGCGGAAGGTTGACCATGACCAGCGTCGCCTGACGGAAGTTGCCGAACTCGAGATACAGTACGAGCAGGATCAGCACCAGTGACACGATGGACAACAACGCCACAGTCCGTGTCGCCTCCTCCTCACTTTCAAACTGGCCTCCATACTCGACATAGTACCCGCGCGGCAGATCAACATTCTGCGTTACCCGCTGCTGGATCTCTTCAACCGCGCCGCGCAGATCACGATCAGCAACATTCGCCTGAATCACGATCTTCCGCTGCACATCCTCCCGGCTGATGTAGTTCGGACCTCGGTCAGCCTCGATATCCGCCACCATCGACAGGGGAATCGCACCACCCGTGGGTGTATCAATCAGCGTGTTGCGGATCGCCTCGATGTCACCACGGAATTCGGGCGAGTAGCGAAGGATGATATCGTAGCGCCGGTCACCTTCATACACCTGTGATGTTATCGCACCGAGGAATGCAACGTCGATCAGCTCGTCAAGATCCGCTGACCGTAGACCGTACATCGCCATCTTTTCCCGGTTGGCATGGATGCGTACTTGCGGAACATCCGTCTGCTGGTCAACGAACAGGTCAACGAGGCCATCCACCTGCTCCATCTCGCCTTTGATCTGCTCGGCATACTTGCGCAGATCATACAGATCGGTACCAAACAATTTCACAGCAATCGCGGCACGTGTGCCGGACAGCATGTGGTCGATACGGTGCGAGATCGGCTGGCCAATCGTCACGTTCATCCCGGGCAGAAGAGCGAGACGTGTCCGCAGATCCTCCAGCAACTCTTCCTTCGTCAGGTCTTCAAGGTTGTAACGGACTTCCAGCTCATGAGCGTGGGAACCAAGCGAGTGTTCGTCCAGCTCAGTACGACCGGTTCGACGGGTGACGGAGATGATTGCCGGATGCTCAAGCAGAATCCGCTCGGCCATGGTTCCCAACTCGCTGGACTCATCCAACGATGTGCCGGGAACGGTCGCAAGTGCGATGTTGAACGCTCCCTCGTTGAATTCAGGCAGGAAGGATCGTCCGAAAAATGGCACAATCGCAATCGCGGCGATCACCAGCAATGCGGATATGCCGATCACGACGGTGCGCCGCTTGAGAATAAACTCCAGGCTTGGCGCGTACCATCGCTTCAGCAGCCGTACGAATCCCCGGTCACCCTGTTTACCCTTTAATCCTGCGTCGCGGAGCAGGTAGGAGCTGAGGGCTGGCGTAATCGTTACCGCCACAAGCAACGATGCCAGAATCGAAACCACATACGCGATGCCCAGCGGACGCAGCATCCGGCCTTCCACTCCGCTGAGGAAGAAGAGCGGAATGAAAACCACGATGACGATGAAGGTCGCCATCGCAATCGGTGAACGGATCTCACGCGATGCCTCAGCCACAACATCCATGAACGGACGGCGTTCAACTTCCGCTCGCTCATTGTTCTGCCGGACCCGGCGGTAGACATTCTCGACATAGATGATCGCGTCATCCACCAGCACACCGATCGCAATGGCCATGCCGCCCAATGTCATTGTATTCACGGTCATCCCGAACGCCCGCAGTGCAAGGAACGACGCCACCAGCGAAAGTGGAATCGCAAGCACCGAGATCACCGTCGTGCGGATGTTGAGCAGGAAGATGAACAGGATGATGGTGACCAGGATCGCGCCGTCACGCAGAGCATGGAGGACGTTGCTGACCGCAGTTCCGATGAAATCTGCCTGGCGGAAGACGTTCGTATGCAGTTTGACATCCGCCGGCACTGCGGACTGGACCTCATCCAACGTGACCAGCAAGTCTTCCGTTAGAGTCAAGGTGTTGGCATCCGGTTGCTTGGACACAACCAGCAGCACGCCTTCCTTTTTGTTGATGGACGCCGTCCCGAGGCGGAAAGCGGGACCGATCTTCACATCGGCGATATCATGCAGCAGGACGGGAACATTATCCACCGTCGTCACGACGGTCTGCGCAAGGTCCTCCAGGTCAAGGACTCGTCCGATTCCACGAATCAGGTGCTCCTGGCCGCTGTCAACAAAAATTCCACCAGTGGCATTGATGTTGGATTCGCTCACCGCCTCCAGAACTTCGTCCACCGTCAGTTCTCGGGCAGCCAGCTCGTACGGATCAATCAGCACCTGGTACTGGCGGGTTTCACCACCGTAAACACGCACCTGCGCGACACCCGGCACGGATTGGATGCGCCGGGCAACGGTAAAATCAGCCAAAGAGCGGAGTTCCATATGGGACGTGGTATCCGCGGTCATACCGACGAGCAGGATTTCGCCCATGATCGAAGTGATCGGCGCAAGAACAGGCGGGTCCACTCCCTGCGGCAGGTTGCTGCGAATGAGCTGAAGCTTTTCATTGACGATCTGCCGGGCGATGTAGATGTCCGTGCCCCAGTCGAATTCCACCCAGACCGTGGACAACCCCTGGATGGATGTGGAGCGGACGCGCCGGACACCGGACGCGCCATTGACTGCCGTTTCAATCGGGAAGGTGACCAGGTTCTCAACTTCTTCCGGTGCCATCCCGTGAGATTCGGTGAGAACGGTGACCGTAGGCGCGGTGAGGTCGGGGAACACATCCACCGGCATCTTCAGCGTTGAAAGTGTCCCGAAGACTAAAATCCCAAGCGCGGCGATCACCACGAGCAGGCGGCTGTTCAAGCTGGCCTGCATCAGTCTGTCAAGCATGACAATCCTTTCGTGTGATGCCTTTAGTGGGCATGTCCATGGCCGATTTCGGCGCTGGTGGACGCCAGCTTGACGTGGTAGCCGCCCTCCGTTACCACACGCTCACCCGCTTGCAACCCTTTCAAGATTGCGACATGGCCCATGTACGCCGGCCCTGCGGTGACGGAGCGCCTTTCGAAGGATTCGCCTCCGGGTTGGACATAAACCACAGCCATGCCGTTATCGTCAAATACCGCAGATTCCGGAACCGACGGGTACAAGGTGCCATCCGACGAATACAATTCAACGGGGACTCGTTCACCGATACGCAGGCGCTCGTCCGCATTCTCCACCTGCATCAACACCGGTACGGTGCGAGTGCGCGGATTAAGCGTGCCGCCGCGCGAGATCACTGTCATCTGCGACGCAGCCACCGCCAGCGGCCCCGACGGGCCGCTCGCCTTGATCCACAATCCGGTCAGATCGCCAAGCAACGCGTATTCGTCCTCGTACACATCCGCACGCAACCAGACCCGGCCCGGATCGACCACCGCCATCAGTGGATCACCGGCGTTGACATACTGTCCGGACCTTACCTGCCAGTCCATCACCCGACCCGACAACGGGGAACGGATGGTGAAACTGTTGCTGCTGTTTTCGGTGCCGGTGGACTCCATTCCCGCCTGCAGAGTGAGGTAGGTTGTACGCGCCTGCTGGTATTCGTGGTCGGAGACCGCGTCACGCTCACGCAGGCGCTGCACGCGTTCGTAGTCCTGCTTCGCGTGCTCATACGCCAGCCGGGCAGAGGTCCAGCCCTCTCCACCCACCGGCGGCTCGATGGTCGCCAGGTGGATACCGCGAGCGACGGATGCGCCGGGTGCGACCGCTCCGCCCGTGGTGCGGACAATCCCCGCCACCGGGGCGACGATTTCCGCGTACCCGTCCGACCGTGGCAGCACTTCCGCCACCGCCCACGTGCCCCACATGATCTCACGTGTTTCGACATCCGCTGTCGCGAACGGGATCTTCCACTGCTGTTCCTTCAGGAAACTGATCTCATCGCCCGATTCTGCTTCACCTTCGTGCGGGATCTGGCTGGCGGATGAATAGACGGTGAAGCCGTCAATCGTGAACGAATCGCGCAGCCCATGACCTTCGTAGGACAGCACAAATTCCTGCGGACCTGCGTCATGCAGTTCGATGGTCGGAGCGAAAATCCCCTCGCGCAGCAGTTCGTTGACGGTGAAGCTGTGACCGTGTCCATCACGACCGGTGAAGGTGAGCTTTACCACTCCCTCACGTACCGGCTGAAATCCATCCAGCACGGTCAGGTGAATGATGAAACGTCCAGGTTCGTCAGCAACCATCGCCGGGTATTCCATGAACAGCTCCATCTGGTCCGTCCACTGAGTGACCGCGATCGTTGGACGTTCATCTTCGCCATGGTCCGATTCGCCATGATCATCGTGTCCACCGGATGCATCGTGGTCATGTCCATGGTCGTCCATTGTGGCGGGGGCTTCATGATCGTGCCCGTGGTCGTCCGTCGATGTATCGTTTCCGCAGCCGGTGAAGGCCAGCAGGGCGATCAGCAGCGCGGGGAAAAGCAGTTTCTGTAGCGTCTTCATGGGTCGTCACTCCTGTGGCAATCGCGCGAGATCGATACCGGTCAAGGCTTCGAGCGCGAATAGGGATTCGTACCAGGTCAACACGAGGGTTGTGTGCCCGGCAAGGCTGCCGGCCTCGAGCTGCACGGCGTTCAGCAGATCAGGCAGGCTGAGCCAGCCATCGGCATATGCAACGAGCAGATCTTCCAACGCGTCCGGATTCGCCCCGGAAATCGAGGTAAATTCCTCGAGCATCCGTTGCGTTTCCTGAATCGATGTCAGCAACGCGTCGATCCGAGCACTCATGCGCGAGCGTTCCCGCTCGGCCTCGGTGGCGACAAGGGATCGCTCAATCTCCGCGCCACGAATCGACGCCTGATTCTGACTGAACAGTGGCAATTGCAGCGAAATTCCGGCGACAAACCCGCCGAGATCCGGATCGACAGTTTTGTACCCGCCAGAGAGGGCAACCTCCGGCAACAGCCAGCTGCGTTGCACATCCACATGCGCGGCCAACGCCAACTGCTCCGCCTCCAGCACGCGCAGCCCGGGCGTGGATGCGGCGGCCGCAACCAACTCATCCCTGCCCGGCAATTGCCGCGGGGCAAAGGTGACGGCAGTCGCCAACGAGAGGCTGTCGGCCGGATTCATCCCCAGCGCTGTCAGCCAGTCCGCACGACGCTGACGGTACTCCGCCAAAAGCTCGAGCCGGGTTCCGGTTACAGAAATCGCCGCCAGCTGAATCTGCCGGGATTCGATACCGGAGATGCGGCCTTCCTCGTGACGCACGGCAGCGATGCGTGCCACATCATCAAGAGTTGTATCAAGCTGGTCCAGAATGGCCAATTGCCGCTGGTAAAGACTCAGGGCGACATACCCGCCACGAATCTCCGCCAGTTGTTGCCGATGGGTCTGTTCCCGGCGCCAATCAGCCGCTTCAATGCGATATTTCCACTCTGCGCGGCGACGGCTGGTCTTCCACGGCAACTCGAAACTCTTTCCAAGGGCGACGACCTGTTCCCGTTCGGCATCCACCCGCTCGTGCTCATACTCCAGCTCGGGATTGGACCAGCGCAGGTCCGCCTCCCGGCTTGCGTGAACACGATCCAACTCGAGCGAGCGGGTTTGGGCAAGTGGACTGTTGCCGGCGACCAATGAATCGAGGTCGTCAAACGAAATGCGCAGCGTTCGTTCCTGTGCACCCGCCGCCGTGCCCAGCACGAACAGCGCGAACAGGACGAGCTGCAGGGCCTGCGTACGCATGAGCGCAGTCCTTCCAACTATCCAGAATTGTGTTTGAATGGTTTACACGTGACCGCGGACGCGGTCAGATTGCATCAGGCGTGGGACGGCGGTCCACGGGGGTTCCACGAGCCAGGAGTGGGATCTTTCGGAAGAGGGGTGGTACCAACAGTCATAACCCAGCCGTGGCGCTCTGGCTGGTCAACGTCTGCGACGACGCCCGCCGAGATGAACACCGCCGGCGGCACGATGGAGGTACGCGCCGTCACTGAACGCACCACGATCAGGTTGATGTTGTGGTGGGAATCATACGTGTCGTGACAGTGCTTCGGATCAGCGTTGCCCGTTTCCGAGCTCTCCGGAACCGCATGATCCTTCACGTGGCTGAGATGATCGTGCGGGTGCAGATGGGGATGGTGATGGCGTTCCGGAAGTAGATCGGCATGCGTCTCACACCCGACGCTCCCATCATCCGGGACGTAGTGATGGTGGTGCATTTGCGGCACGAGCAGACCCATGCAGGTCAGTAGTACGACCAACCCGTTCACGTAAAGCCGCGCGGCCCGTGTATGTCGAAGCAGTGAATTCATCGCGTAGAACGGTACAACACTCATCCATTTGAAACAAGACGTGGAGCCGATTCGCGAGAGACGGTTGGGCTGGAAACGCCAGCATCTCTTTGGTTTCACGAGTCGACCATGCTTCCGGGACGGGATCAACTCCACAGAAACCTGCCTGCAGAAACTGGATTCCCCGATCGGACGAGCCTGCATAAAATCAACAGCCGGGAAACCAGGGCGAAACGGACAAGCAAGGGTGAATCACCAGACCCAGGTATAGCCGAACAACACCGCTACCGCGATGTGCACGAACATGATGATAAACATGACCAGCGCGAACGGCCGGTGAATGACGTGCCAGTGGTGCAAGGTCTTGCGGGCGACGTTGAGGAAGGCACGGCGGCGGATCAGCAACGCACGTTTGCGGGCCAGCGACACCATATCGCGAATGTGAGCGGACGCCAGCTCGGTTTCGCTCGCGATTTTGCTGCGTAGAGCGCGAACACGGATGGGACGCAGCAAATCCTGCCCGATCCAACTGAAAACCGCGCCGAAACCGTGCGATTTCCCTTTGCGCCCGCCGCTCATGGTGCGAGTAATCTCAGCGACAAGCTCATCCGTCATGCCCGGCAGGGAGCGCATCTCGTTCTGCAGCGAGCTGTCAAGACTATCCAGTTCCTGCTCGGACAACTCCTGCCCACTCAACGTGCGTGGGATCTGCAGGTAGATGTACCGTCCGAGCACGCCACTCAGCGCCACCGCCACCATCGACCAGTAACTGACCGCCACGATTCCGCCGAACTTGAACGTCGAATGGAAGGTGATCAGCAACGGACCCGTGATGCCCATCCAGATGTGCACATTCAGCCAGTGGCTCAACTTGCCCACGTTTTGCAGGCGGCGAGAATTCTTGCGTGGGATGTACAGCAGCAACAGTAACATCAGCAGGCTGCCGATGATGCCGAGTCCGTGCCCGATGACACCGCCCGCTTTCCACGCCTCATGCAACTCAAGGTGGGGACGGTCGAGCCGGTCAGCGGTGTAATAATCCCAGCCCTGGACTGCGATCAACACGACCGAGGCGATGGTCACGCTGAACAGCGCGATCATCAGCATCCGGTGCGCGAGGGACGGTTTCTGCTCCTGGTTCATGCGCTCAGAATCTCACACCCAGTTCGAGATAGCTGCGGTTGCTGTTCTGCAAGTCGCCGGACGTGTACTCGTGATACACCTGCCCATACCAGCGCTGTCCGAAGGTAACCGACGCGCCCGGCCGAATCCAGAAATCGGTATAACTGGTGCTGAGTGAATCGTACTCGTAGACCCGAGTGCCGGCGTCAAGATGAACTCGCGCACGACGATGCGGATACATCGCCAACCCGATCGAGGGCTGGTATCCGGTGCTGTA
This sequence comes from bacterium, assembly GCA_020444425.1. Lineage (GTDB taxonomy): Bacteria > Electryoneota > Electryoneia > Electryoneales > Electryoneaceae > BMS3BBIN04. The sequence goes on along the minus strand of JAHLLB010000012.1, from coordinate 71,174 downwards.
CGGGTTGTTGTAGTACGCCAACCGCGCGTTCATCGAAACGCCGCTGCCGAACAGGTCACGGTGGTTGAGGTAGGCGTGGCCGGTGTACGTATCGTCCCCGCCATCACTGCGCGTGCGCAAGTTGCCCTGCACCGTGAAACGCAGGTCGCGAGTGATCCGCACCGTAGATCCCAGCCGCCAACCCTCACGCACGGCATCGTCGAACAGGCTGTCCGGCGTGTCTTTCGTCTCCCACGTACGCAGGATACGGCGGTTGTCGTAGCCAACGTCGAAGCTGACCACGTCCAGCGGCGAGTACCGCACATTGAACAGAATGTTGTCCAGCTCAAGCGACGATCCCGCCGCTTCTTCCCGCCAGCCACGATTCACCGCGAGTTCCGCGCTTTCGTAAATGGACAAGGTGCGTCCCAGAGAATACCGCACTTGCTGGTAGAGGAACTCCTCATCGATTTCGCCCTGGTGGTACGAGCCAGCGAACGCCAGCGAGGCGTCGATCCGCTGGGACGACCAGTCGCCGCGTGTGTGCTGCACGAAGACGCCGGTCTTGACTTCGTCACTGTTGACGCGGCTTGTGGACGGATCCGGCCGCAGCCCGCCGAACGCACCCACCGTCCAGCTGTCCGCGACGTCGTAATCCACGTACGCGCCGTCAAACACACCGATCCCGCTCACCGCCCGGGCGTACACTCGCCCGACACGGTAACCCAGTGCGGACGCCGGGTCATCCATCTGCAACGATGCTTCGTAGATCCGGTTGTTCCACGGATCCGGGTAGGTTGTTTCCGCCTCGCTGTCGCGCATCTGGTAGCGAGACCGTCCCCGCAACTCGAATCGCAGCGCGGTGCCGAAGAGATCATCCATCCGCAGCCGAGCGGTCAGGCCGGGTTCGGCCAGATCACGGTTGTCGTCGTCGGTGCCCGTGTATCGCAGCTGCAGCCCGATCCGTCCGCGTAAAGACATCGGTTTACGTTCGGCGACCGTGCGCGCCGGACTCGCTGACGTGGCTGGTGTTGCCGGTGTCGCGGAGTAAACCGGCGATTCATCGACTGGATCAAGCATGCGTTGCGGGACAGTGAAGTGCACGATATCTCCGACCCGAAGCTTGTCCAGATCACCCTCGATCAGTTCGCACGAAGCGGACGCGTCTGCGGTGAACAACACGCGCCCCTGGGCAACGAGCTCGTCGTTACGCAGCACACGAACTGTATCCCCCGCCGCGAGGCCGGAGCTCGATCCCGACCCGATGAAGAAACCGTCCGCCGTAAGGTAGCTGATTGTGGTTTCGCCCAGCGGTGCGGCGGCGAACGCGAAGCCTGCGACCAACAGAAGGAGTGCGAATAACATCGTGAGCCGTCTCATCAGCGCGCTCCCTTCCGTTCTTCCTCAGGTTCAATCTGATCCGGGAACAGGTTCGGACCATCATCACCGTCCGGGTGGCACGTATAACACGCAATGCTGTTGTACTGGTAGCCCGGGACTTCGTCGTGATCGTCGTCTGTCTCGCCCTGCAAGTGGCAGGTCAGGCAGGTAAACTCGGTGTAGTCGTTCGGATTCGGATGGCACTCGGAACAGGAATCCCACTCACCCTGATGCCGACCGCTGTAGATCGGGAACCAGACAATATGATTGAACTGCGCATCTTCCCAGTCGAACGTGTTGTGGCACAGGTCGCAGGTTGTCGGGAACATCACTTGCTGATGGTCCGGATCGTTCGTCTGGTTATAGTCATCCTCATGGCAGAAGAAACACTCATCCGGGGTGCCGGTGTATTGTCCGCCGAGGTGGCACAACGTGCAGTCCAGCGTCAGGTGCTGGCCGGTGAGGTCATAGTCGGTCTGCTGGTTGTGGTCGAACGTTGACGGCGTCCAGCCATTCACCGAGTGGCAGATCGTGCAGTCCGTTCCAAACGAACCCGGATCGTGCGGCGGATCCGCGTTGTTGAAGTTGTTTTCGTGACACGCGAAGCAGGTGGACGGCGTCCCCTCATAACCGTTCGTGTGGCACAAGGCACACGTCACACCCGTGTGTTCTCCCTCGAGCGGGAAATCGGTCCACTGGTCGTGGTCGAAGCTGTCCAGCGGTGTCCAGCCGGCCTGCGAGTGGCAATCGGTGCAGACCTGCGGGTAGCTGTTGGTGACGTGGTTCGGATCGCTGACACCGTTGTAATCATCCTCGTGGCATGCAAAGCACTCGGTTGGTGTCCCGGTGTAGCCTTCACTGTGGCACAAGTTGCAATCCAACGTCGTGTGTGCACCGGTCAACGGGAAGTCGGTGTTGTCGTGGTCGAAATCGGCGTCATCCCAGTCGGACGTGTTGTGGCAAACGGTGCAGTCGTGTGGGTAGTTGTTCGCCAGATGGTCCGGGTCGTCCGCGTTGTTGTAGTCGTCCTCGTGACACGCAAAGCACTCGGTTGGTGTCCCGGTGTAGCCTTCACTGTGGCACAAGTTGCAATCCAACGTCGTGTGTGCACCGGTCAACGGGAAGTCGGTGTTGTCGTGGTCGAAATCGGCGTCATCCCAGTCGGACGTGTTGTGGCAAACGGTGCAGTCGTGTGGGTAGTTGTTCGCCAGATGGTCCGGGTCGTCCGCGTTATTGTAGTCGTCCTCATGGCACGCGAAACACTCCGTCGGTGTGCCGGTATAGCCTTCCGAGTGGCACAGGTTGCAGTCGAGTGTCGTGTGCGCGCCGGTCAACGGGAAATCGGTGTTGTTGTGGTCGAAATCGGCGTCATCCCAGTCGGACGTGTTGTGGCAAACGGTGCAATCCGTTGGATAATTCCCGGCAAGGTGATCCGGGTCGTCCGCGTCGTTGTAATCTTCTTCGTGACAACCGAAACAGGTTTCCGGCGTGGACGCATACTGGCCATCAAGATGACAGTCGGCACAATTGAGTTCGGCATGCGACCCGTTGATGACAAACTGGGTTTGCGTATCGTGGTCAAACGTTGACGGCTCCCAGCCTTGAACCGTGTGGCAGACCTCGCAGTCGTCGCCGAACGATTCCGCCTCATGCGGCGGTTCGGCCTGGTTGAAATCATCCTGGTGGCACCCGATGCAAGCGGGGTCCGTGTTCGCGTACCCGTCCGCGTGACAATCGATACAGGTCAAACCGGCGTGCCCACCAATCAGCGGAAATCCGGTCTGGACGTCATGCGGGAAGTCGTCATCATCGACATCTTCCCAGTCGATCTGGTTGTGGCACTCAGTACAGTCCGTCGGGTAGTTGTTCGCCGCGTGGTCGGGGTCGTCCGTGTTGTTGTAGTCGTCCACGTGACACCCGTAGCAGGTCGTGGGCGTGTTCACGTACTGGCCGTCGATATGACAATCGGCGCAGTTGAGTTCGGTGTGCGCCCCTTCAATCAGGAATTCTGTCTCCTGATCGTGGTCGAAGCTGGATTGTTCCCACGTCTGCGTGTCATGACACAGCAGGCAGTCGAAATCGAACGAGTCCGGATTGTGGATCGGCTCAACGGCTTCTTCGTAGTCAACCTGATGGCAGTCGTAGCAGTCTGTCGGTGTGTTGACATAGCCGTCAACATGGCAATCCGCGCAGTCGGTTTCGAGATGTGCGCCGGTCAACGGAAACTCGGTTGCCTGGTGATCAAACTCTGCGTCTTCCCAGTCGTTGGGCGTGTGGCAGACTTCGCAGTCGGTTGGGTAGCCTTCGGCTACGTGGTCCGGATCGTCCGTCTCGTTGTAGTCTTCCAGGTGGCAATCGAAGCACGCATCCGGCAGACCGACGTACACGTTGTTCAGGTGGCACTGGGAACACTCGGCCTCACGATGTTCGCCGGCCAGCGGGTACATCGTGTCGATATCGTGGTCGAAGCCCGGCGCCGGAGACCAGCCGTCCGTGGTGTGGCAAATGGTGCAGTCGGACGCAAAACTGGCAGGGTTATGCGACGGGTTCGTCGCGCCGTCGAAATCATCCTGGTGGCAGCCGTTGCAGGCGGTCGGGGTGCCAGCGTACCCGGCCGTGTGGCACTCATTGCAGTCCACTTCCCGGTGTTCGCCGGTGAGGTCAAAACCGGTGGTGGAATGGTTGAAATCGTCGGCGTCGTCCCAATCGTCAATGGTGTGGCAGATCGAACAGTCGGTCGGGAAGCCGGCCTGCGCGTGGTTCGGATCGTCGGTGCGGTTGTAATCATCGGCATGGCAGGAATAGCACTCGCTCGAGGTTTCGGCGTAGTTGCTGCCGGGCGCGTGGCACGCCTGGCAGTCAAACACCCGGTGGCCACGCACGAGCGGGAAATCCGGCGTATGGTCGAAATCGACAATGCTGCCCGCCCAATCCACAGACATCAACCCGTGGCAGTCGTCGCATCTCGTGCTGAATCCTGCCCCGGCGTGGTCCGGGTTGTTCGCGCGGTAGTAGTCGTCCAGGTGGCACCCGGCGCAGTCGAGCGACTGCAGTGCGTAGTTGCCGTCCGCGTGGCAGGCTGTACACGCCAGCCCGTCATGAGCACCGGATAACGCAAACCGTGTCTGCTGGTGCATTTCGCGGAACTGAGGTTCGTCGAACCAGCCCTCGGGGCTGTGGCACTGGTCGCAGGTCTGCGTAAACTGGCCGGAGTGCACATCCACATGGCAATCGAAGCACTGCGAGGACGCCTGCCCGAACTCGAGCGATTCGTGGCAGAACTGGCAATCGACCTGCTCATGCCGTCCCTCGAGCGGGAAAGCGGTGGTGTTGTGATCAAATTCGAGCGGTGATTTCAACTCGCTCCAGCCTTCGACCACATGGCACAACGAACAGTCGAGATCGAAGCCGTCGCCGTGCGGCATCGTCTGCACCGCTGCCCCTGCCGCCGATCCAGCTGCGATCAGCAACAACGTCAGCATCAGGAACAGAATCTGGTCAACTCTCATCCATCCCTCCCGGGACGCTCCGGTTGATTCCCATGACAAGCGCTGCACTCACGGCTCAGGCCCGCATACTGGATGACCTCCGCTTCACCAGGTTGCATCGGCTTGTGGCACAGATTACAGGCCACACCTTCATGTCCGCCGGTGAGCGGGAAGTTGGTATCACGATTGTGCACGAACAGCAGATCACTCCACCTGCTCGGGATGTGGCACTGTTCGCAACCCTTGGACGCGACAATCTCCGCGAACTGACCCGCGTGTGGATCGTCATGACATCCCGCGCAGGTGCGTTCCAACGGCTTCATCCACACCAGTTCCTCGCCGGCGTCCGTCTCGATCCAGTGGCACTTGAGGCAGAGGATCTCGCGATGCTTTCCCTGCAACGGGAAACGGGCAAGATTGTGGTCGAAGCTGGTCCGGTTCCAGGTCGCGGTGTTGTGGCAGAATTCGCAGCCGTTCTTGTCGATCCAGATGTCGAGCTGGCCGCGGTGGATATCGTCGTGACATGCCTGGCAGCGGGTATTGTTAAAGGTGAACGTTGCATATGAATCGCCAGCGTCGTCCATTTCCTGTACATGGCACAGCGCGCACGGAATCGCGCGATGGCTGCCGGTCAATGCAAAATCTGTCTGTTCGTGCTCGCTGAGGCCGAAGGTGGTCCGGCGGAACGGACGCTCAACGCTGTGGCAGGCGTCGCACGCACCGCCGTCTTCCCGACTGGCAAACTGACCCCGGTGCTCGTCCTCGTGGCAGTCGTTGCATTGTTCGTGCGCCAACGGTTCCGTCATCGAACCGCTGGTGTGGCAGCTGAGACATTCTACCTGCAGGTGCTGGCCCATGAGCGGGAAAGCCGTCTTGCTGTGGTCGAACTCGCCGGACGCCGTCGCGGACTGAAATCCTCCGGTCGTGTGGCAACGGCTGCAGTCGGTACCGAACCGCCCCTTGTGCACGTCTTCGTGGCAATCGGCGCAACTGGCGAACGTCAGGCCCGCATATTCCGCGTAACTGTCCGGGCTCGTCGTGTCCACGATCACGCCCGCGGCGTGGGATTCACGCGGCAGGGTGACGTGGCATTTGACGCACTCGAGTTCCGTATGACGACCGGTCAGGGCGTAGTCGGTGTCCCGGGTATGGTCGAAGCCTGACGCGGGTTTCCACGCCTGCTGGTTGTGGCAGGTGGTGCAGGTGTTCGTCAACTGGTCCGCGTGTTCGTCCTCATGGCAACTGACGCACTGCTGGTCCAGACCGAGAAACGTGCTTTCTTCGTTGACCACATTCTCCGGGGGAAAGGCGTCGGCCACGTGAAATCGCGGCAAGTGGCATTCGCGGCAATCCAGCTCCTGGTGTGCGCCGGAAAACGTCCAGCCGGTCAACGCGTGGTCGAATTCGCTCTGCCCGGAGGGCCAGTAGATCAATTCATGGTCGCGGCCGTGATGCTCCGAATGGCAGGTGGTGCAGGCTTCGCCGTCAGCGTCGGTGCTGGCGTGGTAACCCTTTCCAGCGTCAATCCGCGACTTCAGGAAGGTGTGACAGGTGAGGCATTTCGCCCCGACGACCGCCTGGCCCAGTTCGTGACACTGGGTGCATTTTGTGATGCCTTCGAGGGGTTCGTGCGCGGCGGACAGCTTGCCGGGAGAAATCTGAGCTGACGCAATATCGGCTGCAACGCTGAAGAAAAGCAGCAAAGCGAACACATGCAGGAAGCAGCGGCTGCGCTTGGGGGTGAACGTTGCCGGTTTCACAAGGTGACTCGATCAGGTCGCTGTTGACTTGTTGCTAAAACTACATAAGTTTGTTGCGGCGTGCCAATTCCAAACCCGCTAAACCTCCCCGAACTTTCGCGTAAATTCGATCCCGATGCTCTGCAGGAATTCGGTCGGCAAGACACCGCCGGCGAACACGAATACCTGGTCATTGTCCAACCGATGCTCGTCTTCGCCCTCACGAAGAATCACGTGATCGTCTTCTATTCGTGCGACTTCCGTGCCATACATCGGGATGACAGTCCCGCCCTCTATTGCCTCCTTCAGCCGCTTCGTGTTCCCCTCCTTGATCCGGAAGATCTTGTCGCGGCGATAGCTCAGGTGAACCGTCGTGCTCCGGTTTTCTCCCAGGCTAACTGCTGCCTCAACCGCACTGTCGCCGCCGCCGACCACGAGGATCTTCTTGCCCGCGAAGTGTTCGGGATCTGTCAAGCGGTAATAGACACGCGGCGGTTTTTCGCCGGGGACTCCCAGCTTGCGGGGTGTGCCGCGCCTGCCAATCGCCAGCAGGACACGCCGGGCGCGATATTCCTGTTTGCTGGTGACAATCCGGAAATGCCCGTTCTCACGGCTGACTCTCTCACATTTCTCTCCAGTCTGAACCGTCAGATCCGTTTTCTGAAACACGGACTGGAACGTGCTCAGCAAGTTCTCCTTCTCCACCTCCCGGACTTTGATCGTGCCGTAGCCAGGTAACTCCATCGGCTGCGTCATCACCAGCTTGCGGCGCGGATACGACAGGATGGTGCCACCGAGATCGTCCTGATCAATGGTGACAAAACGCAGTCCCTCTTCCTTTGCCTGCAGCGATGCCGCAATGCCCGCAGGTCCGGACCCGACAATCAACAGATCGAGTAGATCCTGACCGTCCTCGCGCTCGAGGCTTTTTACGATGTACTCGGTCGCTTGGCGGCCCTGGGTGACAGCATTACGAATCAGGCCCATTCCGCCCAGTTCTCCGGCGATGTATACACCTGGAACATTGGTCTCGAAGGTGCCCTTCAAGTGCGGGATGTCCACACCGCGCGTCTCTGTGCCGAAAACCAGCGTGATCGCGTTCACCGGACACGCTGCCTGGCACATCCCGTGCCCGATGCAGTTGGACGGACTGATCAGCTTGCCGGCATTGTCGATCAGGCCGAGCACGTTCTGCTCCGGGCATGCGCGCACGCACGCTCCCGACCCGATGCAAATGTTCGGATCGATCACCGGGTGCAACGACACCGGCTGGTCACGGCCGCTCTCGACGGCTTTCGTCAACGTTTCCGCCGCGCGTTTGCTCTTGCTGCGTTCGCGATACCAATACACTCCCGGTATCAGCACGACCAGCAAACCGACGGCAACATAGATCAGGGTTTCAAGCATGATTTTCTACATGAAGTTCAGCTGGGATGATCATGGATCCTAACGTACGCGTTTGGAAAACAAAAAACCGCAAGCCCTGATAATTCAGAACTTGCGGGTCGATGGCTGGGGATCAGGGAGTCGAACCCCGATTACCTGATCCAGAGTCAGGCGTGTTGCCATTACACCAATCCCCAACAGGCGCGACAAAATAGGATTCTCGGTCCGTACTGTCAAGACAGCCGGAGAAGCAATCGTCTCTCGTACCGAATTGCGCTGCTCTCGCCGTTCTCCTACTTTCCACTTGGGCGCGGGAGACCCCCGCACGGGTTTTCATGCAACGAATTGGCCTCCCGGAGAGTCTAAGATACGGGGGGCGATCCTCGTTTCGCCACCAACCAACACACAAAACCGTTTTCGAGGACCGTACGAATGAAACGTTCTGGCCTGCTGTCCCTCGTGTTTCTTTTCACCCTGGCGATCCTGTTCGCCGGGTGTGCATCCAAGCAACAGGAAACCCCACCCATCGAAGAAATCCCGATCGACACCACCGGCTTCCAGGATATTGAGCCGGAACCCGTCGTCGAGGATACCCTGCCGTCGGTGGAAGAACTGGAACGCCGCCGGCTGGAAGAGCTGCGTCTCGCCGAAGAACGGAAGATGCGCCAGATCAGCCAGGACAAGGCGAGCCTGAAGGTTGTCTACTTCGAGTTCGACCAATCTTCGCTGTCAGCCGCTACCCGTGACGCGCTCCGCCATAACGCCGAAATGCTGCGCAAGTATCCCGACTGGAAGGTCTCCGTCGAAGGCCATTGCGACGAGCGCGGATCGACCGAATACAACCTCGCGCTGGGTGAACGCCGGGCGGCATCCGTGAAGCAATACTACATCGACTACGGTATTGACGGCACCCGTGTCCGGCTCGTCAGCTACGGCGAGGAACGCCCGGAGGTTCAGGGCTCGAACGAGGCGGCGTGGGCGAAGAATCGCCGTGCCGCAACCGTCGTCCGCTAACGTTCGCGACGAAGCCGAGGTTCCGTACCCATGCAGAAACCGACTATCGCGTCGATCAGACGCACGGTCAGACGTGCGCTACAGAAGCTCCGCCTGGGCCTGACGCTCTCCGTCGCGCTGCTGATGCTCGGTTGCGCGGCGTCCAAAGAAGAGATCGTCCAGTTCCAGGAAGATCACAGCGAGTTCCGCGCACGGCTAGTCCAGCTTGACCGTCAGCAACAGCAGACGCAGGCCGACATCGACAGCATCAAGGCGCTGCTCGGCGAAAATGTGAGTCAGGAACTGCGCGCGATGCAGGCCGACCAGAGCGCTACCAGCCAGGACTTCGAACGGCGGCTGTACACGTTGACCAACCGCTTCGAAGAAAATGAACGCCTGTTGAGTTCTTTGCTCCGCAGCCTCGAAGAGGTCAATAAAACCCTGCGCAGTCCGGAGACCATTGACGGTGTCCGCGCTTCTGCGGAGGAACGGGCGCTCTACGACCAGGGCCAGGAAGAATACCTGCGTGGTGAATATGAGCTGGCACGGATGGGCTACCGTGAGCTGCTGAACTCGTTTCCCGAATCGCCGTTAGCCGACGACGCATTGTACTGGCTCGCCGAATCGTTCATGGCGGACGAACAGCCCGATTCCGCGCAAACGATGTTCAACCGCGTACTCGGCGAATATCCGGACAGCAACCGGCTGCCGGCCACGTTGCTCAAGCTCGGCATCCTCGCGATGGACGCCGGTGAGGACGATGCCGCACGTGGACACTTCGAAACCATCACCCGCGACTTCCCGGACAGTCCCGAAGCGGAACAGGCTGCGATGAGGCTCGAGGATCTCTAGAGGAGCAGGTATGAGGCATGAGGTGTGAGGTGTGAGTCGTGTGACGTGAGAGGCGAAACGATAGCGGGTAGAAGAGTATTTGTAGGCGTCAGGTTCAACGCGCGTCATTCCGAACGGAACGCAGAGAAGTGAGGAAGAGCCAGATTCTGTAAGTCCTGATTTGAGAGGTGCCTGCTGATAGTCTGGATCTTCTTCTGCTGCAAACAAACGCAGCATCAGAATGACATGCTGGCCGAAACTGGACTGTTGCTAAGCCTGCCCACTTTGCCTGCATCCTGTTTCAGAGCTTACAAAAAAATCTGCCACGGGCCTAAGTCCGTGGCATTTCTCGTCTTCAACGGCTATCTGGAATGAATCCGAATTTCTTATTTTTTGTATATCCTGCGATAAGCTCAGAGTTCTCCTCTTTCCCGATTCGGTCGTTTTCAAACTTTCCAGCGGCGTAACTTCTGATGATCGCGGTACTTCGATCCGCGAATTGGAATCGTGTCAATCAGCTCTAGCCAATCAACACAGACACCCAGTCACTGGCCGGTTGCAGCACCACTTCCTGCGAAAAAACCTCTGTCGGTACACAGACAAGCAGGAAACCGACCAATAACAAGACCACCAGAAACAGCAGGTAATTCAACGCCGGTGGAGCTGTACTGTTGCGGTTCATCGTGCATCTCCCCAACGGGTCTGTACCGGACGTCCGTACCGGACACACTACAGCCCGTTGCTGTTCACCCCAAAACCAATCCTCTGTCATGCGGATAACATGCCGTAACACTGCAAGAAGAGAGTGGAGAGAGGGGATACCCGTGAACACCCGGTTGTCAGGCCGCCAAATGTCGGGCCCGGCGGTATCACGGTGAAGGGTGCGCCAGTCTGGCACCGCAACGTCCAGAACAGCGCAGTACATCCTGTTGATCCAGGCGAAACCACTCATCGAGTGACCTCACGAATCAAAGCTGTGCAGAAACAAAACGCCCAGCTGATTGGGCTGGGCGTGTGATTGAGAGAACAAAAGGGGCGGTCGACGCCGGGGCATGGAATGGGGGTTGAGACATGGGCGAGGGAGCGACGCTCGGCCGCCCATTCTGCTCTCTCATCGCTTGTCAAGGTCCTGCGGTACTGCTTTATGGTGACTGCCGTCTCCGGCAGGTTTCCATCAAATCAGGGGCCAGGTTGCTCAGGCCTCGACCCCTAGGAGGAGGATGCGCCACAAGAAACTCACATTTGCATGTGTGGGAAGGTGTTCCAGGTGACGAGATTGTTTTCAAAGTTCAAACTGACTTCCTGCGACTTACTCATCTGGTGGCGTGCGTTTGCATCAATGCCTTCGATGACCACATTCACGCCCATGGCGACTGATATTCCGAACAAGATCACGGCGAGGACGATTGCCAAAAACTGCCGCTGCTCCATCTGTCGTCCTCCCCTTCCTGTCTTGTCCCCGATCGCCTGTCTGTCGCTGTTCGCACAATTCATTTACAAGCCCCGTGCCAGTTTTCTTCTCATTCCCGAACTCGTTATTATATCCGACGTTACCTGCGCTCTCCCACGCTCTCGCCGCTGAGCGATATCAACCAGTGGCTGATTTGATGTGGTCGAAACGAACCAATTGGCTGATATCGACCACTCAAAACGTGCGCGGTCTCAACTCGCCGGATGGTTGTCTCGGGCTTCGGTCTCTGAGCTCTCGTAGCTCGGCAGGGACTGAAGAGGGCTCCGACTGGTCGGCAAACAAAGAAACCCGGCAACTTGTGTTGCCGGGTCTACAGCGGACAGCCGTCCGCAATTTGAAAACTGTGTATCGCGACGCTGAGATCGCTGTCAGCAATCAGCAGAACGCTGGCCGCTGTCAGCCGACCGCAGCCTTTATTCGAACGTGTTATCCCCTGCTTCCTCGTCGTAATCGCCATGAATGCCGTACAGGTCGAGCTGATCGAAGACAAAGATCGAGCTGATGCCGAACCGCATGCCTTTGGCGAAGTCGAACATCCCGTGCTCCCAACCCAGGCCGACGTCGGTCTGCCAGAAGCCATACCGCAGGCCGAATCCAAGGCCGAACGCCACGCCGGACCGTCCCCCGACACTCGCACCGCCGCGCAGGTTGAACCAATCCAGCGTGTAATGCTGAATGCCCATGCCGGCACGCAGGAACGCATCCGCGCCGATCACATCGTTGGTCTGGGCCGTGATACCGCCGGTGAGCGTGATCCGCTCGTTCAGCACATACGCACCGTTCAGCTTGATCAGACGGGGAAGTTCGGTCTTCAGGTTTTCCGTCTCAGCGAACAACGAGTCCACAGGTTCGAAATAGTCTTCCCAGTAGTTTTCGTCGTTCATGCCGCTCAGCGAGAGCCCGTCAAGATCCATCGCGTAGACCGCTCGCTTGCCTTCATCCCATGTCATCTGGTTGATCAGGTTGATGATGCTCAACCCGGCGGTCGCCCGTCCTTTGAGCAATTTCATCCCGATGCCGAGGTCAACCCCGACACCATTACCCGCGATGAACTTGTCCGAATAAAAGTCATCCTTTTCGTTGGCGCTCAACTGACCGGCACCAACCACTTCGAAGTAGGCGTACGAACGGGTGCCATCGTAGTCAGTCAGGAAGGATGCCTCAAACTCGTCGACATCGGCGAACGCGTGCCCGAGGAAATAATTGAAGGTGACGCCAGCGGTCAATTCTTCCAACCAGTCCACTTCCTCGGCGTAGTTGAAGTTCTTGGCGAAGGTGAAGCCAAGCCGTGACAGCCATACACCGGACATGTCCGTCTCGGAGAACTCCTTCAATTCGCCCAGGCTTGAGACGGGATTCCCCAGCAACGCCAGATCGGTAAACTCATCGTCCAGATCGGCGTCCATGCTCATGCCCATGTCGTAGGTAAACGCCATCGTCAGGTATTGCGTCGGGAAGCTGAACCCGATGAAGCGCGCGTACCAGTCCGTGGTGAAATTCAACTTGTCCTGGTCCACCTTGTCCGCGAGGATCTGCTTGATTTCATCCGTCCAGTACATATCGCTGCGGAAGTAATCAAACACGTCCTTGTTGGAATAAACGTTGTTGCCGAAGCGGAACCCGAAATTGATCACCGGAATCGAGATCGTCACCTTCGGCTGATCCTTGAATGCGAGGAAGGCCGGGTTCAGGCCAACGACACGAACACCGACGGCGTCCGCCGCCGAGGTCATACCCATGGACACGTCCCGCGCCTGCACCGGTTGCAGCGCGTACGTGGTTCCCCAACTTGACAGGCCGGCGAAAAACGCGAACGCCAGCACGAAGATCTTCTTGCGTGTTGTCATCGTTCCGTCCTCCGGCTCAGTCATCACCGTTGATCTTGAACAGTACTTCGCCAATTACAGAAACGTCGAGGTAATCTTCCACGTTTATCACAACTCCGGACGTGTCGGTCGCCTCCAGCACAAGGACCTGGCGCGTGTACACACTGTCCTTCGCGAACACCTTCATGCGGGATGACGGAATGCGGGTGAACAACGTATCCAGATACGTTCCCACCGGCCGGCCGTCATCATCCACGGTCGGCGGATTGATGTACATGGGTGTCGGCGACTCGCCGCCTTCAATGAAGGTGATGCCGTAGTATTCGAAATCATCACGCTTCAGCTTCTGCTCCGCCTCTTCCTCACTCCCGAACTTCCCGGCCATCAGGTACAGGTAACCACCAACCGGCATCGCGTTCTCCACGATCGCATACAGGCTGAATTCCTTGATGTCCGGGTTGATCGGTTCCTCAAACAACTGAACCGGTGGCCGCAACGGAGTGTCTTCCGACATCACATATGAAACTGGCGCCTCCAGCCTGAACGCGGGTACGATATAATCGTACAAGTTCAACGCGTACGCCGTATCCGGCACGCCAAACACCTCGTAGCCGGTACGGACTGTCCCCGTGATCGCCACCTCATCCGGCAAAATGTTGAGGATGTTCGAAATGTCCTCGATCACCATCCGTTCCTGTCGCCGGCCCAGATTTCGAACAACCGTCGTTTCTGCCTGAAGAAACGCAACAGAGTTGGACGCCTCGATGTTCAACGTCAGCTCCATCGGCGCCTCGATGTTGTTCTGCATATCGAGGATCAGATTCACATCACGCAACGAAAGGTTGTTCGCCAAGTCCTGCTGCAGCTGCTCTTCATCCTCGAACTGGGTGATTTCGACAACCTCTTCCGTGATATCATACTCGTAGTCACGGAACACACCCTCCGCCGTGCTCAATACGAGGTCGCTCAGCTGGAAGGTGCTGATTACCGAGTTGCCGACCGCGATCACCGAGGTGTCCGGTACGCCCGGCGAAATTTCGCCGGAACTCAGAATTGTCACCGTGGTCTGAACGTGAAATTCCTGGTTCGTGCCCGGAGTTTCAGGGATCTGAGGATAGCGAACCCGCATCCCCTGAATGTCGATCTCGCCTTCGACGAATTGCGGATCCTCGCCGGGCCGGGTTCGAGTCATCTCAAACGTTGTGTCGTACGGAACGTCGCCATCGTCACGGAAAACGCGCGGGAATGTCAACGTGATGATCGTGTTCACGTCCGTCTCGTTGACCACGTTGTAGTAGACAAAACCAGAGTCCACAATCGCACGCTTGATCCACAGATCATCATTCAGGTAAATAATCTCGCTGCGGGACTGGGGTTTCTGGCGCGCGATCACCGCTTCCGCGTAGTCCGCCTTCAACGTATCCACAATCAGCGTGAAGTTGAGCGCGTCCGAATGATTTGCGGTAATGATCTGTTCCTGGCCATTCGCCGTGAACTTCATCCGCAACCGCGCGGTCAACGTGTCGTCGTACATGAAATACGACATCGGCATTTGATCGTTCGGACTCACCTGGCCGTAGTCAAACACGGTTAGCGGCACAAACACACCGGGCTCGTGAATCCGTTCACGCATTACCGTAACCTGCAAATCATCAAACTCGATGTCGGTGTTGTTCTCCATCACCAACTGAATTTGACCGTCGACGATGTGCGCATACTTCATGGAATCGAGCTGATCGAATTCGACGTCACCGCCCTCATTACCGACAAGGTTCCACGTCCCGCCGCCCGGAGGCAGGGGCACCTGGTCGCCGTTGTTGTAATTTGTCGGAAAACCGAGCGTGGTGAACATGTCGTCCAGCGAGTACGATTCGTCCAGTTCTTCCGAGAACGGGATGACAATCGTATCCGTTGGAACATCGAAAACGACGGACTCATGGTCCCCGAGGAACATGTCGTCGCGACCGACACGCACGCTGTCCAGAGTATCCGCAACGATGAACATGAGGACACCGTCCTCACCTTCTTCGAACGCAAACCCACTGTCAGCCAGAGAGGTGGAGTCCAGCAAATCGTTGATTCCATAGCGTTCGGTACTGAACGCAACAGAGAAGGGGATATCCCATTCGGGAGCCCCCAGGTCGGTGGGTAAGGAACAGCGTAGCATGGTCAATCCAAGCACGACCACGACCGCCAGAGACCACCACTTTTGACCACGTGGCGTCTGGTTCGCCGGCGCCATATGCGATTCCTCCGTCTGGATGTGAGTGAACCGGCCACCCCGTGGCCGGTTCACATCACCTACTCAGTTGCGGCCCCGACAAGCAAGGGACCTATCACGTGCCTTCCTGCCAGTCCGAAAGGTAGGCTATCTGCTCTTCCGTCAACTTGTCGACCTTCAAACCCATCGAGTTCAACTTCAACCGAGCGACACGATCCTCGATCTCTGAAGGCGGATCGTACACCTTCTGATCCAGACCCTTGCCTGCACCCGAGATGTACGAGCTCGCCAACGCCTGCGTCGCGAAGCTCATGTCCATTACGCTCGCCGGATGGCCTTCCGCCGCCGCGAGGTTGATGAGACGGCCTTCAGCCAACAGGAAAATGCGGTTGCCGGATTCGAGCTGATACTCATCAACGTTCTCGCGGACACCACGCTGCACCGACTTGGCCAGACCGTTCAACGCCGGAATGTCGATCTCAATGTCAAAGTGACCGCTGTTTGCGACAATCGCGCCATCCTTCATCTTCGCAAAATGCTCACCACGAATGACATGCTTGTTGCCGGTCAACGTGCAGAACAGGTCGCCAACCTCGGCCGCCTCTTCCATCTGCATCACCCGGAAGCCGTCCATCGCCGCCTCCAGCGCCTTGACCGGGTCGATCTCGGTGACGATCACGTTTGATCCCATCCCGCGGCAACGGTTCGCGAAGCCACGCCCGCACCAGCCGTAGCCAATCGTGACCACGTTCTTGCCCGCGAGCAGGATGTCCGTGGCACGGATGATGCCGTCCACCGTGGACTGGCCCGTTCCGTACCTGTTATCAAACATATTTTTCGTCTTCGCGTCGTTGACCGCGATCACAGGCAGCTTGAGAGCACCGCTTTTTTCCATCGCACGCAGGCGAATCACGCCCGTCGTGGTCTCTTCCAGCGAGCCGATCATGTCACCAATCTGATCCTTGTACTTCTCATGGATCAACGTGACCAGGTCGCAACCGTCATCCATCGTCACATGCGGCTTGTGCTGCGCGGCTGCGTTCAGGTGCGAGTAATAATCCTCATTGCTCGCGCCGTGAATCGCGTAAACACGGATGTCAAAATCACGGACCAGGCTCGCCGCGACGTCATCCTGCGTCGACAGTGGATTGGACGCGCACAAAACGACCTCCGCCCCACCCGCCTGCAACGTGCGGACGAGGTTCGCCGTTTCAGCCGTCACATGCAGGCAGGCGCTCATGCGCACGCCGCGCAACGGTTGCGCCTCACGGAACTCTTCCCGGATCTGCGCGAGAACCGGCATGTTGTTGTCAGCCCAGCGAATCCGGCGCAAGCCCTCATCGGCCAGGTCTAGACTGCGAATATCGCATTCGTTTGGTTTCACGAATTAGTTTCCTTGTACGTATCACTGCCAAAAATACCAAGAACTGTTGCCGTAGACAACAGTAATTATGCTTTCGATGCTACTTTACGGCTTTCTTGAGCACCGGCGCAAGCACGCTGGTGTCCTCCCAAGGGAATCCTTCCTCCTCGCGGCCATAGTGCCCATAGGTCGCCGTGCGACGATAAATCGGACGCCGCAGATTCAGCACGTCGATCGCGCCCGCCGGGGTCCAGTCGATGGTTTCCCGCAACAGTGCTGAGATCTTCTCGTCGTCAAGCTTGCCCGTGCCGTACGTGTTGACGTACAAACTGACCGGTTCGCGGACACCGATGGCGTATGCAACCTGGATCATGCAACGTTCCGCCAGGCCTGCCGCGACCACGTTCTTCGCCGCATAGCGCGAAATGTACGCGCCGGAACGGTCGACCTTTGTCGGATCCTTGCCGCTGAACGCGCCGCCACCATGCGGGGCGTAACCACCGTACGTATCGACGATGATCTTGCGCCCGGTCAGGCCGGCGTCCGCCTTCGGACCACCCTGCACGAAACGGCCCGTCGGGTTGATGTGCTTGATCAGCTTCTTCTCGTCGTACATGTCCTTGGGCAGAATCGGCTTGATCACCTTCTCCCAGACTCCGTCCTGCACGTCGCTGAGGCTGACATTCGGCGAGTGCTGCGTGGACAGGACAACCGTCGTGATCTCGACCGGCTTGTCATCCTCATATCGGATCGACACCTGCGCCTTGCCGTCCGGACGCAACCACTCCAGCTCGCCCGCTTTGCGTACCTCAGCCAGCTTTTTCGTCAGCTTATGCGCCAGCGAAATCGGCATCGGCATCAGCTCTTTTGTTTCCTTGCACGCGAAGCCGAACATCATCCCCTGGTCGCCTGCGCCGGCACGGTCCACGCCCAACGCGATATCGGTCGCCTGCTGGTCGATGGATGTCAACACGCTGCACGTATCGGCGTCAAAGCCGATGTCGGAATGGACGTACCCGATGTCCCGGATCACGTCACGCACAATTGTCGGGATGTCGACATACGTTTCGGTGGTAATCTCACCGCCGACCATGCAAAGGCCGGTGTTCACGAACGTTTCCGCCGCCACACGCCCGAACGGATCCTCCGCGAGGATCGCATCGAGGATGGCATCGCTGATCTGGTCCGCGACTTTGTCCGGATGACCCTCGGTCACCGACTCACTGCTGAAGACAAAGCCTGCCATGGATGAACCTCCACTGTATGATGATGATGAATCAATCGTTCACAATACTTATGTCCCGGAAGGGGTGCCCGGGTTGATGCAACGTGCCCGTGTCCGCTTGCGGACGCGGATCAACCGACTTCGGAATCAGCCGTCAGATCACGTCCCCGGTTCGAACCAGATCGGAAGGTTCTTGAACCGGGACTTCATGTACTCCAGCAGGTGCGCGCGAACCTGTGGTGCCGTGTCCAGCCGCAAGGATTCTTCCGCCAGCTTGCGTGCTTCCGCCAGGGTCGACGAAATCACCAGCTTTTTCACCTCCGGCACCAGCGATGGACTGGTCGACAACTCGTCCAACCCCAAGCCCAGCAACAGCAACGTGCCCAGTGGTTGTCCGGCCATCTCACCACACATCGACACCGGAATCTGAGCCATCCGGCCGGCATCCACCGTCATCTTGATCAGGTTCAGCACCGCCGGATTGAAAGGTTGATGCAACCCCGCGACCTGTTCGTTGCCACGGTCCACCGCCATGGTGAACTGTACCAGATCGTTCGTGCCGATGGAGAAGAAGTCCACATGAGGCGCGAAACGGGACGCCAGCAGAGCAGACGACGGCACTTCGACCATCATCCCGACCGGGACCTCGTGGCTGTATTCGATTCCGTCCGCCTCGAGTTCGGCGAGCACATCCTGCAACACTTCCTTCGCCCGGTACAACTCCTCCAGCGTACTGATCATCGGGAACATCAGCTTCGCCGGACCATGCACCGCCGCGCGGAAAATCGCCCTGAGCTGTGGCTTCATCATCTCCGGACGATCGAGCCCGACACGGATCGCGCGCCAGCCGAGGAACGGATTGTTCTCCACCGGAATACCCGCGCCCGGGAACGCCTTGTCTCCGCCAAGATCGAAGGTGCGGAACGTAATCGGACGCCCTTCCAGCGCGATGATCACGTTGCGGTAGGCGTTGTACTGCATCTCCTCGTCCGGCAGGCCGCCGTGTGTCAGCACCAGGTATTCGGTGCGGAACAAGCCGACCCCGTCCGATCCATTCCGCAGCACCGCCGCCGCTTCGGACGGCATCTCGATGTTGCTGTTGAGCAAAACGGAGTGACCGTCTGTCGTTTCCGCGCGTTGGTCACGTATATCCTCAAGGGATTTTACAAACTCCTTGTACTCACGGTGCTTGCGTTCATACCTGGCGAGCTGATCGGGGTTCGGATGCAACACCACCTTGCCGGAGTTGCCATTGATAACGACGATATCCCCGCGTTGCACCGAGGTGGTAATATCCCGCAATCCGACCACGCTGGGCACACCCAGCGTACGCGTCAGAATCGCCGTGTGGCTGGTCGCGCCACCGGCATCCGTCGCCACCGCGATGATCTGATCCTGCGGCAGACGCAGAATGTCCGTCGGGTTCAACTCCGCTGCGAGCAGCACGCACGGTTCGTCCGGAATGTCCGACAATACCGTATCGTCCTCGCCGTCCAACTGCCCCACCAACCGGCGGCAGACATCGCGCACATCCTGGGCACGATCCCGGAAATACGTGTCTTCCTGCTTCTCGAAATGACGGGCGTAATTGTCGAGGATCTTGAACGCGGCAAACTGGGCAGATACGCTTTCGGTACGGATCAACTCGCGGATCTCATCGAACGCCGGTTCGTCCTCGAGAATCATCAGGTGAGTGTCGAAAATGCGGGCGACAACGTCCCCGAAACGGCGGGCCGCACGCTTCCGGTGCAACTCGAGCATCGCACGCGCACGCTCGATTGCCTTGTCCAACCGGGCCAGCTCAAGCTCGATATCCGCTATCTCGCTACGCTGAACCGTTTTCCGTTCACGCCGGAGCAAAAACGCCGGTCCCAGGCCAATGCCCGGAGCCACCGCCTGGCCCGACCAGACTCGCTCTTGATCCATGGGTGGGTTATCGCTTCTTCAGGTTGCGCCCGGCTTGCAATATACGAGGCTATCGGGGCAATGGCAGGGGTACCGGAACCCCGGGGGGACACACTGAGACAGCCGCGCTATTCTTCGTAAAACTTGTTGTTGACCAGATCCACCAACTCGTCCAGACACGCTTCCTCGTCCGGACCGTCACACTGAATTTCCACCTCCGCGCCACTCTCCGCAACCAACGTCATGATCCCGAGAATGCTCTTTGCGTTCACCGACTCACCATCCCGCGCCAACTCAACCTTGGTCGAGCGGTATTTGCCGGAGATCTTCACGATCCGGCTCGCCGGACGCAAATGCAACCCCAACTTGTTTCGCAAGATGACAGTCTTGCTCTTCATCGACGCAAACATCCCCTGCAGTTGCCGGACCACGCCAGCAGCTCCCGACCGATCCAACAGGTGCCGGGCACTTTCCATGAGTTTTGGGTTACGACACGCGGGCCGGCCCCGTGAAACGCGGACCGGTGAGCACGGGAGCATAGGCATGAAACCACACCCTCGGCAAGCCGCACTCCGGTGAGGAGAGGGGGATAGGCGAATGGCGATCGCATTAGATTAGATCTCCAGGCAGTCTTGCTAGAATCCTCTGCTGGGATCTCGCCATGGTTTCACCACTCCATCTACACAAAGATATTGTATCATTCTTTCAACCTCTGATATAGTCGGCGATGGACCTGGATATGAATAGGATATGCGAAATGGATCTAGATTATTTCGCATGACATCTATGTAATGTGTTCCAATACGGCTAACTGAATCACAGTTAGCATTTTCGTAGTAGTACGGAAGTAACGTTCTCATAAGAGAGGTGTTATTCGGGAAAAGCTTAAACAACTGATGAGCGAGTGCTATTGATCCCCTGCCTTCCCAATCGCTAAGTGACCACAGCAGACTGTCAGTCGGAGTCGTTATTGATGTGTACACGAAAGTAACCGTGTCAACAAGATCAACTTGGTTTTCATAAGACCCAGAACTTCTGCATGGATCAGGAGCTGGTCCGATTGGCGCGATCCACAGACTCCACGCCGTGCCGAAATCCTGAATAGGGAGTTCAGTGACTTCGAGATCAAACACGCCAGCCCACCCAGCGCTTTCATCAGAGTTATTACTGACTACGACATCTGGATCGCCCCAGGCAATAGGCAAGGTGGTCGTATCCTGCTCACCAACTTGGCTGAGGCGCAGTACAAAATGCTGTCTCAACTCTCCCCATGTCAGTGTAGAATCATTCCAACTCGGCTCGGGATAATCAAATCTATCTTTCCAGTACGTATAAGATAGCATAAATTGTATTTTATCACGAACTGCATCATCCTTCCATATCATAACATTAGGTGTCTTATTAAAGCGTACTCTATATTCATCTAGTGTTTGAGATGACAATTTTGTAAATATGTTTTCGTAATTAATATTTAGACACTCAGAAGTGTAGCAACCATAGCTGTTCCAAATCGACTGCGACAGGCAAGCTGTTGCCAGAAACGCTAGACACGCAAGAAATATGCTCTTTTTCGGCATGCGAATCCTCCGTTGGCGTTTATAGTAGATGTGTGTATAGCTTGGCAGCTGTACCAAATCCGTCTGGGTACAAGTTACGATTGTGAACCTTGCTGGAACCCACCCTGTTGCGCGGGCGCGGCTCTGTGCGTATGCTTTCCCCGACATGGCAGATGTGAGGGAATCCCCGTTGACCAGCAACAACATCATCACCCGCGGTAAGGAAATCTTCTCCGTCGAACTTGCGTCCGCGGAGAAGGTCCGCAAACGGCTCGGCCAGAGTTTCGCCGACACCGTGGACGCCATCATGAACAGCAACGGCAAGGTGGTGCTCGTCGGCGCGGGCAAGTCCGGCCTGATCGCGCAAAAGATCGCCGCCACCCTGCGGTCCACCGGCATCGTCGCCCTGTTCCTGCACCCGAGCGACGCCGCGCACGGCGACCTCGGCATGGTCACCGACGGCGACGTCGTCTTCCTCATCTCCAAGTCCGGCGAAACGGAAGAAGTCCGCGAACTGATCCCCGCCCTGCGCCGCAAGAACGCCACCATCATCGCGATGGTCGGCGAGGAAGCGTCCCGGATCGCACGCCAGGCGGACATCTGGCTCGATATCGGCGTCGAACGCGAAGCCTGCCCGATCGGCCTCGCCCCGACCAGCTCGACCACCGTCACGATGCTGATGGGCGACGCGATCAACGCCGTCCTGATGCAACTGCGCGGCTTCACCGAAGAAGATTTCGCCAAGAATCACCCCGGCGGCAGCCTCGGCAAACAGTTGCTGCTGGACGTTTCCGACCTGATGCACGGCGCGGAAGACAACCCGACCTGCGATCCGGACACCCCGATGATGGACGTACTACCGCAACTGACCCGCACCGCCCTCGGCGGCGTGACCGTGATCGACGACAAACAGCACGTGCTCGGCATCATCACCGACGGTGACGTGCGTCGCGGCCTCGAAAAGCTGGGACGTAACTTCCCGGACGCCACCGCCGAACAGGTGATGAGCGTTAACCCGACCTGCGTCTACGCCGATGAGAAAGCGATTGACGCGCTGCTGCTGATGGAAAACCGGCCGCGCCAGATTACCGTGCTGCCCGTGATCGATCGGGACAACAAGTGCGTCGGCATGCTGCGTCTGCACGACCTCGTGCGAGCTGGTTTACGCCCCAGCCGATAACAACCAGGCCCGACCATGTCCGACCTGCAACCATCCAATGCGGCATCCTTCACCATCGTTGAAATCACCGCTCCATCCCTGCAGAAAGCAGTCATGAAACGGATGAAGCGGTTTGTCCCGTTCGCCCTATCCCTGTTTGTCTACACCGCGAAACGGGTCTGGGCGGCTGTACCGGGCGAACCCGTGCTCGATCCGGCCGGACCTGAGCCTGGCTCGGCTGAGTCATCGAACGTCGACGTTGACTCCGTGTGCGGCGTGCTGACCGGCAAGACCTTTCCCATGTCGAAAAATCGGCGCGCCGGCATCCTTTCCTGGGCGGCCGTGGACCCCGCCGCACGAGGACAAGGCTTGGGGCGCGCGCTCTACGAACGCGCTGTCCACGACCTCACCGCGGAGGGGGCGGAGGACCTGTTTGGGTGCATCGAGGGGCTGAATCCGGCATCCTACAGGCTGCTGCAATCCGAAGGCTTCGTGCGCATGAGCTTCACCCGCCAATTGCGCCGCTATGGAGTGATCGGCCTGCTGCGCGTCTGGTTCGGAACCGTGCACATTCCGGACGTCGGCCACTTCCTCTGGGTACGTCGCGCGGACGGCGAACCATTGCCCGAACGGCACAGCAGTGAACCTTCCCAGGCCGCGGCGTGGTTCGGCAACCTGCTGGCCAGCGTCGTTCTGCTGTTGGCCACGTTCTGGCGCTGGAACCCATCCGAACTGCCGGGATGGGAGGCGGTCGTCGTGGCTGCAGCAACACTCTTGCTCCTGTACGGCACTCGCGAACTCGCCATGCGAGCCGTGGCGGCGCGGCTCCGGCTGCCTGTCCGGTTCCGCGCCTGGGAATCGGGCTACAACCTCAGCATAGCGATCGCACTGCTGTTTGGCGGAGTGTTTCCGGTTCCCGGCAACCTCTATCCCGCCGACGAAGCCAGGCCCGGCTCGAACCCGGCACGCACACTGGGACCGGTAGCCGCTGCGGGTGCGGTGGCTATACTGATGCTGACAGGAGCGGCCGAATACCTGAAGCCCCTCTCGTCCGGGTTGCCGGCGAGCATCCTTGCCATGACGGCTTTTCTCGGTAAAACCGTTGCCTTGTTTGATATCGTGTTCGCATTTTTCCCGTTTGTCGCCTACAACGGCTGCCGCATCTGGGCCTGGAACCGATTGGCCTGGGGAGTATTTGCAGCCACCACGCTCGCACTGTTCTTTGTCTGAACGTTGACAGACCGTCTCAGCTCGGGGGTTGCACAGTGGAACTCTTCGTCTTTGGACCGCTTTGGATTGTCTTCGCGATCATCGCATTCTTCGTCGGCAACAAGAAGTCGGGCGGCGGCTGCCTGTGGGCGTTCCTCGCGCTGCTGTTTGGACCGTTCGCGCTGTTGTTCGTCCTGATCGCGCCGTACAAGAAGTAACTCGTTTCCGTCCGCCGTCATCCTGGCAGCTCAGTACATGAACCCAGGTCAACCAAATTACGGGGACAAGTAAATTCATCACCTGTCCCCGCTGTGTACAGACATGGTAGCGTTCCCGTCTGCTTGTACCGGCTACCGAATACCGATCACCGGCTACCGCCTTTAACGGACCAACGCCACCTTCCGTAGTTGCTGTTCCTGACCCGCAACCGTCGCCCGCAGGAAATACACACCACTTGCCAACGCGTCCGCCGTCCAGCTGAATTCGTGATGTCCGGCCGCCAGTGGACCGTGATGAAGCTGGCCAACCACCCGGCCTTGAACGTTTACGATATCCACCGTCACATCTCCCTGCCGAGGAACCTGCAGGCTGACGTGAACGGTTGAATTGAACGGATTCGGATACACCTGAGACAGGGAGAATTGACCCGGTTGCGTCGCCTCGATATCCGTCAGATTTGCACTCACCGCTGCCTGCTCCACCCAATCCGATTGCGCCCAGTTGGAACGGGGCGTCTGGTTTGTATCCACCGCAACCGCATCCTTCCGGAACCAGAATGAATCGCTGGTGTAGACAAATGGGTGCAGCCCAAGGTTCACGCGGAACATGTAATATCCCGCCGGGGCCATGCCGGGAATACTCTGGACCAGATCGTTATAGAAGTTTGTGTTGCCGGGAACCAAATTGAGCGAAACCATCACCAGTCCATACGAAGTCCCATTGGGTAGAATCGCCTCGGCCCAGCCCTGCACGACCTGCGCCACCGGTAACGTGTTGGTGATCGTCACATCGTAAACAAGATCCCCTCCTTCCGGATCGATAAATTGCCCAAAGGACCCACCGACAACCGCAACATCAACCAACGCGAGCTCTTCAGTTCCGTATCGCGCCAGGAAAGGCGGGTAGACTGTCGCGCCAAAATCGCCATCACCGGCAACCATCAGCGAACCATCACGCAAGACAGCGACGTCACTGAACCCTTCATCACTCCCGGCTGCGGGGTCTCCTTCGAGGATCTCCCAGATGGTGCTGCCATCGGAGTGGTTGACTTTCAGCAACAACGCGTCCGCATGTGATGAGCCGTCAGCTTCGTACCGCCCGGCCAGCAGCCAGTTGCCATCGCTATCCGGATTGATACTCAAGAAATAGCTGACCTGGTTACCGTCGCCCATACCATAGAAATGGTCGAATTCCATGGATCCGTTCGCACTGAACTTGCCGTGCCAGGGGTGACGGTTGTCCCCATCCGCGCTGACACTGTTGCCCGCGAAATAGAACGTGCCATCGCCTGCCTCACGGACATCCGTAATGTGATTCCAGTCGGGTAGGCTCGGAATCGTCTGCCAGACCATGGTTCCATCCAGGGTAGTCTTCAAAATCCAGCCATCCCAGTTGTCCGTCTCATAGTATCCACCGCCAACCATCACGAGATGGTTGTCCGATGTCACCTGGATCCCACTGAAATTCATCGAACCGGAATGTCCCGCCGGGATGAAGCTTATTGAATTCAACAATTCGCCGTTTTCATTGAACTCCCAGATCGCACCCTCACTAAATGCACCCGTCCACACCTGACCACACATGAAGATCCGGCCGTTCGAGCTGCGAGCAATTCCATTCCCATAATCCGTGCCATCCACTGAACCGACATACGTCGTCCAGACCACCTCGCCGTGCGAATCAATTCGAATCAGACGGGCATCATAGGCACTTTGAGCGTCTATCCACTCATAGCCGGCAACCAGGAAATCCCCATCCGGCAGCTCGAGAATTTCATAGTTGCGATCATAATTACCCGTTTCTCCGTAGGTTCTATGCCAGATTTCATCACCATTCGGCGCGATGCGATACACCGTATCCCCCGTGTAACTTACCTGGGCGAGGTGCATGAAATCTCCATTGTGTGTCTGACACAGGTCAGTGCTTGAATGACTGCTGCTGCCATGTGTCTCCATCCAGACCAGATCTGGCTGGGCGAACCCGGCCACCGTCAGACCCAGAATCGCCACTCCGATAAGCGCAATGCGAAATCCGTTCATGAAATCCCCCATTTCGTATGTGACATCAATCGAGTTGTTCGACAACACCACGCCTGATGCCTTCTCCTCGTTGTGTACTGGTTGTGACTCGATTCACATAAAACTCTACTCGCTTCAATACCTGCCGCTTCACTGCTTTCAGATCCTCCAGTCAATGGATCCATTCCCCTCACTTCACCAGAGTGATCCTGCGGGTTGCTGTCCAGCCCCCGGGGACGGTCGCACGCAGCCAATACACTCCACTCGCCAATGCGTCCGCCGTCCAACTGAAATTGTGCTGCCCGACAGCCAGTTGACCATGATGTATCCGGCCGACCACCTGACCGCTCACATTGACTACGTCAACCATCACCTCGGATGGCCGCGCCAGATCCAGCACGACTGTCGTCGTGGCGTTGAACGGATTCGGATACACGTTGACCAGGGAAAACCCGTCCGGCCGATTTGATCCAGCCGTTGGTACCACGCCCGACCCGGTCATGTTGTACATCGCAATGAAGCCGGGTGAGTGATCTCGTTGAAATCACCATCCCCGCCGAGGATGTAGCTGCCGTCCGGATCGAGCACGATATCCGAGAATCCTTCGTCACTGCCGGGATCGCTTTCTCCGACCTGCAACGTCCAGATCACGCTGCCATCCGCGGGATCAATCTTCAACAGCAACGCGTCCTGATCCGGATCGGCGCCCTCATACCGTCCGGCGAGTAGCCAGTTGCCGTCCACATCCGGTGTGCACTCCAACAAGTAACTGCTGGCGGTGGGATTGCCGTAGTACGTGGTGTATTGAGCATTCCC
This sequence comes from bacterium, assembly GCA_020444425.1. Lineage (GTDB taxonomy): Bacteria > Electryoneota > Electryoneia > Electryoneales > Electryoneaceae > BMS3BBIN04. The sequence goes on along the minus strand of JAHLLB010000012.1, from coordinate 44,390 downwards.
GTTCGCATCGAGACGGCCATACCATGGATGCGGGCTGCCGTCCAATTCCGGCACACCATTGCCCGCGAAGATGAATGAACCGTCCGCCGCCTCGCCGATCCGTGACATGTACTGCCAGTAGTCATGGTACAGCACGTTGCTCCAGACAATTTCGCCGTCCATGTTGACCTTGATCGCCCAGCCATCATAGTCGTCAAGATTGAAATAGCCGCCACCGCTCATCACCAGGTGATCGTCGCTGGTCAGGATGATGGTGTGAAAGCCGACGGATGACGTTCCTGCATTGTAGCTATACGTGTTCAGCAACTCGCCGTTGTCGCTGAACTCCCACAACGCACCCTCGGACACCGATCCAGTCCAGATCTGACCGGTCATGAAAATTCGCCCCCCGTCAGTGCGCACAACCTTGTGGCCCTTATCGGTTCCGTCCACTGCCCCGGCGAACGTTGACCAGATCACCGCGCCGGAGGCGTCCGTGCGGATCAGCCTTGCGTCGTACGCGCTCTGCGCATCCACCCACGCATACCCCGCCAACAAGAAGCCGCCGTCCGGCATTTCCAGCACGTCCTCATTGGAATCGTAATTTCCACTCTCGCCATAGGTGTGATGCCAGATTTCCTCACCACTTTCGTCACTCAAGTACAGAACGTCACCCGTATACCCGGAACGGACACAATGCGCGTAATTCCCAACACTCGTCCGAATCAATTGGTATCCAGTATGACTTTGAGTGCCATATTGATTGAGCCAGACCTGCACCGGCTGCGCCGAAAGCAGAACCGGCACCAGCAACACTGCAACCAACAGAAACCAACCCCATCGTCGTGCGTTCATCCCATCCCCCAAGTTGATGTCCACGCGTAAATCTATCTGTCTGCTGTTCGGTACCAGCATACACTCTGATTCAGCCCAATCATGTGATGTGATTCACATCAACACCAGCAACCGCGCATCACGGCACGAGTTGGAGACTCGCGGCCTCCTCAGCGAACCTCTGCAACATACAACCGGAAGGGGAACCGCACAGGAGGCTGTAAAACACCGGATCTATGCGAGCGGAGACGGCTACGGAGAGGTAAACACCACACCCACAAGGAGGATCTCGCGCTCCCCGTTTCGTCTCGGAGGGGATTGCCAGAGTTAGAGTCGACGGTTACCTTATGCGGCTGTTCCAAGCACGTTTGCGGACGACGACGTGTTGACGAATGCGACGGAAATGCAGGGTGTCCATCCTGCACGACGCAGCGTCATCACAATCACCCCCGCAACAAACGAACAACCCCGGAGAGGTGGCCGAGTGGTTGAAGGCGCTCGCCTCGAAAGCGAGTTTGCGGTGACCCCGTAACGTGGGTTCGAATCCCACCCTCTCCGCTGTAACATCAGTCCTACAAGCTGGTTACAACGACGATAGCCCGACTCGCTGAGCCGGGCTATTCTCGTCTGAAATGGCAAATGGAACCAATATGGAACCAAACGGTGCAGGGGTCATTTTCAGGAACCGGCGCTGATCGCCTTCACCCTCAACGGGATCTGAACCCCAACCATCTTTCCAGATCCTGGTACAGATCCTCTTCTGATTCGCCCGCCATGTATCGGTCCCACAACGACGGTTGCTTCTCCGGCAGGAACACTTGCCCGTCACCGTGCAGAAAGATGTCGTTTTCCTTGCTGTTCAGCCAGATGTACCCCGGATCCTCCGCCTGTTTGAATTTAGGATCCAGTTCCTCTGCCTTACGCTTGACAATATGCGGTTCGAAGCTGAACCAGAAGTCGTTTTCATGCTCCAGCGCCAGCCGTGCAATCAGATCGAAGAGCAACACGTACGATGCGCCGCGCCGATGATGACGGCAGCCCATATGCGTATGCGCAGGTTTCCCCGGAAACCGCATGTGATCAATGGTGGCTTGCACCAGCTTCGAAAGTGGCTCCCGGTCTTTGTACGCACGATCGACCAGTTCCAGACCATGATCGCCCGGGTGACCGGTTTCCCAGTTCTCGACATTCCCCGTGATCGTGAACCGACCGATCGGTTTCAGCGCCAGCCCGGTATTCGCTTTCCGATGCACATGGCACGGCACCAGGCACATCATGATGCCGTAATAACCAAGGCCCTCATGCGTGAACGGCACCGGCCGGATCCCGTGCGACACATAGAACCGCCGGCAGATCTCGGCAGCAAGGAACCACGCCAGCCCCCAGCCTTTGTGGCCGGCCTCGCGATAGTCCTGAAACAACTTCTGGATGTCCACGATGATCCTGTCGCTTGTTCTGATTCACGCCGAACGACAAACTATCTCAGCAGCCGACTCTGAGCCACAACGGAGCTCCGGTTCCTCAAATATCGTATTTTCAAATACATGAGAGTGAATTCAAACGAATCTTCGTGTATCAATGGACTTCCGGGAACCCCACCAAAGCGTCACTCTAGACAGCGTTCCGGACGTCCCGTCGTCGGGGACAGCATGAATTGAATGCCGGGAGTTTCAGATCTATGCGATATCGGCCTATTCGTCGATCATTTGCACTGCAAGTTTGTATAAGGCAGCGAAATCACTGCCATGGCTGTCTGTCCCGTAAAACCGCGCCACCGCAAGCTTGGTGAGATGGTCGGTCATCCCGACCATTCCGCGAATTCGGCGAATCAGCACCTTGGTCTCGCTTGGCGGGATCTCCGAAAGAAGTCGAGGTCCATGCGTACGGACATTGACCGCCCGTGACCCTTGCTTCCGGATGAAGTCGTTTATGAGAATTCCGGGTTCATCGGTTTCGTGTGTCCTCAGAAGCTGGCCTTTCCGGTTTATTTCTGCCACAGATCGGTCGTAGGCGTTGCGCACATTCTGAGTAGGCCCATCGACGAAATCCATGATACGCCGAAGTAAACGCGAACCCTTCACTGGGCCTTCAATTTCGATTGCCTCAAGAATCCATTGATCGAGACCTTCTCGCAGAAGATGCAGCGGCTGACGGTGCTCCGGTTCCCACTCCTTGTATTCCGGAAGCCCCTTCAGATATTCACGAACAGGATTCGGCAATGGGTCACCGAGCTCCTGTTCGAACAGAGAATGAGTTCCTTCCCCTTCCGCCGCAGCGCTGGCGTTACCCTCGGTGAACGCCTCTCTATCCTGTTCGCGCTGGCCGGCGACTTCAGATTGATCTCCGTACGATTCGACAATAGGAGGAAGTAGATCTTCATCAGATGACCTCCCGGAATCGCCCATATCTGAAATGATCTCTCCGGCACCTTCTTCTGCGGCAAATTCTTCGGCATCGATCTGGACGGTCGTCTGTATAGCAGCCGTCGGCTCTTGACCGGCCGGAAAGATGTGGTGTTGACGAAGGAAATCTTCAATTTCTACCATGGCCATCTGCGGGTCATTCTCCCATCGCGATCCACGCACTCGATGGAATACAAAGCCGGCGCCTTCGATCTGGATCTGCCGGCGCAGATCGTTTTCTTCCTGTTCAGGACCGTGCCAGTGATCGCCATCACACTCGATGGCCACCATCCCCTGATGGCCCTGGATGACAAGGTCAATGCTGTAGGCCCCGACCTTGTACTGAGGTTGAAGCCGATATCCTCGCTCGAGTAGAGCAAGAGCAACTTCCGCTTCAAACCAGCTATGAAACCACTGCTTCAGAGAGAGATGTGGATGGCTTGGACGATTGCTATCCTTGACCATGCGCTGCAGCTCATCGATTCGCATGTCAAGAAACGGAATGAAACCCCGTTTCGGCTGCAGAAAGTATTCAAGCAGTTGCCGCTTCACACTTTCCGAATGCGAATACTGCGCAGGACCTACCGAATGGAACAGCCACACTTGTTCGCGTGCGCGGCTGGCGGCGACGTTGAATCGCTGTCTGTCAGAGTCTTTCGTGAGCGAACTTCCGGGACGGTCGGGACTACTGACCAGCGATAGAAACATGACATCACGCTCATCGCCCTGGAAGGCGTAAGCTTCGCCACAGACAATTCTGAACTTCTCGATCTGCTCCGGGCTTGCCGCGCGCTCAAGCTTGCTTCGTATCAACTCCGACTGTTCTGTTCCCAGCAATCCAATAACGCCCATGGACTTTCCCGCATAGTCAGGGTCGTTCATGCAGGCGATCATGGCTCGGACCACAGCTTCCGCTTCGGCTGGATTCGTTCGCTCGTTCTTTTCTCCTGCACGACCATCAGGCACCAGCACGGCTTTCACCGGTGGCTCAAGCCGGCTTCCTCCGAACTGTTTCAGCGGAATAAGCCTGTTGTCATAAACGAAGGAATTTGAAAACTCGATGATTTCGGGCATGCAGCGGAAGTGTTCCCTGAGCATGCGGTTCGAGCGAACAGAAATTATATCCGCAACTTTGAACAAGCTCGCTTCACTGTCGTTCAGGATGCCGCTGATCCTGATGCCGCCAAGGTATTCCGCTACCAGAGCGTTCAGTTCCTCCTGCTTGGCAAAACTGGTTGGTGAAATCTGCTTATCATCACCCACCACAAGGAGGGTCCGGCTCATCTGGGTGAGGAACAATGATTCAATGCCTGCCTGGGAGGCTTCGTCAACGATGATCACATCAAAAGGGTGATTGCTGACATTGAAAGTTTCAGCGACCCGATGGATCGGCATAATCCAGGCGGGCACGGCTGAAACGCATTGTTCGAGATGCTCTTGCGCGATTCTACGGAAGTGCGCGGCGTGTTTGCCTGTTCCTTTTCCGACCTTTTTCACAGCCTGCTGCCACAACTTCAGGTATTCGACATCGTCATTCGTCAGGTTGTTCAGCGCTTTCAGCCAAGCCTTTGCTCCTGCAAGTTTGCCCAGAGTGGCGCTGATTTCCGCCTCGATCAGCTTGAGTTGAATCTGAAGTCGGTCCCGTTCTTGTGGATTGTCCAGACGAAGTACCCTTTGCCTTGCTCGTTCTCGGGTCCAGGCTCGATGGAAAGTTGCCACCCGTTGCGTTGCTTCCAGCTCGTGCCAATGTTCGGCCATCCAGCTTGCAAAAAGTGGCGCGGCGTTGGCCAGACGACTGGCAAGCTCGTTCCGTCGAATGAACTTGCTCCGAAGATCCAGAGTCGTGGCCAGATCTCGATGGATCGTTGTGTACGCCGCGGGATCAAGGGCGGTCAGCGCCGCAGAGGTGTTGGCCACAAGTTCGTGCGGAGCGCGGCGACCATTCCGGACCTGTTGAAGGTGGGAGTGCCAAATGACCGACCGTATCTGTTCGGCTTCCAGCGCAAGATGGTTCGATGCGGCCTTTGAGATCTTGAGCGCGTCTTGCAGAGCTGCCGGCCCTTGAGCGACTCGGGCAAGATCAATGCTCACTCGCGACGCCAGCTTCCGCTTTGCATCTTCAATCTGTGTTGCGAAGGAAAGCGCCTTCTCGAGATCCTCCAGTCGTCGTTCGCAGTAAGCCATTCGAATGCGCGGATCACCGATTGGTGGCGGTTCAAGCTCAGCCCACAACAAGTTGAATTTCATTTCTTGCTGTTGGGTTTCAAGGTTGAAGATGAACCTGTCGTAATCCTCATCCGTTTTCAGTGGAAGCCCATTCATCCGAACGTCAGCGAGTAGCTGCACAGCCTGCTTCACGTCTTTAGGCCAGAACAGAGCGATCCCCAGTTTTCCCTTCTCGCGGATTCTGGATTGGAGCAGCACTGCGTTTGCTTTCAATACTTCAATGTTCGTCTCGGGTACACCCGCTATTTCAGGTAATCCGAATTCGACGCTATTCCCGAAACTGGCCAAGTGCTTCCGGGAATTCTGAAGGCGCGTTTCCCAAACCAGCCGATTTCCAGAGAAGCAATCCCTCAGGAGCGAAGGCAACCAACCTATCCGCTCCAGTTCCCTCTGCTGATTCGCCAGGCGTTCGATTCCAGAGCGAAGCACCTCCAACTTCTCTTCGCCCATAGCTGACAAACGCTTTGCTTCCTCTTCAGGAACAGTCGCTGTGTCTTCAGCAATCTGACGCTCCTGGACATGCAGGCGTTCAACATGCCGTTGAAAGTCAATCGGGTCAGGCAACTGATTCAGGTCCGGATAAGCACTTTCAATCATCTCTTCCGGAGCAGGCCCAAGCTCGCAGAGCCGATGACACTCCTCGAGTTCAGCAGGAGTCAGTGGAGGGTCAGTGTCTTCATCGGGTTGATCCGACAGCCATCCCAGCTCTTCTTCCTGTAGGCGGATTTGCCGCAGGATGGACTGGAATGATCCACGAAAGCCGAAGCAATCCCGGTCCTGATTAGTGGTCGAAGAACGTGCCTCAAGAAGATCCTTGAACGTCCGGGCATGGCGACTGCCAAGGCGATCCAGCTCCTCGTCGAACCGCCTGGTATCCGCAACAGAAGCAGGTTCGTTGAACTCATTGAAACGATTGACGATTTGACCGACAGACCGCTCAAGCTGCTTTCGATAGTCCGCATCGTCCGTCAGGACCACAGACAGCTGGGAAATGTCACCGGGGACATTTGCCAATTTCTCACGCAGAACACGCAGGGCGCGAGACGTGTGGCTGGTTACCAGCACTCGCTTTCCCTGTGCGAGAAGGTGGCAGATGAGGTTGGTAATGGTCTGGGATTTGCCAGTACCTGGCGGGCCCTGAACAACCACCACAGGTCGCCGTCTGATGAGGCGGGCAACATGTCGTTGGTCATCATTGGCAGCCAGAGGGAACAGCAGTTCTGTCAATCCCGGCACACCACTTTCTTCAACTTCAGCGGGATCCTTCTCCCCCAGCAAGCGAAGCAAAGGCGCATTCATTGTAGATTCGGCGTCGAAATCCTGCCGCAGAAGCAGTTGCTTCAGGTCTTCGTAGATCTTTAGAAGACTCTTCCCCTGCCGTCTGCGGATGATGATCGCTGGCGCCCAGTCCAGCAGGAGGGCAGCTGTGGAACTTGGTCGTGTTCGTCTTTGAGTGCCCTCTTCATAGCCCTTGTCGAGCGGCAGAAGGTGGTCCGGCAGACATTGCACCCAGCTCTTCAGGGCGACATGGATGGCTGGATCATGAAGGGAAAGGCCTGCTTCGGAAAGATGTGCTCGCACCGAATCGAGGTCGGTTGTCTCAGGACGCAGTTCTCGCGGCAAGTCTTCGTGGACAAGCAGCGGTTCCACGGTGTTCGAGGAAGAAATCACCCGAATCGTCTTCGCCTCAGGATCGAATTCCAGCGTAGCTTGCATCTCGACAAGGTGGGTTCCCAACTCAATCTGCCCGTATCGTAGCTGCAAGCAACCCGCGCCGATGACGATCTCCCTCTCCTCTGCTTCACGCTTCCAGTACTGATAAAGACGATACAGCTTGAGATAGACTTCCTCGACCCTTAGGTTTGGCCGGTCAGCTTCGGCCCATGGTACCCACTTCTCTTCAAGGTATTCCTGCCAAATTTCATGCAGGTCTTCCTCATCCTGCCATTCGACGATAATTGAATTCCCGTCTTCGTCTGTTCCGCCTACGCGGTGTGAGTTTGGCCCAGGCGTAGTCGAGCTGTTCAGAAGGACTTGCGGGTCCACCCATGCCTTCAACTTGTCCGGCAAGCTCGGCGCAGGTTTCCGATTTGGTCGTTTCACCTCCAGCCAGAATTCTCCGACGGCTTCCCCGGGCTGCAGCAACGGACACTTCACGCACTTGTGGAGCGGCGTGTCCAGGTCGCTAAGCCACACAGCCTCCTCGGGCGCCGGGAGAGAGGGCAGCTTTTGCTTGTACCGAAGGCGAACGGCTTCCCGCAGAAACTTGAAGAGCTGGACACCCTGGTATCGTAGAGACCTGCGATCCAGCTCTAGTTCAGAAATGGTTGGCACAGTTTCCTTCATGATCTCCGGCTTCCAGCGGCGAATACGTTCAGCAGAATTTTCTTCTTTCGGATGTCAGAAGGATTTCGTCTTCTTGGCCGCGGAATGCCGGGTCTACTTAGCCGAAGTTCCGTTGCCCTTGAGCTTTGTCTCAGAAGACGTCTTCCTGCGTCGCTTGTTGGTTGCTCTCGCGATCAGCTCTTCACGCTCAAGTCGGACGAATCCAGTAAATTATCATAGTTACCGATTTCTGATCCCGTTGGAGTTCTCGCGCTATTTCCTTCCTTGACAGTACTTCGTCTACAAGCTCCCTCAGCCGATTCACCTCATGTTCATCCCAGATTTTCGCCATTCCAGACTCACGAGTAATCCACCGCTCAACTTAAGGTAGCGAACGACAAGGGCGGAGGAAACAAAGGAGAACAACAAAGACTAAGGGGGTTTCCAATTCCAGGAGCGGGTGTATAAGGCGAGGTTCGACCGGACGAAGAACTGCGCCATCGTTGGTTGATTGGGATCATGTTGTGGAAATTTGTTTGTTTCGGACTCGTACAGCTTGCCCGCACCCGGGACACCCGTAGGCCGACCAATCATTTGGAACAATCAAAGGCTCTCCGCAGCGTAGACATGACCCCGAGACCAGATCAGCATCAGGCAGGACCAGAATTTTCTGATACAGCTCGGTATTCAGCTTCCATAGCGCGGTGTACGAAGAACAGACGATCTTCAGGGATGACTTGATTATGGAATTATCTGGATCGAATTTCATGCTCTGACTTAGCGCCTCCATAAGCGGGTCCCAATGTTGCTTGAATTCGCTCTCGTTGATTTCATCGAGATACAGGGCCACGCCGAGCGTAATCAGAGCTTTCACGAGATCGTGAACATCAGATCGTTTCTGGAAGGAACTGATCTGATCACTGACAGCAGACGCTTCCTGCGCTGCTTCAGCAAACACTCCGATTTCTTCGTTTCCTGGATTCAAGGCACGGGCAGCATCAAGGAACCGTTTCGCAAGCTGGTGAGCACCTGACGTAAACAGTTCAGTTCCAGTGCTCGTGAGCATGAAAGAAGCGAATTCCTTCTCTTCCGAACGAGACGCAACCCTGGTGATCATCTCCAGTTCCGAATCCAGCCGCTCGTGATTCCCTGAAAAAAGAAGAATTTGGCACTTGTCATAGATAGAAAAGAAATCCTGGAAGTCGATCTTTCCGTCTGCGTTTATCGCTATATCCAGTACACTCAGAGCTTCCTCAATTCTTTCATGCCGGAAGAGCAGACCGGCGAGTCGGCGGGGGGCCTGGTAGTCCTCTGGATTCCTCTCCCACACCTTGCGATAGATCAGTTCGGCGGCATTCGACCTTCCCATTTCTTCTTCCACATCTGCGAGCGTAAGGCTGTAGTTGCTATTGAGGGGATCGATACGAAGGGCTCGAGTCAGCTGACGATTAGCGTCATCCAGCTTGTCTAACTTGAACAGGCATTGTCCAAGCAGATGCCGCAGAAAACCAATTTCTGGCCCGAGCAGAATGGCCCGTTTCAGATGAGTGGCCGCCCGCCCGAAATCAGGTTCCTCTTCACGGAGTAATGCTTCCGCTTCCTGTCGCAACGATTCAATTTCGTTGTCGAAACCGGACATACTGTCATATTCATGGCGTGAAATAGAATTTGAAAGAACGTCAAAAGCCTCTCGCAGCCGCTGATATTCCCGAGGTTTTCGCTCCGGCGGAAACTTCCGCAGAAGCTGATAGAATGCTTTCTTGATTTCGGCTTCCGTGGCGGTCTTGGGAAGCTCAAGAACTTCATAATGAGTTTTGGCCTTTGTCATCGCTCAAGCTCTGGATGAAAGAGTTATCGTAAATGCTGCCAGGCGCATGGGCGCGCAGACGCTTCGCCCACTCCTTGGCCTCTGCTCCGTAAGACAGTCGCGCTAGACGGTAGAGAGCTTCAGCAATGAACCATGCATCGTTTTCGCCAGCCATTTCCATCGCTCGCTTGATCGCCGTTCTGCTTTCCGCAGGATGTCCTGTTTCATCCCAAGCCACGCCCAGCCGATAATACAGATCCGGAGACAGAATCGAGCCTGTTTGCTCAATAGCTGACAGAAACGTGACAGTCTGAGGATAGTTTTTCTCATACCATGAGATAAGTCCTTGACGAAGCACTTCCTGGCTGATCAGCTCAAGCAGACGATCTCGCGTACTTGATGTCTGCTGCATGTGTACCAACTCGAGCAATGCTGAATCGCTGCTGAGGGCACCGGCGGCAAGACGTGCGAGCACGTCAACGTCGGAAGGCAATGCCCTGTCCAAAGATTGCGTGGAAAGGACTTCGGGATTGTTGGTCGCAGATGATCGCGCTGCAATCGCGGGAATGGATGTGTCCATCGAAGAGAATCGCAATCTTTGCAGCGGTTCCTGGAAGATCGCCACTACAGCGATGATTCCTACTGCCGCGGCCACCATCCACGCCGGAAGTATCCGCCACTTTCCTGCCAATGTGGGCGTTTCCTCCTGGTTTACTCCTGATGTGTTGGAAATCGGTTCGGCTTGCGCAGGCTTGACCCCTCCGTTCTCCAAAGTTGTCACCGCGGATCTCGGAGTCGATCCGGTATCAACATTTTCTTCAACGATCGGCAGCCGTGCTTGAAGTAGAAGCTGCTCTCGCCATGCGACATCACCCAGGTCAACAAGCTCATCCGGCAGCGCTACGAAGATGTTCCACCTTTGGATCGCTTGGGCCAGCGTCGATTCATTCTTCTCTGCCTGCACCAGCTCCCCGATTGACCGCAGGTGAACGTTCAGCGATCGCGCGTGCTTCAAGGAACCATGGGTGCAGTGAAGCTGGAACGCGTACTGCACCAACAGTGGAGCGTATGGGAAATGGTTGACGCACATGTCGCCGTGTTCGATTGCAGCGGCGTAGTCATGTCGTCTAAGTGCTTTCAGGGATAAGTTGTAGTCCCGGACAGCCACTGCAAGCAGAAGCTCAGCCGTTTCCCGCACGGAATCGTCATCACACGCCGCCTCGGGTAGATGCAAAACAACAGGGAAAATCTTTGACGGGACAGAAACAATAGCCCGTACGATCGATTCGGATTCAAGCTGCACGGCGGCTTCCTCAGGACATATCGAAGAGAAGGTCAGTAACCTGTTCCTCAAGCCGCTTGGCAGCAGCCTCATCATTGGCGGACATCGCTGACTTAAGCTGGTCAAGCAGATCACGCAGCCGCTTTTCTTCTTCTGCCGCCATCCCTTTGTCAAGTTCACGCTCGGCAGCGTTGAAAAGGGATCGAAGTCTGCTGTACAGACGCGATTTCTGCCAGCTGTCATCCAGTCGTGCCTTCGCTCTGCTAATGGCCTCCTCATCCAGCTTCATTGATACCTGGAAATTGATATGTTTACCTCCAGCTTCAATGGTGACATCTACCACTCCATCCAAGTTGTATGTGTATGTGGCGCGAACGAGTTGACCCGCCGGTCCCGGCGGTATTTCAAGCAGACGTTTACCGACAAGGGTATAACCTGCATCCGTGTTCGGCTCGTCTTCGATTTCAGCAAATTCGTTAGCCGTCTTTGAATTCTGCTGGTAGACACGGAAATCAACATGAGCTTGGTTGTCATACATGGTGTAGAAGTCACTGCTGCGTGACTTCAGGTGCTTCCAGTTACGCGGCAGGATCTCTGAATACATGCCTGGGACCCCCATTTCACCATACATCTGAACAGTAGCGGTTCCAAGTGAAAGCGGCAGGACATCCATGATAATCTGATCACTCTGGCCATCAATGATTGCTGCCTGAACCGCCGCGCCGAGAGCGACGGCGCGATCTGGATCGATTGACTGTTCTGCTTTCCTGCTCATGACCTCTTCAACCAGTCGGCGCACATAGGGCATCCTGGTGCTTCCGCCAACCAACAGCACTCGCGTGATCTGACTCTTGTCCAGCTTGGCCTCCCGCAGTACCCTCTCGATGTGGCCTCTTGTCTTGTCAATCAGCGGCGCGATCATACGCTCAAAGGTGGCTCGACTGACTTCGAGATCAATGTTTACAGGTTGACCGTTGCGAACGGTGAAGAATGGTACGTGTAGGGTAGCGACAGGATTGAAGCTCAACTCCCTTTTGAGATCCTCACACGCAAAAAGTAGCTTATAGTATTCGCCGCTGTCCTCAGCAATCTGTAGTCCGGTTCGTTCGACGACGTGATTAAGGATTAGACGGTCGAAGTCTTTCCCACCAAGTTGCATATCCCCGTCGGAAGCTCGTACGTCAAGCGTTGGTCCGATGAATTCCACTATCGAAACGTCGAATGTCCCGCCACCAAGGTCATAAACCATCACCATGTCTTCTTCCGAATTCTGCTGATGGCCATAGGCAAGTGCCGCCGCTGTCGGTTCGCTGATGATGCGCTCAACTTTGAAACCCGCAATCTGACCGGCCTGAATAGTAGCCTCGCGGGCAGCATTGGGAAAACTAGCCGGCACGGTAATCACGGCACGATCTACATCTTCTCCAAGTACAGCTTCTGCACTGTTTTTCAGGTGCCGCAAGATGTTGGCGGATACCTCTTCAGGTCTCAAGGTCTGGTCCCCGACGCGAAGCAGTACCTCTTCACCCATTCGACGCTTGACCTGCTCTACGCATAGTTCGGGATACGACATGAAGATGCTGCGCACCCGCTCACCAACTAGCGGATCTCGTGTCTTGTTGTCAATGCCGAAGTAGGAATCGACGATCTCCCTGCCCCTCAGATCCTGCAATACGTGAGGGCGGTCGTTTTGATAGACCGCCACCTCTGAGGTTGTAGTTCCCAGATCAATCCCGACAATTGCCATGTTGCGCTCCGTCTATAATTTCAACGACCCACGATTACGTCGGCTTTACGCACGACGATTCCATTCAGTGTGAAGCCCTCGCGTACTACTTCGACCACACGATCCTTGTCCGATTTTTCTTCTACGGTCCTTGTGTCGAGGACGTAATGATAAATGGCATCCGGAACCTCACCTGCAGCAGGAATGCGCAGACAACCAGTCCGCTGCAGAAGCGGTTCGAGAGTATTTGACATGGTTTTCGCTACCGAAACCAGGCCGGCGTCAGATCCGGCTGATGCTGCGCGTATGAACCCATCCAGCAGGTCGATCAATTCGATGGCGAATCGAACAAGTATTTCTTGTCGGTCTTCAAGTTCCTGTCGCTGCTTCTTCAACTGCAGGAAGACATCTTCCTGACGCTGCAATCCCGTCAATGTCTCCTCGGCAGAAGTCTCTGCCGACTGCCGGGTGCGCATGTTTTCCTTTGCTATTCGCATCATCGTCTTCAGCATCTGGTCTGCGAAGTCGGTACTTATCCCTTCGGCCGCTGGATCATCCGTGGCTATCGGTTCGTAAAGATCGAGGCTGGCCGGAAAGGTGATCCGAGGAATAGAGTTCATGGTCGCGGCTCCAAGGTTTATGGGTTATTCTGAGTGTTTACTGCTAACATCTCCTTGAGCACCTTTTTGGGGTCATAAACCAGAACAAATTCAACGCGACGATTCTCTTCCAAATTATTCCACTCGACGACAGGATGATAGAATGAACGTCCTGTCGCCTGGAACATGTCGGGCCTGAGCGGATGGGGTGGTAGCGCTCGACCGGCGATCTCGGTGGACGGATCAATTCGCCGCACGACAGAGGTTGCGCGAGCAGAGGACAGCTCCCAGTTATCACGAAATCGATTGTTGTCCGTGATTTGCATAGTATCAGCATGCCCTTCGACATAGAGCCAGTGGAATTCAGTCCTGTACTCAGAAAGCAACCAGGCCAGGCTGTCAATGATTGCAGCACCCTCCGGTTTTAAAGTATCGCTGAGGGTAGCGAAGAGAAGATGGCTTCCGAGCGCAATCCGCTGTTGCTCGTTTGTGGTGTCGGGATAGATGATTACCCGTTCACCAAAGCGTTCCTGAATGGCAGCCGTGATCCTCGCTTTCCGTCTGTTGATCTCTTCCTGTACGATTTGTTCTTCGCTGAAGAGCATGTACGTGAAAAAGACGAACAGGATTGCAAGTGCGCTGAACAGGGCAATGTCAGCAAACGAGGTCCAGACATTCGGTCCATCAGGAGAATGATCATCCAAGCTGCCGAACATAGAATCCCCTACAGGTGAAATTGAGTGGTGTCATCGGCATCACTCGAAGCAGCCGCAGATCCTGCATCTGCACGCTTTCTGGCTTCAGATCCGTTGTTACCGGCATCGGCGACTGAGATGTTACTCCTCTTCACCGGCGTCACCTGCCTCGCTTCTTCCATTGTGGTCAGCAGACTGATGATTCTTTGAACAAGTTGGATGATCGATTCATCACGCGACTTCAACCGTTCGTCCATTGCATCAAATGCAAGTTCATTTCGACTGATTTCGACGTCCGCAAGCTGACGGATCGAATCTGAAACCTGCTGGCCTACCGCGTTCATGGAGTCACGATGAGCTGACTGGATCGACTGCAGTGCCTGTGAAGCTTCCCGCGAAATTTGATTAAGTAAATCCCGATACTGCTCAGGTCCTTCTGTCCTCTGGGCGCGCAATTCATTCGAAGTTTCGTGGATCATGCCGTACAGGGTCCGGCTTGCCCCTACCAACCGCTCGGACCATTGTTGCATCGTCAACTGCGTATGGTCCATTCGTTTCAGATAACCTCTGACGGTAGCTGAGAAATCAGCCCTGTCAGCCGACAACTCTGTAAGCATCGCCTCCACTTGTGCGATCGTTGCACGGACTTCTTCCTGATAGCGGAAGAGGCGCTCATCGTAAGATCGGATTCGCTCAAAGTTCCGCTCGGTGGTATCGCGCAAGTCACTCGCAATGCTGCGCATATCTCGATAGATGCCGACCATCTGCTCGTTGTGCTCGTTCAGCTTGGAGACCACGTTATTCAAGCTATTGTTTGATTCGACCAGTTTTTCCATTGATTCATCGAACTTCACCTGCCGCATATCAAAGCTGAACCAGGGCATCAGCCAATTGTGAGTGAAGTCATCCACGTTTCGCTGCCATTTCTGCCACTGCCGGCCGAAAGCCGCCATCAGAAAGAGAAGGGGCAGACTCAGAACCAGTGCAGCCGCAGTGCTGCTGAAGGCTAGGCTCATTGAGCCGAGTGCAGATCGCATTCCCGGGCGGAGTATCTTGAGAAGTTCTCCGGCTTCCTGATCGAGCAGCGGATCGAGACCGGCTATTGCCCACATCAAACCCAGCGCTGTACCAAGCAAGCCGATCATCAGCAGGCTGTTCTGGATGTACCGAGAAGCGCGGATTCTTCCAGACGCGTCTGCCAACTCTGCTCGCTCAATCTGATCCAGATTCGGCTGGAGTCCCACACTAAAACTCACGCCCAAGTGACGAATGCGACGCGCGATAAGACTCTCCTTCCCGTCAAGCACGTCCTCAAGCAGGTGCTGCTTACGAGTCTTCAGTTCATCTGGATTATCAGGAGCAAGCAGATCCTGATCTGCAAGCGACTCACCTACCTTCTCAAGTATCCTGCTCTCGCGGGCGACCCAGCGTATGGCAAGAATCAGTAGCACAAATCCGAAGCCAAATGCGACGACTTCAACGAAAATGAAACCACTGGACAACAAGTTTACCGGCACGACTCGATTCAGCACTGTAAACATGTTTACCGCCTCTCTACTGTTTTGCCATCCACCGACTGATCTTTGGTCGGCTCATCGTGATTGCCTGTCAGGTTGTCTTCATCTTCAGTCGACGGTTCCTGCAGTCGAATGTGTTCAGTCAGTTCTTCACCCACCGGCGGAGTTTCTGCTGCGGGATCTGATAAGTCTTTATTGGCCCTGTCAATCTCTTCATTTGCCGTCCCTGCTGTGTCTTCGTTTCCGGCGGCGTCTTTGCCTTCGTCACCCATGCCCTCTGCGGATTCAGATTCAAACGCGTCTAAGGACGCAGAAGTGGCTTCTGAAGAATTGGTTTTAACACTTCCAGTTTCGGCCGTACCTGATGGTTCAGCCGGTTGCTGGCCCTGCCTGATCTGCTTGACCAGGTTTTCGAGTTCAGCCAGTTCCGGAGCGCCTGTGCCTGCTTCCGGCGATGGGTCGGAAGTATCGAGATCCTCCCACTCTAAAGATTCTTCTGGTTTGAAATCGGAAACAGATACAGTCGTTTCGGCCTCGCCAGATTCTCGAGCTATATCACGGCCATCGACATTCTCCGCCTGATCAAACGATGTTTGCGCTCCAGTGCGTCCCGGCTCTTTCGTGGTGCGAGATCCCTCATCATGTGACGAATCCATTTCGGATTGCAGGATTGTGGAATCAAATGAAAAAGGATCCACTTCCGGCATGGTCAGATCTTCAAAATCGAATGCGACATCCTCTTCATCGGGCATCCCATCCGCTTCTCCTTTGCGGTTCTCCCGTAGCAAGTAGATTAGGCGATTCTGCATCTCAAGATCAGAAACTGTCGCCTGCACCCTCTCCAGTTGGCTCTCAAGCGGACGAATACGATCCGAGATTTCTTTCAACTCGTCTCGGACGTTGGTCGATAGTTCGTCCATTTTGCCTTCTACAAGCTCGGGGACCTGGTTTCGGATCGACATCCACAGCTCCTCACCCAGCTTGCGGAGCCGGTGTGTCTCTTGCTTGATACCAACTTCTACTCTTTTGAAGTTCTGGTCGGCCCGCTTTTCATGTTCTGTAAACATGGTTGTTGCCCGTGATTGCAGGACTGTGCTTACGTAGTCTGGACTTAGTAGTTTGCGAGCCTCAGCAAAATCTCTTCTTCGTTCGATCTCGTATTCAAAAAACTGCACCAGCAGCCGCCTGTTTGGAACAAGATTTTCATCGTACCAGCGGTTTGCTTCTCTCAGGCCACGAACGAGCGACTCAAATTCATCTGCCCTCCTCTCCTGCGCCTGCTGAAGCTGGCTGAAAATGGCCGTCGCCTGTTTGTGCAGCTCCTCGGAGTTGCGTAAGATTTGTACTGCTTTTTCCTCACGTTTCCGGATCTCCTTCTCTCGATGTGCTGAATTCAGTGTCTTCTTCAGCATGATGGAGACTACCAGAACGGCGCCCCAGCAGAGCAACACGGCAGCGATGGAAATTGCAAAAATGAGCCCCGGGAAACTCTCTAATGTCAGGTTTTCGAGCATCATTGGTCCTCGGTTGCGGCTACTGCCTTTTCAATCCGTACTATCAACTCAGCAAGCTGGGTTTGTTCATCAAGCAGAACCCTCGTCACCATCATCATCTCAAGACGAAGCTTTCCTGTTTCTGCACTCGGACGTCCGCGAAAGCTCAAGAGATTGTAACTTCCGATCATCAGAGTCTTCCGATCGAATAGAGACAGCTTGATATGACTGTTTCCCAACCAGACCACGTGAATCCTGTTATTGTCATGCGAGACGGCTTCAAGATCATTTAATGCATGACGATCTATTCTTTCTTCCTTTTCAATGCTATCGGCCATACCATGCGCGATTATCACCCGCACACCGCGCTTGACCGCACCGTCGAGAGCTTCAATCAGATCACCTGCTAACACTCGTCTATCAACCCAAGGGAAAACCATTAAGATCTCCCGCTTCGCTTTTCTGATCTGCCGGATAGTCTCAGGGCGAATCTCAGCCGTCCCGAGCACCCTTCCCTTTTCCGCCACTAACTCCGAAGCGATCGTGGGCTTTTCGCCTGCGGTATCCGGAACGGATGCTACCGATTCGAGTTCGGATTCTACCAGGCGCTCGATCTTGTCCAGCTCTCCTATGAGTTGGAGGCCCTCCTGCCCGCCTTCAATCGCTTTCCAAGTCTTACCATCAAATACTTCGAACCACCAGCTTCGCTCCTCACGATCGGCGCAAACCAAAACTCGTATCGATCTGCAGCCCGACCATGAAGCTTGGATGCTGCGCACCTGTCGATCGGCCACCCACTCTCCACCTCTCTGCATAGTCAGCCTCGATAGAACCATTTCCAGGGATGGTTTGTGTTGCTCGCCTGCTTCCCATCCGGCCATGGAATCGGACGGTTGCGACAGGCTCCAAAACCCGAGTGCATTGTACCACATGACTTCCGTCTCGTCCGTCTTCGTCACCCAGTGGTGACGCGCCATCACTTCACGTAACTCTGGCTGGGCTCGAATATGTTCACCTTCTTGACGCAGAAATCCCAACATCCGTGCCCTTTCAAGTACGGGCTCGATATAGCGTCGATGCGGCAAACCGAGCAGATCGACGATTTCGCTGATCGTGACTAGCTCAAGTTCCAGTATCGAACGAAAGACAAATTGTTCGAGAACATCAAGCTTCAGCTCACGCCGCCAGACATCGAATCCTACTTCCACTCTGCATTCGGGCACATCGCCAGCGATGACCAAAGCTATTTCGGTTCGCGGCTTTGCCTGCCCGTCCGCTTCCTGAATCTCAACCAAATGCCACTTCATCTGCTCGCACCCATGCTCCCGTTAGTCGTGCGCACTCAAGCGCCCGCTGGTAGTATTTGTCTGCAGAAGGGTCTGCAGACACATAGACATTGCTGGATCCGACAATCATCAGGAGCCGTCTTGCTCTGCTCATAGCAACATTGACGCGATTGGCTGAACTCAGAAACTTGTTTACTCGAGCATGAGGACCGTTCAGAACCAGAGAAAGAATGATGATGTCCCGTTCCATGCCCTGAAAGCTGTCGACGGTTCCGATCCGAACAGCCGCACGCTTCATCAACTCAGGATTGATCGATTGTGTTTTACGTTCAATCAATCCAGCTTGGCTTCCATACATAGAGATGATACCTACAGTATGATCTAATTCCTGTCGTTTCAAATCCTTCAATAACCGCTCGAGCAGGACAACTATGAAGTCTGCCTCGGCTTCATTCTTGCGGGAAGAGCCGGACTGCTCGTGTGTCCACCCCATTGGCAGGTCCAGCCACAGAACGTGACGCTCCGGACGTAGCCAGTTCCCGATATGGATGTCATGCTGACGTTGCTCGTCAAGATCGGGTAGGCCAATCAGCAGGTGTTCATTGTAGAACTGATTCACAAGATTCATTATCTGGCTGTGCATTCGATACTGGCGTGTTAGTATCAGCGTTCGCCCAAGTTTCAACGTTTCCATTTCTTCAAAGAGTTCGCCGAAAACGCTCTTCTTGAGCGTATCCCTGAGGTGCTGGACGATCTTCTCATCCAGGCCGAGTTCTGCAGCCGCTTCAGCATGGGAAATATCGTTCGGAAGAATGGGAGGAAGCTGCTTGTGGTCGCCAACCAGAATCACCTTCTTCCCGAGCAAAGCCGGAACCAGCAGTTCGGACGGTGTTGCCTTCGACACCTCATCGATGATTACACAATCAAAGCCTTGGAAGCGATCGCGGAAGTACCGTCTGTTACCTGCGTAAATGCAAGTGGTCCCGACGATGTTCGCGTGAGTATCAAACACCTGCTGCAGACCATCGCTGATTATGGCGCCAGGTGACTCAATCGCAGCGATCCAGTCCTTCAGGATTTCCGCCTTTACGGCTGCGCGTAACCGCTTCGCTTCCGGGACTTCTGCCTTCAGAATCCAGTCATAGAGCTGCTCGACAGCTGGATCAGCAACGTCTAGATGAGACGGAAACAAACGACGCTGCCGCAGAACAGACCATTGCTGCGCCAGTTCCTTTTGCTCCGTCAGTAAGATTTGAAGAGCTTCTTCTGTGCATTGCAACCGTGATTCTGTCGTCAGTCTTTCCGCCGAAGCGGCCTGTTCAATCTCTTGTTGACGAATCCACTGAACTTTTAGAAACTCAGCATATCGGACAAGCAGTGCGACCGCGGCCGGGAAAAGGCGTTTTTCGAAGTCGATTCTTTCCGATCCGATCTGTTCGACAACCCGGCTCAGTTCTTGTATTGTCTTCAGGATCAGATCGAGGTCCTCAGTCGCGTCGGTCGGGGGTGAAAGCAGGGAAGAGCTAATCTGCTCACGTGCGATGAACTTCCTTACGTCTTCGATAATTGTGTCCACATCTTGCCGCCTCGTCGCCAGCTGCTCCTCCAGCTCGGCCAGCTCTTTTTCCTGTAGCCGGAGCTGACGAGTGAGGTTATCTACTTCTCCTGCTAGCTCATGATGTTCGTGCTTCCAGTAGTTTTGCAGAAGCTTTTGCAGCGGTAGACATTCCTTAGCCTCAAAGGGCTGCCTGAACAACGTGCAAATCTCTTCCACTGCTGATTTCAATAATGCGACCGCCGAGTTCTTTCCAATCGTATCCTCAGAAACCGGACGCAGGCGCCAGGGATCAGTCAGCTTCATATGCGAAAACAGGGCAGCAGCTTCCTGCATTCCCGCCAGCTCAGCCTTCCTCCAGCGCAAGACGGCATCCGGCCACAACAGGTTTGTTTCGAGCGGTTGAGCGTCGTAATCGCTTGCCAGTTGATCCGCCCAGTGCTGCGCCTCTTTGATGCGTTCAAATGCAGATCGCAGCTGCGAGTGGTGGCGAAAGGGAGATGAATCCGGAAGATCTCCGCCTTCCTGCAAATCCAGTTTGCTCTTTCCTGCGATGATAGTCGTGGCCTGAGTAGCCGTTTCCTCCGCTTTTGCTTTTTCCAAACGCAGATGACGCACCAACTCGTGTTTTTCATTCACGGCGGCAAGTGCACGTTTAAGTTCGGCTGACCGATTCTCCACTCGCGCCTTGATGACTGCCAGCTCCGATCGGGCAGCCTTCACCGAACCTTGCCTGTACATTTCCTGCCGGGAAATGATAAACCGCACCAGCTCCCATGGGTCACTTTCCGGCAGCCCCAGGTGATGAGTCTGCTTCTGCCACTGTGTTCGCACAACATCCCATTGCTTCCAGTAATCATAAGCAGTTTTGGCTAAACCGGAATCAACGTCATCTTCAAAGCTCGAAGGAAGACCTGCAAGGATAATCTCAAGAAGACGGTTCATCGTTGATGATTGGGTAGCAGTTTGGACTGTCTTAACGAGACGGGCTTTCACCTCATCGCGGCTTTGCTCGGCTCGCAGCAGGTTGTCCGTCAGCTCGATTTGTCTGTCCAACCATATTTCGACCCTGGGGAGGAATTCTGCCAGCTCCTCGGCCAGAAGGATTAATCTATTCTCCTCTTCCAGCATTTGGCTGCAACGAGTCGTCAGACCGAGCAGCCAGCGCCTGACCGCCCGCTCGCCAACGAAATCCAGCCCTTCTTCCTGCAGCTTCTCGCTGTCACGACTCACACGTATCGCTTGGATGTCCGCATGATGCGCGAGCCTGGAGAGAGCATTGTCAACAGCGAGGTTCGCCTGCGAGGCCACCAGCACCCGTTGCCCTTGTCGCGCCAGTTGATAGCACAATTCGGCAATGAATGTCGTCTTTCCTGTCCCCGGAGGTCCTTGGATCAGAAGGAAATCAGGGGACGCCAGTGCTCGAGCAACGGCCGCTCGCTGGTCTTCGTTGATCCGATCACGTTGAAGACATTCTTCTTCCGGTAAGGTTTGTACCTTCCCGCTGTCAAATCCGGTCAGATCGGATATCGAACCAAAAAGTAACGTCTCGAGCATTGGCAACGGAGATTCACCTCGTCGCATTCGGACCACAGCCTCTCTTTGGATCTCGATCGGGTGGAGCTCGCCACGGGCTTCGTAGACAAGGCAGCCATACTCGGGTGGGGTCGCTATTTCTTCTTCACTCTGCCAGCCGTTTGACGCGCTCATATCAAGGAAGACCCGCTGCCCCTTGACCTTTTCCACAACGGCTCTTGGTCGCGATCTGACATTCCGAATCCGCCAGTCGCGCAACTCGGGGTTTGGGGCCTGATCTTCCTCTAAGAGCAGAATGGTTTGTCCTGCCGCTTCTCGGACTTTCTCAACCAGATCAGAGTCCACGCACCGTTCAAGGATCACTTCGAATCTGCCAGCCTTGTGCCGCTTCAGTTGCACGTATCGTGCGACGAATCTTCGATTAAGGGCGAGGCGTTCTTCAACCTCCAGAAAGAGCAGACTTGCTGCGAGCCTGTCCTCCAGGCTGTCCAGCAGAGTTCTTGAAATCGTCTCCTTACGGATCGGCAGGGCGTCCAGCAGTTCGTCCGGTGCTTCACTGGCATCACGCGTTTCAAAAAGAAAGCCAAGGTTGAAAATTCGAGGAGATCCGACGGCAAACTCTTCGATGACTGGCAGATCATCGATACGCTCGACATGAACCACCATATCCCTGTTCAATGAACAGAAGAGCTGAAGGGGCGGCATCGGAGATCTGGAAGGAAGAACTAAGGCATGCAGTTGGTGGTGAGGCAGGATTCCCAGAGTCAGCAGGCGGCATTCAACTGGTTCCCTGAACAGGGACTGCAAGCGTGCCAGCAGCAGCCGCTGCGGATACAGCTCAGCATCGATTTCGGTGATCTCACCTGCATTTATAAGGTAGTATGTAAAATCCCTGACGGCATCCGCGGAAAGTTCAAGGTAGGTGCGTAACACTGTGCCGGGTACGGCTAGCTCTGGCATTCTGCAACTCGTCCTTAAGGTTCGAGGCAGATCGAATTAATGCCGCCAAGTCACCTGCAACCACGGCCATGAAGGATGCTGTATAGGCACAATGTACTTCGCAAATGTTTGTAATTCAAGAGGCTTGAACACGTATGTCAGGATTTTCTCACTATATCGGCTCATGGAACACAGATCGCAGAAATACTGAAAGCGTGAGCGACGGAATTGACCTCCGCCCGGCGTTCCACTTCAACCCACTTGCAGGAATCGGCGGAGGAACTCGCGGCAGATGTCCGCCGCCGATCCGTTTGGCAAGGCGCGCCAGCAGAAGAACTGGTTCACCGGGTCGAAGAACTTTGACAGGTCCATTACCACCACGATAACGCGGGATTTTTTCACGTACTGGCTTGCCAGCCTCAGCGCCGTATGCGCTCCGCGTCCGCGCCGGAAGCCGAAGCTGGACGGTGAAAACTTCGGGTCTTACAGTGGGTTGAGAACCTGAAGGACCGCATTCCGCACAACACAATCTACCACCGTTTGAATTCCTACTGCTGCGTCGCCTTCCCACCCGCTAAGTGCCGCCGTGTCTAACCAACCCTATCCTGCAAAAATACTGGAGAACAAGCCCATGTCAGGACGACGATCTGGTAGCTGCCGGCAAGCCATTCGGAAATACAGTAAGGGACGGCTCGCCAACCCGCAACGGAACGGCAGTGCAGGTGCACTGAACGGCCTGAGCCGCCGAGAGTACGCTTCCACTGCCGACATCATGTGAGGCAGCTCGAGCCCGGGAAGACCCCGGGTGTAGCCACAGTGACGCGATCGGTGACAAGGCAAGCCGGAGGTGAGACATGATTTCCCGTCTCTGCTCGAAAACAAGATAGAGAACCACCCAATTGCCAGTTTATCATCCGCCTACCCCGTGACGGAATGGCGATGTCATACTAAGGCTACTTTCCTGTCCAGCAGGAATTCTCGGCTGAATCTGCCTGACACGCGACGAAACGCCTCTCATCCTCCGATATGGAGCTTGGTGTCGAATACGAAGTGGTGCGTGCGGAGCTGCGTTTGAATATCTGTCTGCGATTGTACAGAAGCTCGGGCCAGCGCCTTTGGCCGATCTCAAACCTGCTTGACGAATTGGCCGCGTTGCCGAGTTTCGTGTTCGCACTGTGGTCGAAGCCGTGCAGTGATACATGAGTTGATGGTAGGCTTCAATCACTCCGGCGACAACCGCTTCACTTCGCCCTTGGCCTGCAGATCCTCAAGGAATTCCGACCCCGGATCCACGCCAGTCACCAACAGTTGATCCCGCGCTCGAGTGCAGGCGACGTAGAGCAGGTGACGTTCGGTGTTGTAGACTTCCTCGAGATCGGCTTCATCAGTGACGGTCTCGATGCGTTCCTGCAATGGGATTACATCCTCGTCGCATGCCATGACCACCACCGCACGGAATTCCAGCCCCTTCGCGAGGTGCATGGTGCTGATTGCCACTTGGTCGCGTACAGGATCGGTACGGTCATCAAGGACGTTATGCTCCAGCTCGCTGTGCTCAACCGCTTTAATGGCCCGCAGCATCATCCAGCCGGACCATCCGAAACCTGATCGGTCACAACATGAAATTTCAGCAAATCGCTCGTTCTGTCGGGCCGTCTTCATGGAAGAAAGTCAAGCAAGTTCAGACGCGTTACGGATACTATCGAGCCCATTACCACAGTGTGGACTTAGGTCCAGCGTCAGCCGACGGGCTCGTCAAGTAGATAGGTTCCTGTTGGTGCTTTCTCCACAATGGACTGCATGAAGTTCGTCGAACTGGGCGAGAACCCCGTGATTAACTCTGACCATCTATCCGCCATCGTCCTCGGTCAGCACGGAACTCGTTCTGCTCCTGTCCGGAGACGGTGATGTTCGTGAAGAAACCAGTCTTCCCCTGCAGCTCTTTCGCCTTGGCCACGAAGTCAGGAGTTAATTCTTCCTGCGTCAGGCTGACGACCTCGAAGTTCTCCGGCCCACCGAAATCGGCGTGCTCAGTTGCAATGCCTACAACCGTATGGTTTTCAGGTCGCAGCCAACGGGCGATCCAACACATTGCCTGTAGAGCGCTGCGACGTTGTTCCCGGGTAATCTCAGGATCGACTGCCAGAAATACGTATGTGTGGGGCACACAATCGAAATCTGCACCGTCATGATCGACCATTCGCTTCATGCTGTTTATGCCAGCTGGCAAGGGGTCGATGATTATTTCCCGAAAATCCGTCGCCAGCGTCCGGCGTTCAAACCGGTTCGGCATGGCCAGCAGCCGCAGTGCGATTTCAGCATCGTCTGGTGACACTCCCAGTTCTGCAACGCCTTGATCGAATTCAGACGCCAGGAACTCGATGATGCCATCCCACAGGTAGCTGATCTTGTTGTCCTCGTCGCGAAACCGTATGTCTTCGCTCCGCACATGGGTGTCCCACCAGTCGTCTCCCAGGATCACCTCGTCAGCTTCTACATCCAGGAAACTGAGTGATCGGCGATGCGAAATGTACGCGGCCAACAGGTCGGATTCGCTGAAGATCCGAAGGTTTGGTCGGACCGACAGGATTCGGTCCTTCTCCACCAGGTAGGCGATGAAGTCAGCTGCGGTATCCAGCTCGGACAGGACGTGGAACAGGCTCGGCTCGTCGAAGACGTGGGCGGTGACGCCCTCGACTTCGCCGTACGGTAGTAGTAACTGACCACCTGATCCGAAGGCCACGGCGATCCGATGAATCCGTGGGTTCTCCGGAATCAGCACACCCTCGGTTTTGTCTGATTTGATGACACGCGTGTTCGTCGGTTCTTTCAGCCAGCGCTCAGCGCCGGTGATCTGCACTACCGATCTCCGAATCGCTTTCCTGTACCACCGATCCAAGCCTGTCTCAACATCATCAGTCGGCTTATACGCATTTTCCTTGACAC
This sequence comes from bacterium, assembly GCA_020444425.1. GTDB lineage: Bacteria > Electryoneota > Electryoneia > Electryoneales > Electryoneaceae > BMS3BBIN04. Next base: position 19,243 of record JAHLLB010000012.1, on the reverse strand, counting down.
TGAATATCAGGACGTCTTCACCGAAGATGACCAGCACGTCGCAGAGTTCGTCGCCGTCATGCCGTAGCGGGTTCGCGTAGCTCCACAGGGGCAGGAACGTATTCCTGCCCAGTCGGTGGGTGATGCGCTCGGATTCGGTCAACATTCAGGTTTCCCCTTCTCAAGCGTCTTTCGGTATTTATTCAGGAAATTCTTCGATACTCTTCTCTTGATGTCCGCCGAAGAATTTTCTGGATTCTGCTACCTCATCTGAGGTGACTTTCCCAGCCTGATCGGCATCGAAAACAGTTAAGACGAGGTCATCAAAAAGTTGTTCGTTTCGCACTGAGGACTTCCTGAATCCAAAAACGAAGACGCTGTGTTTAAATCTCGAACGATCAATTTCATGAACAATCTTCAATCTTCCCAGATGTTCGCAATGCTGAATAAATGATTCCCTGTCGTGATTACTTGAATATACAAATAAGCAATGATTGTTCGTCGATGGTGATTCGTAGGTGAAGTGGCGTCTCTGATCCGGATCCTTGATCCTGTAGAACCCATGCATGATCTTGAACACCCAGCCAGCTCTTTCTCGTCGAGTCAAATTCGCCAGTTGCCAGGCGTGTTCCCGTGCTGAAGGATGAAAAGAGTTGATATGTAGAATCAAAGAGTCAATGAGCTTTGAGTCTCGATTTTCTTCATCGCGCTTCTGCGCATGCTCCTTCCGGAAAGCGTCGTATTCAGCAATCCAGTGCTTTCGGCTTTTTTCAAAGTAGCCTTCGTTGAAGCTGTTGTCATGGAGCTTGTAAAACGCCAGCAGGGATGGCTCGAGATCAGGATGGAGGTGAAGTAGTTTCTCTGCATGTGGTCCAGACCTCTTCATGAAATCGAATCGGTCGTGAATGTAAATCCCGAGATCTGGCACTGTATCCAATTCATCGATGACACGAAGGAATCCGCTGCGAAGAAACACCGTGACGGGAAAAGGCAAGTCCTGAAAACGTGTAACCGAATCTGGATGGTAATGATCAACAGTTTCGTTCGAATCAACCATCACGACACCGACGAATCCCCGAGGATCGAACTGGTTGATCCCAAAGTCATTCCCGTAGGCATCTTGCAGGCGGATCGTATCCTTCAATTTGTTGTACCGCTCGAAATCCGCCAGCAGTTGCTTTCGTTTCTCCCTTACTATCTCTTGTTGGCGGCGAATACTGGTAGCCTTGATCGTATTTCGCCATGCCACTTCGATGACAATGAACCAGTACCTGATCCAAATGAGCACGTCACCAAGCTCTACCTCGGTAGGATCATCGACCATGGGAGAATGGAAAACGAATCCCTTCAAGTATTGGCGTTCCGCCATCTCAGCGACGAGCTTCTCCTTGTCTTCTCCGGATGTGGTTGAGGACATGTCACTACCTCCATTCGGTACACGAAGCCCCGCGATAATACCATCAACTATCGCTCTAACCCATAGGCTCGGCGACGAGGGATTCGACCTCGACTTCCTGTTCACCACGGTGGTTCAAGCTCTGCTGGACCAAGTCGCGGATGTGGTGATACCGTTCGGTGGGCTCGTGCATAGGTAGTTGCCCACGCTAACTATTTAATCCGGTTTCGCCTGAAACCACTGTTCATTTGCGGCAATACGATTCGCCATGTCCTTGCCCTCGATGAATTTCGCCAGGCGCTTGAAGTGACGCGTCATGGCCTTCTTGTCATCGAGTTCATTGTAGGGTATTTCGATGACCTGATAGCCTTCCTGCCTGAGCCACCCACGGATCTCGCGGTCGCGTTCTGCAGTCTCTTTGTTGCCATGGATGTGTCGACTCATCCCGTCGAGGTAGACACACACCCCTTTGTCATCCGGATCATCCTCATCCCCGGCAAAGAACACATCCGGCGTCGTGCTGCCGATCCGATGATCGACGAAGAGTGGTTCCTTGAACCGAACCTGCTGTTGGAATACTCCTGATGTGAAGCCAGCGGCCTCCAACATATGTTTCAATCGGTTCTCGGCGTAATTCACCGGTGATGCATCCGGGTCGTGTGGGTCTGTGCCTTGGATTGCTGGTGGAATGTCGTGAGCTTCAGTCAGCAATTCGCCGTACTCTTGAAAAACCTCGGCGGCTGCATGACGGTCCAGGTGCCGATGGTAGTACCCGTTGCGGAAATGTTGAAGACAATCAATACAGGATGAGTCGCACGCTGATGGACATTCGTCGAGAATCCGGAGGGCTTCGTCGTAGACATCCTTGAATCGATCCCGTATTTGATCGAAAAGCCCCGATCCACCCGGCATGGGATCCCAAAGGACTGCGTCCACTTCATCGCGGTCGATGTGCCCGATCACCAGGATCTGGAGGTCGTCCAGGTGCATATCCAGCACATGTGATGCCGCCATCCTCAGCGTCTCGAGAACACTGTAAGCATCGGTTCGATTCGACATCTCCGGCAGGGTAAGGCAGTCAGCAACAATGTCGGCGAAGAATCCCAGATTCTCCGGTTTTCGACCGCATCGATCTTCATGGTTGTTGAGGAAGGATTCGATTTGGGTTTCTGAAGAGAGCGGCGAAACACTCTGCCCGCACACGGAACAAAGCGGGTAGCCCAGCATACGCTTGTTTTCAATTGCCGGACCCGATCCCACGTTCACCAATCGCAAATGAACACCTCGACGATTACTAAGCTGCTTTTCGCCCCAGAGGTACATCACTCCACCGTTATGCCTACCCTTCTCTCGCCCATAAACGGCAACGGGCATTTGGAAACGGTTTTCCTCTTCATCCGAAATCTGGGACTGATGCACGAGCGTCACGTCACACACTGACATCGTACGAAGCTGTTCATCACCGAGTGATCCCGAAACTGCAGTGGTCGATTCTTCAACCGCCTCACGATCCAGGTTCACATCGAAAACCGGCATTTCCGACCGTTCCTCGTCAGCCTCTCGATGGAAACGGCGAGCCACGAATTTGTGGCCATTTGCGTAGATCAGGTTACCTGGGACATACTCTCGCAGTGCTACACTGGTTGGTCTTGGAAGATCAAAATCCAGGCTGTTCATCTGGAAGAACGGGACTTGCGCCATGCCCAGCACGGAGCCAGTATCCAGCCCGTAACCAGGCAAAAATCCTTCCGCTGCCAGCACGCCAAACGTGTTGATGTCATCATATCCTTCTGCTTCTTTCCGCTTTTTCGGGCGAATCCCCTTCATTTTCCTGATTAGTGCATTGCAGCGACGGTAGTGTGCTTCGTCATCATCAGGCAGCGTCCCGAACTCATCACGAACCTTGTTCAGGCGGGCAATCTCCGAATGCGCCCATTGCAGACGTTTGCGGAGCCGCTTAAGGATGACTGCAAGTTCCCCTGGGGTTTTGTCAATAAGGGTTGCAAGGATGTCGGTGGATACAACATCCGAATCCTCATCAGGCCATCCAGGTTGGAACACCTCCTGCATGTAACTCACCAGATCATTTCGACGCTGCTCCACGACTGACTCGAACGGTGAAGTGTTGTAAACCTGAGATCGGATGCGCCCTTCCGGATCGAATAAGTACGTCTTTATCTGACGAGGAAACTGCTGGCCCATGACAGTCTTCAATCCTGTCTCGGGATCGCCGGGATCTGTCTTGGCTGTTTTGTTAAGGAAGGTCAGTGTCGCCGCATGCACATGTTTCCCGACGAGAACCTCATTTCTCAGGTTGAACGCTGGCGGGTCCACCCGACCTTCAAGCATCTTCACGGGTTCTTTGAAATAGGCCCGGTCATGCGAGGCGGGGCGACAGTATGCAATGTTCACCGCCATGCGGTTACGTCGTCCCGCACGACCCGCACGCTGCCAGAAATTCGCGGGCAGAGGTGGTACGTTTCGCATCAAAACCGCGTCAAGATCCCCAATGTCCACACCAAGTTCGAGCGTCGGCGTACAAACCAGAGTATTGACCCGGTCCTGCTTGCCCTTGAACCACCCCTCGATTCGATCTCGCTGGACCTGGGGTACCATCGCTGTGTGTTCCTCCGGGCGAAGCATGGAATATCCCGAATCGAGGATCTGCAAATCGTAGTTCTCTGGATCTTCCCGGACGAATTCGACCACACCATCACATCGCCACGCCATGCAGCGACTGTGTGGCGTTTGCACCATCTGCTTGCGCCGACACTTCTTGCAGCGGTAGAACCCGTGATTGCTGGTCAGTGTCAGCTTGCTGGCATCGATCTGGTGGGTATCGGTTGTATTGGGCAGCGCATTGCCGCGACTACCTGTAAGTGTGGTTCGGCGTAGAATACCCAGTTCCAGGCTGGTCAAATAATCCCATAGTTCACTCAGAAACGTCTCTTGATCCTGTTGTTCGACACCCCACTTTGTCGCCATCTCCTTGGCAACTGATTGCCGTCCGGTGACCCATGCTCTTACCCACCGTTTGTCGTCAGTCGCTTCTCGCTGGAGCTTCAACCCACCAAGTCGAATCTTCTCTGGCAGATATCCACGTTGGATTTCCGGGGCACCGTCGTTCATGAATCGACTGAAGATTTGCCGTGCCGGATCGTACAGAACGCGCTGGCGCCTGAAGCCGTCCAGCAACGCAATAATTCCACCCAAAAGGTCTGCTGGTGGAACTCCAATCACATTCGCCCACCGACGGATAAATGGCGCGGTCTCCGACAAACCGTCGTAGATCACCCGCATCCTGCCCCATGGCTCGAGACCATATCGTTGGTTGATCGCGGTGGTGACTTCACGCAGCACCTGGATACGCAGGAAGTAGCGGCGTTCTTCGTCGTGCTTACCCGCCTTGCCTTCCTTCAGGACGTAGTTCCACACCTCGGGAATCAATGACCGGGATAGGTTATCATCGGCATCGAGGCGGTTGTTCAGCTTGTAGACCAGATCGCTGACGGAAAGGTCTTCTTCCTGCAGCGCTTCACTCATGAGCTGACGCAACCGGAACCGGCGTGCGTGATCCTTCATCCAACCAGCCTGGAACGCCGCATCCTGACGGTTATCCGCGAACAGCAGCAACCGTTTCCGCTCGGCGTGGTGGATCATGTCTTGAGCAAGGATGTGCACATCGGACACGTTCACCGCCCGAACAGGACGAGCCGGCTCCCGATACCGGCTGCCCATGTCACTTCCCATCGCGGTGCAGGAAACACAGCGATGGAGATGGCCACGGCTCTTTTTCGACGTGCTCACCGCGAACAGCTTGACCAGTTCATCCTCCTGACCACATGCCGCGCAGCGTTTCCCTTCTTCCTTATGTGCCGCACCACAGAAACGGCAGAAATGAAGGGGAAACAAACGCGTTTCGTCCTCGAGATCGTCGTCCGGTTCCTGGCTCAGGATGGTGTCGACCAGGATCGCGCGTTTGCCGTCGTTGGATTGTTCAAGCGGTTCCCAGTACGTGTTCCCGTCATCGTCGAGATGGCCACCGTCGGGTTCGTCTCCGACGAAGCTGTAATCCTTCAGGTGGGTGACCAGGTAGTGCTGTCCACAAGTGGTACAGGTGTGGATGGGCAGGCGCCACATGACATCTTCACCACCCCGCTCATCGATTTCATCTTCGCTGCTGAGGAACAGCTCGGGTTCGTTACCATCGGGGAAGCTCACCACCGCGCCAGGGATGCCGCGCACGAACGAATGCACGACCGGACGGAACACATGCCGCCCTTCCTTCGTGGCCGCAGCGCCCAGGGCGAGGTAGGCGACCAGTTCTTCCTGGGTGAAAGGACGCTCGAACTTTCCCCCGAGTTGGTGTGTGACGCTATGGAATTCGCGCGGGTTCTTGAGGTAGTGAAGAATCCGAAACGCCACTTCGTTGTGCTGGAGCGCATCGAACAGCGCCTCCCGCCAGTCCCCGTCGCCCAGTTCAATCCCCGTCAGCCGCTTGTAGACATTACGAATCGGCGCATCGCCATCCTCGGCATCCACAGCCTTCAAAGTGTCCGCGAGCAGATCATGGATCTCGCCGGATGGAGCAGAGGGTGTCGAACGATCCTTCGGCCAGTCTTCGGGCTCGTAGTCTTCTTTCACCGTTTCGACATGCTCGCGCGGAACTCCGAAGAACCGAGAGGCGAACTTCTTCGCCGCATCCGGATCCTTTTCATCAACGATGGTCGCAGATGTGGCTATGCAGCAGGTGTCCGTCGCAGACTTGCCGACGTAGGTCCGCAGCCGGCGGATAAGGACCGCCGTCTCCGCGCCCTGGATGCCGGTGAACGTGTGCGCTTCGTCGAAGACCAGGAAGTCGAGCCGGGCGTTGTCGAACAGCTCGACATCGACGCCACGGGTCAGCAGCAGCTCAAGCTGCTTGACGTTGGTCAGCAGGATGCGCGGCTGCTTACCGGGAGTGCGCATGATTTCGCGCGAGCACACCTCTTCAGGGGGATGGATCACGTCCGGGTGGCCCTGGGCGCGGTACTGGTTGAACTTGGCCTGGTAATCGGCGCGGGAGCTACCGGGTTTCAGGCGGGTGCCGGTGACGTCGCCTTCACGCTCCGGTGTCTTCCCGATGTACATCCCGAAGGTGATACCGCTGCCGGCGAGCAGCCCGCGCAAACGCCCGATCTGGTCTTCGATCAATGCGTTCATCGGGTAGACCAGCACGGCCGAGATACCGGGATCGGCGCCATCGTCACGGAGCTGCAGCGCCTTGCTGATGACGGGATACAGGAAGCACTCGGTTTTGCCCGATCCGGTACCGGTGGAGATGAGGGTGGTGCGCCCCTTGTCGATGGCACGGATGGCCTGTTCCTGATGCCCGTAGACGTTACGGATGTCCCCCGGGATCAGGTTCGCCATATGCGGGTGGAAGATGCCATCGTCCACCAGCGCCTTCACCGTCGCACCCTTGCGGAACGACTGCGACAGGCTGACGAACGGTCCGTTTAGCAGCGGTGTCTGACTGACCAGATCCATGCTGAGCAGCTTGCGCATCTGCTGGTGCAGACGCTCGTCGGCAAACGGGTACGCCGTCAACTGGTACCGCAGGAAACTGCGGATCACGTTCTCGGTGTAGCTGATCGGATTGATGGCCATGGCAGAATACCGTCACTCGTTATCGTCGAATAGACCGGGTTGGGATGGTGGAAAGATGGAACGTTGGCCGCGGGCGGCGTCGCCGTAGTCGGGCGAGCGGCCTGCGGTAGAATCGTTGTCGGTTGATGAGCCATCGGTGGAGCTGTTGTCGGATTTGCCGGATTCGATGTCGCGGAGGAGGCGGTGGTAGCCGTCTTCGCCGAGCAGGTTGCGGGCGTGCAGGTGGCACTCGCGCCAGGATTCGTCCGGCGTCTGGGCGAGCTGCCAGTCGTAGAAGCGCGGGCCGAACTCCGAGCGGACCGGCTGGTGCTCGAGGGCGCGGTCGTCATGGCCGAGGCCGTAGTCGGCCAGGCGCAGGGTCTCGGGCAGCATCCAGCCCTCGCCGTCGTTCTGGTTCAGGAAGGCCTCGATGCCGGCGTCCCGGTCGCCGCCGTACTCGTCGATCATTCGCATCAGGTCGTGGAAGGCAACCAATGTGAGCACCGTCTGACGAAGCTCAGGCGGTTTTTCCTTGTCTACACGCCAGAAACCTTTGGGGTTTAGCTGTGTCCGTCCGCGCCCTGTAACCGCAGAAACGGGTAGATCGCATTCAGCCAAAATGTGCTTAAAAGAATCGAAACTAATGTCATAGAAAAGAACTGCTAAGGCCGTTATTACGGATCTGTTTTCTAACCTTCGTTTTGTTGATGAAGCCCATTTCGATTGCCACGAGCCATTGTCTATGAACTGAAGCCAATGTGGTGCAAATCGAACATGTGAACACCCCTGTCCTGCAGATCTCTCTGTGTATCTCTGTGGAACTTCCCGTAGCGCCTTGGGTAGTGCGGATTGCGCAAATACATGATAATCAAGATGTAACCCCACCAAACGAGTTCTAACCAAAAAGTCAAAGACGCTGCTGTTAAATACACCTGCCAAGTTCAATATAAATGAAGACGAATCCGTCCAGAAAATTGCTGCTGTATCACCCGCAGGTGCACCATAAATAGCCGCACCCACAGCTGACTTGCTGTTTGTCGCAGAACCTACTCTCATATGGGAAAGTTTTAGTCCCCATGAGACAGGGCTATAATGGACGTACACGTCTTGAGGCATCAAATATTGAGCGTCTATGGATTTTTCCGACCAAGGAATGTTTCTCCATTTAGCACCCCTGCCTTTACCTGACACCCACCCCTTTTCGCTGAAGTCGAACTGGCCGATCATGCGGCCTTCGTAGAGCGGCAGCGCGATGGCGGGGCCGGTGACTTCGATTTCGACCTTGTTCTTGCCGGCACCCTTCTTGATGACGAGGGGCTTGCCGTTGGCTTCGGTGAAGGTGACGGTGGGGATGTCGGACTCGCGGATCCACTCGTCGGCGTTGCGGGAGAGGATGATGCCGACGGGGATGTCGGCGCGGGGGATGGGGAGCGTGTCGTAGGGCGGCTGAGCGCAGCGGCGGCGGGCGCCGTCGTCGAACAGGTTCCCGTCGTCGTCCCCGGTGCGGGCGGCGTCACCACGGGTGATGGCGTCCTCGACGGTCCGTTCGCACTCCGGATCGAGCGGCCGGGGCTGGTCCGGGTCCACGCCCAGCTCGGCCCAGAGCGTCTCGATCGGCTGCCACGGCCCTTTGATCCAGCGGCTGTACTCGTCCGGCTTGTAGCCCCACTCCTCCCACTTCGGGCGCGGCGGGAAGAGGTGGGAATCGCTGGTCATGTTGAAATCGCCCTGCGCGTACTTGATGCCCCAGCCGTCCGGACCATCGTCCCCGAGCAGGACGGAGTTGGCGTAGATCTTGTTCAGGATCTCGAGGTCGGTGTCCGACTGGATCTCGAGGATCGCGCGAGAATTGGGGCTGAAGGTCAGCACCTGGTCGTAGGGATAGTCGATGTGCGGCGGGTCGGGTTGCTCCCACTCGGCGATGTCGCGCCGCATGAACGCTGTGTGAATCGCCTTCGTCTCGCCATCCTTCTCCACGATCACCGGATTGAACTTGAACCGGCTGTCGATATCGAAGACTTTCTCGCGATTCTCGATACCGAATAACCATTCCCAACTGGACTGATCGAGGAACAACTGGCGGATTTCGACGGACCCATGGTCGCTGTACACGCCGGACGGCACGATCATCCCGACGCGGCCCCGGCTTCGCACGAGGGCGTACGCCAGCTCAAGGAACATCTTATAGGTGTAGGCTTTGCCGTCGCCCTGATAACGGAACGCGTGGCGCTGATCGGCATAGCCGGTGCTACGCTCCCGCTTGGCTTTCCAGAGTTGATGCCCGCGAACGGATGCGGCCCAGGCATCCTTGCCCCGTCCGAGGGGGAACTGGTGCTTCTGTGTACCGTCCTTGTCGGTGATCACGCGATCCCCGAAGGGATGGCCGGCTGCTTTCATCCAGTGGCTGTAGCCGCGGAAGTAGGAGTTGAATTCGAGCCAGTCGCGTTCTCGATCTCGATCCGCGCGGAAGTAGTCTTTCTGCTTGCGAAGAGCTTCCTGCTTGCCGTAGGACCGGTAGAGCGGGTCCACTTCGCCGAAATACTCCTTGGAATTCGGCTGCAGGGTTTCCCACGGCGGGTTTCCGACGGTGGCGTCGAAGCCTTCGGATGCCACGTTGAAGACATCGGGGAATTCCAGCTCCCAATGGAAGAACTGCAGGCGGGCGGACAGTTCGTTGACGATCCTGCTGGCGCGGTCGCTGATCCGGCCTTCGGTGAATGCGGTGGGCATCGGGGCTTCGTCGATCTCGTCCGGCGGCCAGAACCAGAGCGCACACCAGAGGTCGAAGGCGTCTTTGATGCGCCTGAACTCGTCGCTGCTACGGAAGGCGGCGTACTGCTCGGCGCGCTGGTCCACCTGGGCAATCCCGAGCGCATGGATCGCGTCCATCGCCTGCACGGCGGCGTCATGCTCGGTGCGGACGGTGGACAGGTCGATGGGATAGAGCGACGGGAAGCGTGAGCCGATAATAAAGGCCTTCATGTCCTTCTTCGCCGTGGCGGCCCGTGCCTTGATCGCCTTGGTCCACTCTTCCTTCCGGTAATGCACGCCGTTGGTGTGGTTCTTGTCGCCGCCTTCCCGTTCCCACGCCATGATGGGGTAGTGCAGGAACTGGTCGAACCACGCGCCAACCAGCGAATTGCCGACCTTGATCTTGTGGTCGAGGAAGGTCATGGGGAGCGAGTGGTCGAGGGTCTCGATCCAGAGGCTGAGGCGGGACAGTTCGACGGCCAGCGCGTCCAGGTCGACGCCGTAGACGCAGCGCTCGACGACGTAGCGACGCAGGATGACCTTGGTGCGCAACTCAAAGCTGTCGTCGCCGTAGCGGACAGGGACGGTTTCCTGGCTCAGCAGCTCGGTGTGGTCGTCATCCCAGATCAGTTCCAGCAGCGACCGCTCGCCGACGTCCCTGACGCGGTCGTGCAGGATCAGCGATTCGTAGAGGGCGTCGGTCAGGTAGCGCAGCGCCGCGAGCAGGAAGGATCCGGACCCGCAGGCGGGGTCGCAGACCTTCAGCTTCAGGATGGCTTCGGGGACCTTCGGCACCCAGTTGGAGGCGGGGGCGTTGCGGTCCGGTTTGTCGTTGATCTCGGGCGGATCGTAGCAGAGCGGCTGCAGGGTGCGGTGGACGGTGGGGATGGCGAGCTGTGGCGGTGTGTACCACGTGCCCGACCCTTTGCGTGTGCCGCCCCAACGAACGAGATACCATTCGTCTGGAAGGACAAGCTTGCTGATCAGTTTCCTGGCCCGGCGCTGGATGGCCTGCTGGTGCTGGTCCTGCTTCTCCGGGGTCAGTTTGCCGCGCGGTTTCTTGACCAGCATGCCGATGATGACCGCATTCTCCGCCCACTGCCAGGCGCGGGTCTCGAAGGAATAACGGGTGTCGTCGGTGGTGTCGTTGTCCTCATCCGCTTCGGTGTCGGGGGTGTCGTCATCGCCGTCTTCGTCCCCGGATTCATCCTCGGCTTCGTCGCCGGATTCGGTTTCGGCGGTGTCTTCTTCGGCTTCGGCCAGTTCCTCGGCGTCATCGGAGCCGCCGTCATCCTGGGCGGCTTTCTTTTCGTTTTTCAGCAGGTCGGCGACGGCCTTGTCGTCCATGGCCTCGAGGGCGTTTAGCGGCAATGCGGGTTGGTTGCCGACGCCGAGGAAGACGATGGGTTCGTCCGGCCGGGCCTGTTTCAGTTCGAAGTCAAGCAGGCCTTCGTACAGGATGCCGATGTATTCGCTGCCGAGCTTGGAGAAGTCGACGGGCTGGTTGACCCAGGTGGCGGCGCGACCCTGGCGGATCTTGACCTTGGTGCGGGTGAGCAGGCGCAGCATCTCGCGGACGTCCAAGTCGCTCATGACGTCAGCTTCCATGAACGCGTGCTCGAACAGATGGACGGTGCGGCGCATGCCGTCGGGGCTGTGTTCGTCGCCGGGGGCGAACAAGTCGCCGCCGTAGGTGGGCACCGGGAAGGCCTGGTGGTCGGACCCGTGGTAGAGCAGGCGCATCAGCGAGACCAGGCGCGGCCATGCGTAATAGCTCTCGCGCAGGCGGGACTTGTGGGTGCGTTCCAGGTGCTCGCGCAGGCCGTTCAGGCTGTAGGCGTTGTTGTAGACGGGGTTGTCCACCGGCAGCAGGCCTTCGCGGCTCTCGGCAAACAGGCCGATGACGATGCGCATCACCATGCGGACAGCGGCGCGGTAGATCTCCTTTTCGTCGGGGCGGTTGGCGAGATCGTTGAGCGCGGGGGCGTGGGCCTGGATCAGGATCTCGGTGGCCTGGCGGACGCGTTCGCCCAAGATCAGGGACAGGTCCGATTGCCCCTTGCGGCTCTCCTGGATCGCGTGTAGGAAGGCGGTGGGTTTGTCCGGTTCCGAGGGGATCCACAAGGTCGGGTGGAGCATGGTGCGGAAACCCTCGAATTCGGGGCTGACATCGCCCTCGAAGAACCACTGTTCAATGTCCCATTCGACAAAGGCTTCGTAATCAAGTCCGGCGAAGAGAATGCGCCACTGATGGCCGTTGGTGATGACGGCCATCTGTTCGCGTCCCTTGCGCAGCCATTGCAGCGCGCGGGATACGACGCGGGTGCCGCGATGCTGACCGAGTTTCTTCGCGTTGTCGATGAAGACTGGAACGGTTGCGCCGTTGGGGCCACGCCAGAGCTGTTGGGGGCGGATGCTGGCGTTGCCGATGCCGCGTCGTGACCAGCTGGTGTCGATGGCCGTGCCGCGATGCCAAGTGCCGTTCTGATCGTTAAATCCGCAGGCCCAGATGAATACCTTACTGGCAAATTCGGTGCGCTGTTTGTCGGGGTCGTCCTTGAAACTGTTGATTGCTTGTCGAACCAGATCCTTGCGAATTCGGTCTTCCGATTCTCGCTTCGCTTTTTCCTTGCCCTTCTCTTCATCCTGAACGATTTGGACGAGCGTGCCGAGACGCTCGATGTCGAGCAGCATGCCACCGTGATTCAGGTTGCTCCACCAGTTCATGTGATCCTGATTCATCGCGCACCTCCTTCCGGGTGCGGGAAACGAATCTCGAAAGCAACCGGGAAGATCTGGGCGTCCCCCTTCATGGCGTAGCGCCGCGGGATAACCAACTCCATGCTGCGTTTTCGTTCACGGGACAGCTGTGCGCGCAATTCCTCGTAGTGCAGACGGCGGCGCTCCAGCTCCTCCTGCTTCTGCTCCACCGATTGTTCCAGGCCGTCCAGGTCGGATTCGGATCCGAATAATTCACCTTGCTTGAGCTGGGTGCGGAGTTTCTTGATTTCCTTCTCCAACTTCCCAAGGGTGTTTTCCTCGATCAGGGTGGAAAGCTCGCCCTGGCGGCTGCGAAAGCGTTGCTGCTCTTCATCACTGACTCGTTCGCGGTCTTCGTCAAGTTGGTTTTGAAGTCGCGTGGTCAGATCATCGCGGTGTTTTCGGATATAATCCTGCAGGTCAAGCTCGACATCCACGGCGAGATCGCGTGCGGATTCCACAGATTCGTGGTCGCGGCAGGGCGTTGTTTGATTCAACGTTGCAGGTGGTTCATGATCGAGAGGATCACCGAGTTCCCCATTGATGACCGGCAAGCGCACGGTGGTGATCCAGTGATGGAAGGTTTCGCGCAACTCGTTGACAGCCATCTCTTCCAGGTACAGGATGAGCAAGGCTTCAGCACCTGCTGGAACAGCGCCGTAGCGCACTGTCCAGCGTGAGACAGCGTTTTGCAGATCGAAGCGGCGGCGATTCAGAGTACCGATAGCCTTGCGGACCAGGGGATGACCAAGGTGCAGCAACTTCGTATTCACGCTCGGCCGGAAGACCGTGCGGCCACCGATGTCCACCTGGAACGGCTCGGGGTTGAAGGTCAACTTGGGGATTGGGCCAAGTTGGTTGCGGCGTGTCTGTTTACGGATTGTTTCGTCGATCATGTCCTTCCAACCAGCCAGGTCGGGATGAAGCAAATCGAAGCGGCCTTGCCCGTCCGGGTGGGATAACTGCGGTCGTCCTCCACGCATGGACATCGCTGCGTCCAGCAATTCCGCGGCTGGTGCAGGGGCGTAGTCCATCTCAGAACGGAGGGCTTCCAGATCCTGGGTAAACTCCTCAGCCGTTTCAGTTGGGGAAATGTCATCATCCGCATCGATCGACGTGGTGTCGCGCAACAACTCGATACCACGTTCAAGATCGCCGGACACTAACGATTCATCCTCACCGTCGATAAGCTTGCGTTGCATCATTCGATCAAACAGGTCACCGGTCGCGCCAAGATCTTCACGTATCTGGTCGACCTTGTGGATCAGGTAGGACAGAAACTTGATGTCCGATGCCTGCTCGGAGGCGAAGTGGAAAATCTGCACGTCGCGCGCCTGGCCGTGACGGTCGAGACGGCCATTGCGTTGTTCCAGCTTGGAAGGATTCCATGGACAGTCGTAGTGAAGCAGGTAACGCGCGGTTGATTGCAGGTTGAGACCCTCAGCAGCGGCATCCGTGGCCACCAAAATGCGGACTTTGTCGTCTGGGTCGTTGAAGGCTTCTTTGATCAACTCGCGGGAGGTGTCGTCCATGCCACCAAAAAGCATGCGAATCGCGGTCTCATCATCGGAATAGTGATGGCGCAGCCGGCGGATGAGGTAATCAAGCGTGGTTTTGTATTCGGTGAAGATGATCAGCCGCTCGTCGTCACGCCATGAACCGTCATGACGCAATAACTCTTCGATGCGAATGACAAGTGCCTCGAAGCGGGCATCGTGCATCGGGTTCTGCTGAATGACGGTTTGCGTGAGATCAACACCCAAATTCAGTGCAGCAGAATCGATAGCGTCGATTTCGTCGTGGATACGATCCACGAAGCTATGCAGCCAGGAACCGATGACGGTGGAGGCCGTGTTCGTCCGTTCTTCAGCTTCGCGGTCATCTACGCTTTCTTCCTCTACACTCTTCCCAGCAGCGACAACTGCGCGATCATCAGCCAAGTCTTCCCCGGCCATTCCCATTCTGCAGCGTTGCCAAGAATCCAAGAAGGTCATGGGGCCGCTCAGCATACGCTTGCCGAGAATCTCTACGGCGAATGTTCCCGCCTTACGGCGAAGGCCTGCGGCTCCCGCGATCACGCTCCTCACCCGTAGACGAAATGCCTCAAACGCCCGGATCAGCGCAAGCTCTCGAGGGTCGAGGCCGTCATCCAACTTGATCGCTTCAGGTGGCTTTCGTGTGCAGAAGCGGGGTGGATTTGTGCGAGCATTGATCTCACCCTTCAACCGACGGACAACGATTTGCTGTATACGATCTCGTTCGGGTCGAGTCAGTTCGTCCTTTTGACTGAACCGTACTGGGTCCAACATCTCCAGCAGGCCGGTGAACGAGCGGGTGTAACCGTTATGCGGGGTCGCGGTCAGAAACAGCCGGTGCTCGAACAGGGGAACGATTTCACGCAAGGCTTTGCATAGCTGGCTGTCCTCGCCCATCGCTGATGGCATGAGGTTGTGCACTTCGTCCACAATCAGCAGATCCCAAGGGAGCTTTGCGCTCCCTTCCTTCAAGGCGCTTGCGCTCAGGAATTGTTGCAACACATCCGGCTGCCGCAGGTAGTGGTATGACGAAATAATTCTGTTGTCAAGGCGCCAGGGGTTGGCATCGATGCCCAGGCGACGTTTAAGCCGCATGGTGGAATCGCGGTCCACGATCTCAAATGGCAGTGAGAACTTCTCCTGCATCTCGTCCTGCCATTGGATGCGGAGTGATGCGGGAGTGAGGATCAAGACACGGTTGATTCGTCGCCGGATCAGCAGCTCGCTCAGGATCAGACCAGCCTCGATGGTTTTCCCTAAGCCGACATCGTCCGCGATCATCAAGTTGACACGCGGCATCCGCAATGCCTTCAGCAACGGTACCATCTGGAAGTCTTCGACCTCTATAGCACCGTGGAAGGGGGATGTCGCAGGAAGACGGTCAAGCGGACCTTTTCCATCCGGATCTAAATACGGTTGTATGGCGGTCCATCGGGCAGCACGAATCAGAGCGTCGAAATCCTCGGGTGGCATTTCTCGGTGTGCGGGATTGGGAAGGTCGGTAGCAGGAAGCAACCTGGGAGATGATTCCAACTCCCAAATGATCGTGTCACTCCGCGGAACCAGATCATCGTTGTAATCGATGTTGACAAGGTGAGTGGTACCGTGCTCTCCAGGGAAATCATCAACTGACGTGATTACGCCCTTGCGCTTTCCTCTGACGATCGCGGGCATGCCTACACGAGGTTTCGAGTCAATCTCTACCGCCATTGTTGATCGCCTCCAACGTAGTGAGAAAGGAAACACCCTATAGGGCAAAATTCCGTCAAAATTGTCCGCCCGCCTATATGTAAACATTTGAGTGTTTATGCGTCGTTCTACGCCCACCCCGTAGTACAACATAACTGATAGAAGATACTGAAAGGAGAAAGCATGAACGTCAACGTCACTGAACAATCATTTGCCGATGCGCGGAGCATTGCAAAAGCTGTTCATGAAACGATGGTCGCAAGCTACTCGTTTGATGGGACGACCGTCAAGCCTTTGCCAGCAATTGTTTTACGCGACACGATTGCCGCAATGCTAGTCGAACCAGATGACCTGCTGAGGGTACAGCTTACTTATCCCGAAACAGGACCGGATGATCGCTGGTACGCTGCATGCGAAGCGTTGCTTGGTGGAGGCATCGAGCACAAGGGACAGCGATATTTCGTTCTGGGAGGGTCATCGTCGCTGAAGAAGGGTGTGCTATGGTGCGCCACCGATACAGTACGAAAACGGCTGCACCGCTACTTCACCACTGCCCAGGAAGCATTGAGCTACCTGGGCGTTTTCTTTTCCGGGTGCCACCAAGGCATTCATCGCCTGGAAGGGGTTCAGGGGATCGTAGTGGATGACGGCGAGTTCGGCACCGCAGATGGCATGGGATTCATCAACTCCACGCTTTTGGAAAAGCTCGGGCTGTCTCGCAGTCAGCTCCAGGTGCGGCTGGTATCCGACGTGGCCGGGGAAGAGTGGATGGCGAAGGGGACGCTGCTGCCGTTACGCGAAGGCAAGATCGCCAAGATCCCCCCACAGAATCATGGCGATCTTGACGACCTTGGCGATGTTGATTTCATCCTGCCGAGATCGATGCTGAAGGGGAAGGGTACACCGCCGAAGGACCAGCCGTGGACCGTCTGGTTCGGTATCCGGGACATCGCCAAGACCCGCCGGTACGCGTCCAGTTTCAGCATTGCACAGTGGTTCGACGACCACACGCTGGAAGCGGTTTGGTCGGTGGCCGAACAGCGGCTGGATGTGATTAAGGGCGCATTGTCCAACAGGGACAATGCGCTTCGCTTCCTTGGACTTGACCGCGCAGTTCAATCCGAGGGTGTTCAGTCACATGGGCAGGCAAGCCGCACCCAAGACATCGATCCTGCACGTACCAAAACGGAAGCGTTCCTGGAAGCTGGTGTTGAACCCGACCATCCGTGGCTGCAGCGGCAGTTGGTGCAGCTGATGCGGCGGTCCTTCGTCGAGGTCGCTCTTGGCGGCGGGATCGAACTGACCGGGCGGATGGGCGCGTGGGCTGACCTGCCTGACGGTGTGATCTGTGCCTGTGATCTGCCGGAAGGACCGGTGGTGCTGTCTCGGTATCCGGTACGTGATCCACACTCTATTCAGGCTGTCTGGAATGAACCCACCGCCCTTGAATCTGCGCTGCCCGGCACGATCTATCTGAACAACGAAGACGCGCTGCAGCTGGACGGAGATTTCGACGGCGACTACTACATCGTCTGTACGCAAGAAGCTGTCGTGGACGCTGTCAGTTCTCCATCCTGGTACCCCGACTTTCGTCGCGAGGACGCCCCGCCGAAGAATCGGTTGGCTGATCCACTCACTGCCTTGCCGTTCGTCGCAGTCAGCAGCCTGGGCAACCGCATTGGAACCATCACGTATGCGATCAGCGGGGCCCTCCACTCGGGGAAGATCGCCAAGGTCGCCAACATCGCCAACAATCATTGGCGGGAAGCTGGCGATGTTGATCTCCATGACGAATGTGTTCGTATGCAGCGAATCGCGAAGTTGTCCGCCTCCCTGCAGGCTGAAGTTCAAAGTTTGAAATGGGATACCAAGGCGGATCGACATCTTCTGGATGACAAGGGTCTGACCATTCCTGACTACATCGCGAATGCCAAGACTGACCACGACCTGTTTGTCCGTCATGCCGCAGTGGTTGAGGGTGACTTTCCGCTGATTCGGAACTACAACCGTGTGGCTCGAGCATGGGTACATGATTTGCCAGCGACTCGCAACCTGCTTGAGTTCAAGAGTCACATCCCGATCTGGAAAGTACCATCCACACTTGACCATGTCGAAGAAGCCAAGGCCGTTGCGGTGACCTACAATCGGTGGATCGCATCGATTCTTCAGCAGGTTAAGGAACCGACAATGGATGACCTCGCCGGGCCCATCGGTTTCCTGGAAGCGTGGGATCGATCGAAGACAGACGACCGTCCTGGCTGGGCGGCTGCGTTGTGGCATGTCGTACACGGTACACGTGCGGACACGACAGGCAGCGCCGCGTTTCACGCGTTCACCGAAGAATTGGTGACACTGATTGCGGATACGGCGCAACTCCCTGTTCCCGAGTTGCAATCAGGCATCACGCAGTGTACTGCCACACTCCAGGCCGGACCTGATCCCAGTTCGGCCTCGGACCAACCGCAGACTTGGATCAGCGGCGATCCGGTGACGATTCCGCTGGTCGGTGCATTGGCAGCCGCAGGAGACAACGCCGCTTCTGTCCGCACTGTATTGCAGAAGCTGATGTCAGACGGGCCTGTGGTGATCCGAACGGTTTCTCGTGTTGACTACGGAACAGCGTTCCAGCACGACAATCAGTTCCTTGGAAGTATTCCGCAGGATCACTTGCTGTTTGGCTCAGTACCCGCTGGCCTGCAATTCGCGGCACGGCTGGCCATACGTGGACGCACGGTCTATTTGGTGCCCACCACATCCGACTGGCTGGTCAGCATCCAGAATTAACCCCACCTACCGCAATTAACCGTTTCCCCGTATAACAAATCCCACGAACCATCGCCGGTCCGTGGGATTGTACGCCGCGTTAACGCGGGCCTTCTTCGTATCCATCACCCTTATCCATCTCCATCCAGGCGCTCACGCGCGGGAAGGTGATTGTGTGATGTCTGGATTGACATTGTCCGGTGCGCCGCCTCCACTCGCCACCCCCGCATGCGTATAAGTGTATACGTCCGCGTACTCCTCGACGGCATCTCAATGGTATTCCTCCGGTTACACGCCTGCGATGAGCCGGAAACCCGCATCGTTCCTTACTTCCTGATGCATCAGATGAGACACTCTGAGACACGGTGAGACAACGACATCCAAAATGAAGAGGCCGGTATCGAAGGACACCGGCCATCGGAAATGTAGTCGATCTGTCAGAGCAAGGAGCTGGGATTTGGTTCGCCCCTGGACCCCTGTCAGAACGCAGAACTCAGAAAACAGAACACAAAAAACTCAAGGACTGGGAGACACGCGAACCAGACGAAGTCCGTAGCTGCGGTTCCGGGACGCTGGGAAATAGTAGTAGCGATTAGCGGAACGACAGCGCTCTGGATTGTAATTCCACGCGCCGCCACGCAACACACGATATGTCCCGTTCGCCGGACCCTGCGGATCGATGATGGGACTAAGGACCTATCCCTAATTAGCTCTTGACGTGAGAGCTGAGTAATTGTACCAT